>CAZXFY010000004.1:0-131837 GCA_964639855.1 uncultured Stakelama sp. | reverse complement strand
CGACCGATGCCGAAGCGCATTACGGCCCCGTCGTCACCGCCCAGCACAAGCAGCGCATCGAGAACTGGATCCAGAAAGGCGTCGACGAAGGTGCCGAGCTGGTCGTCGACGGCCGCAACTTCACCCTGCAAGGGCATGAGCAAGGCTTCTTCGTCGGCCCCAGCCTGTTCGATCACGTCACCCCCGAGATGACGAGCTACAAGGAGGAAATCTTCGGCCCGGTCCTCCAGATGGTCCGCGCGCCCGATTTCGAGACGGCGGTGAAGCTCCCGAGCGCGCATCAATATGGCAACGGCGTCGCGATCTTCACGCGCAACGGCCATGCCGCCCGCGAGTTCGCGCACCGCGTCAATGTCGGCATGGTCGGCATCAACGTGCCGATCCCGGTGCCGGTCTCCTACCACACGTTCGGTGGCTGGAAGCGGTCCGGCTTCGGCGACATCGACCAATATGGCACCGAGGGAATCCGTTTCTGGACGAAGAACAAGAAGGTCACCCAGCGCTGGCCCGACGGCGCCGTCACCGGCGAGAATGCCTTCGCGATCCCGACCTTCGCATGACGAGCGCCGCACCTTCCGACCTGCTCGCCACGATGATCGCCGCCGCGCGCGTCGCGGGCGACGGGTTGATGCGCGACCGCGAGGCGATCGATCGGCTCGACGTGCGCCACAAGAACGGCCTCGCCGATCCGTTCAGCGAAGCCGACCTGCGCGCCGAGGAGACGGTGCGCACGATGCTCGGCCGCGCCGCGCCCGATTACGGGTTCCTGGGCGAGGAAGGCGGGCTTTCCGAAGGGCGCGACAAACGCCATGTCTGGATCGTCGATCCGCTCGACGGCACGGCCAACTTCCTGATCGGGCTGCCGGTGTTCGCCGTCAACATCGCCCTCGCGCGTAACGGTGAGGTGATTGCGGGCGTGACGCACGTTCCCGCGCTCGGCGAGACCTTCCGTGCCGAGCGCGGCTGCGGCGCCTTCCTGAACGATTGCCCGATCCGCGTGTCGCCGCGCACGGCGCTGATCCAGGCGGTGCTGGGCGTCGGCATTCCCTTCGCGGGCAAGCCGCGCCACGCGCAGTTCGTGGCCGAGATGGAACGGCTGACGCCACGCGTGGGCGGCATCCGACGGCTGGGCGCGGGGGCGGTCGACATGGCCTATGTCGCGTGCGGCCGGTTCGACGCTTATTGGGAGCAGAGCGTCAGCGCATGGGACATGGCGGCAGGCGTCGTCCTCGTTCAGGAAGCGGGCGGGCTCGTTACCAATACATTGGGCGGCAAGCTCGATCTGGAGGGCGGCACCGTGCTGGCGGCGACGCCGGCGATCCAGGCTGAATTGCTCGAAGCGCTCGCACCGGTGGATTAGGGGCCTGGCCCAAATCTGAGCCGTTCGTGCTGAGCTTGTCGAAGCACGTCCTCGCCACTCGCCCTTCGACGGGTCAGGGCGAACGGGTGAGCGGTTCATCAACCGCCAGGCCAGCTTATCTCCACGCACAGCCCGCCCAGCTCCGATCGGCCGAGCGACACCGCACCGCCGGTCGCCTCGGCAACGTCGCGCACGATCGCGAGGCCGAGGCCCTGCCCCCCGGCCCGATCCAGCCGCGCGCCGCGTTCGAGGGCGGCGTCGGCGTCCTCTGCGGCGATTCCCGGCCCGTCGTCATCGATTCTGAGCGCGAGCCGGTCGCCGCCGTCCTCCCCCGAGATGCGGACGCGGCGGCGGGCGTAGCGCGCGGCGTTCTCGGCCGCGGCGCCGAGCAGTTCGATCAGGTCTTCGGGCGCGAGCGGTAGCCGGAGCGTATCGGGGAGATCGACCTCGAAGGCGAGCGTCTCGCCATGTTCGGTGCGCTCAAGCACGGCAACCACCTGCTCGGCGATCGCGCGTGCGGGGCAGCTCAGCCCTTCCTCGCGGCGCACCGAGGCGATCCGCGTGCGGGCAAGCTCGCTCTCGATCGCGGCGCGCACCGCGGCGATCGCGCGATCGAGCCCGTCGGCGGCCTCGATCGCCCCGTCGGCGCGCGCGCGGCGGCTCTGTGCGGCGAGCGCGGCAAGCGGGGTCTTGAGCCCGTGCGCGAGATCGGCGGCGCGGCGGCGGGCGCGGTCGAGATCGGCCTCGCGCGCATCGGCGAGCGCATTGATCGCATCGACCAAAGGTTGCACCTCCGCCGGGCCTTCCGCCGCAAGCCGTTCGCTCGGGCTGCGGCGCAATTTGTCGAGCGCGGTGCGCAGCCGCGCCAGCGGCCGCAATCCAAGCGCCACCTGCGCCCAGGCGGCCAGCGACAGCGCGAGCCAGAGGATCGCGAGGAAAATCGCCAGCTCGCGCCCGAATTCGCGCGCCGCGTTCGTCACCGCCTGCGCGTCCTGCCCGATCTGGACGAGCACCGGCACCTTGCCGCCGCCGAGCAGGATGCGACGTTCGAGCAGGACGATGCGCGGCTCGTAGGGGCCGGCGACGATGCGCTCGCTCCATTCATCGGCCTGCGCCTGCGAAGAGGTGGGCAGCGCCTGATCCCAGAGCGATCGCGAGCGCAGCATCGCGTGCGCGCTCGCGGCCTGCCAGTAGAGCCCGCTCGCCGGCAGCGTGAAGCGCTCGTCGCGGGGGTCTTCGGTGACGGTGAGCGCGCCCGTCGGCGTCACCGTCAGCCCCGCGACGAGCCGCACCCCGTCGCGCTGGAGCTCGTCGGCGAGGCGGCGCTCGAGATGGTGCTCGAACAGCAAGGTCAGGAAGAACCATGCCGCGATCAGCGCCGCCGCCACCGCCACCGCGCCCCCGGCAAGCAGGCGGAACCGGAGCGAGCGCAGGTTCACGGCGCCCCGGCGATGCAATAGCCGAAGCCGCGCCGCGTCTCGATCACCTCGGCGCCCACCTTGCGCCTGAGCCGCGCGACCAAGGCCTCGATCGCATTCGAATCGCCGCTGTCCGCCGCGCCGTAGAGGTGGTCGGCGATCTCGTGCGCGGGCACCGCGCGGTCGCCCTGATGGACGAGATAATCGAGCAGCCGGAATTCGAGCGGCGACAGGCGGACGGGCACGCCGTCCAGGTCCACCATCATCCGCTGCGTATCGACGCGCAGTCGCCCGGCGGTGACGACGTTCGATCCGCGCCCCGCCGCCCGGCGCAACACGCCGCGCACGCGCGCGATCAGCTCGCCCATCTCGAACGGCTTGCCGAGATAATCGTCGGCGCCCGCGTCGATCCCCTCGACGCGCTCGGTCCAGTTGCCGCGCGCCGAGACGATGATGACGGGGAATACCCGGCCTGCCGCGCGCCAGCGCCGCAGCACGGAGAGGCCGTCGAGCTGGGGCAGGCCGAGATCGAGGATGGCGATATCGTAATCCTCGACATCGCCCTGGAACCAGGCGTCGCGGCCGTCGGGAGAAAGGTCGACGAGGAAACCGGCCGCCTCGAGCGCGATTCGCAGGTCTTCGGCGACCTCGGCTTCGTCCTCGACGACCAGCGCCCGCATCAATCCTCCTTTACCTTCAATACCTTGCCAGTTGCCGCGTCGATCTCGACCTTCATCACGCGGCCCGATCTGGACAGCGTCTTCACCTCATAGATGATCTTGCCGTCATAATCGTCGTCGTCATCGTCGAGCTCGATCTTGACGATCTCGCCCGGCGCCTTCGATTGCGCGATCGCCATGATGCGGTTGAGCGGCAGCAGCTTGCCGCTGAGAACGGCCTCACGCAGGTGGCGATGTTCGTCGTCCTGGTCGTGCGCCCAGACGGTCGCGGGGACGATCGCGGCCAGCAACAGGGCGGCGATCGCGGCTTTGCGGGGGAGATGCTGTGTCATGCCGGCAGCGATAATCGCGGCATGCTGATATCCTGCTGACATCGGGCGACGGGCAGCCGTCAGCCGGGTCGGCCTATGCACAGCCCCATGGACAGGGGAGGATCGAATCGGCCGCGGCGTCGCAGCGCGCTGACGGGCTGGCTGGGGGTGGCGGCGGCGTTGATGCCCGCGGCCGCGATCGCATCGCCGATGCAGGACAACGTGCTCGTCTACGAGCCGCCTTTCTTCGAAAGCGCGCATCCCAAGGATGCGCTGGACATGGTGAAACGGCTGCCCGGCTTCGTGCTCGTTGATTCGGACGAGGATGTGCGCGGCTTTGCGGCCGCCGCGGGCAATGTCCTGATCGATGGCAAGCCGCCGGCATCCAAATCCGAATCGCTGGAGAACGTGCTGAAGCGGATCCCGGCTACCTCGATCGCGCGGATCGAGGTGATCCGTGGCGGCGCGCCGGGAATCGACATGGGCGGGCATAACGTGGTCGCCAACGTCATTCGCGTCGAAAAGGCGACGCATAGCCTTGCGGTGGAGCTCGGCGGGATCATGGCGCGCGATCATGTGCTGCGGCCCGATGGCAGCGTCGAATGGTCGCGCCGATCGGGCACGCATCGCTTCGACGCCGCGGTAGAGATCAAGACCGAGTTCGACGAGGATACCGGCACGGGCACGGTCGCCACCTTCGCGCCCGATGGCGGGCTCATCGACAGCGCCGACCGGCGGCAATGGGAGGTCAAACAGACGCTCTCCGGCCGCGGCGGCTGGGAGGGGCCGTTCGCGGGCGGCACGCTTTCGACCAACGGGAGCCTGTCGCGCGAGCGAAAGAGCGAGGACGTGTCGGTGCTCGGCCCCGATGACGAGGTGACGCGCTCCCGCGAGGCCGACATTCAGGGGGAACTCGGCGCGCAATGGCGACGGAGCGTCGGCGCGGGGCTGCGGCTCGATGTGATCGCGCTCCAGCGGCGCGGCTGGCTCGACGCCGCCGAGACCTCGCGCGCGGGTGATGAGCGCGAGCGGTTCGACGAGACCACCCGCACCGCCGAAAGTATCGGCCGCATCGTGCTGCGGCGCGAGCGCGGGCCGCTCGTGCTCGAAGCCGCGGCAGAGGGCGCGGTCAACCGGCTCGACAGCAGCACGGCGCTTGCCGAGAACGGCGCCGCCGTCGATCTTCCCGGCAGCGATGCGCATGTCCGCGAGGTGCGCGGCGAGGCTTCGCTGAGCGCCACCTGGCAGGCGAGCAGGACCTTCGTTGTCGAACCGTCGCTCCGCGTCGAGCGCTCGACGATCCGCCAGCGGGGCGACGCGGCGCTCGAACGCAGCTTCACCTATTGGAAGCCGCGGCTTGCGGTGAGCCGCGCCTTGGGCGGCAACGACCAGCTCCGCGCGAGCATCGAGCGGACCGTCGGCCAGCTCGATTTCGACGATTTCGTGGCTTCGGCGTCGCTCGACCGCGATCAGGTGAGCGCAGGCGCCGTCGATCTTCGGCCGCCGCGCACCTGGCGGCTCTCGGCGGCGTTCGAGCACCATTTCGGCGACGGCGGCGCGATCGTTCTCGAAGCGACGCACGAGCGGATCGACGACGTGGTAGACCACACGATCCTCGTCGGTGCGGATGGGGAATTGTTCGACGTGGTCGGCAATATCGGGAGCGGCACGCGGACGACGCTGTCGCTCGACACGACACTGCCGCTGGCGCCGATCCTCGGGATCGAGGGCGCGCGGATCGAGGCGAACGTCGATCTGATCCACAGCCGCGTCACCGATCCGACGACGGGTGCCGAGCGCTGGATATCCGAGGACAAGCCCGTCGAAGGCTCGATCAGCTACCTTCATGACCTTCCCGGCGGCAAGTGGAGCTGGGGCGCCGAGGTGGCGCTCGGCGAGCGCGAGCATGAATACCGGCTCGACGAGGTGCGCACCGAAACCTACGGCGCGCGGCTTTCGGCGCATGTCGAATACCGCCCGTCGCCGCCCTGGACGATCCGGCTGGAAGCGGAGAACCTCACCGCGCTGACCCACCGCGACCGGCGCGACAAATATGACGGGCTGCGCGGCGGTGGCGGGCCGGATGAGGTGGAGCTTCGCCGCACGGAGACGACGCCCACGGTGATGCTGAGCGTGCGGCGGGCGTTCGGCGAATAATTCCTCCGGAACGGGGAGGGGGACCGCTCGCCGCAGGCGAGTGGTGGAGGGGCCCCGCCACAAGCGAGTCGCCCAGTTCGGGGCCCCCTCCACCAAGCCGCTTCGCGTCTTGGTCCCCCTCCCCGTTCCGGGGAGGAATTTACTCGCCAATCTCCCCGCTCCGCCGCGCGTAGGTCTCCGTCGCCTCGATCACATTCGTGCCGCTCCCGTCGAGCGGTGTCGTCATCACGCGCACCACCGCGCGGTCGCCTTCGAGCGTCAGGTGCGTGTAGCCCCACACCATGCCCTTGGCGAACTGCGTCGCCAGCTCCGGATTCTCCTCCGCCTGGTGCGCCATGAAGCGGATGTTGACCGGCCGCTGCTTGGAGGCCGCGCCCGAGACGATCTCGGGCAGGGGCGGCAGCTCCGCGCCCGGCACCGCCTTGGCGCAGCTATCGGTGTGCAGCTCCAGCGTGTGCTCGTGCCCGGCGAGATACATGTCGGCATATCGACACAAGGTCGGCAGGATCAGGCGTCGCAGCGCGCGCGCCTCGGTGAACTTGCTTCCCGACGACGACCAGAGCGGGTGGTGTGCCATCACGATCTTCCACCGCGCGGTCGATTCCCGCAGCGAGCGTTCGAGCCAGGCGACCATGGTGCGCTCGATATCGGTCTCGGGCTTCACCCAGGGATCGGGCTCGTCGATCTCGTTGGTCTGAATCTCGCTGGCGTCGTCGGCGAGCGCGTCGTCGTACACCGTCGTGCCGGCGAGCAGCACCTCGGTGTCGAGCACGAACAGCTCGACATCGCCGTGGCCGGCCGGCGGCTTCACGCGATAGACGATGCCGTCCATGTAGAAGGGCGGGGTGGTCTCCATGTAGCGCACCTCGCCCATCGCCGCCGCGCGCGAAGTGTTCCAATCATGGTTTCCGAGCGTCGCGTAGATGCGGAAATCGGGCGCGAAGCTGCCGAAATCGCGGAAGGGCGCATAGAGGATGTCGGCGAAGCGCTGCGCATCGTTCTGCCCCGTCGGGCCGTCGGGATAGATGTTGTCGCCCAGCATCACGGCGGCGTCGCATGGGGCGGTGCGGCAATATGCGGTCATCGCGTGCGCGACGGGCATCATCCCGCTTGCCGCGACATAACCGCCCGTTTCGGGAAGCCGCACCATCGCCGAGGGGGTGAACCGCTCCGGCAGCAGCTTGTCCTCGGCCCATTCCTCGCGTTCGAGCGCGATCAGTTCGGCGCGGGTGCGGGGCACGCGGTCCTCCGCTTCCAGATAATCGAGATGATAGCCGTGATCGCCGAAGACGAGCAGCGACACCGGCTCGAACGATTGCGCCGGCTCCGGCGATGGCGTCGCTGCGCAGCCGCCGAGCGTCAGCGCGAGCAATGGGACAAAGGCGAGGGCCTTTCGTGCGGCTTTGGGGGCCGTCGAACCGGTCATCATCCTGCCTCCCTGATCGTTGGATTCAATCGCGAAGCTGCGCGCGCCAGAGCGTCGCGGCGAGCAGCATCGAGAGCACCGACGCGCCGATCCAGAACCAGATGGCCGGCCCGAAATCATAGACGCGATCGCCGTTCACCATCGTCATGTGGCCGCCGATCAGCATGCCCGATACCTGTTCCTGGATGGCGGCGCCGATATAGCTGAAGATGCCGATCACCCCCATCGCCGCGCCCGCCGCCTTCTTTGGTGCGATATCGACGGCGAACAGCCCGCCCAATGAGGTGACGAGCCCCGTCAGCCCCATGCCGAACAGCAGCATGCCCGCGATCAGCACCGGCACGTGCTGCGGCCCGAAGAAGATGATGAACAGCCCGATCAGTTCGAGACCTGCGAAGATCAAATTGGCGGGCGGACGGCGCGCGTCGAACACCTTGTCCGACACGAAGCCGAACGCGACCGCGCCGGCCATGCCCGCGAGCGTGCTCAGCATCAGCATGAACCCCGCTTCGGGCAGGCTGAAGCCGCGCGCTTCCTGGAGGTAGAGCACGCCCCAGGAGTTGATCGCGTAGCGCGTGACGTAGGTGAGCGCGCTGGAGACGGCGAGCACCCAGATGGCGGGGATTTTGAGGATCGAAAGCTGCATCGACAGCACGCCGCGCGGCCCCGGTTTGGCCTGCGCGGCTGCGCCATATTGGTCGCCCTTCCATTCAGCGACGGGGGGCAGGCCCATCGTCTGCGGGCGGTCGCGCAGCAGCCACCAGCAGCCGGCGGCTGTGACGAGGCCGATCACCCCCGGCCCCCAGAAGCCGAAGCGCCAGCCGAGCAACGCCGCGAGCGTGCCGACGACGAGGAAGGTCAGCCCCTCGCCGATCGAATGCGCGGTGCTCCAGATGCCGTAGATGCGCCCGCGCTCGCGGTTGGAGAACCAGGCGGTCATCGCCACCACGCCCGCGGGCGCGCCCGCGCTCTGGAACCAGCCGTTCAATCCCCAGATCAGGATCGCCGCCCAGAGGATCGTGTTGAAGCCCATCGCGATGTTGCACAAGGCCGTCGCGAGGAAGGTCACCGTCAGGAAGCGGCGGACGTTCGCGTGGTCGGCGAGAAAGCCGTTGGTGAGCTTGCCGAGCGCATAGGTGTAGAACAGCGCCGATCCGATGCTGCCGAGCTCGACGGGGGTGAAGATGCCGTGGTCGATCAGCGGCTTCTTCACCACGCCGAGCGCGAGCCGGCAGGTGTAGATCAGGCCGTAGCCCAAGGTGATCGCCACCATCACACGCAGCCGGTGGCGGCGATAGAGCCGGTCGATTTCCGCCTTGTCGGTGATCGGCGGCGCATCCGCGCCACTCGCGAAGAAGTTCAGGATCCCGCCCATCATCATACCTCGCGCGCGACTGACCAGATGCCCCGGCGCGGAGCGCAGCGCCGGGGCAGAAGATGGCTCAGAGGCTGATCTGCACACCACCGCGCAGCGAATAGCCGTACCGCTCGATCTCATCCACGCGGCGCGGAACACCCTGGTACATCACGTTCGGCTCGTCGTTGAGATTGGAGCCTTCGAAGAACACCTTGATGCTCTTCGATATCGTATAGCCGATCTTGGCGTCCCACTGGTTGAAGTTGGCGACATAGATGTCGTTATAGGCGCTTTCGCCCGCTTCAAGCAGATAGGCCGAGCGGTAGGTATAGGCGAGCCGCGCCGACAAGCCGTATTTCTCATAGGAGAGATAGGCGGACGCAACCCGGTCCGACTGGCTCGCCAGCGGCAGCCGCTCGTCGGGCCGGCCAGGGATGCCCTTCGCTTCCGAATCGACGAACGTCATACTGCCGCCGATGGTGAAGCCGTCGAGCGGCGAAGGCAGGAATTCGAGCTCGAACTGGGCGTTCAGCTCGATGCCCTTCACGACCGCGCTGTCGGCGTTCAACGGAGTCGTGACCTGCGCATCGACCAGATCGCGGCCCGCGAAGGTTCCCGACTGGACGATCGTCGTCGAATAAACCGGATTGGTGATCTTCTTGTAGAAGGCAGCGGCGCTGACGATGCCGCCGCGGCCGATATAATATTCCGCGGCGATATCGTAATTGGTCGACATCAGCGGGGCGAGATTCGGATTGCCCATCTCGACCTCGTTGTCCGACACGTTGACGATCACCGTCGGCGCGAGCTGTTCGTAGTTCGGCCGGCCGATCGCACGCGTGATGGCGCCGCGCAGCACGAGGTGATCGCCCACGTCGTAACGCAGATTGATGCCCGGGAACCAATCCGTATAGCTTTGTGCGCCGAAGCTGTCGTAATCCTTCGCGATGTCGTCGAGAGCGAGCGTGTCGATCACCGCCTTTGCGGCATATTCGCTCTTGGTGTTCTCGACCCGAACGCCGGGGATCATCGTGAAATCGCCGAATTTCAGCGTTGTCATCACATAGGCGGCGAGGATGCGTTCCTTGATCCGGTAGTCCGCGGCCAAGCTGTCGCCGACCGTTCCGTCGGTGTCCATTTCGAACAGGCTGGCATTATCGTCGAAAAACCCGTCGGCCGTCGCAGGGTCGATCCGCGGCCCGACCACGTAGCGGCCGCTGAAGATACTGCCCAGCGGCGTGCCCTGCACTTCGGTGAGGCGCAGATCGCCGTCGAATCCGTCATAGACATCGACATTTTCGTCGTTTGTCTTGTTCCGCTGGGTCGCCTTGATGCCGAACTTGATCGTCGAATCGCCAAGGCCGATCGGCGTGCGATAATCGATGCGACCCTGATACAGGTCCTCGACGGCATGGCGACTCTCGTAATCGACTTCGTCGAAATCGTAATTCGCCGCATCGTAGGCGAAATCGCCGACCGAATAGCGGGGGAACAGGCCGGTCGTATCATAGGTGCCGCCGAAGCCGTCCGTCTCGAAGCTCCATTCGGTGCGATGCGGATCGCGCTTGGTTGCACGGGTATAGCCGGCTTCGATGTTGAGCAGGCTCTCCCCGATGTCGAACTCACCGCCCACCGTGGTGCTGAACGATGACGTGTCCTCCCGCCGGAACTTCAGATCGCGGGCGGCCTCGGCATCGCCGAACCGGCCCGTGGTCGCCGTCTGGTCGACGATCGTGCCGTCGTCCGGCTCCACACTGTATCCGAACCGGTCCTCACGGTCGGAAAACTTGGAATAGAGCATCCGGACATAGGTGCGGACCGCATCGGTGGGCCGCCAATCGAAATTGGCGACGAGGCCGGTGCGCTCACGCACGATATGATATTGACGCAGCGTGTTCTCGAGCGGGACATCGAAGCCGTTGACGACATCCCAATGGCCGCCCGATTGCGCGTTCTGCGATTCGATCGTGCGCTTGGAATAGTTCGCAGCGAGCACGATTCCGAACTGCTTGTCGGGCCCGAACAAGGTGCCGAACGAGACATCGCCCTCGATCGGATGTGTTTTTCCCAGACGGTTGTAACCCGCGGCGCCGGTGACGGTGAGAAACGTCTTGTGGCGATCGAACGCCGTCACCGTCTCGATATTCGCGCTGCCGGCGATGGCGTTGGCATCGAGATCCGGCGTCAACGTCTTCACGACGGTGACCGCACCGATCAGGGCCGACGGGATATCATCGAGCTTCACTTGGCGCGAATCGGGTTCGGGCGCTGCCGCGGTCTGGCCGTTGAGCGTGACGTTGAGCAGATCGGGCGAAACCCCGCGAACGGTGAGGTAACGCCCCTCGCCCTGATCGTTCTGGACGCTGATGCCGGGAAGCCGGCGCAGCGTTTCCGCGACGTTCTGGTCGGGAAGGCGGCCGACATCGTCGGAGCGAATTTGGCTGATCTGGCGATCGGAATCGCGCTTTGCCTCAAGCGCGGCGCGGTCGGCCGCTCGTCTACCCGTGACGACGATCTCGTTCATCGCGGTGTTCTCACCGGCGTTCTGGCCGGTGTTCCGTGCCTGTGCCCATGCGGGCTGAGCGGCGAGCAATGTCGAGCTCAGCAGGGCCGTTCGGATCGTCATTCGCAACGGTGCAGCCATTTTTTCCCTCCCCAACGGACGACCACGATCGCATTCGACTCGCGGCGCGGTTCGATCGCGAGCGAGTATGGATGGAATTTTCCAAATTGCAAGCATAATAGAATTGATCTTGCATTTTTGTCCGCGGCGGATAAGGTTCACCGCCATCGGGCGACCGAAAAGCAAAGGAGGGACGGGTGCGGACACCAATCTGGTTGCGGGCGGGATCGGCCTTGGCGGCGCTCGCGCTTCCGCTCAGTGCGCAGGCGCAATCGACGCCGACGCCGAGCGTGGCCGCGGTCGATGCGACCGAACCGACCGCGCAGGGCGGCGCCAACATGGCGGTGCTCGCACGCGGCGGTAATACGGCGCGGATCATCGGCACCGCCGAGCTGGCGGGCCTCGAGCTCTACGATCTCGACGGCGCTCGCGTGGGCACGATCGCCGCGGGCGAGACGACCGGCGTCGATATCCGCACCGGCTTTCCCCTGGGCGACCGCACGATCACGCTCGTCGCGGCGGCCGAAACGACCGGCAACACGCTGCGCTTCTTCGCCTATGATAACGGCACGCTCACCGATATCGGCGCGCGCGCGGTGCCGCTCGGCTTCGCGGTCGAGAGCGTGTGCCTGTGGCACAGCGCGAAGGACGGCAATTTCTACGCCTTCGCGGTGGGCGAGGGCGGGCGCGTCGATCAGCAGCTCGTCTACGCGACCGCCCAGGGCAAGGTCGATGCGCGGCAGGCGCGCGCGTTCAGCCTCGCTTCCGAGGTCAAGCATTGCGTTGCCGACGACGACACCGGCGATCTCTACCTTGCGGAGGAAGCGGTCGGCATCTGGCGCTTCGGCGCCGATCCCGAGGCCGAGATCGTCCCGACGCTGATCGACGCCGCACGGCTCGGCCACGTCACCGGAGAGGTCGGCGGCGTCGCGCTCTACGAAGGCGGCGCCAAAGCCGACTGGCTGATCGCCTCCGATGCAAGCTCGGGGCGGCTCTTCGTCTATGACCGCGCACAGGACGACCGCTGGCTCGGTGCGGTCTCGCTCACCGGTGCGGGCGGCGCGCCCGTCGAGGAGCCGGGCGGCCTCTTCGCAACCGCCGCGCCGCTCGGGCCGCGTTTCCCCAACGGCATGCTCATCGCCGCCGACGAGGATGCGCCGGGCGGCTCGACCTACCAGCTCGCCTCGATGGCCGATGTCGCGGCCGCGCTCGGCGTCACGCCCGACACCGCTCCCGCCGATGGGGCCGCAAAGCCGCCGCTGCCCACCGTCACCGCCGCGGTCGAGACGGTGCCGGTGAAGAACCCCGGCGATGCCGCCGACGATCCCGCCATCTGGGCCGATCCCGACGATCCGGCCGCAAGCCTGATCGTCGCCACCGACAAGCAGGCGGGGCTCTATCTTTACGACATGAACGGAAAGGTCGTGGACTTCGCGGCCGTAGGCAAGATGAACAATGTCGACCTGCGCACCGGCTTCATGCTCGGCGGCAAGCCGGTCGTGCTCGTCACCGCCACCGACCGCACGCGCAAGGCGATCGGCCTCTTCATGCTCGATACGAAGGCGCGCAAGATCGTCGATATCGCCGACGGGGTGCAGCCCTCGGGCCTCTCCGATCCCTATGGCCTGTGCATGTACAGGAGCGCCGAAAGCGGGCGCATGTTCGTCTTCGCAAGCGACCCGAGCGGGCTCAACCGGCAATGGGAAATCGTCGCGCGGCCGAACGGCAAGGCCGCGCTGCGCCACGTCCGCGATTTGAAGCTCGGCTCGCAGACCGAAGGCTGCGTCGCCGACGACGCGGCTGGCGTCGTCTATATTGCCGAGGAGGACGTCGCCCTCTGGCGCTTCGACGCCGAGCCGGACGGCGCGACGACGCCGACGATGGTCGATTCGGTCGAGCGCAACCCCGCGCTCAAGGACGATCTCGAAGGCATCTCGCTCTACGATCTCGGCGGCGGCAAGGGCTATCTCGTCCTCTCGAGCCAGGGCAATAACAGCTACGCGGTCTATGACCGGCAGAACGGCAACGCCTATCGCGGCTCGTTCGCGGTCGTCGCAGACGGCGCGGCGGGGATCGACGGCATTTCGGAGACCGACGGCCTCGACGTCAGCAGCGCCGATCTCGGCCCCGGCTTCGCGCACGGCGCGATGGTCGCGCAGGACGGGCGCAACGTGCTTCCCGGCGACACGCAGAATTTCAAGATCGTGCGCTGGGCCGATATCGCCGCCGCGCTCGGCCTCGAACAGCGCTGACGGCGCGCAGGAGGAGGAAGACATGAGCAAATTCGGCCCCCGTTCGCGTGTCCTCGCGATCGGCGCATCGGCAGCGGCGCTGGCGCTCGCCGCCTGCACGCCCGGATCGGCGGAGGACAGTCAGGCGCCGCACTACACGATCGATCGTGTCAGTTTCGTGATGCGCCACGGCATCCGTCCCCCGACCAAGACCCCCGCCATCCCCGAAGGCTATGCCGCCGATCCCTGGCCCGAATGGCCGGTCGCGGCGGGGCTGCTCACGCCGCGCGGCGCGCAGGGCGTGTCGCTGCTCGGCGCGGCCGACCGCGCGCGCTATGTCGCGGCGGGATTGCTCCCGGCGAACGGGTGCCCGCCCGCGGGCAGCCTGACGGCCGAAGCGAGCTGGAAGGAGCGCGCCTATGCGACGGGCGAAGCGTATCTCGAAACCTTTGCGCCCGGCTGCAACATCGCGGTCGTCCATCCTGCGGTCGAAAGGGGCGACACGCTCTTCCACCCGCTCGACGCCGGGCTGGACGATTTCGACGGCCATCTCGCTTATACGCAGGCGCTCGCGCTTGCGCCGCCGGGCGGGATCGCCGCCGAGGCGAAGGCCGATGCCGATCTGATCGCGCTGCTCCAGAGCGTGCTCGATTGCTGCTCGGCGCCACGTTGCGCGGAGGAAGGCGAGGGGGCGGGCTGCACTTTGCCCGATATTCCCACGGCGCTCGTCGAGCAGAAGCACGACCGCGCCGATGTGGAGGGCCCGCTCGCGATCGGCTCCACCGCGGGCCAGACCTTCCTGCTCGAATATCTCGAAGGCATGCCGATGGAGAAGGTCGGCTGGGGCCGCGTGACGCGCGACCAGATCGAGACGTTGCTGCGTTTCCACCCGATCAAGTTCCGCTACGAAAACGGCCCCGATTATGTGAACGCCACCACCGCCGGCCCGCTGATGCGCCGCATCGCCGATGCGCTCGCCGCGCCGGAGGCGCCGCGCTTCACGCTTTTCTTCGGGCACGACACCAATGTCGCCGATCTGGGCGCGTTGCTCGATATCGACTGGCATGTCGCGAGCTATCCGGCCGACGACATCCCGCCCGGCGGCGCGCTCGGCTTCGAGCTGGTGCATGACGACGCGGGCAAGCGGTACGTCCGCACCTTCTTCCGCGCGCAGACGATGGACCAGCTCCGCAACCAGATCCCGCTCACCGGCGCCGAGCATCCGTTTCGGCAGGCCATCGCGATTCCCGGCTGCGACGGCCCCGCCGATGCGCCGACGCTCTGCCCGCTCGACCGTTTCCAGGCGATCGTCGAGGCGAAGCTGGCGGCAGCGGAACCGGACAAGGATGCGGCAGGCGCAGCCGGTGGCTGACGCCGGCCGCGGCCGGGCGGCCCGGGGAGATGTGGCCGCCCGGCCGTTCGTGGTCGGCAACTGGAAGATGTGGGGGCCGCGCACGGCGCTCGCCGAGATCGAGGCGATCGCCGCGGCTGCGCGCGCGCATCCCGCGGTGCGGGTCGCCCTGTGCCTGCCCGCGACATTGATCGACATGGCGCATCGGCAGGCGCCCGGTCTCGCGATCGGCGGGCAGGATTGCCATGCCGAGCCCGAAGGTGCTCATACCGGCTCCATCTCGGCAGGATTGCTGCGGGAAGCGGGGGCCTCGCTGGTGCTGATCGGCCATAGCGAGCGACGGCAAGCCGGCGAGCGCGATGCGGACGTGCGCGCCAAGCTGCATGCCGCGCGCGCTGGCGGTCTCCGCGCGATCGTCTGTGTCGGCGAGCCCGCGGAGGCGCACGCGCACGCCGCGGCGCATGTCGAGCGTCAGCTCGCCGCCTCGCTCGCCGATGCCGCGCCCGAAGGACTGGCGATCGCCTATGAGCCGGTCTGGGCGATCGGGGCCGGGTGCGCGGCGGAGATGGACGGGATCGCGGCGATGCACGCGGCGATCCGAACGTATGTTCGGCGCCGCTTCGGCCCGGATCACCGGCGCGTCCCGATTCTCTACGGCGGCTCGGTCGATCCCGCCAACGCGGCCGCCATTCTCGCGATCGACGGCGTCGCGGGCGTTCTCGTCGGCGGCGCGAGCCGAGACGCGACCCGCTTCGCCTCGATCATCGCTGCGGCAGCTCGGCTCGCATCGCATCAGATCCGCATGCCGTCAGCGGACCGCATTTGCGTTCGGTGCTCTGGTCAGGTCGTCTGAAACTTGTCCGCGCGGCGGTTGCCGAGCAGCACATTGCGCTCGAGCCGGGCGCAGAGCGCGGCGTAATAGTCGAACAGGAAATCGTAATCGTCGCCATGATCGGGCATGCCGGCCTTGTGGCGGATCGACGCGGCGACGGTGTGGATCGCGCGCGAATCGCCGCGGCGCAGCACCTCCTCGAGCGTCTGGAGCTCGAAGATGCCGTAGAGATCGAGCGCCTCGTCGGTGAACGTCCACCGCTCGCGCGTGACGGTTGCGGAGACGAGGTCGCGCGCGAGCGCGGCGCGCACGGCATGGACCACCCAGGTCCCCGCGAGCAGATCACCGACGCGCAGCCGATCGCGGTTGAAGAGCGGGAAGAACAGGAAGATGCCGCTCCACAGCAGCGCGCAGACGGTGAGCGTCTTGTCGGCCGTGCTCGCCGAGCTTTCGACCGCGAGGAAGGAGAGCGGCAGGAACACCTCGATCTCGCGCATCGCGTTGCGCACGATCACCGCGCCGCCGGTCAGCCGCGCGCCGTCGCGCGCCACCACGCGCAGCCCGAGCAGGCGCTTGCCCGGCGTCGCGCCGCGCCCGCCCAGTTCGAACAGGATGAACCAGCCGTTGCGCAGCACGAAGAAGCCCAGCAGCCAGATGATGACGAGCGCCGAACCGGCATCGGCCTCCAGATTGCTCGCGATCAGCGCCAGCAGCAGCGTGGCCGCGGTCAGGATCGCGAGCATCAGCAGCACGTCGATGAGGAACGCGGCCGCCCGCTCGCCCGCGCCGCCGAGGTCGAGCTGGAGATCGACCCCCTCGGGCGTGACGAAGCTGCGGCGCAGGCTCCTGGGCGCGCGGCGTGCCTTGTCCCTCCTACGCCCGAACATCGCGGCCCCGCGGTGCGTAGAAATAGACGAGCCAGCCGGCGAGCATCCCGAAGCCGATAAGATAGCGTTGCCAATCCAGGGTGATCGTCTGCCGCCCGATCCCTTCGAGCAGCCCGGCGACGAGCAGCATCAGCACGACGCCCGCCATCGCGATGCCTGCGCTGCGGCCCGCGCGCACCGCCGAATCCATCCGTGCTTCCCGGCCTGGAAAGGCGATCGCGAGCCCGATCCGGAAGCCCGCCGCGCCCGCCAGGATGATCGCGAACAGCTCGGTCGTGCCGTGGATTGCGATCCACCCGCCGAACGATCCGCCCAGGCCCTTGGGCGCGAACACGGCGAAGAAGGCGCCGAGCATCAAGCCGTTATAGACGAGCAGCAGCGCGGTCGGGATCGTGAAGGCGAAGCCGAGCGCGAAGGCGAACAGCGCCACCTGCGCGTTGTGCGTGAACAGCGCGGTGGCGAAGACGGTGAGCGGGTCGTCGTCGCTGCCGTGATAGAGCGTCGCGCGCAGCGCCTCCGCCGACGCGGCCGGATCGCGCCCGGCCGCAAGGCCCTGCGGGATGATGTTGTAGAACCAGCCCGGATCGCTTCGCACGAGCAGATAGCCGGCGATCGCGCCGAACAAGGTGAGCGCCAGCGCGGCGAGCGTCTCACGCCATAGCCCACGGATCGCATCCGGCCAGTCGCGCGCGAAGAAGGTGCGGATCTGCCGCCATGCCGAGCCCTGCACGCCGTAGATCTGGAAATAGGCGCGCGTGCACAATTGCTCGAGATAGCGGATCAGCGCGCGGTCGAGCGACGTCTCGCGCGCCACCGAAAGCGACGAGAGCGCGTTGCGATACAGCACCGGCAGCGCGAGCAGATCGTCGTCGTCGAGCGCGCGTACCGACCTCTTTTCGATTCTGCCGACGATCCGGTCGAGCCGCTCCCAGTCGGCCTCGTTGGCGGCGCGAAAGCGCGTCGCGTTGACCAGGATCGGCTCGGCGGCGGGCGCGCTCACAGCAGATCCCTCCGCTTGAGATCGAGATAGGCGCCGATCAGCCGGTCGCCGACGCGATCATATTCGCACTCGACGACATGCGCGCCGAGATGGCGCAGCCGCGTCAGCACGAGCAGCCGCTCCTTGAGCAGCGCCGCCGCGGTCACCGCGCGCGTCACGTCGTCGACATCCTCGGGCGCGCGCCCGGCAACCCGCTCCAGATCCTCGTCGCGCAGCACGACGACGAGGAGGAGATGCGTCTTCATCAGCCGCGCCGCCGCCTGGACGAGGAACTCGGCCGATGTCAGGTCGGTGAATTCGGTGAGCAGCACGATCATCGATCGCCGCGCGAGCCGGCTTGCCAGCGTCGCCAGCGCGAACGTGTAGTTGGTCTCCTCGCCGCTATAATCGATCCGCGCCGCCAGTTGCTGGAGCTCGCCGAACGCGCTGGTGCCCGCGACGAAGCCGCTCGTCAGCCGCGGTCTCGAATCGAACGCGAACAGCGACGTGCGGTCGCCGAGCTTGAGCGCGACCCACGCATTTTCGAGCACCGCCGAGACCGCGCGGTCTAGCCGCGGCAGCCCCTCTATCGGATCGGTCATCTGCCGCCCGGCATCGACCGCAAAGACGATCTGGTTGTTGCGTTCGGTGCGGAATTCCTTGGCATGGAGCTTCATGTGCCGCGCCGATTGCTTCCAGTCGATCGCACGCCGGTCCATCCCCGACCGGAACTCGACCAGCGCCTCGAAATCGCTGCCTTCGCCCTTGTTCATCTGCGCGAGCAGCCCCTGGAGCGCGTGGCGGCGGAAAATCTCGGCGCCGCGCCGTCGGACGGCGGAGACATCGGGCAGGATCGCGACCCGCGCGTCCGAGGACACGCGCCGCTGCTTCCAGACGAGCCCGAGCCGCCCGCGCCAGCGCACCCACAGCCGCCCGATCTGCGCGGTGCCGCGCCGGTGCGCGGTGAGCAGCGCCTCGACGGCGCCGTGCCCCCGGTCGAGCGGCAGCGCGATCTGCCCGTCCTGTGCGGCGTCGAGGAGACGATCGGGGGCGAGCGCGACCTCCGCCGTCGCGGGCGGCCGCTTGGCCGCAATGGCGATGTCGGCACGCGCCTCGAACGTCGCACCCACCGGGGCGGTGCGCGGCAGGACGAGCTCGGCGGCAGCATCGCGCGGCCGCGCGCCGATCAGCGCATCGGCGAACACGAGGACGAGTACCGCGGCCGGCCAGGCGAGGCCCGCATACCAGCGGCCGGGAAAAGCGAGCGCGACCGCGAGCGCGATCGGCGCCCCCGCCGCTGCCGCCACGACGGCTGCGCGCGTCGGATAGATCAACGCGGCGCCCCGATCGAATCGATGATCGCGGCGACCACGTCCTCGACCTGCCGCCCATCGATCTCGGCCGCGGGCGAGAGGATCAGCCGGTGCCGCAGCAAGGCGGGCGCCAGCGCCTTGACGTCGTCGGGGATGACGAAATCGCGTCCCTCGATCACCGCCCGCGCCCGCGCCGCGCCGGCCAGCATCGCGCCTGCGCGCGGGCTCGCGCCGCTTTCGAGATCGGCGACGTTGCGCGTGCTGCGGATCAGTTCGGCGATATAATCGACGACCTCGTCCACCAGCCGCACCGCGGCGGTCGCTTCCACCGCCGTGCCGATCGCTTCGGCATCGGCGCGCCGCGTCACGCCCCAGAAAGCGGGTGACATCTGATCGCTCGCATTGCCGTGTGTCGCGATGATCCGCCGTTCCTCCTCCGCGCTCGGATAATCGACGATCTGCTTGAACAGGAACCGGTCGAGCTGCGCCTCGGGCAGCGGATAGACGCCCTGCTGCTCGATCGGGTTCTGCGTGGCGATCACGGTGAAGCGCGGCCCCAGCGGCAGGCTCTCGCCATCGATGGTCACCGTGCGCTCCTGCATCGCCTCGAGCAGGGCGGCCTGCGTCTTGGGCGGCGTGCGGTTGATCTCGTCGGCGAGCAGCATGTCGGTGAAGATCGGCCCGCGCGTCAGCGTGAAGGTGGAGGTCTGGAAATTGAACAGGTTCGCCCCGATGATGTCGCCCGGCATCAGGTCGGGGGTGAACTGGATGCGGCCGAACTCGAGCCCCACCGCCTCGGCGAAGCTATGCGCGAGCAATGTCTTGGCGGTGCCCGGCGGGCCTTCGAGCAGCACGTGCCCGCCCGCGAACAGCGCGACCAGCATCAGGTCTACCGTGGCTTCCTGGCCGACCACCGCCTTCGCGACCTCTGCGCGGATCGCGCTGCCGAGCGCCTGGACCTCGTCAATCGTCACCCAGCTTCTCCTGTTGCCATTGGTGGAGCGCCCGCGCGGCGGCGAGCATCGTCGCATTGTCCCCGGCGGCTTCGGCCGCCGCGGCGAGATCGGTGAAGCGGCGTTCGCCGCTCAGCCCGTCGAGATAGGCATGGATCGCCTCGCCCTTGAGCCGCGCGGGGAGCCCGAAGGCGCGCACCGCAGAATCGCGGATTACCGCCGCGTAGCGCCCGCCCAGCCGGTGCGCCCGGCCGGCCCGGCGCACCAGCGCCGCGCTGTTGTCGACCAGCGCCTGCTTGCCGAACGCGATCGCGCGCGGCCGCGCCTGCGGTGCCCCGAACCGCGCGCGGGCGCGCAGGCCCAGCAGCAGCGCCACGGCCGCGAGCGCGAGCGTCATCGCGAGGAAAGGCGGGTCGAAGGCGAGCTTCAACGGATTGCGGCTGCCGCCGAACCCGTTGAGCGTCACGTCGAAGCCGATGAAGGCCGGATGATCCCGGTTGAGCCAATCGAGCAAGGCCAGCGCCGACGCCGCGTTGCGCGCCTCCTTCATCCCCGCATTGTCGAGCAGATCGGGATCGGCGAGCACGTAGAGATTGCCGAGCTGCCCGAGCACGACCCCGCCTTGGCCGTCGGTGATGAGTGGGCGGAATTGCAGCGGTTTGGCGCCGTCCTCGTCGGCGGCGCCATGTTCGTAACCGACGATAACCTGCGTCTCGCGCGGCGCGGTGAACCGGATGTTGTCCGGAAGGCCGGGCGCGGTGACGAGCGGCCGGCGCCCCTTGCCGCGCCGCCGCATCGAGAAATTCTCGGACGGCGCCAGCACCCCTTCGGGTTCGGCGATCGGCAGCAGGCCCTTGATCCGAACCCAGCCGCCATGGTCGGCGTCCTTCACCGTCTCCCATTTGGGCAGGATCATCAGCGTCGTCTTGTATTGCCTCGTCTGCGTGAGCCCCCCGACGGGAACGGCCGCGCGCTCGGGCGTCGCGATGACTAGCTCAGCGCCGCTCCATCCGCTCTCGCGCCGGATGATGCGGGGATTGCGCCCCGTTTCCGCGGCGAGCCGGACGATACCGCTGAAGCCGACCGCCGATTTCGACAGCGCGTGCTCGCCGCCATTGCCCGCGTGGCGCAGGTCGGGGGCATAGGCGCCGAGCACCAGCGCGCCGATGAACCCGATCAGCCCGACGCCCAGCATCAACACCACCGCCAGCGGCGAGAAGGTCGCAGGCTCCCGATCGGGGCGTCCGATCCCGACGTCGCTCATCCGCGCCACGCCTTGGGCAGCGCGAAGCTGGCATAGGCGTCTCGCGCCGCCGTCCAATCGCCCGGCCCGGCCGTGCGTCCGCCGAACAGGCTGCGCTCGACCAGCGCGGCGATCCGCCCGAACATCACGCGTGCGGCGGGCGGGATGCCCGACGTCGCGGCGATGTCGCGGCTGGTGAGTGCCGGGCGCACCAGTGTCGGCCGTCGACGCTCGATGTCCTCGACGCTGCGCCTGAGCAGGTGGTGAATCGCCTCCGCATAGTCGCCGCGCGCGGCGAGCGCCTCGGCCTCGTCGAGCCAGCGCCGCGCCGGTGCAGCCTCCGGCACCCACGCCTCCTCCTCCGGCGCCTCCTCGACGACGGGCGGGCGGCGGAGGCGCCACGCGCCGGTGCGCCACCGCTGCACCGCCAGCCACAGAACGAGGACCAGCGCGGCGGCGATCAGCGCCCACAACAGGATGCGCGCATAAGGCGCATCGGGCATCAGGCTCGTGATCCAGGCGATCGCGCGGCCGACAGGGCGGAACAGGTCTTCGAGCCAATGGCCGAGCGTGCTCAGCCAGGCGGGCGGTTCGGGCGGCGGCGCGGCGGGGCTCAGATCGAACTGCACCGACGTATCGCCGCGCAGCGCGCGATGCGCGGCCTCGAAGCGCGGATCGCCGGCGCCCGGATGCTGCTGCTGCCAGAACATGGCGACCACGCGAAAATTCCCCCCTGCGCGGCCCCCGCCGCACACGCTCAAGCCTAACCGAATTGGTCGGCCGCGCAACCGTCAACCGATGGCGATGTCACTGGACAGACGGTGAAATCGGCGTAGCATGACGGCCATAAGGGGGAGAATGCTCATGGCAACACAAGCATCCGACGTCGCCGGCGGCGTGTCGATCGGCCGTATCTTCGGCCGCACCGGCTCGGTTCTCGCGGCAAATCCGGTCACCATGTTCGGTATCGCGTTCGTGTTCGGCGCGATCCCGTCGGTGCTGCTCAACTGGTTCCAGCTTTCGCTGCGCAGCTCGATCCTCGATCGTTATCAAACGATGGGCGTGGTCGCGGTCTCGATTATCGGCGCGATCATCTCGGTTGTGCTCCAGGCAATCGTGCAGGGCGCGCTCGTCCGTGCGACGGTCGCGCATACCGAGGGGCGCCGCGCCAGCTTCGGCGAGAGCGTGTCGGCAGGGCTCGCCGTCGCGCTGCCGCTGATCGGGCTCGGTATCCTGATGGCGCTCGCCGTCGGAATCGGGCTCGCGTTGTTCCTCGTGCCCGGCATCATTCTCTACTGCATGTGGGCGGTCGCCTCGCCCGCTCTGGTCGAGGAACGCACCGGTGTCTTCGGCGCCTTCGGTCGCAGCCGGGAGCTTACCAGGGGCGCCCGCTGGAGCGTGTTCGGCGTCGAGGCGATCATCGTCGTCGCCTATTGGTTCGTCAGCTTCCTGTTCGGCCTGCTGTTGTTCGGCACGGCGAACATGCAGGCGCTGGCGCAGGGCCATCTGCCGATCACCTGGCTGATCGGCACCGTCCTGCTCTCGACGCTCGTCTATACCGTGTGGAGCACGATCCAGACCTCGCTCTATGTCGAGCTGCGTACCTGGAAGGAAGGGCCATCGGGGCAGGCGCTCGAGGAGATTTTCGCCTGAACGATCCGTTTCGGCGCCGCGCGGCCGGGATGCTTTGCCGGCCGCGCGGCATCGCTTCGGCCCCAGGTGGCCGAAAAGCCGGGGCCCGTCGATACGGACAGTCGCGTGCGTCAGGGGAGGACGGGTTCCTTCTGCGCCGCGTCGGCCATCTGACGCGAGAGGACCGAGGTGAGCGACGCCGTCAGCAGCATGTCGCCGCCCGTTGCCGCCGCGGCAGGGCCGATCTCGCGCAGCAGATGCTTGCAGACATGGTCGGGCACCTCGCCTTCCTCGGCGAATTGCGCGTTGGTGGCCATCAATTCGGCGGCATGCGCATCGTCGGCCTCCGCATCGCCGCTGAGGTCGCCGATCCGCTCGAGGATGATCGGATAGGCGGCGGGCAGGCGCAGCGCATTGAACGCCGTCAGGATGATGCCGTCGAGCAGGTCCGCCTTGGGCATGGGCACGCCGTTGACGATCAGGAAGCTCGGCATCGTCCCGAACGGATCGGATGCGGTGCAAAAGAGCTGCCCCTCGAAGGGCAGCGCCCAGCCCATGAAGCGGAAATCGGGGTTGCCCAGCGCGAATTCGAGCAGGCCCGTGTCGCCGCGCCGGATGAAGCCGTGATCGCGGCAGAACCGCCCCGGCGCGATCACGGCGGGCCGCGTCGCGCGCCAGAACCCCTCATACGCGCCGCCGCGAAGGTCGGTCATCATCCGCGCGGTTTCGATTCCGGGTATTTCGGGAGAGGCGAATTGCGGCGTCTCCGCCGGCGCCTGCACCCCGAACAGCGCCGCCAGCTCGGCGGGCTCGCGCTCCCAGTCGAGTAGGGTGAACCCATCCTGCCGCGCGGCGATCAGATGGGTCAGGCGTTCGAGATTGTGGCCCGAGGGCCTGACGGCGCCCGACGCCCAGCGGCCGACAAGCGACTTGTCGACGCCCAGTTCCGATGCAAGCCGGCCCCTGCTCATCGACAAGGCCTTGAGCACGAGGCGCAGCTTTGCGGAGAACGCCACATCCCCCATCGGCGCATCGTCTCCGAAATGCGGCCGTTATGCAACCCATTATGCAACGGTTGCACGAATCGAGGCCGCCGCGCTGCACCGGTTGCGTGAGTCGCTGCACCTCACCGCTTCGATTCCGCGCCCATAGGAATCCGCCCCTTTCAAGAAGAGGGGAAGGATCATGTCGAACTGGAAATTCCGCGCCACGCCGTTCGCGACCGCCCTGCTGGGCGGCGCCGCGTTCATCTTGCTGCCGAAGAGCGCGGTAGCGCAGACGGTGTGCGAAACCATCCCGCCGGGCGGCGCGGGCGCGGTAGCCACCGGGACCGATAGCTTCGCCTGCGGCGACGGTGCATTCGCGCAGGACCTCGATCCTAGCGACGGATCGAGCACCGCCATAGGAACGGGCGCGGATTCGCATGGAAATGCGACCGCGATCGGCACCAATGCCGATGCCTTGGGAGAGGACTCGACCGCGACCGGATCCGGATCGCTGGCGGACGGAGGCGGCGCCAGCGCCTACGGTGTCGGTAGCAGCGCCAACGGCGCGGCATCCGCGGCGTTCGGCGCGTGGAGCACCGCGACCGGAAACTTCGACAGCGCTTTCGGAGCCAGCAGCGTCGCCGCCGGGGGCGACAGCACGGCCATAGGCTATAGCGCACAGGCAGCAAGCAACAAGGCCACGGCAATCGGCGCAACCAGCGCGGCCGGCAGCGGCGGGCTTGCTGCGGGATGGGGCTCCAGCGCGGGTTTCAACGCCTCCGCGCTCGGTTATCGCAGCACCGCATCGGGGGATCAGAGCACGGCTGTCGGCGTCCTCAGCACCGCCACCGGATTGAACAGCGCCGCCATCGGCTACGACAGCGCGGCATCGGCCGAAGGCTCGGTCGCGTTCGGCCATACCAGCGCCGCGAGCGGCATCGGTGCGATCGCCATCGGTTCGGCCAGCAGCGCATCGGCCGACGGGGCGACCGCGATCGGCCAGAACAGCAGCGCATCGACCGTCAACAGCGCCGCGTTCGGCGCGGCCGCGAACGCGACGGGCGTGGGTTCGACCGCGCTGGGCACGTTCAGCACCGCCTCGGGCGAATACAGCACCGGGGTCGGCCTCGGCGCGCAGGCGACGGGCCAATATTCGACCGCACTGGGCAACGGCAGCAATGCCAGCGGAGTCAACGCAACCAGCATCGGCCGCGGCTCGATCGCGGGCGAGATGGCGACCGCCACCGGCGGGCAGAGTGACGCTTCGGGCGCGCGATCGTCCGCCTATGGCGTCATCAGCAAGGCGACCGGGGATTCGGCGACCGCCACCGGCTATGCCGCGCAGGCCACCGGCAACAGCGCAACCGCGAACGGCTCCTACGCGCAGGCGACCGGCATCCAGTCGACCGCGATCGGCCACGCCTCGTCCGCGACCGGCGCCGCGTCCACCGCGCTCGGCAACGGCAGCAAGGCCGTGAACGGATCGGATACGGCGAGCGGCTATTTCGCCACCGCGAGCGGCGGCCTTTCATCCGCCTACGGCACGTTGAGCGAAGCGAGCGGGCTGCGTTCCTCCGCCCACGGCGCGTATGCAAAGGCCAGCGGAGCCAATTCGATCGCGCTTGGATACGGCACGCAGGCCACGGGCGCCGGCGCGACCGCGACCGGTGTTGCCGCTGTCGCCTCAGGGGGCGCCGGGACCGCCAACGGCTATGGTGCGCAGGCGACCGCGGGGATGACGACCGCGCTGGGCGCCAGCGCCAAGGCCACGGCCGACAATGCCACCGCGCTGGGCGGCGGCAGTGTCGCGTCGGGCGTGTCGAGCACCGCCGCTGGCTATTTCAGTGAAGCGAGCGGTGCCCGTTCCTCGGCATTCGGCATCCAAAGCGAAGCCAGTGCCGAGGGCGCGTCCGCCCAAGGCTATCTCGCAACGGCGAATGCGGATTGGGCCACCGCCGTCGGCAGCTTGAGCGATGCGACGGCGAACAGCAGCACCGCACTGGGCGCGGGAGCGACTGCATCCGCCGTCAACAGCGTCGCGCTGGGCGCGGGATCGGTCGCGGATCAGGACGATACGGTCTCGATCGGCAGCGTTGGCGCGGAACGGCGGCTGGTGAATCTCGCCGCGGGCACCGCCGACACCGATGCCGCCAATGTCGGCCAGATGGAAGCGGGAGACGCGAGCACGCTCGTCGCGGCGAACGCCCATGCAGATGCCGGCGATGCAGCCACGCTGACCGCGGCCAATGCGCATGCGGATACGGGCGACGCCGTCACGCTCTCCTCGGCCAAAAGCTATGCCGATGCCGGCGATGCGACGACGCTGTCTTCCGCCAACGGCTATACCGATACGGTCAGCGCGGCGACATTGATCTCCGCGCGGAGCTATGCGGACATGACGAGCGCCGCCGCACTGAGCGAAGCCAACCGCTACACCGACAGCCGCATCGACGCGCTCTCGTTCACGATCGAGGAGAATTTCTCCCGCTTCAATACGGAGCTCGAGCGTGTCGGCGCGATGAGCGCCGCCTTCGCCGTCATCAACGGCAATCCGGCCGGCCAGGGCTCGGACAACGCCAACAAGCTCACGATGGGGCTCGGCACCTATGGCGGCAAGACCGCCTTCTCGATCGGCTACAGCCGGGCGACCAGCGATTCGTTCGCCGTCAATTTCGGCATCGCGACCACGACGCACGGCGACGCGATGGGCGGCGGTGCCGTCGGCTTCTCCTGGTAATTCGAGTGAAAGGAACGATCATGCGTATCACATTGATCTTCGCGGCAGCGGCCCTGCTGCCCACCCCCGCCATGGCACAGGATTTCGGAGATCTGGTGGACGGGGTCACCGACCAGATCGAAGATGCCTTTGCCGGCGCGGCGTCGGGGGCACGGCCGGATGCCATGCCCGTCGGCGACTCCGACGCCTATACCGAGCGCTGGGATTCGATGCGGCCGGTGACGTTCGACCATGTCATCGAAGGGCCTCCGGGCCCGGTGACGCTGATCCTCGAGGGCCGCACGCTCGACGGCAACCAGACGGTCGCGGTCTACCGCGTCGATCGCAACGGCGTCCGCATCCCCGGCTGGAAGATGTTCGTCATCACCACGCGCGAAGGGAACAAGGCCACGGCCATGCTCACGCTCCCCAGGCCGCCGGAAGGAGAAACGGTCGCCCGCCAGCCGGTGGAGATCGTGGTGGAGAATTATTCCGGCCGCCGCAGCCAGGGGGATTTCGCGCTTCGGGTCGTACCCTGATCTGACCCCTGACTTGAAGCGCGGGGCCGCGCGGCGCTTTCAGCCGATCTCGGCGAGCGCCGCGCGTGCACCGGCGCTTTCGAGCCGCTCGAGCCGATCGGCGAGTGCGGTTCGAAAGGCGGCATCGCTCGCGAGCGCGGGCGGGAAGATCGCGTCGAGCGCGAGCAATGCCGCCACCCGCTCGGCGGCGCTGCCGGTGCCCGCGATCGCGGCGGCGGTGCGCATCGCGAGCGGATCGTCGACCGCGTGGCGCTCGCCGGCATCGTCCACGCCCGCCTGCCAGCGCATCCACGCCGCGACGGCGAGCGTGAGCGCCGGCGAGGGCTTGCCGCGCCGCGCGGCGATCGTCGCGAGCAGGCGCTGGGGCAGCTTCTGCGATCCGTCCATCGCGATCTGCCGCGTGCGGTGCCTGAGCGCCGGATTGGCGAAACGCGCCATCAGGTCGCGGCGATAGGCGGCGACGTCCAGCTCGGGCGGCGGTGTCAGCGTGGTTTCGGCTTCGTTCCAGAGCGTTTCGACGAAGCGGCGTCCGTCCTGAGTGCCCACCACCTCATGCACGTATTCGATCCCCGCCAGTCCGCCGAGATAGGCGAGCCCCGAATGCGCGCCGTTGAGCAGGCGCAGCTTCGCCTCCTCCCACGGCGCGACATCCTGCGTGAGCTGAACGCCGAGCGCCGCGAAATCGGGGCGCGGTCCGGCAAAACGATCCTCGATCACCCATTGGGTGAAGGGCTCGGTCTTGACCATCGCCCGGTCCTCGACGCCGAGCCGGTCGGCGAGTGCGGCGATATCCTCGGGCGTCGTCGCGGGGACGATGCGATCGACCATCGTCTGCGGGAAAGCGCCTTCGGCCTCGATCCATTCGGCGAGCTGTGCATCGTGCGCGCGCGCCATCGTCAGCACCGCCTGCCGCAGCCGTGCGCCGTTGTGCGGCAGATTGTCGCAACTGATCGCGGTGAACGGCGCCAGCCCCGCCGCCCGCCGCCGCGCGAGCCCGGCGACGAGGAACCCGGGCGCGGTGCGTGGGCGTTCGATGCTTGCGAGATCGGCGGCGACGTCGGCATCGTCCTCGATCAGCCGCCCGGTCGCGGGATCGAGCTTGTAGCCCTTCTCCGTCACGGTGAGCGTGACGATGTGAACTTCGGCATCCGAAAGTGCCGCGACCACGGCCTCGGGGTCTTCGGGCGCGACGAGCACCCGTCCGACCGCCCCGATCACCCGAACCTCTTCCGCGACACCTTCGCAAACTTCGAGACTGTAGAGCCCGTCCTGCGGATTCATCCGATCGCGCACGCCCGGCGAGCGCAGCGAGACGCCGGTGATGCCCCAGCGCAGGTCGCCGGCCGCAAGCGCGGCGTCGAACACCGCCGCCTGGTGCGCGCGGTGAAAGGCGCCGATGCCGAGATGCACCACCCCGGTCGTCACCGCGTCGCGGTCATAGGCGGGGCGGGCGATATCGGCGGGAAGCGAGGGCAAAGCGGTGGTGTCGAGGCGTCGGCTCACAGGCGATAGGCTTTCTTGACGAGGTCGTAGGTAAGGGCGTGGGCGACCTCGTGCGCTTCGTCCTCGGGCAGGCGGTGCTCGGCGACGAGGCGGGCGAGGAAGGCGCAATCCATCCGCCGTGCCACATCATGCCGCGCGGGGATCGAGAAGAAGGCGCGCGTGTCGTCGTTGAAGCCGACGGTGTTGTAGAAGCCCGCGGTCTCGGTCACGCGCTCGCGGAAGCGGCGCATGCCCTCGGGGCTGTCGTTGAACCACCAGGGCGGGCCGAGCCGCAGCGCCGGATAATGGCCCGCGAGCGGCGCCAGTTCGCGCGAATAGCTGTCCTCGTCGAGCGTGAAGAGGATGATCGTGAGGCCGGCCTCCGATCCGTAGCGCGACAGCAAGGGGTGCAGCGCGTGGACGTAATCGGTCGGCGCGGGGATGTCGGCGCCCTTGTCGCGGCCGAACCGCTCCATGACCTGGGCATTGTGGTTGCGGAACACGCCGGGATGGATTTGCAGCGTCATCCCGTCGTCGAGGCTCATCCGCGCCATTTCGGTGAGCATCTGCGCGCGGAACAGCTCGGCCTCGTCCGGGGTGAACGCGCCCGAGCGGATCTTGGCGTAGAGCCGTTCGGCATCGGCGCGGTCGAGATCGGCGGTCGCGGCGCTGGGATGGCCGTGGTCGGTCGCGGTCGCGCCGCCGACCTCGCGGAAATATTGGCGGCGGTTCTCGTGCGCCTTGAGATAGCCCGCCCAGGTCGCGACGTCCTCGCCCGTGATCTCGCCCAGCCGATCGACATTCTCCGCGAACCCGCCGAAATCGGGGTCGAGCGCGGGATCGGGGCGATAGGTGGTGATGACGCGCCCGTTCCAGCCGCTGTCGCGGATTGCGCGATGATGGTCGAGCGGGTCTAGCGGGCCCTCGGTGGTGGCGAGCGCCTCGATGTTGAAGCGGTCGAACAGGGCGCGCGGGCGGAAGGCGTCGGTCGCGAGCGCGGCGTTGATCGCGTCGAACGTCGTATCGGCATTCTCCGCCGACAGCACCTCGTCCATCCCGAACATCTCGACGAACACCCAGTCGAGCCACATGCGCGAGGGCGTGCCGCGGAAGAGATGGTAATTCTCCGCGAACCGCCGCCAGATCGCGCGCGCGTCGCTTTCGGTCGGCCCGCCGTCGGCACGCGGCACGCCGAGCTGCTCGAGCGGCACGCCTTGGCTGTAAAGCATCCGGAAGACGTAGTGATCGGGCACGATGAACAGGCTCGCGGCATCCTCGAACGGCGCGTCGGTCGCGAACCAGGCGGGATCGGTGTGGCCGTGCGGCGAGATGATCGGCAGATGCTCGATCTCCGCATGGAGCCGCCGCGCGATGGCACGCGTGGTCGTGTCTGCGGGGAAGAGCCGGTCGGGATGGAGGGTCAGCTTGGTCATTGGATCGATTCTGCCTGGGCTGGGGTGACGGACTGGTAGCGCGGAACGATGAGATGGACCACGCCGAGCGCGATCAGATACGCGCAGGCGGCGACGAGGAAGATCGGCGTGTAGCTGCCGACCACTTCCAGGATGATCCCGGCATATTTGGAAAGCAGCATACCCCCGACCGCGCCCGAAAGCCCGCCGAGCCCGATCACCGATCCGGCCATGCGGCGCGGAAAGAGGTCTCCGGGGAGCGCAAAGAGGTTCGCCGAGAAGCCCTGATGCCCTGCGCAGGCGAGCCCGATCAGCGCGACCGCGATCCACATCGACGGCGCATAGGCCGCGACCGCGATCGGCAGCGTGCACAAGGCTGCGAGGAAATAGGCGGTCTTGCGCGACCGGTTGAGCGAATAGCCGCGCCCCAGCATCTTCGACGAGACCAGCCCGCCCATCACCGAGCCGACATCGGCCATCAGATAGATCGCCACCAGCGGCGGCCCGAATTCGAGCATGTCGAGTCCGAAGCGCTTGTTGAAGAAATCGGGTAGCCAGAACAGGAACACCCACCAGACCGGGTCGATCAGGAAGCGCCCCGCCATATAGGCCCAGGTCTGGCGCAGCCTCAGCAGGTCGCGGAACGAAGCGGGCTCGTAATGCTCGGCCGGCTCGGATTGAATCCAGGCAAGCTCGTCCTTGCCGACGCGTTTGTGCTTTTCGGGGGCGCGGTAGAAAGCGAGCCAGCCGATCACCCACAGCACGCTCAGCGCGCCGGTTGCGTAGAACGCCATGCGCCAGCCGAACGTCGCGGCGATCAGCGGCACGAGGAGCGGCGTCACGATCGCGCCGACATTCGATCCGGCGTTGAAGATGCCGATCGCCAGCGCGCGCTCGCGCTTCGGGAACCATTCGTTGGTCGCCGCCAGCGCCGCGGGGAAGGTTGCCGCCTCGCCCATGGCGAGCGGAAGGCGCGCCAGGATCATGCCGCTGGTGGAAGTGAAGGCCGTGTGAAGCAGATGCCCGATCGTCCAGATCGTCACCGCCGCGGCATAGCCGATCCGCGCACCGACCTTGTCGATCAGCCGCCCGGCGACGACGTAGGAAAGGCCGTAGGCGAGCTGGAAATAGAAAGCCAGATCGGCATAGCCCATCTCGGTCCAGTCATATTGCGCCGCCAGCTCCGGCTTGAGCACCGCGATGACGAGCCGGTCGATATAGCTCAGCACCACCGCGAGGAAGAGGAAGCCGCACACGATCCAGCGCACCTTGCCCGACGGGCGCGGGATGGGCGCGATTCCGCCCCCGGTGCGTGCCGTATCCTGCGCCTCGGGCTCGGCATCTGCCATGCTGCTCTCCTTGTTCCTTGTCTCGTCGGGAAGGACGCTCGGGCGCGCCGCTTGCGTCTCGGCTAGAGATATCTCATAATCGAATTGATATCACAGATACGTTTGACGGGGCAACCGCGGGTGGTCGCCTCCGCACGGAACGGGATGGAGAGACGATGCAGAGGGCGGGCAATTCGTGGGCAGCGATGATCGGGCGGGTGTTCGGCGGCCTCATTGCTTTCCTGGTCCTCACCACTCCGGCCATGGCGAAGTTATCAGATAACCAGTCGGGCCGTGTCGAGCGAAAATTGTCTGACGGCTGGCTTTTCCACCTCGGCGACGCCGCGGGTGCGGCCCAGCCGGAGTTCGACGACCGCGACTGGAAGCGGGTCGCGGTGCCGCACACCTGGAATCGGCTGGGCAATTACGACGAGACGAGGCGCGCCGACGCGAACACCACGCGCGGCGTCGCCTGGTATCGCCTGCATCTCCAGGCGCCGCGCCTCGCACCCGGCGAGCGCGCCTATCTTCAGTTCGACGCGGCGAGCATCATCGCCGACGTCTGGCTCAACGGCAAAAAAATCGGCCGGCACGAAGGCGCGTTCTCGCGCTTCCGCGTCGATGCCACCGAGGCGTTGAAGGCGGGCGAGAACGTGCTGGCCGTCAAGGTCGACAATTCGGCGCCCGAGCCGGGCAGCCCGACCGCGAACATCGTCCCCATTTCGGGCGACTTCTTCATGTATGGCGGGCTCTACCGCCCGGTGTCGCTGATCGTGGTCGGCGGCGCGCATGTCGATCTGCTCGATCACGGCAGCCCCGGCGTGTTCGGCGCGGTGACGGCGCTCCACGATGCCGAGGCGCGTGTTTCGGTGCGCAGCGAGATCCGCAACGACCTGACGACCCCCGCGGCGCTGACGATCGAGACGCGCATCGCCGATGCCGCTGGGAAGATCGTCGCGACCGACCGCCGCCCGCTGACGCTCGCCGCGGAGGAGGGCGCGCCCGTCACCGCCGCGCTGACGATCGCCGACCCGCATCGCTGGGACGGCCGCCGAGACCCCTATCTCTACCGCATCGTCGTCGAGGTGCTGCGCGACGGCGAAATGCTCGATCGCGTCGAGCAGCCGCTGGGCCTGCGCACGATCCGCATCGACCCGGACAAGGGCTTCTTCCTCAACGGCCGCCATGTGAAGCTCCACGGCGTCACGCGGCATCAGGACCGGCAGGACAAGGGCTGGGCGATCTCCGACGCCGACCGCGCCGAGGACATGCGGTTGATCGCGGAACTGGGTGCGAACTCGATCCGGCTGTCGCACTACAACCAGGCGCCCGCTTTCTACGCGCTCGCCGACCGCAACGGCATGATCCTCTGGGCCGAGCTGGGGCTGGTCAACCTCGCCGCGCCCAAGGGCATGACGGAAACGCCGCCGGAAATGGTCGCGAGCGCGAAGCAGCAGCTCATCGAGCTGATCCGCCAGAATTACAACCATCCCTCGGTCGCGCTCTGGTCGATCGGCAACGAGGTGACCAACTGGAGCTCGAAAGGGCTGACCCCCAAGGGCGCCGCGCGGCCGCTGCTGGATAAGCTGAACGCGCTCGCGCATGAGGAGGACCCGACACGCCCCACTACCGTCGCAGTGTGCTGCGAGCCGCTGCCGGGCGAGCCCGACGAGGGGCAGGAGCGCACCTCGGGCACCGCCGACACGGTCGGCTACAACCTCTATCTCGGCTGGTATTCGACCGGCCATGTCGAGGATGCGGCGCGGCTGGGCGAGGTGATGCGCGGGCTGCACGAGCAGCATCCGGGCCTGCCGATCGGCGTCGGCGAATATGGCGGCGGCGGCGCCGTCACCCAGCACACCGACAATGTCTATGGCGGCAAGCTGGAAAGCATCTCGCGTCCCCAGCCCGAAGAGGCGGAGGCGGCGATCCATGCGCGCTCCTGGGCCGCGATCGAATCGCTCGATTTCCTGTGGGGCAGCTATGTCTGGCAGATGTTCGATTCGACGAGCGATCTGCGCCAGGAAGGCGATGCCAGCGACGTCAACACCAAGGGCCTCGTCACCTTCGACCGCAAGACTCGCAAGGACGCCTATTGGTTCTATCAGGCCGCGTGGCGCAAGGACGCGCCGATCCTGCGCCTCGCCGAGCGGCATTATGTGGATCGCGCCTATCGCGTCGTCGATGTGCGCGCCTACAGCAATGCCGGGCAGGCGTCGTTGACCGTCAACGGCCGCGATCTCGGGGCCGCCCAATGCCGCAACTATATCTGCACCTGGCCGCGTGTGCCGCTCGATCAGGGCTGGAACGTGCTCACCGCGCACGCGACGCGCGACGGCGTGCCGGTCGAGGACACGATCGCCTGGACCTATGACGGGCCGCGCGATGCGCTCCACATCCGCACCGGCACGCTCACCGGCGTGCGGCTGGCAGGCGGCACGCGCTACGGCTCGGACAATTACTTCACCGGCGGCACCGGCCACACGCTCAACCCCTTCCGGCGCGAGCTTTATGCCGAGGGCAGCGGCAATACCGCGCCGGTGAAGACCGTCACCGGCACCGACACGCCCGAGCTTTATGCGAGCTGGCGTGCGGGCGAGCGTTTCTCCTATGCGCTGCCGTTGCCCGACGGGCGCTACCGCGTCACGCTCCACCTGTTCGAGCCCGAGGGCAAGAAGCCGGGCGAACGCCTTTTCACGATCACGGCGTCGGGAGGTGCGGTGCGCGAAGGCGTCGATCCGGCGGCACTGGCGGGCGGGGCGCTCAAGGCCGCGACCGTGTCGCTGCCGGGCGTCGCGAAGGATGGCGTGCTGACGCTCGATTTCGCGGCGATGCACGGCGACGCACTGGTTTCCGCGATCGACGTGACGCCGATCCGCTGAACCGGTGTTTGCCCTCGTCCCTCGCGGCAGTTCGTCATGCTGACGAAAGTCAGCATCCATTCTCGCTTCGGCATATTATGACGAACCGAGCGCCGAAGGGATCCCGACTTGCGTCAGGATGATGACGATTGGCGCGATTCGGCCGGCACCACGGGATTTTTCAGCGCTCTCAATGGGTCGCGGCTCGACTCCGGCGATCACGCGATGGGGCTTGAATAGAATTTCATCTCTGCTATTCTGATATCTCAAAACATCAAGATGACATTTTTAGATGTCGCAGTCAGTTCAGGGAAGGAGAGCGAGAGAAATGAAGGCCTTGACCCCTCTGTTGTGCGGCGTTGCGATCTGGGCGGTGCCCGTCGCGCTCGCGGTTCCGGCAGCCGCGCAGACCGCCGATCAGGGCGACGCTGTGCCCGATGCCGACACGCAGACAGCCGATGAGGGCGATACCACCGCGATCGTCGTCACCGGCATCCGCGGCTCGATCTCGCGCGCGCTCGAGATCAAACGCACCTCGCTCAATGTCGTCGATTCGATCACGACCGAGGATCTGGGCAAGCTCCCCGATCAGAACGTCGCCGAATCGCTCCAGCGAATTCCCGGCGTCACGATCGAGCGCAACCGCGGCGACGGCCAGTTCATCTCGGTGCGCGGGCTCGGCCCCGATTTCAACGCCGTCACGGTCAACGGCCGCACGATCGCGACCGACAATATCGGCCGCGCATTCAGTTTCGACGTGCTCCCGTCCGAGCTGATCGCGGGCGCGGACGTCTACAAGAGCCCGACCGCCGCCATCAACGGCGCGAGCATCGGCGCCACCGTCAACGTCAAGACGATCCGCCCGCTCGATCAGAGCGAGACGGTGCGTGCCGCCGCCACCGCGCGCGGCGAATATTCGGAGCTGCGCGACAAGATAAGTCCTGAACTCTCCGCGCTCGTCAGCCTGCGCAACGATGAAGGGACGTTCGGCGTCGCGCTCGCCGCCTCCTACGTCAACCGCCGCAGCCGCGACGACGAGTTCCAGATCGGCGCGGGCCATGTGAAGCGGTCGAGCACGCCGGGCGGCTATTTCGCCGGCCGTACCGGGCCGAACGTGCCCGAATTCGAGAATATCGACATGCCGTCGAACCTCTCGCCCTTCTTCGTGCTGTCCGACAAGGAGCGGCTCGGCCTTGCCGGCACCGTGCAGGTGAAGCCTACCGGCAATCTCACGCTGACGCTCGACGGGCTCTATTCGTATCTCGACCAGCTCGATAACTATACCGGCCTCGCCTACGATTTCAGCGGCGGCACGCTTGTCGATCAGGTGATCGACGGCGATTCGGCGGTCTATCAGCGGATCGAGGGCGGCTTCGTCGACGAGATCGTCCAGCGCACCCCGCGCAAGGCCGAAACGACGATGGTCGGCTTCAACGCGGATTGGGACAACGGGCCGTTCGAGCTTGCCTTCGACGCCTCCTATTCGCGGGCGCGGCATGACGGGCGCACGGGCAATTTCTTCACGACGATCCGCCGCACCGGCATGACGATGGAGTGGGACCGGCGCAGCGGCTATCCGATCTACGATTACGATTTCTCCAGCCCCGATTATCCCAACGCACCCACCGACCTGGAGCATATCGGTGCGCATTACTTCATCGACGGCGGCAATATCCGCACCGATCAGACGCTCGAATTCCGGCTCGACGGCAATTACGAGGTCGCCGACGGGTTCACCATCTACGCCGGCGGCGCGCGGCAATCGCGCGACAAGGATCAGGATGCCTGGGCGCAGTCGTTCGGCGGGCAATGCGCCTTCTGCGGCGGCACCACTTATTATCCGCTGCCGTCCGACATCTTCTATGCGACCGACCTCGATTTCTTCTCGAAATACAAGGACGGCAACATCGTCCGCAATTGGGTTGGCTACGATCCGTTCGATCTCATCCACCTGCTCGAGGATTATCGCACCGCCGACGGCCGCTCGCTCTACGAACGGCCCAGCTACAGCCCCTCGCGCAGCTCGCTCGTCACCGAGGACGTGTGGCTCGGCTACGTGATGGCCGACTGGAAGACCGCGATTGGCGGGATGCCGCTCGCGATCAACGCGGGGCTTCGCGTCGAGGATACGAAGTTCACCTCGTCCGGTGCGGCGCAGACGATCATCAGCGCGCGGCCCAACGGCCTCGGGCAGAACATCATCGAGGTGTCGCCGGTCGTCCCGATCAGCTTCTCGGGCCATTACACCGATTGGCTGCCCTCGGTGAACGTGCGCCTCAACCTCACCGACAAGCTCATCTTCCGCGCTGCGGCCTCGAAGGTGATGACGCGCCCGACGCTCGATGACCTGTCGCCGGCGCAGAGCATCCAGACCAATCCCGGCAACGAGACGATCCGCCGCGGCAACCCCAATCTGCTGCCCTTCCGCGCCAAGCAGGTAGAGGCGGGGCTGGAATGGTATTTCGACGAGCTCGGCCTGCTGTCGGCGACCGCCTTCTACAAGGATATCGAATCGTTCGTCTCGTTGCAGACGACGCCGCAGCAGGTCGATCAGGTGACGTTCCAGGTCACTCAGCCGACCAACGGCGAGGGCGCGACGGTGAAGGGCTTCGAGATCGGCTACCGCCAGGTCTTCGATTTCCTCCCCGCGCCGTTCGACGGCTTCGGCGCGGAGGCGAGCTACACCTACGTCAAGAGCAACGCGCATTACGCGAACGAGGTGACGGGGGTGAGCTACGGTCTGGAAGGTCTCTCACCCAATTCGTACACGCTCGTCGGCTTTTACGAAAAGGGCCCGCTCCAGGCGCGCGCGGCCTATACGTGGCGCGACCGCTTCCTTCAGGTCGCGAACGGCCGCAACGGCGATCCCGAATATTTCGATGCTTATGGTCAGCTCGACGCGAGCATCTCTTATGCGATCACCGATCACATCACGCTGATGGTCGATGCGCTCAACCTCACCGACAGCAACGAGTTCATCTACTCGACCACGCCGGACCGCACGAAGGAATTCCGCACCGTCGGCCGCCGCTATTCGGCAGGCGTGCGCTTCAGTTTCTAAGGCCAACCCGTGCCGGACTTCCCCTCCGGCACATCCCCCCTGAGGGCGCGGAACCTCCTCCGCGCCCTTATTTTTTGGTGCTCACGCCAGCAACGATCGATCGATCTCTCGAATCGAGTGCGCGCCCGTCAGCGTCATCGCGACGATCATCTCGCGGCGGATGAGGTCGAGGAGTTGGGCGACGCCCGCCTCGCCCCTGGCCGCGAGCGCGAACAGCCAGGCGCGGCCCAGCAGCACGCCCTGCGCGCCCAGCGCCAGCATCCGCACCACGTCGAGGCCGGAGCGCACGCCCGAATCGGCGAGGATGGTCAGTTGGTCTCCGACGGCGTCGGCGATCGCCGGCAGCGCGCGCGCCGAGGAAAGCACGCCGTCGAGCTGGCGCCCGCCATGGTTGGAGACGACGATGCCTTCCGCGCCGATCGCGGCGGCCTCGCGGGCGTCCTCGGGATCGAGGATGCCCTTGATGATCAGCGGGCCGTTCCATTCGGAGCGGATCCAGTCGAGATCCTTCCACGCGATCGACGGATCGAAATTGGCGCCCAGCCAGCCCATGTAATCGTTCATGCCGCTCGCGGCGCCGAGCACGGGCTCGAGATTGCCCAGCCGGTGCGGCCGGCCCCGGATTCCGACATCCCACGCCCAGCCGGGCTTGCCCATCGCCTGGAGCACACGGCGCAGCGGGGCGTTGGGACCGGACATGCCCGAATGGGCGTCGCGATAGCGCGCGCCGGGCACCGGCATGTCGACGGTGAAGACCAATGCTTCCGCGCCGAGCTCGCGCGCGGTGGCGAGCAGGTCGCGCATGAACGCACGGTCGCGGATGACGTAGAGCTGGAACCAGATGGGGGAGGGGGCCGCCGCCGTCACTTCCTTGAGCGAGCACAACCCGACGGTGGAGAGGCAGAAGGGCACGCCCGCCGCCGAGGCCGCGCGCGCGGCCTGCGTCTCGCCACGCCGGCGATACATGCCGCCGATCCCGATCGGCCCGAGCCCCACCGGCAGCGGTTGCTTCCTGCCGAACCATGTCGTCGAGAGATCGGGCTCGGCGACGCCTGCCAGCACGCGCTGGCGCAGCGCGACATCGGCGAGATCGGCGACGTTGCGCGCCAGCGTGCGCTCGGCATAGGCGCCGCCATCGGCGTAATCGAACAGGAAGCGCGGCAGCCGCCGCCGCGCCGCCTCGCGAAAATCGAGCGTCGAGGAAATGATCATCGCGTGCCGCCGTCGGTTCCCGGATGGTCGGTGAGCCGGAAAATACGCTCCATCTCGATCCAGGTGCCGTCGGGTCCGGCGGCGGGGACGGGCTGCTGGAACCGGCGCATCCGCTTCTCCCAATCGACCATGGCCGGATTGGCGGCGTCCATCTCGGCCTTGCGCTCCGGCGAATAATCCTCGCTCGCGTCGATCACCATGAAAAGGCGGTTGCCCGCGCGGTAGATTTCCATGTTCTCGATGCCCGCGTCGCGGATCGATTGCGTCACTTGCGGGAAGGTGTTTCCCACCTGGTGCCAGCGTTCGTATTCGGCGATCAGGTCCGCATCGTCGACCAGATCGAGCGCGAGGCAGATGCGGCGTGTCATGCGTTGGCCCAGCCCCCGTCGATGATGTTGGCGGTGCCCGTCGTATAGGCGGATGCGTCGCTGGCGAGGTAGAGCGCCAGCTCGGCGATCTCGTTGGCGGTGCCGATCCGCCCCATCGGCTGGCGCGCGACGAACGCGCGGCGCGCCTTCTCGGCATCACCCGTCGCCGCGAGCCGCTCGTCGAGCGAGGGCGATTGCACCGTGCCCGGGCAGATCGCGTTGCAGCGGATGCCGTCGCCCACGTGATCGAGCGCGACCGCCTTGGTCAGCCCGATCACCGCCGCCTTGGACGCGCCGTAGACGAAGCGGTTGGGCACCGCGATCACCGATCCCGCGACCGACGACATGTTGACGATCGATCCGCCGCCGCGCGCGATCATGCCCGGCAGGAAGGCGCGGATCATCCGATAGGCGGACTTGACGTTGAGATCGAAGGAGAAATCGTAATCCTTCTCCTCGGTCGTCAGGATCGTGCCGGCGTGGACGAAGCCCGCGCAGTTGAACAGCACGTCGACGCCGCCGACCTTCTCGGCGAAGGCCTTGATCGCGCCGCCGTCGAGCAGGTCGAGCACGTGCGTCTCGCAGCCTTCGAGCCCGGCGAGCGCGTCGGCGTTGATGTCGGCGGCGATCACGCGCGCGCCTTCGCGGGCGAACAGCTCTGCGCTGGCGCGGCCGATCCCCTGCGCGGCGGCGGTGACGATGGCGATCTTTCCTTCGAGGCGTCCCATTTTGTCCTTCACTCCTCGGGCACCGGCGCATCGGCCCGGATCAGCCCCTGTTGCTTGAGATCGCGCCAGAGCGCGGGTGGAATGGCGGTGGCCATCAACGCGACCGCAGCCGCCACCTGGCGCGGCGAATTCATTCCCGGAATGACCGAGACGACCTGCGGATGCGCGAGCGGAAACTGGAGCGCGGCGGCGGCCATCGGCACGTCGTGCGCCGCGCACACGTCTTCGATCGCGCCCACGCGCGCGACGATGTCTGCGGGTGCCGGCGCGTAATTGTAATGGACCTCGCCGCCATGCTTCACGCCCTTGGCGAGAATGCCCGAATTATAGGGCCCGCCGAGCACGATCTTGACGTCGCGGCGCGCGCACAGGGGCAGGAAGGTCGCGAGGCTCTCCTGCTCAAGCAGGGTGTAGCGCCCCGCGAGCAGCACCACGTCGAGATCGGCCTCGGCGAGCACTTCCTCGCACACCTGATATTCGTTGACGCCCAGCCCGATCGCGCCGACCGCGCCGCCGTCGCGCAGGTCGCGCATCGCCTTGTAGCCGCCGGCCATGAATTCGCGGAAGCGGGCAGGGTGGTCGTCGCCGTGCGTGAAGCGGCCGATGTCGTGCGCGTAGAGAATGTCAATCCGCTCGCGCCTCAGCCGCACGCGGCTCGCCTCCCAGGAGCGCATCACCGCGTCATAGGTATAATCGAACACGCTTTCGACCGGCTCGGGCGAGACGAAGGCCTGGCGGGGCTGCGTCAGATCCTTGCCTGGCACCGGATCGAGCCGGCGGCCGACCTTGGTAGAGACGATCGCGGTTTCCTGCGGATCGAGCGCGGGCAGCGTCGCACCCAGCCGTTTCTCGCTGAGGCCGAAGCCGTAATGCGGCGCGGTGTCGAAATAGCGCATGCCCGCGTTCCACGCCGCGCGGATCGTGTCGGCGGCGTTGGCGTCGCTCATCGGGCGATAGAGGTTGCCGAGCGAGCCGGCGCCGAACCCCAAATTGCCGAGCGCGCTGATGTCCATCGGTCAGGGATTCCTTATCGTAATATTATATGCGGTAGATCGGTGTCGGCAGCATCGTCAAGCGTCGAGGCCGTAGAATTCGGTCGCCGCGCCGACAAAGAGCCGCGCCTGCGCCGCCTCGTCGAGCGGCCCGGCGAGCCGTCGCGCATCGCGCACCCAATCGGCATAGCTGTCGCCGGCATGGAGCAGCACCGGCCAGTCGCTGCCCCACATCACGCGCGTGCTGAAGCAGGCCATGATATGCGCAACATAAGGTGCGAGTGCGTCCGCCGGCTGGCCGGGCGTCTGTTCGGTGCGCAGCCCCGACAACTTGCACCACACGTTGGGCAATCGGGCGAGCGCGGCCATGTCGTCGCGCCACGGATCGAGCGTGCCGCTTGCGGCGAACGGCTTTGCGCCATGATCGATGACGATCGGCAGATCGGGCCAGCGCGTCGCGAAGGCGTGGAGCGGCCGCAGATGGCGCGGCTGCACGAGCGCGTCGAAACGCAGGCCATGCGCCAGCATCGCGGCGATCGCGGGCGCGAGCGCATCGCGCAGGATCCAGTCGCTGTCGTCGATCGCCTGGAGCATCGGCCTGAGCCCGGCAATCTTGGGTTGCCGCGCAAGCGCCGCGATCCGGTCGGGCGCGTCGGCGCGGTCGAGATCGGCCCAGCCGACGATCGCCTTGACCAGCGGATCGGCGCCCGCGGTTTCGATCATCCAGTCGGTGTCGCGATCGTCGGGCTGCGACTGCACGAGCACGCTGCCGACGAGATCGAGCCCCGCAGCGGCGGCGCGCAGGTCATCGGCGCCGAAATCGCGGTGGATCGCGGGCCATTCGGCATCGGGCCAGCTTTGCCCCGGCCCGCCGATCGTCCAGAAATGCTGGTGCGCGTCGATCAGGCGCATAGGTCGGGCATCGTCACCCTCACCCTTCCCTCTCCCAATGGGAGAGGGAGGGAGGCGCGAAGCGCCGGAAGGGTGAGGGTGACCACCGGAAACGACATCATTCGCCTCAAAACATCCCCAGGATGCGTTGTAGCGCCGCCTGGAAATGCGTGGCGAGCGCGGCTTCGGCGGCGTCGGCATCGCGCGCCGCGATCGCGCGCAGGATATCGAGGTGCTCGCGCAGCGTCCTCAGCGCGAGCGGCTGCGTCACCAGTCGTTCGAGGCGGATCAGCCGCACGTAATTCTTGAGCCGCCGCGCAGTCGTCTCCACCAGCGGGTTGCGCAGACTCGCGAGCATCCCGCCGTGGAATCGCTCTTCCAGCGTGTCGAGTTCCTCGATCACCTTGGGGCCGAAGCTGCCGCCCTCGATCCTGGCGATCAGCTTCTCATGCGCGTCAATCAGCGCCGCTATCTCCTTGGCGTCGCCCGATTCGGCGTAGCTGCGCGCCGCCGCGCGCTCGATGATCGTGCGGAACTGGTAGGTGCTGCGCGCCAGCTCGAGGTCAGGCTTCAGGAACTGGATGCCCGAGCGCGGATGGATCGTCAGCACGCCTTCCGCCTCGAGCACGCGCAGCGCATCGCGCAGCGGTTGCACGGGAATGCCGAGCAGGTTGACCAGCTCGTTCTGCGACACGAACGCGCCCGCGGGCACCGTCTTGTCGAACAATCCTTCCAGCACCTTGCGATAGGCGACGTCGCTCAGGCGCTCGTTGTCGGGCGCCGGCGCGGGCGTTCGCGTGCGGGGCGCGGGTGAAGTTGCTGCTTGCGTCATCCGTCTCTCTGCCATATCTCTAAGTTTGTCTGATATCTCAAATACGGCGATCTGGCCAGACTGTAGTGGGGAAAATGCAGATAGTCGATTTCCGCATCACGCGGTTCCAGTTTCGCCGCGATCGCGTGATCGGCGACAGCCAGGTCCGCGCGGATCAGGTCCATGTCGCCGCACTCGAGCTGATCGACGGTGAGGGCCGCGTCGGTCTGGGCTTCGTCCAGAGCCTGTTCCATCCGCTCCCCGCCGAGGCCGAGATCGTCCGCGTCTTCCGCGAGGAAGTATGGCCCCGAATCGAGGGCGAAAGCGCGGGCGCGCTCGCGCATCGCGTCGTCCGCCCGCGCGGGGGCAACAATCGCGGCTTTTCGATCGCGTTCGGCGAGGCGCTCCAGCAGGCGGTCTGGGATCTGTTCGCCAAGTCGGTCGGGCAGCCATTGTGGACATTGCTCGGTGCGCGGCGCAGCAGCGTGCGCGCTTATGCGAGCGGGCTCGATTTCCACCTCTCCGACCATGATTTCTCCGAGCTGTTCGGCGCCGCGGCCGCACAGGGCTTCACCGCGTTCAAGATCAAGGTCGGCCACCCCGATTTCGATCGCGACCTCCACCGGCTCGATCTGCTCCGACGCGCGGTGGGGGAGGGCGCGACGGTGATGATCGACGCCAACGAGGCTTGGTGCCCCAAACAGACGCTGCTCAACCTCGACGCGATGCGCCGCGCGGGCCATGCCATCTACTGGATGGAAGACCCGATCATGCGCCACGATGTCGAGGGATTGAAGCTGCTGCGCAAGACGGCGGGGCCGACCTTCCTCAACACCGGCGAATATCTCGACGTGTCGGGCAAGCGCGCGCTGATCGAGGCGGGCGCGGCGGACATGCTCAACGTCCATGGCCATGTCACCGACGTGATGCGGATCGGCTGGCTCGCCGCCGAGCTGGGCGTGCCGGTGACAATGGGCAACAGCTTCCTCGAAATCGGCGTCAACATGGCGCTGGCGCTGCCCGAGGTCGATTGGGTCGAATACAGCTACCAGAATTTCGATCATCTGGTGGAAACGCCGTTCACGATCCGCGACGGCTTCATCCACGGCAGCGACGCGCCGGGCCATGGCCTCGTGCTGAGCGAGGAAGCGCGGCGCGTGTGGCACCGGCCGGACATCGTCGCCGACGATGCGTTGGGCAACGCGCCGCCGCAGATGCGGCTGGGCTGACAAGATGATGAACGCTGTGCTCCTGCGAAGGCAGGAGCCCAGGATTAAAAGCGTTGTCGCCAGAAATTCTGGGCTCCTGCTTTCGCAGGAGCACGAACGGTTATTCGAGTGGGAGGGAGTCCAGCAGCTACAATGGAAGACCCGCTAGGCGATCTCTCCGCACTCCCCGCCGCGCCGGATCTCGCGCATCCGGGCCATGTTTCGGGCGCCGCCAAGTGGCGGCTGCTCGTCTCGATGACAATCGTGTTCTTCGTGCTGCTCGCGCTCTATTGCGGCGTGCTCTCGGTGTTGCTGCCCAACCAGATCGAGCGGCTCGATCATGCCAACAAGGCGCGTGACCTCGCGATCGTGTTCGCGATCACCTCGGTGTTCAGCACGCTGACGACGCCGATTGCGGGCGCGCTCTCGGATCGCACCCGCACGCGCTTCGGGCGGCGCACGCCCTGGATCGTCACCGGCGCGGTTGTGGGTGCGCTGTGTCTCGCCGCGGTGTCGCAGATGACGGCCTTGTGGGCGATCACCTTGTTCTGGGTGGGGGCGACAATCACGCTCAATTCGATGCAGGCCGCGATCACCACGATCGTCGCCGACCGTTTCCGCGCCGAGGAGCGCGGCGTCGCCTCGGGCTTCGTCGGGGCGGGGATGACCGCGGGCTGCACGGTCGGCATCATCGTCGCCGGGCTGATCGCGCCCAACATCACCGGCGGCTACCTGCTGTTCGCCGGGCTGGTCGCGGCGGCGTGCCTCGCCTTCGTGCTGCTCAACCCCGAACCGAAGATGGCGCTCGGCCCGCCCGAGCCGTTCCGGCTGGGTGCGTTCGCCAAGAGCTTCTGGGTCAGCCCGCGCAAGCATCCCGATTTCGCCTGGGCCTTCCTCGGCCGCTTCACGATCTACATGGGCTATCAGGCGATCGTCACCTACCTGCTCTACATCCTCCAGGATCACATCCATCTGTCGGTTGCGCAGTCGAACGACACGATCGCCACCCTGTCGTCGATCACCTTCGTCGCGCTGGTGATCTCGGCCTTCGCCTCCGGCTTCGCGTCGGATCGGCTCGGGCGCCGCAAGCCGCTCGTCTTCCTGTCGAGCATCGTCATGGGGCTGGCGATGGTGATCCCGCTCGTCTCGCCCACGGTCGACGGGATGATCGGCTATGCCGTGCTGATCGGCCTCGGCTACGGTGCCTTCATGTCGGTGGACATGGCGCTGATGACGCAGGTGCTGCCCAAGGACGACGGCGGCGATACCGGCAAGGATCTCGGCCTGCTGACGACCGCGGTGAACATTCCCCAGATCCTCAGCCCCGTCTGGGCGGCGTGGCTGCTCGGCGTGTTCGACATGGATTATCGCGCGCTGTTCGTCTCGGCGATCGTGTTCGTCTTCGCCGGCTCATTCTTCGTATGGCCCATCAAGTCCGTTAGATAAATAATTGATATTACGCCATAATTGAATTCTAATCTTGGCATCGATGGGGCCGTTTCGCGCAACCTTCGCCAACTTCGACTCTCAGCGCCGCCGGAATACCGGCGCGCGCTTTTCGGCGAAGGCGCGGCGGCCCTCGGCGGCGTCCTCGGTCGCGAAGCAGATCGTCTGGAGGTCGCGCTCATATTCCATCGCCTTGTCGAGCGGCATCGAGAAAGCGGCGCGCAGGTTGAGCTTGGCGGTCTCGGCCGCGATCGGCGCGCGGCTGGCGATCGTCTCGGCGAGCGCGCGGGCGGTGTCCATCAGCGCCTCGGGCGCGGCGACCTCGCTCACCAGCCCCCATTGGAGCGCCGTCTCGGCATCGATCGGGTCGCCCGTCAGGATCATCTTCGCGGCATTCGAGGCGCCGATCGAATGCGCCAGATACGCCGCCATCCCGCCGCCGCCGATCCAGCCCAGCTTGATCTCGGGCGCGGCGAATCGGGCATTGGCCGAGGCGATACGGATGTCGCACGACAGGGCCGTCTCCAACCCGCCGCCCAGTGCATAGCCGTTCACTGCCGCGATGCTGGGTTTCTTGAGCTTGTGGATCGCATCGCAATAATCGTCGCGATTGCGGAAATCCCATGGCGTTGCGTAGCTGTCGAGCACCGCGATGTCGGACCCCGCACAGAACGCCTTGGGCCCCGCACCGGTCACGATCACGCAGCGTATGTCGGGATTGCGGTCACATTGCTCGACCGCCTTCACGATCGCCCGCGACATCTCGGGCGTCGCCGCGTTGAGCTTTTCGGGGCGGTTGAGCGTGATCGTGGCGACATGCCCCGCGACCGCGAACAGCACGTGATCGGTCATCGCCTTACTCCTGCCGGACCGCGCCGTTGGCGATCAGCGTGTCGATCGCCGCATCGTCATAGCCCGCCTCGCGCAGCACCTCGCGGCTGTGCTCGCCCGTCAGCGGCGCGCCCCGCGCGACCGATGAAGGCGTTTTCGAAAAGCGGATCGGGAAGCCGGGCGTCTTCACACGCCCCTCGGTCGGGTGGTCGTATTCGACGAACGTGCCGTTGTGTGCGACCTGCGGATCGGCGACGACGTCGGCATAGCCGTAGACCGGCCCCGCCCAGATGTCGTGCGCGCGGAACAGATCGAGCCATTCGGCGGTGGTTTTGGCGGGCAGCTTCTCGCGCACCTTGGCGAAGATCGCGTCGCGATGCGCCCAGCCGTCGCGCTCGCCGTCCATCCCGGCGAAGCTCGGCTCGCCGATCAGGCCGCCCAGCGTCTCCAGATTGGCGAAGGCCATCGCCAGATAGCCGTCGCTCGTCGCGAACACGCCATAGGGCGCGCGGATGTAGCAATGCGCATGCGGTTCCGCCGAACGGGTCTGCGGCTTGTGCCCCTGCGTGAACACCGCCAGTTCCTGCATCTGGAACGTCACGACCGCGTCGAGCATGTTTATCTGGACAAGCTGACCTTCACCGGTGCGTTCGCGGTGGAGGAGCGCCGCGAGCGCGCCCTCGAACGCGGCATAGGCGGTGACGGCGTCGGAGAGATACTGGCCGGCGGGGGCGGGCGGATCGCCTTCGCGTCCGGCCGAGAGCATCGCCCCCGACATCGCCTGGAGCAGCAGATCCTGCCCCGGCAGCATCGCATAAGGCCCGTCCTCGCCATAGCCGGAGATCGAGACGTAGATCAGCTTCGGGTTGATCGCGCGCAGCGTCTCGTAATCGACGCCCAGCCGTTTCGCGACGCCCGGGCGGTAGTTCTGGAGGAACACGTCGGCGGTCCTGACCAGCTCGACCAGCACCGCGCGGCCTTCATCGGACTTGAGATCGATCGCCAGCGAGCGCTTGTTGCGGTTGAGCGACAGGAACGAGGTGTTGATCGCGTTCCCCGTCGCCCCGCCCGCCGCGCGGAAGCGCTGCCACTCGCCGCCGACGGGCTCGACCTTCACCACGTCCGCGCCGAGATCGCCCAGCCGCTGTGCCGCGAACGGCCCCGCCATCGCGATCGAGCAGTCGAGCACGCGATAGCCGCTCAGGATACCCATGTGTGACCCATTTCCGTTCAGTGCATGATCCAGCCGCCGTCGACGTTGAGCGTCTGGCCGGTGATGAAGCCCGCCTCGTCCGAGGCGAGAAAGGCGAGCGTGGCGGCGATGTCGGCGGGGGTGCCGCGGCGCTTCACCGCCTGATGATCGAGCACGAAGCGCGTATAGCCTTCGGGGTCGGGGTGGATCTTCTCGGCATCGGTGGGGAAGGCGCCGGGCGAGACGGCGTTGACGGTGATGCCATCGCCGCCGAACTCGCGCGCCCAGGCCCGCGTCAGCCCCACCAGCGCACCCTTCGACGCGACATAAGGCGAGAGCAGCGCCCAGCCGCCGTAGAAAGTGACGCTGGCGATGTTGACGATCCGCCCCCAGCCCCGCGCGCGCATCCCCGGCAGCGCCGCCTGCACCGCAACGATCCCGGCATCGACGTTGACGCGCTGCACCGCCTGATGCTCCTCGATCGTATAGTCCTCGAACGGTTTCGAGGGGTAGATCGCGGCGTTGTTGATCACCACGTCGAACCCGCCTGTCGTCACGAGCAGCTCGTCGAGCTGGGCGCGGAAGGCGGTCAGATCGGAGAGGTCGGCCCGGCACACGATCAACCGCGCGCGCGCCTCCTCGGGCACCGCCGCTTCGAGCGCCGCGACCTTGGCCGGATCGTTGTCCACCGCGACCACGCGCGCGCCCTTGTCCAGAAAGGCGAGCGTGGTCGGCAGCCCGAGCCCGCCCGCAGCACCCGTATAGAGGATCGTCCGCCCCGCGATGCTCATGCGGCCGCTCCCCGGCCCGTAATGGGCGCGAACTGGCCGGTCGGTTCGGGAAATTCGTCGTCGGTCTGCCGTGCGATGCCGGCGATGCGCCGCTCGGCCGCAGCGATCGCGTCCGCGCCGTCGAGCACCGACAGTACGGTATCGTAACGCCGCTCGTCGCCATGTTCGAGCCAGATCAGCTCGCCGCGCTCCTTCGCGAAGGGCTTGCCGAGGACATGGTTGGTCGACGGCTCGATCCCCAGCGCATACTGGCCCATCTGGAAATTCTGCCATTCGAACTGGCAGGGGAACTGGTCCTTGATCGTCTCGACCTGGAAGCCCAGCCCGATCGCGTCGTTGACCAGCGCCACCGGCACGCGGCCGTCGCCATCGGCGGCCATCTGATGCTCCCAGACCTGCTCGTGGAAATCGCGCTGCGGCGCGGGCATCGTGCGATAGCCATTGCGCGCGCGGTAATGCTCGCCCGCATGCGCCGCCCAGGGCGTAGAGGCGATCGGCGCGACGTAGCGCGATCCTTCCGCCAGCACCGGGTGCCCGACGTTGATGTGATAGACCAGCATGTGCGGCGTCCGGTAGAAGCCGTGGTTCACCACGCGATCGTGGAGGTGGATGTCGTCGGTCCCCACCTCGGCCTCGATCCGGCGGATCAGGTGCAGGTCTTCGCCGAACACGGTCGATTGCTGGACGACGCCCTCGCACCACAGGAAGCAGCGGTCGCCGTCCCAGCGCTCGCCATAGCCGGTGAGCCGGGCGGGGATCGTGCCGACGCGGCCATGGAGCGAGGAGGACACCTTCTCGCGCGGGGCGTAAACGTAATGGCTCGCGTCGTCGTCATCCATGAACAAGGTGTGGTCGAGCCCGCAGGTGACGATCAGCCCGGAAAAGGAGCGCAGCCAGGCGAGCCCGCCTTCGCCTTCGTATTCGTGCAGCCCGGGATGGCGGAACCCCGCGGGCGAGTGCCAGCCGATCGCGCGGCCGCTATGCTCGCAATCGGCGATGTCGAGCGCGCGATCGACCAGCAATGTGAAGCGCAGGCCGGTGCCGGTGCGGAATTCGAGCATCCGGATGCCGCGCTCGACTCCGTCGCCCAGCGTCATCAGCCGCACGCCGGCGAATTGCGAGAGCATCCCCGATCGCGCCGCCACGTCGCGGCGGCTCAGCGTCTCTCCATAGAGCTGCACCATGTGATCCTTTCCTTCGATGCGACCCTATCGAAGGAGATCAGTTGCAGCAATAGATATATCAGAAGACGGCCCGTTATGTGCTCCTGCGAAAGCAGGAGCGCAGAGTCACAGACGACGACGCTCGAAACTCCGGGTTCCTGCTTTCGCAGGAACACGGGGGAACGAAGGCTAGGGCAACGTGCGTTTAATCTGACCCAACACCGTTCGCCCCCGGCCTTCGCCGGGGCAGGCTCTGAGCTTGTCGAAGGGCCGTTTTTCTTTTCCACGGCGGGAAAAAGACGGTGCTTCGACAACCCCGGATCAAGTCCGGGGACGAACGGTTCTGATTTAAGGCACGTTGCTCGAGCCCGCTAGATCGATCGTCGCCCTTTGGGCTTTACAGATCAGCCTCTTTCCACCGCCACAACATGCCGATCGGCATCCAGTCGCAGCGTCAGGTTTGCGCGCGTGGGCATCTCGGCGAGGATGTGGCGCGTCAGGCGCTCGTAATGCTGGATGAAGCGGTCGATCGCGGCGGCGTCCATCACCGCCTCGCCTTCGGGTCGTTCGGTGCGCAGGTCCTCTTCCTGCTGTCCGCGCCACGCACGCACCACCTCGAAGCCCGGCGCGGCCAGGAGGACGAGACGGTCGATCCGGTCGAACAGCGGCCGATAATGCGCAAGCGCTTCGTTGGCGTAGCGGCGCCACGTGCCGTCCGCATCTTCGCGTCGTTCGAGGTCGTTGATCGGCTCGGCGAGTGCCGTCTCGGGCTCGGGCGCGGCACCGACGCACCAGCCTTCGAAGATCAGGAGATCGAGCGCGCCTTCGATCACCGGCCAGGTTTCGCGCGGCGCGCGATCGTCGGTGGCCTTGTCGAAGCGCGGCAATGCGACCGCCTCGCCCGCGTCGAGCTTCGCGATCACCTCGAGCCCCAGCGCGACATCGTGCGTCCCCGGCGGCCCGCGCGTGGCGAAAAGCGGGTGGATGCGGCGCGCGAGCGCCTGCCGTTCGGCATGGGTCAGGTAGAGATCGTCGATCGAGAGGATGGCGACGCGCAGACCGCGTTCGCGCAGCCGTGCGGCGAGCGCGCGGGCGATCGTGGTCTTGCCGCTGCCCTGCGCGCCGCATAGCCCGAGCACGAGCGGGCGGCGCGCAACCGCGCTCAATCCCTCGTCGGCCAATGCGACGAGCGCATCGAGCGCGGCCGGGTCAGGCGATGCGGTCGGGCGGGTCCCTGCCATCGAAGAACGCCTCCAGATTGGCGGCGGCGCGCATGCCCATCGCGGTGCGCGCCTCGATCGTCGCGCTGCCGAGATGGGGGAGGAGCACCGCATTGTCGAGGGCGCGCAGCTTGGCGTGGACTGCCGGTTCACGCTCGAAAACGTCGAGCCCGGCGGCCGCGATCCGGCCGTTGGCGAGCGCATCGGCGAGCGCCGCTTCGTCGATCACCGATCCGCGCGCGGTGTTCACGATGATCGCGTGCGGCTGCATCCGCGACAGCAGCGCGGCATCGACGAGGTGTCGGGTGTCCGGCCCGCCCGGCGTGTGGAGCGATAGGATGTCGACCGTCGCCGCCAGATCGGCGGCCGAGGCGACATGAGTGGCGCCGAGCGCGCGCTCCACCTCCTCGGGCGCCCGACGGCGGCTGGCGTAGAAGATCTCCATGCCGAAACCGTCGCGCGCGATCCGTGCGGTCGCCTGCGCGATCCGGCCGAAGCCGACCAGGCCCAGCCGCTTGCCGATGATCGTGCGCCCGATCATGTGCGTCGGCCGCCACCCCGTCCAGCCGCCCGCGCGCAGCTCGCGCTCGCCTTCGCCGGCGCGGCGCGCGGCCATCAGCATCAGCAGGATCGCCAGTTCGGCGGTCGCCTCGGTGAGCACGTCGGGCGTGTTGGTAACGACGATGCCCGCTGCGCGCGCGGCGTCGAGATCGATATGCTCGAACCCCGCGCCGTAATTGGCGATCGCCTTCACGCGCCCGCCCGGCACGAGGATATCGGCGCCGAGTCGATCGGTGATCGTCGGCAGCAGCGCGTCGTAATCGCGCATCGCCGCGGCGAGCTGATCGGGCGTCAACGGCGTGTCGCTCGGGTTGAGCGTCACGTCATAGGCACCGGCGAGATGCGCGTGGACCGGCTCGGGCAGCCGGCGGGTGACGAGAAGGCGTTGGGGCATCTACGATCCTGTTGGACTTACTTCCTTGTGCTCCTGCGAAAGCAGGAGCCCAGTTACGGCGAAGCACTTATAATCCTGGGCTCCTGCTTTCGCAGGAGCACTGCTCCCGACCAATAACGCCCAGCTTGGTTCTAAATCACCCCATCGTCCGCACGTCGCCGATCGCGACGTTGCTGCTGTCGCGCTGGAGCAAGACGTTGCCGCGCGGCTGTGCCGAAACCACGCCGTCGATCGTCGCGCCCTGAACGTCGTTGAGAACGAAGACCGGCCGCGCGTCGGGCTTCTCCACGGTGAACTCCACATCGCGCACCGTCAGCCGTTCAGCGTGGCGCGCATAGAGGCCCTGCGCGGGCAGCGTGCCGAGATAGCTGACTTCGAGGCTCGATGTCGGCCGCTCCTCGGGCACGCGCGCGGCGTCGGCCTTGGTGCCGCCGCCGCCGCTTTGCACGAAGATGTTCGAGAAGCTGATGTCTTCGATGGGATAGCCCTTCTGCCCCGTCAGTCCGCACGGGAAGCGCGGGTCGGCGCCCGACACGTTGATGTTGTCGAAGCGGATTCGGCGGCACTTGCCGATCGTCGTCCCTTCGGGCGCGCGCAGCCGGCCCGATTGGTGGACGAAGAGCGGATGGTTGACCGGATCGCGCATCACGATGTCCGATATCACGACATCCTCCATGATACCGCCATCGACCACGCCGATCAGGATGCCGCGGCTCGCCTCGCACGTGCAGTCGGAGATCAGGATGTTGCGGAAGCCGCCGTTGGTCTCGGTCCCCATCTTGATCCGGCCGAGCGGGCCGCGCTCGTCGGGTGCGGCATAGTCGGATTTGCGATAGGTGCCGTCGAGCAGGCTCCCCATCGCATAGCCGCTTGTCTTGCAGCCGAGGATCGTGATGTCCTCGCACAACACCTTGCGGCCGAGCGCGTAGCTGCTCTTGAGGACGATCGCGTCGTCCTTGGGCGCGTTGACGATGCAGTTGGTCACGCGCACGTCGCGGCAGCAGTCGATATCGATCCCGTCGCGATCGGTGTCGATCGTCAGATGGTCGATCGTCATGTTGGTCACGCCATGCGCGATCACGCCGAAATGCCCGGCTTGCAGGATCGTGAAATCGCGCAGGAGGACGTTGCGGCAGTTCATCAGCCCGATCGTCTTGTTGGCGCGGCCCACCGCTGCGCGCTCCCTGGGATCGCGTAGCGCCAGCTCCTTGGGCGAGATGCCGAGCGCCTTGGCCGATTGCCATCCCTCGACGCCGTGCCAGCGCGCGCCGGGTCCGGCGCGGTCGAGGCCGAGGCCGTGCAGCATTCCCTGCCCGACGATCGCGGCGTTGCTGACGCCGTCGCCGTAGATCAGGCTGTTGTGGACGTGCGTGATGCCGAAATCCTGGAATTGCTCCTCCAGATAATTTTCGGGCGCGTCGTAGCTGCCGCGATGCGTGTCCGGGTTCGCCGCCTCGATCACCGCGCCCGCCGAGAGCACGATCGTGACGTTGTCCTTGAGCCGGATCGAGAAGCAAAGATAGCGGCCGGGCGGCACGATCACGGTGCCGCCGCCCGCCTTCGCTGCCGCCTCGATCGCGCGATTGATCGCGGGGCTGTCGATCGTCTCGCCGTCGGCGCGCGCGCCGAAATCCTTGACGTCGTGCAGGTCGCCGACGACGCGCGCGGCGTGTGCGAGGGCGGGGGAGGCGAGCAGGGCGCCGCCCAGACCCAGCGTCACGGCGCGGCGGCTTAGCTGGGCGGTCGCGAGAAGATGCGCGGGCGCGCCGCTCATTCGCTTGCTCCGGGCGTGTAGGAAGGCAGCGTTACCGTATCCTCGATCCCGGCGTTCTCCATTACCTGCTGCGCAGCGTCGGGCCAGTTATCGTTCTTGATGAGATGATCGTCGAGGATGTGATTGTTGAGGTAATCGTTCCAGATGCCGCCTATTTCGGACGTGTCGTGCCAGTTGCCGACGGCCTTGTTGTCGATGGTTATCCGCTGCGGCAGGAAGGAATGGACGGTGTTGATGTTGAGCCATCGTCCCACGCCTTTCACCACGTTGTTCCGCACCGTGATGTAGCGCGAGCCTTCGTCGAGATAGAGCGCGATATGGTCGCCGATATCGTAGATGTAGTTCTCCGCGATCACCGTGCCGGGGCTCGCCGACAGGTTGTAGATCGCGCCGCCGTCCTCGTAATGGCGCTTGACGTCGTGGATCCGGTTGTAGGCGACCACCACGTCGCGGTGCGTGGTCGGCTCGGTATAGACGAGGTTCGCGGGGTAATCGTAATAACCGCGCTCGCGGATGCGGTAGGTGGGGTTGCCCCCCGGATCGTTCATCCCCCAGCCCCAGCCCGTGTCGATCGCATCATAAGGCGCGCCGGAGATGTCGTTGTGCAGGATCAGTGCGCGATCGACATAGGTGCTGAGGATCGCGCTGTTGTCCGTGTAATCCTGGCTGACGGTCGTGATGCGGTTGTTCGCGATCGTCACCTGGCGGTTGGCCTGACCCGGCTGAGAGGGATGGTGCGCGTCGCGACGCACCCCGCCGACCATGATCGCGCCTCCCGAAAGGTCGGTGAAGACATTGGCCTTGACCTCGATCGCCTGCGCGCCAAGCCCGATCCCGCTCGCATTGGCGTCCGCATTGTTGCCGATGCCGAGCGCGACCTGCCCCAGATGCGCGAAGACGTTGCCTTCGAACGTGATCCGCTGGCTCGCGGAAACCTGAACCGCCGCAGGGATTTGCGACCATTCGTTGCGGCGCGTCTCGAAGCCGGGGCAGCCCCACGAGCAGGAGGTGAGCGCGTCGGCGGGCCGTGCGGTCAGCGGCCCGGCAAGGAAGGAGCCGCTCTGCTGATTGGCATAGCCTTGCGCGGTCGAAGGCCCCATCCAGCTCGTGTACGAGAAGCGCAGGCCCTTGAAGGTGATGTCGCGCACAGGCTGGGCGTAATTGCCGCTGATCGAGATCAGGTGGTCGAGCCGCGGCAGCACCACATCGGCGCTCGCCATCGAAACGTCCTCGGCCGGCTTGTAATAGAGCTTGCCCGCGGCGGGATCGATCGCCCATTCGCCCGCCTCGTCGAGCAAGGCGAGCCCGTTACGCAGGTATAATTTCCCGTTCTTCGGCTCATAGGGCCTGGCGAGCGTGTCATAGCCCCAATTGTTGTTCCCCCAGGCGGGCTGCTCCATCACCAGCGTGCGCCCCTCGACACTCGCGACGGGGGAGAAGCGGTCGGTGAAATGGCCGGTGCCCTCGATCTCGAGCCGGTTACGGTCGGGCCATCGGGCGATGTCGGGAAGGCGATTGTCCTTCAGCGTGATGCCGGTTTCGGAGAAGGTCACCGCATCGCGCGGAATCTCCGTCTCGGCCATCTCGGCAAGCTGGCCGTTTACCCAAAGCTGGCGCGTGTCGCTGCCCATGGGCACGTCGGCTTCCCAGATGCCACGCCCGACATCGCTGGGCCGCCAGCCGCGCACGTGCGTCCCACCCGAGACCACCGGCGACGCGCCCGGCGCCGCGGCCCAGGTGACGAGATGCCCGTTGCGCCCGCCGTCCGCCTGCGAGAAGGCGAGCGGGGCGGCAAGCTGATATTCGCCGTCGGCGAGCAGCACGGTGACGTCGTTGCGTCCCGCTTCTTCACGCACGGCCTGTTGCGCGCGCGCGAGCGTGGCGAAAGGGTGCGCCGCGTCGCCCGACGCGCTGTCGTCGCCCGTCGGCGAGACATGGAACGTCACCCCCTCGGGGGTCTGCGCCATTGCCGACGCCGCCATGCCGGCAGCGGCCAGAAGCAGCCATCGTGCCTTGATCATCATCGCTCCACTTTGATATTACAACGCCATCATTGATATTTCAGTGACGCATATCGAGATGCGGGCCGATCGTCAAACCGGCAGCGGTCGATGCCCATCGATCCGCCGCTTGGTTGCGTTGAGAGGCGGCCCGCTCGTGCCGTTCGCTGCCGGAATGTGATACGAAGCATGAAGGTCTTGCGTCCAGCCGGTGCGATCCTGCAGAAGCCGCGACGAAGCTGTTCCACGCTCATGTCGACAGAAAGCAACGGTAAAGCAGTAGATTATGTCTATGACTTCGGACCCGCAGCATGACCTCTGAGCCGACCGGCGCAGGCGATTTCATCGCGGGGCTCCGGGCGATCGTCGGGGCGGCGCACGTCTTCACCGGGGCGGCGGCAGCGCCGTTCGCAACCGGATTCCGCTTCGGCGGCGGCACTGTCGAGGCGGCGGTGCGACCGGGCTCGCTCGTCGAGATGTGGCACCTGATCAACGCCTGCGTCGCGGCGGACCGAATCCTGATCATGCAGGCCGCCAACACCGGTCTGACGGGCGGGTCAACGCCCAACGGGGATTACGATCGACCGGTGGTGGTTCTCAGCACCGGGCGGATCGCCGGTATCCGCCCGATCCGCGACGGCAGACAGGTCGTCGCGCTGCCCGGATCGACGCTCTACGACCTTGAGAAGACGTTGGCGCCGCTGGGGCGCGAGCCGCATTCGGTCATCGGCTCGTCGTGCATCGGCGCCTCGGTCGTCGGCGGCGTCTGCAACAATTCGGGCGGCGCGCTCGTGCGGCGCGGGCCGGCCTATACCGAATATGCGCTCTTTGCGCAGGTGGCGGCGGACGGCAGCGTGCACCTGCGCAACCATCTCGGCATCCGGCTGGGCGACACGCCGGAGGAAATTCTGGAGAGGCTCGACCAGTGGCGCTTCGATGAAAGCGATGTCGCCGAAGACAATCGCGCCGCCTCCGCCGCCGATGATTACGGGCGGATCGTCCGCGATGTCGACGCGGACACGCCCGCGCGGTTCAACGCCGATCCATCGCGCCTCTATGAAGCATCCGGGAGCGCGGGCAAGGTCGTGGTCTTCGCGGTGCGGCTCGATACCTTCCCGCGCGCGGGCACAGGCGCGGTCTTCTACATCGGCACGAACGACACGCGGGAACTCGGAACGCTGCGGCGGCGGATGCTGGCCGAGGCGCCCGTGCTGCCGATATCGGGCGAATACATTCATCGCGAGGCATTCGATCTCGCCGACCGCTACGGCAAGGACACCATTGCCGCGATCAGGGCATTGGGAACGGACCGATTGCCGGGGCTGTTTCGCGCCAAAGCCTGGGTCGATAGACTTGCCGCGCGGCTGCGCCTTTTTCCGGCCTCGCTGTCGGATCGTCTGCTTCAGGCGGTGAGCCGATTCCTGCCCGATCAACTCCCCCGGCGCATGCGCGCGTTTCGCGAGCGGTATGCGCATCATTTGATCCTCAAGGTTGCGGACGAGGGGATCGACCACGCCCGCGCCTTGCTGTCGGAAATGTTCCCCAGCGCGTCCGGTGCCATGTTCGAATGTACGCCCGACGAGGGCGAGCGGGCGATGCTGCATCGCTTCGTCACCGCGGGCGCCGCGGTGCGATGCCGGGCGGTGCGGGGGCGCGATGTCGAGAACATCGTGGCGCTCGACATTGCGCTGCCGAGAAATGCCGAGGACTGGCTCGAGGTGCTGCCGCCCGATATCGAGCGCCAGTTGGTCGGCAAGCTCTATTACGGCCACTTCTTCTGCTACGTCTTTCATCAGGATTATCTCGTGACCAAGGGCTGCGATCCGGTGGCGCTCGAGCACCGCCTGCTCGACCTGGTCGCGGCGAGGGGGGCGGAATATCCGGCCGAGCACAATGTCGGCCATCTCTACGCCGCCAAGCCCGCGCTCGCGGCGCATTACCGATCGCTCGATCCGCACAATGCGCTCAATCCGGGCATCGGCCATACCAGCCGCCTGAAAGACTGGCAGTGACCGTCAGACGCTTGCCGGCGCCGTAGGGCCGATCGACATTCAGCTCTGGCGGCCTGCAAATGGCGGCTTTTCGAGCTTCCGGTGCTCACGTGCCTTGAAGCACGCTGCGCGCCGGGTCTCGAAAATCCACCATTTTCGGCTCGCCATCTTCTGAATGTCGATCGGCCCTAGGCCGGTATGCCGGCGCGGCGCGAGTCGTCGGGCCGGTCATCGCCGATGGTGCCGAGTCGTGGCACGCACCTGTTACCCGATCCCGTTCGCGGTGCGCGCCCCGAACACCGGGCAGGCCGTGATCCTCGGCAATCCGCTGGTCCCGGCTCCGTGTTCGCCGCGGCCGACGATCGCAGCGACAATGGGGTGATCGGATCGAAGGACATGAGCTTCCTGATCCGAACCAACATGTTCCGGCCGGCGATCGCGTTGCCGCGCGCGCCCTGCATCGCCGTCCGTCTCAGCCGCGTGGGCGCCTGAGCCAGGACGTTCTTTTTTTCGTCACAGATCGCGTTTTCATACTTGACTCGATCTGTATAAAATATGATTATTCAGCCCGTAGAATATAACTGGTTTTCTGAGGAGGAGGACTTCGTGTTGAGCAAGTATCTTCTGGCGGGCGCGGCCGTGGCGGCCCTGGCAACCGCATTTTCGAGCCCCGCGCTGGCGGCTGATCCGGCTGCGGGCCAGGCAGAAGCGGCGCCGCAGGATACGAGCGACCAGCCCGATGGGATCGTCGTCACCGGTATCCGTCAGAGCCTCGAATCGGCGCAGGCGCGCAAGCGCGAGGCCAATTCGATCGTCGATTCGATCGTCGCCGACGATATCGGCAAACTACCCGACAGCAACACGACGGAGGCGTTGCAGCGCATCTCCGGCATTCAGATTTCCCGCGATCGCGGCGAAGGCGGTGATGTCGCGATCCGCGGGCTCACCCAGGTTCTGACCACGCTCAACGGCCGCCAGATCTTCACCGCCGGCGGCGGTCGCGGCTACAACCTTCAGGATTTCCCGTCGGAACTGCTCGCGGGCGTCGATGTCTACAAGACGCCGACCGCGGACCTGATCGAAGGCGGCATCGGCGGCGTGATCGATCTGCGTACGCGCAGGCCGCTCGATTTCGACGGGTTCGAGCTCAGCGGCAGCGTGCGCGGCCGGTACGAGACGCTGGCGGACAAGGTCGATCCGCTGGTTTCGGGGCTGATCAGCGATCGCTGGGACGTCGGCGGCGGAGAGATGGGGCTGCTGCTCAGCGGCTCGTATCAGGAGCGGTCGTTCCGTTCGGATGTCATTTCGACCGGCGCGCCGGGTATCCGCACCGATGTCATTCCGGGGCAGGAGATCGTCACGCCCAATGGCGATTACGAGCCGCTCATCAACGGCAAGCGCCGTCGCATCGGCCTTCAGGGCGTGTTCCAGTGGAAGCCGAATCCCGATCTCGAGATTTTCGCCGAGGCGGGGTATCAAGAATATCGCTCGCTCCAGGAACAGCGCGGCCTCTACAACCCGACGAACGGGAGCGCCGTCGATCCCGATACCGTCACGCTCTACGAGGACACCAACGACTTCAAGTCGGGCACATTCCTCGACGTTCCGGTCACCGCTTACGGCGTCCAGCGCGACACGTATGACAAGAACCAGCAATATACGGTCGGCGCCAGACAGTATTTCGGCGGATCTTCGATTTCGGGGGAATTCACCTATCAGAAATCGACCAACGAGCTTTATTATTCGGAGCTTGACCTCACCACCATCGCGCCTCGCGCGACGCTCGATTCGAGCGGCGAGGTGCCGTCGATGCTCTATGACGGCATCGATCTCACCAATATCAACAACTACAATATCGGCCCGCTGACGCGCAGTGAGAACCATTACAAGGGCGATTCCTACGCCGGCCGGATTGATGGCGATTTCAAGATCGACAGCGCGTTCCTGACGGCGTTCAAAACGGGTTTCCGCTACCAGAAGCTCAACACGTCGTTCGTGCCGATCCGCTTCTATCAGGCGCCGGAGACCACGACCCCGGCGGGGCCGTTCGCCGATCTGTTCGAACAGATGCCGTACCCCGATTATTTCGATGGAACGCCGCGGCTCGAGCATGATTATCTGACGGCGATCACCTCCAATCTCGGCAATATCGAGGATTGGGAGCGGGTGCGCGAGGCGATCGGGCTCGACAAGGACATCGCGGTCGATCCCAAGTCGGTCTATGACATGTCGGAAGAGACGCTTGCCGGTTATGCCGAGCTTCTCTTCGAAACCGGCGGTTCGATTCCGATCGACGGAAATATCGGCATCCGCGTGGTCAAGACCAGGCTGAGCATCAACGGCAACCAGAAGGTCGACGACGTGGTCGAGCCTGCATTCTGGCGATCGAGCTACGTCAGCGCGTTGCCGAGCGCCAACCTGCGCATCCATTTCACCGACCGGCTCCAACTTCGCCTCGCGGCCTCGCAATCGCTGACCCGGCCGAGCTTCAGCCAGTTGTCGCCGGCATTGACACTGGTGCCGGCGCAGGGCCAGGGTTCGGGCGGCAACCCCGAACTGAAGCCGTTGCGCGCCGACGCGCTCGATGCGTCGCTCGAATATTATTTCTCGCCCACCGGCTCGCTCTATCTCGCCGGCTTCTATCGCAAGGTGAAGGGTTTCGTCTTCCGGAACGGCAACACGCAGACGATCGACGGCATCGAATACGTCATTCAGCAGCCGACCAACGGCAGGAGCGGCGAGATCAAGGGCGTCGAGATCGGCGGACAGACCTTCTTCGATTTCCTTCCCGGGCCGTTCGACGGCTTCGGCGTGCAAGCGAACTACACCTATGTCGACAGCGCCACGCCGGCGATCATCCCGACCGAGTTGACGCCGCTGCCCAATCTGTCGAAGCACAGCTTCAACATCGCCGGGCTTTACGAAAAGGGCGGGCTGTCGGCGCGCGTCGCGTACAATTATCGGTCGAAATACCTCAGCAGCATCTATGGGCTGGATGTCGGCGCGGACCTGCCGCCCGAACTGCTGCCGGTCTATACGCGCGGTTACGGCTGGCTCGATGCGTCGATCGGCTACGATATCACGCCGCGGTTGACGGTGACGGTCGAGGGCAGCAACCTGCTGCAACGGCGCGAGTTCACCTATTACGGCTCCCCGACGAGGCCGAACGGCCGCTCGATCGACGACCGGCAGATCATGGCCGGCATTCGTTTCAAGCTGTGATCCACGGGGGCGGGCGGCGTTTTCGAACGGCCGCCCGCCGCGTCCCCGCAGACGATAACGATAACAAAGCCGATTGTGCCGAAGCCCCACGTCTGGTTAGCATGTCGCCAACGACATTCGAGGGAAACCGGTGCATCGCGCGACGCCTGACGGCGTCACCCTTTCCGGACCGGCATTTCCCGATGGACGAGGACAGGGGCCGATATGTCATCCAAATTCCGGAAATATTCGGAAGGCGCGCTTTCCAGCCACGATCAGGTCGCCCGCGCCTTGGGGGCCGACATCATTTCGGGCGTCTATCCGCCCGGCGACAAGATTCCTGCGGAAGCCGAGATCCTGGAGCGGTTCGACGTCTCGCGCACCGTGTTGCGCGAAGTGCTCAAGACGCTGACCGCCAAGGGGTTGATCGTTTCGAAGACGCGGGTGGGCACCAAGGTGCGCGATCCGGCGCACTGGAACATGTTCGACGCCGACGTGCTGTCGTGGAAGGTCAGCCGCGGCTTCGACGAGGGGTTCCGTCGCGATCTCGCGGAAATCAGGCTGGTTATCGAGCCCGAGGCGGCAGCCCTTGCCGCGGAGCGCGCGACGCCCGAGCAGATCGCCGAATTGCGTGCGCGAGTGGAGGCGATGCGCAACGCGACCGATACCCGGCTCGCTTATGCCGAGGCCGATCTCGCGTTTCACCAGATGATCGGCGTGGCCTCCGGCAACACGTTGATGCGCGCGATTTCGGGCGTGATCGAAACCGCGCTCGTCGCCTCGTTCACGCTCGCCTCGCCGGTCGACAACCCGAAGGCGCACAAGGAGAGCGTGGCGCTGCACGAGGCGATCGTCGATGCGATCGAGGCGCACGACGGCGATGCCGCACACGAAGCGATGCGCCGCACGATCGGCCATGGGCTCGATCGCATCAGCAAGCTGCGCTCCAAGGCGACCTAGCCCGACTTTCCGGCCTTCGTGGCGGGACGGGCGTGCGCGCCGATTGCAGCTCCCGGACAGCGAAGGAAGGAAAGCAATGACGAGTTCGTTCGACATACCGTCGCGGCGTGACCTGATCCGGCTCGCAGGCGTCGCCGCCGGCGCGGCCGCGCTGCCGCGCGCGGCGATCGCGGCACCGCCGTCGCTCGCGCCCTATCGTACGCCGTACAAGCTCGATCGCTTCGTGCTTGCGCCCTCGGGCGTGGCGGGCAGCTTCGACGAGAAGAAGGTCGATGGCCCGTTCGTGTTTCGCCACGAGGGCCGCTTCGGCATGACCTATGTCGGCTGGGACGGGATCGGCTATCAGACCGGCCTCGCCGAATCCGACGATCTCGTCACCTGGCGGCGCAAGGGTGTGATCCTGGCGCGCGATCCGGCCGATCCGGTGACGCGCTACAACGTCTCCTCGTCGTCGATCCTGCGCGATTCCGGGCTCCAGTCCACCGGCGAGTTGATCAAGGTGGACGGGCGCTACGTCTGCTCGTGGAACGCCTATCCCGCGCCGGGCTATGAAGAAGGCCCCGCCGTCATCGGGCTCGCGACCAGCCGCGACCTGATCCACTGGGAGCGCGGCGCGCCGATCCTGCGCCCCGAAGACGGCGCCGACTGGGAGCGCGGCGGGCTCTACAAATCATACCTGCTGCGCCACGACGGCGTTTATTACCTGTTCTACAACGCCAAGGATGCCGGCACGCCGTGGCACGAGCAGATCGGCGTGGCGATGTCGCGCGATCTGAAGACGTGGCATCGCCATCCGGGCAACCCGATCATCCGCAACGGCGTGCCCGGCCAATCGCTCGATTCGCGCTTCGTCAGCAATCCCTTCGTGCTCAGGCACGGCGACCAATGGGCGATGTACTATTTCGGCATCGCCAAGGACGGCCATTCGCGCGAGCTGCTCGCGCTCGGCGACGATCTCACGCATTTCGAGAAAGTCGAGGAGGCGATGATCGACGTCGGCCCGCCCGGATCGATCGACGAGAAGCACGCGCACAAGCCGGCGGTCATCCATCACGACGGCGCGCTCTATCATTTCTACTGCGCGGTGAGCGGCATCTGGCCCGACGAGACGCGCGGAATCACCGTTGCCCGGTCCAGCCCCTGGCCCGCGCGACAGGCCGGAGGCTGACATGGACTGGATCGAAACCGGCGCGTCGCGGCGCGCGTTCCTGGCGGGCGGCGGGATGGCGCTCGCCGGATGTGCCGCAACCCCGATGGCGGCGCGCGGCAGCGACCCGGTCGCGCCCTATCGCACGCCGTACAAATACGGGAAGCTGGTGCTCGGCCCCTCGCGCGTGCCGGGGAGCTTCGACGAAAAGGCGGTCGATTGTCCGTTCGTGTTCACGCATCAGGGCAAGTACCATCTGATGTACGTCGGTTTCGACGGCACCGGCTATCAGACCGGGCTCGCCGAGAGCACGAATCTGGTCGATTGGACACGCACGCACCTGATCCTGCCGCGCGATCCGGACGATCCCTATACGCGCTACAACATCGCCTCGGCGTCGATCCTGCGCGACACAATGCTCGAGTCGCCAGGGCGGCTAGTCAAGGTCGACGGGCGCTACGTTTGCGCGTGGCACGCTTATCCCAATCCGGGCTATGAGGAGGGCGCGGCGGTGATCGGGCTCGCGTGGAGCGAGGATCTGATCCACTGGCAGCGCGACAAGCCGATCCTGTTCCCGCAGGACGGCGCCGACTGGGAGCGGGGCGGGCTCTACAAGCCCTATCTGGTGAAGATCGGCGACACCTATCACCTCTATTACAACGCCAAGACCGCGGAGAAACGCTGGCACGAGCAGACTGGCGTGGCGACCTCGCCCGATCTCAAGACGTGGACGCGGCATCCGGGCAACCCGATCCTGCGCAACGGCGGCCCGGACTCGCCCGATGCGCGGTTCGCGAGCGATCCCTTCGTGGTGCAGCATCGCGGCCAGTGGGCGATGTACTATTTCGGGCTGTCGAACGACGGCAAGGCGCGCGATCTGCTCGCGCTCGGCGACGATCCCTTTCATTTCGAGAAGGTCGGCGAGGTACTGATCGATGTGGGCAAGCCCGGATCGGTCGACGATCGCTACGCGCACAAGCCCGCGCTCGTCTTCGATCGCGGCGATCTCTATCACTTCTACTGCGCGGTCAGCGGGCCGTGGCCCAACGATCTGCGCGGCATCTCGGTCGCCCGCTCGCGGCCGTGGTGAAGCAGGGGCTGGCAATTTCTTGTGCTCCTGCGAAAGCAGGAGCCCAGGGTTAAAAGCGCTGTCGCCCGTGATTCTGGGCTCCTGCTTTCGCAGGAGCACCGTCTAGGCCCTGGCGTTAGCGCGCCGGGCAGCGGTCCTTCAGCACCTCGGGCAGCGCAGTCTGGGCCATGCGGGTATAGCCGGCGTCGTTGGGGTGGAGGTGATCCCCGATCTGCTCGGCGAGGCGCATGACGAGCGGCTTGCCGGGTTCCTGCATGGCCTTGTCGAAGTCGATCAGCCCGTCGAAGCGCGCTGCGTTGGCGCGGATCCAGGCGTTGGCCGCGAGCCGTTTCTGCTCGCCTTCCTCGCTATAATAGCCCGCGCCCTGATAGGGGAGCAGCGTGCCGACGATGACCTTGACGCCGCGCGCGTGGGCGCGGGCGACGAGCTGCCTATAGGCGCCGATGATCTGGTCGGCGGTGACGGCCTGATCGGCCCGCGCCGGATCGCTGATCTTGCCCATGTCGTTGATGCCTTCGAGCAGCACGACATGCGTGACGCCCGGTACCGACAGCACGTCGCGATCGAAGCGCGACAGGGCGTCGGGGCCACGCCCGTCATGGAGCAGGCGGTTGCCGCTGATCCCGGCATTGACCACCGACCAGCATTCGCCCTCGGGCCGTGCGGCGAGCATCCGGCCGAGCTGTGACGGCCAGCTCATCGCCTTGCCCGGCGTCGCGCCCGCGCCCTCGGTGATCGAATCGCCGAACGCGACGAGCACGCGCGGCTGGGCGGCGCCGGACACCGCGATTCCCGAAACGAGGCCGGGCGCGCGGACGCGCTCCGCGTCGGCCCAGGTCGCGAGGCCGGTCGCATTGCCCGAGATGACATCGAGCATCTGCGCGTGCGCGGGCGGCGCGGCCTCGCCGGGATAGTGGATGCTGACCGCGAGCGTTTCGCCCGCCGCGACCGGTATTGCCACCGGATCGCTGAGATAGGGCGCGTGCGCGGGGATCGTCACGCCCTTGGCGCCGCCGAAGGTGAGCGGGCGGATCGATCCGGGCACGACCGCGCCATCTGTATCGACCTTCGCGACCGAGGCCGCGCCGATCGTCAGCGGCGTATCCGATAGTTCGTTGGTCAGCCGCACCCGAAGCTGCGTGCCGGCGACGCCCGCGCGCACCGTCTGCCGGGCGGTCTCGTTATTGAAAGGGCGGCCGAGCGCGTCGCGGATCGCCGGCTCGTAGCCGATCGGCGGGGCGATCCAGGCAGCGATCCAGCGATCCTGCGGCGCGGCCGGGGCGGCGCCCGCCAGCCCGACTGCGACCGCCGTCGCGAGCAATGCCGGTATCGTGCGCATGATCCCTGCTTTGGTGGATGTCACGGTTCGAGCCGGACGACGGCGACGCTATGCGCGGGAATGCGGCTGTTTTCCAGTGCGCCGGTGATCAGCGTCGCGCCTTCGGGGAGCGCGATCGGGTGGGCGGTGTCGCCGTGGTTGATCGCGATCAGCACGCGCTTGCCGTCGCCCGCGCGCACGCCGATCTCCAGATCGGGCGCGGCGTTCGGGACGATCGGCTCGATCCCCGTGTCGGCGAGCAGCGCCTTCGCCGTCGCCGCCAGCAGATCGGGGCCGAGCCACGCGCCGATATAGGTGATGCTGCCCTTGCCGACCTTGCGGGTGACGATGGCGGGCTTGCCGTCGAGCCAGCCGCCGGGATCGGTGTAGCGCGCGCGCACGCGAACGTCATCGGCTTCAGGTGTGAGCCATTCGGCCCAGATGCTCGCCTTGCCGCTGCCGAAATCGCCGGTGAGGCCGACCGGCTCGTCGAGCGCGTAGAATTGCTCCACCTGCGCACCGAGCAGCGGCTCGAGCGGGCCGGGCTGGCGTTCGGGCCACAATGCGTTGGCGTCGTCCTTCATCCCCGATCGCGGCCCCAGCACCAGATGCCCGCCGGCGCGGACATAGGCGGCGAGATGATCGGCCTCTTCCTGCGTCAGCACGTTGAGCGCGGGCGCGACCACAAGCGGGAAGCGGGACAGGTCCGCCTTGGGCGACACGATCGCCACGCCCTGCGACTGGACGCGGAAGGGGCGATAGAAATCGGTGAACTCGCGGATCGGGTCGAAATCCTTGTGGAGCCGCTGCAGATCGATCGCCCAGCGGCTGTCGTAGGAGAACAGGAAGGCGAGCCTGGCGACCGGCGTGGTGCCCGCCAGCGGGTCGGTCGCGGCGTGGATCTGCCGGCCGAGATCGGCGATCTCGCTGAAAACGGGGTTGGGCAGTCCGTCCTGGCCCAGCAGCGTGCCGTAATAGGTTTCCTGCCCGTTGCGCGCGGGGCGGAATTCCCAATAGATGATCGCGTCGGCACCGTGCTGGATCGCCTGCCAGCCCATTTCGCGCGTCTGCCCGGGTTTCAGCGCCCGGTTGACCGGCACCCAGTCGACGCGGCCGGCTTGCGTTTCCATCAGCCAGAAATTGCGCTGCTTGTAGCCACGCACCAGATCGTGATTGGCGCCGTTGGAGACCCAATCGGGATGGGCCTGCTGGATGTAATTGTCCCACGAGGCGATATCGAGCCCGCGGTGCAGCACGAAATGGTTGAACCCGCCGTTCCAGAACATCGTGTTGGTGGTGATGAACTGGCGCGGATCGGCATGCGCGCGGATCGCGTCGGCCTGGTTCATCACATAGCTGGTCCAGGTCGCGGTGGTGAAATGCTTGAAATCGAGCAATAGCGCCGGGTTCTGCTGCCCGGTCGCATGGAGCGGCACCTGATCGAAATCGTTGTAATGCTGGCTCCAATATTCCGTCGCCCAGCGGTGGTTGAGCGTGGCGATGTCACCGTAGCGGCGCTTCAGGAAGGCGTGCCACAGCGCGACCGATTCCTTGTCGAACGAGGGCGGGCCGATCTCGTTGTCGATCTGCCAGCCGACGACGTTGGGGTTGTCGCCATAGCGCTCGGCGAGCCGGCTCGCGATATCGCGCGCGAACTGGCGGTAGCGCGCGCTGGCAAACGAGAATTGGCGGCGCCCGCCATGGCCCGCGCGGGTGCCGTCTTCATCGACGCGCAGCACGTCCGGGTATTTCTGCGTGAGCCACGCGGGCGGCGCCGCGGTCGGCGTCCCGATCACGACCATCATGCCGTGGCGCGCGGCCGCGGCGATCGCGCGGTCCAGCCATTCGAAATGGAACTCGCCTTCGCGGGGCTCCATCGTGCTCCAGGCGAATTCGGCGACGCGGACGGTGTTGATGCCCGCCTTCTTCATCAATTCGAGATCGGTGTCCCAGCGCTCCTCGGGCCATTGCTCGGGATACCAGGCGGTGCCGAAGGCGATCGCCGGCTTGTCCGCGAACCTCGTCGCGCGCGCCCATTGCGCGTCGTTCTGCGCGGCCGCGCAGGCCGGCATCGCGGTGCTGAGAATTCCGGCGACCAGGATCGCACGCCACTTCGATTTCAACGCCAGTCTCCCCTTGTGAATAATACTATGATATGCATAGAAGGCGCGAACGACAACCGTGTGATATCATCGCGCCTCAGCGTCGGGAGAGACCATCATGCACCGCCACGATCATTCGCATCACAGCCATTTTTCGCGACGGGGGTTCCTCGAATGCTCGGCTTGTGCGGTCGCGGCGGCGGGAATCGGCTTTCCCGCAAGCGCGCTCGCCGCGGCGGGCGCGGGGCGCGAGGTGTTCCGTGAATTTCCCTATGGCGCGGCGAAGCTGACCGACGGGCCGATCAAGCGCCATTTCGATCACATCCATGCGCATTATCTCGCGCTCGACAACGATCGGCTGCTCAAGGTCTTTCGCCAGCACGCCGGTCTGCCCGCGCCGGGGCCCGACATGGGCGGCTGGTACGATGCCGACGGCTTCGTGCCGGGGCTGACCTTCGGGCAATATATGTCGGGGCTGGCGCGGCTCGGCGCGGCGACGGGAGACAAGGCGGCGCATGCCAAGGTCGCCGCCCTGGTCGAGGGATTCGGCGAGGTGATTCGGCGGGTCGAGAGCCCGTATCCCGGTCCCAATGCCGAGAAGATGTGGCCGGCTTATGTGATGGACAAATATGTCGTCGGGCTGATCGATGCCTATCGGCTGAGCGGCGTCGAGCAGGCCAGGACGCTGCTGCCCGAGGTGATCGACAAGTGCCTGCCCTTCATCTCACCCGTGTCGCGCGACCGGATCGGGAAGAAGGACCCGCCCTATGACGAGACCTATGTGCTCTCGGAGAACCTGTTCCATGTCGCGGACATCACCGGCGACGACAAATATCGCGCGCTCGCGGTGCATTACCTGCTCGATCCCGAATGGTTCGATCCGCTCGCGGCGGGCAAGGACGTGCTGCCGACCAAGCACGCCTACAGCCATACGATCGCGCTCAGCTCGGGCGCGCAGGCGTGGCTCCATCTCGGCGATCCCAAATATCGCGCCGCGCTGGAAAATGCGTGGAAGTTCATGGAGCTGCAACGCTTTGCTTCGGGCGGATGGGGGCCGGAAGAGCAGTTCGTCGAGCCGCATCAGGGCAAGCTCGCCGAATCGCTGACCACCAGCGACGCGCATTTCGAAACGCCGTGCGGCAGCTTCGCCGACATGAAACTCGCGCGCTACCTGATCCGCTTCACCGGCGCCGCGCAATATGGCGACGGGCTGGAGCGCACGCTCTACAACACGATGCTGGCGACGCGCCTGCCCGACAGCGACGGCGGCTATCCGTATTATTCCAATTACGGCCCGGATGCCGACAAGGAATATTACCACCAGAAATGGCCGTGCTGCTCGGGCACGCTGGTGCAGGGCGTCGCGGATTATCCGCTTAACCTCTATTTCCATGACGACGACACCCTGCTCGTCAACATGTTCGCCTCCTCGACGCTCGACTGGGATCGGCCGGGCGGGGTCGTCTCGATCGAGCAGAAAACGGATTATCCGGCGGACGATTCGGTGCGGCTCACGGTGCACAAGCCGGGCGACGGCGCCTTCGCGATGAAGGTGCGCATCCCCACCTGGGCGACGGGCGCGCGGCTTTCGGTCAACGGCAAGCGGCAAGCGGCGGCGCCGGGCGGGCTCGCCGAGATCCGCCGGCGCTGGAAGGCGGGCGACACCGTCGATCTGACGCTGCCGCAGACGCCGCGCGTGCTGCCGATCGACGACAAGAATCCGAACCTCGCCGCGGTGATGCGGGGGCCGGTGATGTATGTCGGGATCAATCCGTGGGAAGGGCTGGCGAACCAGCCGCTGCCGTTGCCCTCGGCGCTGGCGCCGGTGGCCGGGCAGGATCAGGCGCTGGCGTTGACGGTGGGGAAGCGCAACCTGGTGTTCGTACCGTATTTCAACGTCGATACCGAGAGTTACAACACGTATTTCAAGATCGCCTGAGATGAGCGCACGCGTTACCGCGACCTATTGGATCGAGACCACCTTCCCGCTCGCCGACGCCGCGGCGACGATGGCGGGCGAGCAATCGACCGGCACCTTCGTGCGCACGCCGGGCGAGACCGACGCGTTGCGCGAACGTCATGCGGCGCGGGTGGAGCGGATCGAGGAGCTGGGCGAGGTCGCGGCGCCGTCGCTGCCCGGATCGGGGCTGCCCAGATCGGGTGAGGCGGTGCGGCGTGCGGCGCGCGTCACCCTGTCGTGGCCGATCGAGAATTTCGGGCCGTCGCTCCCCAATCTGCTGGCGACGGTCGCGGGCAATCTTTCGGAACTCAAGGCGTTTTCGGGGCTCAAACTGATCGACCTCGATCTGCCGCCGGTCTTCCTCGGCCGCTATCAGGGGCCGCAATTCGGGGTCGAGGGCACGCGCCGGCTTGCCGATGTGTGGGATGGCCCGATGATCGGCACGATCATCAAGCCGAGCGTCGGCATGTCGCCCGAGGCGACCGCGGCGCAGGTCGCGACGCTGGTGGCGGCGGGCGTCGATTTCATCAAGGATGACGAATTGCAGGCGGACGGGCCGCATTGCCCCTTCGCCGCGCGCGTCACGGCGGTGATGCGGGTGATCCGCGATCATGCCGAGCGCACCGGTAAAAAGGTGATGTACGCCGCCAACCTGACCGGCGACATGGACGAGATGCGCACGCGCCACGACGTCGTGCTGGCCGAGGGCGGGACGTGCATCATGGCGAGCATGAACTCGATCGGCCTGCCCGCGATGAAGGAATTGCGGGCGCATTCGCAACTGCCGATCCACGGGCATCGCAACGGCTGGGGGATGCTGGGGCGCTCGCCCGCGCTGGGGATGAGCTTCATCGCTTACCAGAAATTGTGGCGGCTGGCGGGAATCGATCACACCCATGTCAACGGCATCGACAACAAGTTCTGCGAGCCCAACGAGTCGGTGATCGCCTCGGCGCGCGAATGCCTGACGCCGATGTTCGCCGCGCCGCATCCGGGGTGCACGGTGATGCCGGTGTTCTCCTCGGGGCAGAGCGCGAAGCAGGCGCCGGCGACCTATGCGGCGCTCGGCAGCACCGACCTGATCTATGCGGCGGGCGGCGGCATTCTCGCGCATCCGGCGGGGCCGGCGGCGGGCGTCACCGCGTTGCGCCAGGCATGGGACGCGGCGGTCGCGGCCGTGCCGCTGACGCAGGCCGCGAAGGACCAGGGCGAGCTGCGCGACGCGCTCGCCGCGTTCGGCGGCTGATGAGCGCGCTGCGCTACGCCTGGTACGGCGACGATTTCACCGGCTCGACCGACGTGCTCGAATCGCTTGCCGAGGGCGGCGTGCCTTCGGTGCTGCTGTTGCGGCCGCCGACGCCCGAGCTGCTTGCGCGTTTCCCCGGCGTGGAGGCCATAGGACTGGCGGGCGACAGCCGCAGCCGTAGTCCGGACTGGATGGACGCGCATCTGCCCGACGCCTTCGCCGCGCTGGCGGCGCTCGGGCCGCGGATCGTCCATTACAAGACCTGCTCGACCTTCGACAGCAGCCCGCATACCGGCTCAATTGGGCGGGCGATGGAGATCGGCGCGCGCGCGCTGGGCGGGCCGGTGCCGATCCTCGTCGGCGCACCGCATCTTGGCCGCTACGTCGCCTTCGCCAATCTGTTCGCGGATGCCGGCGGCACCGTCTTTCGCATCGATCGGCACCCGACGATGGCGCACCATCCGGTGACGCCGATGCGCGAGGCCGACCTGCGCCGCCACCTCGCCGAGCAGACCGCGATGCCGATCGGGCACGTGCCGCTCGATCGGCTTCGGGAGGCCGAGTCTGCCTTCGACTCGGCGATCGCCGATGGCGCGCAGGCAGTGTTGTTCGATGGCACGACGCCGGGCGATCTGCTCGTCGCGGGGCGCGTGCTGCGCGATCGCGGCGATATCCGTTTCGCGGTCGGCAGCTCGGGCGTCACGCGCGCATTGCTCGCCGCGTGGCAGGAGGAGGGGGCTTTCGCGGCGCCTGCGACGCTTCGGGTTGCTGCACCCGTCGAGCGGCTGCTCGTCATCAGCGGAAGCTGCTCGCCGGTGACGGCCGCGCAGATCGACTGGGCGAAAGGCGCGGGCTGGGCCGCGATTGCGATCGATCCCGCTGCGATCGACGAGCCCGCGCTGGCAAGTGCCGCTGCCGAGGCGCTGGGGCGGGGGCGGAACACCCTTCTTTATACCGCGACCGGACCGCTCGGCGCGGGGCAGCAGGCGAGCGGTGCGATGCTGGGCGCGGCGTTGGGCCGGATCGCGCGCGCGATCGTCGCGCGCACCGGCGTGCCGCGGCTGCTGTTCGCGGGCGGCGACACGTCGAGCCACGCCGTCGCCGAACTGGGGCTCGATGCGCTGACCTGGGCCGCGCCGCTCGAACGCGGCGCACCGCTCTGCCGGGGGCATGGCGGCGACGCCGACGGGCTCGACCTGGTGCTGAAGGGCGGCCAGATGGGCGGACCGGACTTCTTCGAGGCGGTGCGCCGCGGCCGACCCGCTTAGGCTCGTCTTCGATCTGTTCGAATCGCCGCCCCGGACCTGGGTTTTCATCGACGCCTGCGTTGACGGATGCTCTTATTGCGGGCGGTGTGAAGTGGAGAAAGTGGAGCGCGTCGCAGGGGTTTTGCCCGGAATGCGACTGCAACGCTCCTGGATGGCGACCGTGACGCGACACCGGCGCGACACCAACGCGGCACCGACGCGACACGGACGCGACAGCATGGCGACACGGGCGCAACACCCATGCGCCCGACGGGCGCCGCCGGCGCGACGGCAACGCGCCTCGGTCGCGACGCTGCCGGTATCGAGCAACGCGGCGGGCACCACATGGGAGCGGTCCTGTTTCATTCCACAGGGTAGAACATAAAACGACCGTGTAGGACAGGGATGTTAGAGCAACGTGCCTTAAATCAGAACCGTTCGTCCCCGGACTTGATCCGGGGTTGTCGAAGCACCGTCCTTTTCCCGCCGTGGGAAAGAAGAACGGCCCTTCGACAAGCTCAGGGCGAACGGCGGTGGGTCAGATTAAACGCCCGTTGCTCTAGACTCCCGGGACGGCCCCGTCGAAGTCCGAATGCTTTCCCGGGTTCCCGCGCAAGCAGGAGCCCGTAATCGCGGGCGTTATCGTCACTCCCGCTTTCGCGGGAGAACACGGAGCGTCTCGGTCTGACGCGCGCGATTACGGCCGCGCGGCGGCTTCGTCGTCGAGGAGCAAGGCCCAGTCGTTGCCCGGGGCCGGGTCGCCCGGCGGATCGAACTGCCGAACGCCGGTATTGGGGAAGGTGCCGATCGCTTGCGTTGCGCCGGTGCGCGGATCGAACCATTGCGCGCGCACCGTCTTGCCCGAAATGACGCCCAGCCGCACGCCGAACGGGCGCCCGGTATAGGTATAAGCCATCGCGTAGCTCTTGCCGCGCGTCGCGAGGACGCGATCGTAGCGCTCGCCATTGTCGACGATCAGGCTCTGGTCGGGCACGCGCTCGAAATAAGGCCGCGACAGCATCAGCGTTTCGAGATGGCGCATCTGCGCCGCACCCGGCGCGTCGAGCGCGACATTCCACGGGGTATCCGCGCCATAAGCCGGGTTGTCGCGACCGGGGACGTACATCTGCATCACCGCATTGTCGCCGTACGTGTGGCCCATCGCCCCGGCGAAGACCGCCCACCAGGCATAACGCCGCATGTCGGCTGCCTGCCAGCGCGGCTGGGTCGTATCGTGCAATCCGTGAGGGATGTTCTCATAGGAAGGCTCGCCGTCGATTGTCGGTTTGGTGGGCGTGCGCGCCCAATCCTCCGCGACGTAGCGCCAATTGTCCTCACCGCGCGCGCCGGGCGTGTCGTCCTGCGCATAGGTGCGGTGGCCCGACTGGAACATGTTGAAATCGAGCCACGGCGCGGCGTGGAACCACCAGCTCGAATCGGTCCTGCCGAAGGGATGGAAGGTTATGAGATGGCCCGGATCGGCGGCCTTGAGCGTTTCGCCCAGCGTGATCCAGGTTTCACGGTTCTCGTCGCCCTTGGTGTCGCCGCCGTTGAGCCAGATGATGTTGGGATCGTCGCGGTAACGCTCGGCGAGGAAACGGCCGTAGCGGGCCGCCGATTCGGGCGTCAGCTTGCCGGCATCGGCGAGCGACCCCCAGGACGGGACGAGCGCGAGATAGAGGCCGTGCGCCGCCGCACGGTCCACCACCCAGTCGAGATGGTCCCAATAATCATATTGCTCGGGGTCGGCGGGATCGTTTCCGGGCGTGGTGCGCGGGCGGCCCGGGTCGCCGTCGATCAGCGCAGCCGCGCCGTACGGATTGGCCATGTCGGGCGCGTGAAGCACCATGATCTGAATGACGTTGAAGCCCTGGCTTTCGCGCTTGGCGAAATAATGCTCGGTCTCCTCGCGGTCGAGCCGCTTGAGGAGCAGCCAGCCGGTATCGCCGAGCCAGAAGAAGGGCTCACCGTCGCTCGTCTGGAGGAAACGACCGTTGGCCGACACGCCGAGCGGCAGCGGCGCGGCCTGGGGCGCGGCGTCGGGCTGCGCGGGCGCGCAACCGGGGGACAGGCCGAGCAGCGAAAGGGCGAGCAGGGGCAGCGTGATCCGGCGCATTGGTTCGATCCTCATCCTGATGGCGACAGCGTCGAAGTTGGCGAAAGTTGTGCGAAACGGCCTTGCATGTTCGGCAATTATTAGTATTATTATATTCAAGATTGAAGGCAAGGGCGGCTCACCGTCCGCATCCTTCCATGGTTCGACTGGTATCGAGCTCCCAAAGGGCGGCAACTCCTCCCCTCTCCTGCCGCCCGCCCCGCGGCGTCGCTTTCGGGCGACGCCGCTTTTTTTCAGGCCGGACGCGCTTCGAGCCGGGCTCTGGAATCGAAACCGCGGGTGCAATCGATCCGGCTGAAGATCAGCGCAGCGACGAACACCATCAGCGCAACGCCCTGCACCGGCAGATTGTAATCTCCGGTCGCGGCGACGATGTAGCCGAACACGATCGTGCAGATGAAACCGCCGATATTGCCCGCGGTGTTCATCACCGCGGTGGCGGTGCCGCCGTAACGGCCGCCGATCGCCATGCACATCGCCCAGGCGGCGGGCAGCATCAGATCCATGACGGCGAAGCTGGCACCCGCGATCAGGACGATTGCGACCTTGCTCTCGACCATGCTCATCGCCACCAGCAACGCCGCGGTCGCGATCAGGCAGGTGGCGGTGATGCGGCTATAGGCGCGCTTCATGCCGATCCGCTGCGACAGACGATCGCTCACCGCGCCGCCGACGAGATTGCCGAGCATCCCCAGGAAGAAGGGGATCGAGCCGTAAAGCCCCATCTGAAGCACGGTGAAGCCCGCGCCGTTGACCATCCACACCGGAAACCAGCTGAAGAAGAACCAGCTCCCGAAGGCGTAGAAGCCATAGGCCAGCGCGATCAGCCAGAGCTGGGGGAGGGCGAGCAGCGCGCGCCAGGGCGTGCCCGCATGGCCGCCATCGTCGCCTTCGCCGATCTCGGCGACCTCGGCGGCGGTGATGCCGGGCTGATCGGCCGGGCGATCATGGAACCACAGCCGCCAGGCGACCGCCCAGGCAAGGCCGACGGCACCGAGGATGATGAACACCGCGCGCCAGCCCAATTGCGCTTCGAGCGGCACCAGCAGCAGCGGGGCGAGCGCGCCGCCGAGCCGGCTGGCGGCCCAGATCACGCCCTGGCCGCGCGCGCGCTCGCGTGCCGGCAGCCAGCGATAGAGCACGCCCGACATGTTGGGATAGGCGCCCGCCGCGCCGATCCCGAACAGGAAGCGCGAGGCGGCGAGCTGCCAGAAATTGCGGCACGCGGCGGTGGCGGCGGTGAAGACCGACCACCAGATCGTGATCCGCGTCAGCTCGCGGCGATAGCCGTGGCGGTCGCCCATCGCGCCCGAGGGCACCTCGAACACCGCATAGGCGATCACATAGGCGCCGAGCACCCAGCCCCATTCGTCCGGCGTGATGCCCAGTTCCGCCTGGATGGTGGTGCCGGTGACCGCGATCGCCATGCGATCGAGGAAGGTGATGATCGAGACCAGCCCGAGCAGGCCCAGGACGAGATGGCGCTTCTTCACCGTGCCAGCCCTGCGAGCGCGTCGCGCGCGGCGAGCACGCCGAGCTCGGGGCTGGAGAAGACGGGCGCCGGCAGCGCGTCGGCCGGCAGCGCGGCGACGACGCGCGCCATCGACGCCTGCGCGAGCACGATGGCATCGACGCCCTGCATCGCCTGCGTGATCGCGTCGCCGACGATGCGGTCGTGCGTCGCGCCGTCGCCCGCCATCACCGCCTCGAACGCGCCCTCGCACAGATGCTCGCGCAGTTCGATCGGCTTGCCCGCCTCGGCCGCGACGCGGCGGACGAGATCGGCGGTGGGGGCGAGCGTGGTGTTGAGCGTCGCGACCACGCCGATGCGCGATCCCGCCGCGATCGCCTCGACCGCCATCGGATGATCGACGCGCAGCACGGGCCGGTCGTGAAGCTGCGCCGCGATATCGACCGCGGGGCCGATCGACGAGCAGGTGACGAGCGTGGCGTCGGCGCCGGCATCGAAGGTCGATCCGACCAGATCGATCAGGCGGCGCATCGTCGCCTTTTCGAGCACGCCCGACGCGATCGTGTTCTTGATCAGGCTCTCGTCGACGAAATGGAGCACCCGCACGCCGGGCAGCAGCCGCGCCGTGAGATCGTTGAACAACGGACTGAGCGTCGGCGAGGTATGCAGCAGCGCCAGCGTTTGCGCCATGATCGGGGCTCTCCTTGGTTCGCGCGTGCGTTGATTCAGAATATCATAATACTAATATAGCGCCCGACGCAATCGCGCACAGCGGGTGCGATTTGCGAGGATATCCCTCATTTCGTCATGCCGGACTTGTTCGGGCATCCACCGTTGCGCAAAATCAATGGCCTGAGCTTGCGCGCTCCGGTGGACCCCGGAACCCCGCTTTCGCGAGGGCAGGCAAGTCCGGGGTGACGAGGGATCTGCGGCGGTCTCGATCCGCTCACCCCTCGAAGCGGACGCGCAGCACATAGGGCATGTCGGCGCCCGCGCCCTGGGGCAGGGTGACGGCGAGGCCCTTGTCGGTCTGTTGCCACGACACCGCGCCGCCCCCGAGCAGGTCGATCGCGGCGATCTTGCGCTCAAGATACGGCGTGCCGTCATAGAGCGTCTTGAGGAGCGCGACGCCGTCCGCCGGGCGTTCCTGGCCGATGGCGTAGAGCGTGCCGTCCTTGGTGGTGAAGCGGAAATCCTGCGCGGTCCACCCCTTGTTGGCGCGCTCGCTCTTCTCGCCGCTCGCGCTCGTCGTCGGGCCTTCGCCGAAATATTTCCAGGGGCGGGTGCCGTAGATCGCCTCGCCGTTGACCTTCAGCCACGCGCCGATCCCGAGCAGCACCTCACGCGCCTGTTCGGGGATCGTGCCGTCCGCCTTGGGCCCCACATTGAGCAGCAGGTTGCCGTTCTTCGAGACGATGTCGACGAGATCCTGCACCAGCGACCTGGACGTGCGATATTCGTCGTCCTGCGCATAGCCCCAGCTATGGATCGAGACGGAGGTGTCGGTCTGCCACGGCTCCAGCCGGAGTGCGTCGAGCTTGCCGCGCTCGATGTCGAACAAGGCGGTGCCCGACTGGAACTGCTCGCCCTTGTACGCGACGGCCGCGCCCCAGCCGCCGGCCTTGGCCGCATCGTAATAATAAGCCGCGAATTTCCGCATGTTCGGCTCGAACGAGGGGGCGGCGGTCCACCAGTCGAGATAGATCAGCTCGGGTTTGTATTTGTCGACCAGCTCGGTTGTGCGCGCCAGCCAGTCGTCGAGGAATTGCCGGTCGGGCGGGAACCAGTTTTCGAGATGGCTCGAATGCGGCACCGATCCCCTGGGGTCGGCCGGCAGCGCGCGCGGCGCGGCGGGGCCGTATAGCCCGGCATAGCGTGGATCGTTGACGTCGCTGTCATAGGAACGGCCGACGCCGTACCACCACCAATGCTCGGCGCGGTGCGATGAAACGCCGAAGTGCAGCCCCGCCGCGCGCGCCGCCTTCATCAGCTCGCCGGTGGTGTCGCGCTTGGGGCCCATCTCCACCGCATCCCAATGGGTCATGTCGCTGTCGTACATCGCGAAGCCGTCGCAATGCTCGGCAACGGGGATGACGTAGCGCGCGCCCGATTGCTTGAAGAGATCGACCCAGCGCGCTGCGTCGAACTTCTCCGCCTTGAACATCGGGATGAAGTCCTTGTAGCCGAACTCCGATTGCGGCCCATAGACGTTGCGGTGGTAGGTGTAGGCCGCGTTGTGCGGCTCATACATGTTGCGCGAATACCATTCGTTGGCGAAGCCCGGCACCGAATAGGCGCCCCAGTGGATGAAGATGCCGAACTTGGCGTCGCGGAACCATTCGGGGACGCGGAATTGCTTGAGCGATTCCCAGTCGGCCTTGAACGGCCCCGCGGCGATGTCGCGCTCGACCTTGGCGAGCTGCTTTCCGACCGCCTGGGCGTTGAAATCCATCGGATAGCGCTCGGCCACCGGATCGGCGGTCTGTTGCGCCTGCGCGGCGGCGGGCATGGTGAAAGCGGCGAGCCCCGCCAGCAAGAATGCCCTGGTCTTCGTCACTTGGCTTCCCCTTCTTCGAGCACGGCCACCCCTTCGGCGGCGAGATCGACCGCCGAGACCGTGCCGCCCTTCAGCACGTCCTTCATCGCGTGCGGCAGGGCGACGCGACGGTTCTCGCGGCCATGATTGATGAGGATGACGATGCGGCGGCCCTCGCCCTCGCGCGTCATCAATTCCACGTCGTCGGGCACCGCGAAGGCGCGCCGCACGCCGGCGTCGGCGAGCGCGCCGTCGATCAGCGTCTTCATCAGCGTGTCGTCGATCAGCGCGCCGACATAGGCGATGCTGCCCTTGCCGACGGTGCGCTCGATCGCCGCCGGATGGCCGTCCAGCCAGCCGTTCGCCTTGCCGTAGCGGAGCAGCACGCGTGTGTCGGGTGCCGTGGTCTCGAGATCCTCCGCCCAGATTTCCGCGGTGCCGCTATCGACCCGGACGGGATCGTCGAGCGCATAGAATTGCTCGACCTGCCCGCCGAGCAGATCGGCGAGCGGGCCGGGCTGGCGTGTCAGGTGGAGGCGGTTGAACGCATCCTTCAGCCCCGATCGCGGCCCGAGGGTCAGGTGGCCCCCGCCGCGCACGTAATCGGCGAGATGCTGCGCCATCTCGTCGGTGATGATGTTGAGATCGGGCGCGACGACGAGCTTGTAGGCATCGAGCGGCCCTGCCGCTTCGACGATATCGACCGCGCCGAGCGCGTCCTTCAGCGGCCGATAGTAATCGAGCAGCACCTCGATCTGGTCGTAATCCTTGTGGTGCTTCTGGAAATCGATCGCCCAGCGGCTGTCGTAATCCTGGAGGATCGCGACCGGGGAAACCGGCTCGGTGCCCGCGAGCGCCGCCGACGCCTTGGCGAAATCGCGGCCGATCTGCGCCACTTCCGAATAGATGGGCAACGGCTTGCCGTCCGGCCCGATCAACGAGCCGTGCATCGTCTCCTGCCCGTTGAGCGCGTTGCGCCATTGCCAGTAGAGGATGGCATCCGCGCCGTGGCCGACCGCCTGCCACGCCATCGTGCGCGTCTCGCCCGGATAGAGGATGTTGCTGACCGGCGCCCAGTTCACGAAGCCGGGCTGGGTTTCCATCACCCAGAAATTCTTGCGCTTCCAGCCGCGCACCAGATCGTGCGTCGCGCCGTTGCGATAGGGCTTCAGATGGCCCATGCCGACGTAATCGTCCCATGAGGCGAAATCGAGATCGCGGTTGATGGCGTAGCGGTCGAACTTGTTGGCCCAGCCGAGCCCGCCGAGATTGGTGGTGATGAACTGGCGCGGATCGGCGCCGGCGCGGATGACGTCGAGCTGGTTCTTCTGGAAGCTCACCCATTGGTCGGTGATGAAGCGCTTCAGATCGAGCATCCAGCCGGGATTGCCGGCATCGTCGTTGAAGGGCACCTGATCCCAGGCGGTGTAGGTCTGCGACCAGTAAGCGGTGGTCCACACCTCGTTGAGGCGATCGAGCGTCTTGTATTTGGCCTCGAGCCATTGGTGCCACGCGGCGCGGGCGGCGGGATCGTAGCTTTCGTTGGTATATTCGTTGCCGATCTGCCAGCCGATCACGTTGGGTTCGTGCCCCAGCGCCTCGACCATGCGGGTCACGATATCGCGGCAGAATTCGCGATAGCGCGGGCTGGAGATCGAGAATTGGCGGCGGCCGCCATGGCCGATCACGGTGCCGTCGCCCTCGACGCGCAGGATGTCCGGGTATTTCTGGCTCATCCAGGCGGGCGGCGTGTCGGTGGGCGTGCCGATGACGACCTTGATATCGTATTCGGCCGCGAGCCGGACGGCGCGGACGAGCCAGCTCATGTCGTATTCGCCCTCGCGCGGCTCCATCCGGCTCCACGCGAACTCGCCGATGCGGACGACATTGGCGCCGTGCGCCTTCATCAGCCGGAGGTCTTCGGCCCAGCGCTCCTCGGGCCATTGCTCGGGATACCAGGCCGAGCCGAGCCAGAGCCGTTCGAACTGGACCTGTTGCGCGGCCGGGGCAGGGGCGGGCGCGGCGAGGGCGGTCGCCGGTGCGGCGAGCGCCGACAGCGCGAGGAGGGCGGCGGCGAGGGGCTTCATGTCGTCGGACTCCAGGAGGTCGGTTGCGGCACCGGGGTGCCGGGTTGCTGGTTGGATCGGTAGCAGGCCTCGACCAGCGCCATGGTGCGCCAGGCGTCGTCGATGCGGGTGGCGAGCACGGTGTCCTCGCCCGCGGCAAAGCGCTGGAGGTTGGCCATCGGGCCGATGAATGCGTCGGGGAACCACGCGCCGGTGAGCGGCACTTGCTCCCATGGGCCACCGCGCGGGGCGAGCCAGAGGTCGTCGGGCTCGCCCTTGGGGTAGTCGAGCAGCACGCCGAGCTTGGCGATCGCGGCGCCGTCGGTGCCCTCGACGCGGACGCTCGCGTCCTGGAAGCAGCGGCCGAAATCGTGGTGGTGGTTGATCGACAGCACGACGCGCAAGGGCGCGGGATAATCGAGGATCATCGTCGTGCGGGTGTCGGCAAGGTCGCTTGAGGGATGCGCGAAGCTGCGCGCGAACACGGCTTGCGGGTCGCCCGCGAGCGCGCGGATCGTGTCGAGATAATGGATCGAGTGCGAGACGATCTCGACGCGCGGATTGGGCTTCAGATGCGGGAACAGATGCCAGGGCGTGACGAGGTTGACGTGGACCTCGATCTCGACCAGCTCGCCGAGGCGGCCCTGCCGGATCGCGTTGGCGATGGCGAGCATCATCGCCGAATAGCGAAGCTGGAAGTTGACCGACGCGGTCAGTTTGCGCGCATGGGCGGCGTCGCGGATCGCGGTCGCCTGCGCGAGATCGAGCCCCATCGGTTTTTGCAGCAGCACGGTCGCGCCCTCGGGCAGCGCGCCGAGGATGTCGGCGTGCGCGATCGGAGGGGCGGCGATGTCGAACACCGCATCCTGCGCCGCCGCTTCCTCGATCGAGGCGAAGACCGTCGGGATGGCCCATTCGGCCGCCAGCGCCTCGGCGCGCGCGCGGTCGAGGTCGAACAGCCCGGCGACCGCGAACCCCGCCTTGCGATAGGCGGGCAGGTGCGCGTCGTGCACGATCCCGCCGGTGCCGATGACGACGATCGGGCGCGGGTTGGACGGCATCGGCCAGCGTTGTTGCAGCGCGCCGCTCATAGTTCGGCCTCCGCTTTCGCCTGCGCGCGGGCGAGCAGGTCGGCGGTCGGGGTGTCGCCGGTGGTGGCCTCGCTCAGCAGATCATCGACGATGTGCGAGATCGCGGCGAGCTTCGGCGTCAGCGGCAGTTCGCGGGCGTGCTCGTGGAGCCAGTCGAGGCGATGGTAATAAGGGATGTCGGCGTTGACCCCGGCGTCCGTCCAGGTCGATTTGCGCACCCCGATCGCGCCTTCGGTGGTGGTGAGGCGGTCCATCGGCGCGCTCGCGCAATGGCGCAGGAACTCCCACGCCAGTTCCTTGTTGGCCGAGCCGCTGCCGATCGCGAGCACCCAGAAGACGTTGAGCGACACGCTGCGCCCGCCCGGCCCGGCGGGGAGGGGGGCGACATCGACCTTGCCCTTCACGCGGCTGTCGGGCGCGGTGTCGCCATAGGCCGCGAAGCCGAACCAGTTGGCCATCATCGCGACCTTGCCTTCGGCGAAGAGCAGGCCGGATTTCACGCTGTCGAGATCGCGTGCGCCCGGCGCGACCGCGTCCTTGTCGGCGGCGAGCATGCGGATGAAATCGAGCGCGTCGTGCGCCGCCTTGCTGGTGAAATCGGGGCGGCCGTCGGCCCCAAACACCTCACCGCCGCGCGACCAGATGTGAATGCAGAAATCGTAGAAGCCGTTGTGCCCGTCTGGGTAGAGCGCGAGCACGGTGCCGTATTGCGCGCGCTCGGGCCGGTGGAGCGCGCGGGCGGCGGCGTGGAATTGCTCCCAGGTCGTCGGCACGGCGATGCCCGCTTCCTCCAGCAGATCCTTGCGATAGACGAGGCATTCGGGGCCGTCGTGATAGGGCATTCCCCAGAAGCCGCCCGCGAAGCGCTGCATCGTCGTCAGCGACCGGCTCCAGCCTTCGGGGAAATCGGGGACGGGCGCGCGGGCCATGTGTGGGCTCAGGTCTTCGAGCAGCCCGGCGCCCTGCGCCTCGGCGAGCCAGTCTGTCGCCATGAAGGCCACGTCCCAGCTTCCATCGCCCAGCCCGCCCGAACCGATGATCGCCTCGTGCAGCGGGTTGAGGTCCATCGCCTGCGCATCGAGCGCGGCGTCGCGGCCGGTCGTCGTGACGAAATCGGCGAATTGTTTGGCGATCGCGCTTTCGAACGGATCGAATTTGCGGACCGCGATGCGCAGGGTGGCGGTCATGCGGGCGCTCCTTCGCTGACGGGCGGCGCATCGGGGGCGGTGTCGGCGACCGCCTTGCGCATCCGGCGGCGGTTGCCGCCCACGGTGTAGATCGCCGCGGCGGCGACCACCACGACGCCCTCGATCAGCCCCTGATAGTTCGCGCCGAGGTTGAGGACGTTGAAGCCGTTGGTCAGGGTGAACAGCAGCAGCGCGCCGACCACCGTCTTGACCACGCTGCCCGCGCCGCCGAACAGCGAGGTGCCGCCGAGGATCGCGGCGGCGATCACGGTCAGCTCGGTGCCTTGCAGCGCGGTGGGGTTGATCGCGCCGAGCCGGCAGCCGAACAGCACGCCCGCGAACCCCGCGGCGACGCCCGACAGCACGAACGCGCCGAGCTTGTAGGCATGGACGTTGACGCCGGAGAGCCGCGCCGCCTCCGCATTGCCGCCGACCGCGTAGAGCCGCCGCCCGATCACGGTGAAGCGCAGGATCGCCCACATGATCGTGGTGAAGCCCGCGAGATAGAGGACGGGGATCGCCACCGCCGCTTGCCGCCCGGCGAGCAGCGCGAGCGCGGCGATCACCATTCCTGCGACGACCATCACCGGGCGGCGGCGCACGATGCCGATGCCCGCGACGACGATCGCCAGCACCAGCGCCGCCCAGAAGATCGGCACCCGCGTGCTCTCGAACGCGAGCATGTGCGCGAGCACCGTCGGGTTCTCGACCATCAGCGATCGGCCGCCGGTCAGGATCAGCACCAGCCCGCGCACCGCCGTCAGCGTGCCCAGGGTGACGATGAAGGCGTTGATCCCGACGAACTGCACGATCGCGCCGTTGATCAGGCCGATCGCGGCGGCTGTGCAGAGCGCCGCGACCGCCGCCGGCACGAAGCCGATCGATCCGGCCAGCCCGACCAGCACCGCCGCCGCCAGCGCCGCGACCGAGGCGACCGACAGATCGAACGCGCCGGTGATCAGCATCACCGTCATCGCCACGCCCATGATGCCCACGAGCGAGGCCTGATAGGCGATGTTGCCGAGGTTCTGCGCGCCCAGATAGGGCGGCAGCCCGCGCGACGAGGCGAGCGCGGCCAGCACCGCGAGCAGGATGAGGAGCGCGTAATACACCCCCGCCTCGCGCAGCCCGAAGCTGCGGCGCCAATCGTGGCTGGTCGTCATGCGGTAACTCCCGCCGGGGCGCGGAGCGTGCCGCCGGCCATCAGGGTGAGATCTGTTTCGGATGTCGTGTACGGATCGGCCTCGCCGATGAGGCGCCCGTCGCGCATCACCAGGATGCGGTCGGCGATTGCCAGCAGCTCCTCGAACTCCGAGGAGACGAGGATCACCGGCAGGCCTTCGTCGGCGAGCGCGCGGACGAGGCGCAGGATGTCGGTGCGCGCGCCGATGTCGATTCCGGCGGTCGGCTCGTCGAGCAGCAGCACGCGCGTCGCCGGCGTCAGCCACTTGGCGACCACCGCTTTCTGCGCGTTGCCGCCCGACAGCTCGGTGACGAGCGCGTCGGGGCCGGGCGCCTTGATCGCCAGCCGATCGATCGCCGCTTCGGCGGCGGCGCGCTCGGCGTCCGCATTGATCAACAGCCCGCCGCGATGGCCGAGTGCGATATTCTCCGCGAGCGTGAATTGCGGGACATAGCCCTGGCTCGCGCGATCCTCGGGCACCAGCGCCAGCCCGGCCGCGACCGCCTCGTCGGGGAAGCGCCCGACGGGCACGCCGTCCAGCGTCACGCCGCCGGTGGCATCGGGATCGGCGCCGAAAATGGCGTGGAGCAATTCGCTGCGCCCCGATCCCAACGTGCCCGCGACGCCGATGATCTCGCCCGCGTGGAGCGTGAAGCTGGTCGGCGCGAGCTTGCCGGGCGAGGCGAGATGATCGACGCGCAATCTCGGTTCGGATGTTCCGGCGCGGCGCGGCGCGCGTTCGATCGCCGTCACCGCGCGCCCGGCGATCGCCTCGGCGATGGTCGCTTCGTCGAGCGTGTCGGTAGCGGCGTTCAGCGCCACCTGGCCGTCGCGCAAAACTGTCACCTCGTCGGTGAGCGCGACGATCTCGTCGAGGAAGTGCGAGACGAAGAGGATCGCCTTGCCTTCCTCGCGCGCGAGGCGGCGGATCGTCGCATAGACCGTCTCGCGCTCGTCGCCGGCGAGCGAGTCGGTGGGCTCGTCCATCACCACCAGTTCGGCGCCGCCCGCCAGCGCCTGCGCGATCGCCACCATCTGGCGCGCACCGATCGGCAGGTCGGCGACGAGCGCGTCGAGATCGAACGGGTTGCCGAGCGAAGCGACGATCCGGGCCACGCGAGCGCGATCCTCCGCCCGGGCGCGGCGCCAGCCGGTCTCGTCGAGCACGATATTTTCGAAGGCTGAGAGCGTCGGCACCAGTGGGATGTGCTGGTAGATGGTGGCGATGCCCGCGCGGCGCGGGTCGCGCGGTTTGCGCCAGCGGACAGGCTCGCCATGCCAGCGGATCGTGCCGCCCGAGGCGGGCAGCGCGCCCGCGAGGATCTTGATCAGCGTCGATTTGCCCGCGCCGTTCGCGCCGAGCAGGCCGTGGACCTTGCCCGGCGCCAACGCGAGATCGACATGCGCGAGCGCGATCGTGCCGTTGGGGAAGGTCTTGGCGACGCCTTCGAGCGCAAGGAGGGGCGGGCTCACCATTGGCCGACGCACTCGGAGACATTGGCCTGGGTGACGGCCGGGATCGGATAGGTGAGGAAGCGGCCCCTGGCGGTGGCCGCCTTGTCGTGCAGCGCCTCGAACGCGAGCGCGCCCAGCGCCTCGGGCTTGAAGCAGACGGTGCCGTCTACCGCGCCCGCCTTGATCGAGGCGACCGCGAGCTTCGAGCCGCCGACCCCGATCAGCCGCGCGTCGGAGCCTGCGGCGCGCACCGCGCGGGCGCAGCCGATCACCATGTCGTCGGCCTCGTTGTAGAACAGATCGACGCGCGGGTGCGCGGCGAGAATGTTCTGACACGCCGCTTCGCCGCCCTCGGGCGTCCAGTTGCCGGGCTGCGACGCGACGATGCGGTAGGGCGCGTGTGCGGCGTCGAGCGCGTCGCGGAACCCCCGCGCGCGCTGCTCGACCTCGGGGAAGCCCGCTGCGCCCTCGATGATCGCGATGTTGGCGATACGGTTTTTGGGGAGCAGCCTGACGGCCAGCTCGCCGGCCTTGCGGCCCGCCAGCACCTCGTCCTGCGAGGCGAGCGCGACGAGGCCGGGATAGACATCCTTGACGCTGCGCGTGCGCGGGTCGCCGACCAAGGCCGCCACCGCCGCGACCGGCACGTCCGCCTTGTTCGCGCGGCGCACCCAGCCTTCGGCCACCACCGAATCGAGCGGCATGATCGCGATGCCGTCGACACGCTGCGCGATCAGGTCGTCGATGTCGTTGGCCTGTTTTTGTACGCCGCCCTGCGCGTCGAGCACGATCGCCGCCGCGCCCGCTTTGGCCGCCGCCTCGGTGAAGCCCTTGGCGATCGCCGCCGCGAAGGGATAGCTCAAGCCCACCGTCGAGAGGCCGTAGCGCCCGCCGCCGCGATCGACCGCCGCCGCGACCGTGCCGTTCGCCGCGCGCGCCGCCTGCCGCACGCCGACCAGCGAGGCGATCGCGACGATCGCGACCACCGCCGTCAGCAGCAGGGGCAGGGGCTTCCAGCGCATCGTCAGGCCGCGTGCTCGCGCCGTTCGACGAGGTAGAGATGCTCGCAGGCGAGCACGGTCTCGCCGCGCTGGTTCTGGATATCGACGCTCTCGACGACGACGCCGTGGCCGGTGCGCTTGGGATGGTCGCGCTTGTCGGCGATGCGCGTGATCGTGGTGATTGTGTCGCCGATATGCACCGGGCGGATGAAGCGCAGCCGGTCATAGCCGTAGGACATGGCGCGCGGGTTGATCGTGGTCGCGGTCAGCCCGATGCCGACGCTGAACACCAAAGTGCCGTGCGCGATGCGCTGGCCGATCTCCTGCGTCGCGCACCAGGCGGCATCGACGTGGTGCGGGAAATAATCGCCGGTATGGCCGGCATGGATGACGAAATCGGCCTCGGTGATCGTGCGGCCGAAGCTGCGGCGTTCCGAGCCGATCTCGATATCCTCGAAATATTGTTCGACGATCATGATAGGTCTCCGTCGATCGCGGCGCGGTCCGCGCCCAGCCTGGGCGCGGCACGGCCGTTGGCGAGCACGCGCCCGTCGATGCGGATCGGGCAGCGGGTGAGGGTGAGCGTCGCGCCATCGGGCGCGCGCACCTGCTGCGTCGCGTCGAGCGCGGCGAAGGCGGGATCGGCGCGCAATGCCGGCCAGTCGAGCACCGGCGCGGCCCAGATCCCGGCGGGTTCGAGGATGGCGAGCCAGGCGGCGGTGGTGTGCTGCGCCAGCCGGTCGCGCAAGTGGCACTTGATCGCGTCGCGGCTGGCGAACCAGTCCTCACGCGGGAAAGCCGCAAGCGCGGGGATGCCGAGCAGCGCGCCGAGGCGATCGACCGGGGCCATCGCCAGCGCGATATGGCCGTCGGCGGTCGGGTAGATGCCGTAGGGGGCGGCGAGATAGACGTTGCCGTTGGCGATGTCGCTGCGCGGCGGCATCGCCTCGTCGCGGTTGAGATGGACCGAGAGATGTTCGAACTGGAGGTCGATCGCCGCCTCGATCAGGCTGACGTCGACACGGCCCCCGGTGCCCGCCACGCCGCGCCGGACGAGCAGCGCGAGCACCCCCTGGCAAAGCTGCGCGCCCGCCATCATGTCGGTGATCGCCAGCCCCGCGGGCACAGGCGGCCCCTCCGCGTCACCCGACAGCCATGTCAGCCCCGAGCGCGCCTGCACCAGCAGATCCTGCCCCGGCAAATCGCGCCACGGCCCCTCGGCGCCGTAGCCGCTGACGCCTGCATAGACGAGGCGCGGATTGAGCGCGCGCACGTCGTCCCAACCCAGCCCGAGCCGATCCATGATGCCGGGCCGGAAATTGTGGATCAGCACGTCGGCGCGTGCGATCAGGCGCTTGACCGCGGCGAGATCGGCCGCATCCTTGAGGTCGGCGGTGTAGCTCTGCTTGCCGCGATTGATCGCGTGGAACAGCGCGCTGTCCTGATCGAAGGCGAGATCGGCGAGGTAGAGCCCGCGGCAGGCGTCGCCGCCGTCGGGGCGCTCGACCTTGATGACGCGCGCGCCCAGATCGGCGAGCCGAAGCGCGCAGGAGGGGCCGGCGAGGAACTGGCTGAAATCGAGCACGACGAGCCCGTCGAGCGGCCGTGCACCTGCCTCCCGATCCGCCCCCGGCGTGCTGTTCCCCGTCGCCGACAACCACTCCTCCAATTAGTGATTTAATATGATGTATCTTCACAAACGCTATGGGCGTGACTAGAGCGAGTCAACAGGTTTCGGGATAGAGCCGAAGAGGCGTGAGAGGGCGACGATGCGCGGGATGACGTGGGACCATGCACGGGGGTACGATCCGCTGGCCGCAGCCGCGCGTTTGTGGGCCGATCGCACCGGCGTGTCGATCACCTGGGATCGCCGCTCGCTCCAGGATTTCGAGAGCTATCCGGTCGAGACGCTGGCGCAAGAATACGACCTGATCGTCATCGATCATCCGCATGTCGGCGGCGTCGCCGAAAGCGGATGCCTCGTGCCGTTCGAGGGCGGTCTCGGCGAGATCGCCGCCGGATCGGTGGGCGGATCGTTCGAGAGCTATCGCTGGCAGGGCCGGCAATGGGCGCTGCCGATCGACGCCGCCGCGCAGGTCCAGGCCTGGGTGCCCGGCCGGATCGCGGCGCCCGTGACCGACTGGCGCGCGCTTGCGTCGCTGGCGGCAGAGGGGCGGGTGGCGATCCCGTTGCGCGCGCCGCATTCGCTGATGAGCCTGTTCACCCTGTGCGGGCTCGAAGGCGCGGGCCCCGAGGTGGACGGCCCCGATCTGTTTCCCGCGGGCGCCGTGCAGGCGTGTGCGCGGCTCGCTGAGCTGGCGGCGTCGGTCGATCCCGCGATGTACGACATGGACCCGATCGCGGTGCTCGAGGCGATGGCCGATCCGGGCGCGCGGATCGCGGTCGCGCCGTTGACCTACGGCTATGTGAGCTATGCCGTCGCCGGGTTCCGCCCCGTCCGGCTCGCCTTCGCGGACATCCCCGCGCTCGATGCCGGGCCGGCGGGCTCGACGCTCGGCGGCACGGGGATCGCGGTATCGGCCTATGGCGACGATCCCGCCGGCGCGGCCGCCTTCGCGCGCTGGGTGGCGAGCGGCGCGGTGCAGCGCGACCTGTTCGCCGCCAATGGCGGGCAGCCGGCGCACGCGCTCGCCTGGGACGCGGACAGCGTCAACGCCGCGACCGGCGACTTCTACCGCGCGACGCGCGACACGCTCGACCGCGCCTTCCTGCGCCCGCGCCATGACGGTTACATGGCGTATCAGGACGCCGCTTCGCACCGGCTCAACGAGGGCTTGCGCGGCGGCGAAGCGCCCGCGGCGATCATCGCGGCGCTGAACGCGCTCTATCGCGAAAGCCGGCAATCGTGAGCGATGCGCCGCTCGACGGGCTGCTCGTCATCGACATGGCGCAATTCCTGTCGGGGCCGTCGGCGGCGCTGCGGCTCGCCGATCTCGGCGCGCGCGTCATCAAGATCGAGCGGCCGGGCAGCGGCGACATCTGCCGGACGCTCTATCTGAGCGACACCGACGTCGAAGGCGATTCGACATTGTTCCACGCGATCAACCGCAACAAGCAGAGCCTCGCCGCGGACCTGAAGGACGCGGCCGATCTTGCACGCGTCAAGCGGCTGCTCGCGCGCGCCGATGTGGTGATCCAGAATTTTCGCCCCGGCGTCGCCGAGCGGCTGGGCCTCGGCGGCGCGGCGTTGATCGAAGCCAATCCGGGCCTGATCGTCGGCACCATTTCGGGCTATGGCGAGGACGGGCCGTGGGTCGAACTGCCGGGGCAGGATCTGCTCGCGCAGGCGCTGTCGGGGGTGATGTGGCTGGGCGGCGACGCCGGGGACGGGCCGGTGCCGGTGGGACTGTCGATCGCCGACATGCTCGCGGGGCACATCCTGACCGAGGGCGTGCTCGCCGCGCTCGTCCGACGCGGGCGGACGGGGAAGGGCGGGCTGGTACAGACGAGCCTGCTCGAGGCGATCGTCGATTTCCAGTTCGAGGTGCTGACGACGCATCTCAACGACGGCGGCCGGTTGCCCGCGCGCGCGGCGCAGCGCAACGCCCATGCCTATCTCGGCGCGCCTTATGGCGTCTATCGCACCGGCGACGGCTGGCTGGCGCTGGCGATGATGCCGCTGGAGACGCTGGCGCCGCTGCTCGATCTCGATTTCGGGGACGCGCAGGCGTTCGCCGATCGCGATTCGATCAAGGCGATGATCGCCGACCGGCTCGCCACGCGATCGACCGATGCCTGGCTCGATCGGCTGCGCGCGCACGACATCTGGTGCGCACCGGTGCTCGATTGGCCGCACCTGCTGGCCTCGGAGGCATTTCGCAGGCTCGACCTGCTGCAACGCGTGGCGCGCGGCGATGCCGCGATCGCGACGACGCGCGCGCCGTGGCGGCTGGACGGCGCGCGCCCCGCCAGCCCGGCGGGCGCCCCGCGCGTCGGCGAGCATAGCGCGCAGATCCGCCGCGAATTCGGATTGGACGAGGAGTAGGACATGACGGGTGGGATGAAGCGGCGGTTGGCCGGGGTGGCGCTGGGGGCGCTGGCGCTGGGCGGTGCGGGGGCGGTCGCGCAGGATCGGCCCGCGATGCCCGATGCCGAGACCTTCCGCACGCCGCCGGCCGAGACGCGGCCCGACACGCTCTATTTCTGGATGAACGGCAACGTCACGCGCGAGGGGCTCGACGCCGACCTTCAGGCGATCCGCGATGTCGGGCTGGACGGCGTGATGGTGTTCGACGGCAGCAACGACATCCCCAAGGGGCCGGTCGATTACCTTAGCCCGCAATGGCTCGACCTGATGACGCACATGATCGGCAAGGCCGACACGCTGGGGCTCAAGGTCGGGATGCACAACGCGCCGGGCTGGTCGTCGAGCGGCGGCCCGTGGATCACGCCCGCCTTGTCGATGCAGCAGATCGTGTGGACCGAAACCACGGTCGATGGCGGCCGCACGGTGACGCAGGCGCTGCCGCGCCCTTATGCCAAGCACGATTTCTATCGCGACGCCGCGGTGATCGCCTTCCCGGCATCGGCCGGGGACGAGAGCGTCTATCGCGATGCGATCGCGCGGATGACGCTGGGCGGCGCCGAGGCACCGGCCGCCGAATTGACCGACCGCGACCTTCATTCGAGCGCCGCGGCGGGGCCGGACGCGCCGCTGGTGATCCGGATGAAGGCGCCCTTCGCCGCGCAGGCGGTGACGCTCTATGGCGAGAAGGAAACGCCCGCCTTCAACGCCACGATCGAGGCGTCCGACGACGGCGAGACCTGGCGCCCGGTCGCCAAGGTGAGCGTCGGGGCGGAGCGCGGCATCGAAAGCCCCGGCACCGCCAATTTCGACGAAACCACCGCGCGCTATTTCCGCGTGACGCCGAACCGCGAGGTCAAGCTCGCCGAGGCATTGCTCTACGCGATGCCGCGCATTCCCGATTGGGACGTCAAGGCCGAGCACGATTTCGCGATGGAGGACGTGCCCGAACAGACGCCGGCCGACAAGCTCGCGCGCTATGCGATCGATCCGGCGCGCGTGATCGACGTCACCGACAAGGTGGATGCCGCGGGCGTGCTGCGCTGGAAGGCACCCGCGGGCCGCTGGACGATCCTGCGCCTGGGCCACACCACCACCGGCAAGGTCAACGTCTCGGCGTCGGAATCGGGGACGGGGCTGGAGGTCGACAAATTCGACCGGGATGCGGTCGATTTCCAGTTCGACCACACCGTCGGCCGCGTCGCCAAAGCTGCCGGGGCGTTGACGGGCAAGACCTTCGACAAGATCGAGATCGACAGTTTCGAGGCGGGTCTGCAAAACTGGACCGCCAAGCTCCCCGCCGATTTCGCGCAGGCGAACGGCTATGCGATCACGCCATGGCTGCCCGCGCTGACCGGCCGGATCGTCGGCGATGTCGAGCAGTCCAACCGCTTCCTGTTCGATTTCCGCCGCACGCTCGCCGATCTGATCGCCGACAATTATTACGGCCGGATGGAGCAGCGCGCCAACGCGGCGGGTCTCGACATCTATGTCGAAGGCTACGGCCCCGGCCCGCTCGACGAACTTCAGATTTCGGGGCGCGCCCAGGTGCCGATGACCGAATTCTGGACGCGCACGCCATGGACCGACAACCGCACGGTCAAGATGGTCGCTTCCGCCGCGCATGTTTACGGCAAGCCCGTGGTCGCCGCCGAAGCCTTCACCGGCGAGGCGGAGACGAGCCGCTGGTCCGATTATCCCTATGCACTGAAAGCACTCGGCGATCAGATGTTCGCGCAGGGGTTCAACCAGATCTTCTTCCACCGCTACGCGCACCAGCCCAACGTCAATCCCGTGCCCGGCATGGTGATGGGGCCGTGGGGCATGAACATGGACCGGACCAACACCTGGTTCGGCGAGGCAAAACCCTGGCTCGATACGCTGGCGCGCAGCCAGTACATGCTGCGCCAGGGCCATTATGTCGCCGACGTGCTCTATTTCGTCGGCGAGAACAGCCCGAACCAGGCCGAATATGTCCGCCCCGACGTGTCGCCCGACACCAACCCGCTGATTGGGCGGCATTTCGATCCCAGGATGCCGCCCGGCTACAATTATGATCTCGTCAACGCCGAGGTGCTGCTGAAGCGCGCGCGGATCGAGGACGGGCGGATCGTGCTGCCAAACGGCGCGTCGTACCGGATGCTGGCGCTGCCCTCCGACATCCGCGCGATGACGCCCGAACTGACGCACCGGCTGCGCGAGATGGTCGAGCAGGGGATGGTGCTGCTGGGCCCCAAGCCAACCTATTCGCTGACGCTGCATGACGATTCGACCTTCGACGTCGATACCGCCGCCTTGTGGGGAACGGACGAGGCGGCCGGGCCGCGCGCGGTGGGCAAGGGCCGCGTCTATGCCGATGGCGAGATCGGCGCGGTGCTCGGGGATATCGGCGTCGGGCCGGACGCGACCTGCCGAACCGCTTCACCCGACGGGCAGGTGGTGTGGCTCCACCGCGCGCTGACGGGCGGGGATTCCTATTTCGTCGCCAACCGGCAGCGCCGCTACGAGACCGTCACCTGTGATTTCCGCGTCGCGGGCAAGGCGCCCGAATTGTGGAACCCGGAGACCGGCGGCGTCACCGCGCCGGCAGTCTATGACGTGACGGGCGGGCGCACGCGCGTGTCGTTCACGCTGTCGCCGGTGGGATCGGCCTTCGTGATGTTCGAAAAGCCGGCGAGCGATGCCGCGATCAAGTGGGCCGCGCGCGACGGCAAGCGCTTCATCGACGCGAACGCGGCACCCCCGGCAAAGGTCGCGGCGCCGGCGGATACGTTCACGCTGTCGCTCTGGGCCAAGCCCGATATCGACCTGCGTCTGATGCCTGACGAGAGCACGAGCGGGCATATCGACGAAACCGGCAAGAACTACCTCGTCCCCGCGCGCTCGGGCCGCGACATGCACGGGGAGGGAACGGCCGTCGCCGGGCTCGCGGTCGGGCGCAACGGTGCGTTCGTGATCGAGCGGGTCTCGCCCGAAACCGTGCCGGCGGTGCTCGTGAGCCATCAGCCGATCGCCGGCTGGACGCATTTCGTTCTGGTCTATGATCATGGCACGCCGACGCTCTACATCGACGGCAAGAAGGCGAAGACGGGCCTCAAGAGCGGGCGCACCGTCTATGCGGGCGGCAGCGATGCGCCCTCGCCGACGGGCGTCACCTATTTCTTCGAGGGCAACAACACGCCGCTTCAGACCTACGGCCGCGCTTTGTCTCCCGCGGAAATCGCCGCGCTCGCCGCCAAGGGCCCGCCCGCGCCGCCGATCAGCGGTGCGCCGGCGCGCGTCACGCTGGGCGAGGGCGGTGCGCTCGATGTGCTGGCGTGGCAATCGGGGCGCTACAGCCTCAGCAACGGCAAGACGTTCGAGGTGAAGGTACCCGACCCGATCACCGTGGAGGGGCCGTGGCGTGTCGCCTTCGAGAAGGACCGGGGCGCGCCCGATGCGATCACGCTGGCGAAGCTCGAATCGCTCAGCGACAATGCCGATCCGGGCGTGAAATATTTCAGCGGCACCGCGACCTACAGCCGCTCGATCGAGGTGCCCGCCTCGGCTTTGCGCGACGGGCGGCGCGTCTATCTCGATCTCGGCCGCGTCGAGGTGCTCGCCCGCGTCACCGTCAACGGCAAGGATCTGGGGACGGTGTGGAAGGCGCCCTATCGCGTCGATGTCACCGATGTCGTCCACGCCGGCGCCAACCAGGTGTCGGTCGCGGTGACGAGCCTGTGGCCCAACCGCCTGATCGGTGATGCGCAGCTTCCCGATCCGAACAGCTATGTCGACGGCGAGTGGCCGATCGGCGAGCGCTTCGCGGCCGACGGCAGCAAGACGGTGCTGATGGCGCAGAAGATGACGGAGCTTCCCGCCTGGTATCGCGAAGGCAAGCCCAAGCCCGACAATGGCCGCGTCACCTTCGCGCCGTGGAAATTCTTCCCGGCCGACGAACCGCTGCTCGATTCGGGGCTGCTCGGCCCGGTGAGGATCGTCTTCGCCGAGGAGAAGACGCTGCGGTGATTGTGGCGTTTAATTATCGTCGTCACCCCCCGGCCTTGTTTGCCAATCACCCCCGTCATGCACGTAATCGCTGCACCTCCCCGGCGAAGGCCGGGGCCCAGTTACGCCCGGCCCGATGCTGGACCCCGGCCTTCGCCGGGGAGGTAAGCAGGAAGTGTCTTAGGGGCCGCCTGTCTGCACGCAACAGCGCTCGCGGAAGGGTGGATGCCGGAACAAGTCCGGCATGACGGAGGAATAGAAGGCTCCCGCTTCCATGGGAGCCTTGTTCTTGGTCAGCGATACACCCGGATCAGGTAGGTCGTAGTGGCGGGATTGCCGATCGGCAGTTCCCAGCCGTTTTCCAGCAACCGCCCGTTGATCGTCGGCAGCGGCTTCGCGGCGCCGTCGAGCGGGGTCGCGGTGAGGCCGACCACGCCGACCAGGTCGTGGAACTGGAGCCAGCCGGTGACGGGCTCGATCAGGCTCGGCGCGGTGCCCCAGTTGCTCGTCACGCTGCGCCGCGCATTCCACGTCATGCCGGTGTTCTTCGCCCGCGCGGTGGTTGTCAGCAGCATCTCGTTCGAATGGTCGATCGGCTTGCCGTCGAGCGACGACAGCGTGATCGCGGCGAACGGCGTCGAGATGTCGGCGGCGAGGTTGGTGGTGCGCGCGCCGGTCTGGCGGATGAAGCCGACCAGCGCCTGGGTACGCTCGGTATCGATCGTCACCACGCCGTTGCGGCCGTCTTCGACCGACCATTCCAGCTCGCCGGTGTCGGACACGATCGGCATCGTCTCCGGCGGCGCGTCGGCGGTCGTGGGCTTGCAATCGAGGCAGGCGATCCGCGTTTCGTGAACCAGCGGCAGGCGCTTGGGATAGCCCGGCGTGAAGGCGGGCATTGCCGACATCGGCATCCGCGCCATCTCGACCACCTGGTCGCGCGAATAGCTGCGCGTGATCGTCTCGCGCGCCTTGGAAACATCGCCGCGCAGGAAGATCATCGCACCGACGGGCAGTTGCGCGATCTTGGTCGGATGCTGGGTCATGTCGAAATGATCGCCGATCATGCCCTTCCACTCGCCTTCCAGCTTGGTCTCGAAGGTGTAGAAGAACACGCCGTCCCAATCCTGCAACGCGGCATAAGCGGCGAGGATCGGGATCTGCTCGGCGTCATATTCGTGCGGGAAGGGCTCGTTCACCTCACTCACCGCGAAGGGCTTTCCGGCCATTGCAGTGCGCGACAGGCGTTGCAGGATCGATCCTTCGGGGTCGTTCACCATCGGCGTGTTGCGCTTGCCGAAGATCGCCGGGTGCTGCCAATAGACGTGGGCGTCGATGATGTCGAAATGCTGCGTCGTCTCCAGCAGCGGCTGGCCGGGGATGAAATAGCTGTGATCGGCGGTCGCGACGATCGGCACCTTCACGCCGATCTCGTCGCGCAGGAAATCGCGCATTCCCTCGAGGAACGTGCGTTCGGCGTCGATCAGGAAGTTCGCCTCGCTGTGGAAACGCAATTTGGACGCGGCCTCGAATTGCTGGCGGCGCATCAGCGGCACCGGCGCGCCGTCGGCCACGCCGGCTTCGCGCCGGATGTCCGCGACCTCCTTGGCCGAGCGATTCTCGGCCAGCCAATCGTTGTAGAGGCCGGTCAGGATCGACAGGTAATGCGGCGTGAAATCGAGCTGGTGTCGGGGTGCGCCTTCGGTCAGCTCGCCGCGGAACCAGTTGCGCATCCAGAATTCGAGCAGCGAGTTCTCGTTGACGATCTCCACGGTCATCACCGCCGGATCATCGGCATAGCGCAGCCCCGTATAGGGATTGCGATGCCCGATCAGCATCCGCGCATATTGCTTTTGCAGCGCGATCAGTTCGGGGCCGATATAGGTCACCGCCTTGGCGACACCGATCAGCTTCGCGTCGGGAACGCCGTCGCCCGGCTTCCAGGTGTGGCCGACATTGAGGTTGAAGTTGACGTAGATGCCGTTCTTCTTGAGCTGCGCGAAGAAATAGTCGAGCCGGTCGAGCTGGGTCGGGTTGAAATGGCCCGTATCGTCGCGGCTGCTGTCGATCAGGCCGACCGGGCGATGCGTGACCGGCTCCGGGTCGCCGGTCGGGCCGCGATCGTCGGTGTTCAGCCGCGTCGTGTCGGGCATGTCGAGGAAGTGCAGGCGAACGCAATTGACGCCGAGGCGCGCCAGTTCGGCGGCGAAGACCTCTGCCTCGTGGTGCGGCGGGATTTCGGCTGAGCCCGGGGTCCAACCGGTCAGGTTGACGCCCCAGCAGCGCAGGCGCGTGCCGTCCTCGAAAGTGAGATGGCCGTCGCGTGCCTGGACGAAGCCGTGTTTTCCGGCAGGCCCGTCGAGCAGGAAGCGCATATCCGCGGGCGAATCCTGGCGCGCGAAGTGATCGATGACGAAGGGTGCCCAGGTGGGCGGCGCCGAAATCTCCTCAGCGGGCAGCGGCGTTCCGAGAAACAACGCTGCGCCGATGGCCGATCCGAACGCTCTCCACATGGTCAGGCTCCCCCTATTTCATCATTTTATATTACATATCTCTCTGGCCATGACAATCGGCTCCGCGCCCCGGAATCGGTGCTTGAGTGGTCGAAAAACCGGCTGGTGGCCGCTTACGTCGCGATATCGCCTAGGGCCGATCGACATTCAGCTCTGGCGGCCTGCAAATGGCGGCTTTTCGAGCTTCCGGTGCTCACGTGCCTTGAAGCACGCTGCGCGCCGGGTCTCGAAAATCCACCATGTTCGACTCGCCATCTTCTGAATGTCGATCGGCCCTAAAGCGACGAGAACAGCGCCTTGCGGGCGAGATTGAGCGCCGTCACCGCGTCCTGGCGGTCCTGCGCGGCCTGCATCGCCTCGAAATCGAGCTTGTCGAGCGCCCGCTCGATCGCCTTCAGGAACGAGATCGCGCTGTTGGCGGCGGCTACGCTGTCTTCGCGGAAGGGGAATTGGTCGAGCTGCCAGACGCCTTCCCACTTGTTCTTGCGCAGCGTGTAGAAGAATTCGAACAATTCGATCGGGTGGACCGAACCCGCGATCATGTCGTCGTCCCAGCCGCGCAGATTGTCGTTCACGTCCATGCCGAACAGCCGGCCGTGATCGATCGCGAGCTGCGCCGCGTCCGCCGGCGATTCGCCGCCGTAGAGCGCATGGCCGAAATCGAGCAGGATGCCGATATTGGGCAGCCCGATCTTCTCGATGCCGAGCAACGTGCGCGCGACGCTGTCATAGCTCATATGCACGCGCGGCTCGCGCGGCTTGTATTCGATCACGAACTTGAGGTCGGGATTCTCGGCCGCCAGCGCGCCCACGCCGTCCATGCTCGCCTGCCACAATTTGCGGTGATCGACCTGGAACGGATAGTCCCAGCCGTCCTGCCCCGGCCACAGCTTGACGTAGCTCGCGCCGAAGCGGCGGACGACGCCGGCGGCCTCGGTGATCAGCTCGTGCGCGCGCCGCCGGACGCCCGGATCGGGGTTGGTGAACGCGCCCCTGGCGAATTCGCGGGTGTAGATTTCGGGCGTGATGCCGATGACGCTCAGCCCGTTGCGATCGAGCGCCTTTTCGACCTGATCGAGCGAGATCGAGGGATCGGCGAAGGGAAAGTTGATATCGACCACCGACAGGTCGTCGACCTGGCCGGCGAGGTCGATCATCTCCAGCACCGAGCGCGGCGGGCCGTAGCCGTCGGTCGCGTAGCGATCGACATAGGTTGCGAAATGCCAGATCCCCGCGCCGAATTTCTGCGTGCTCGCCATCATGTCGTTCCTTTCAGGGTGTCAGGCGACGACCAGTTCGACGCCCGCGGCGATGAATGCCTCGCGGTCGGCGTCGGCGATGCCGTCGTCGGTGATGAGCGTGTGGATGCGATCGAGCCCGCAAAGCGTGGAGAAGCTCCGCTGGCCGATCTTGGTCGAATCGGCGACGAGATAGACCTGCTCGGCCGCCTCGATCATCGCGCGCTTTACCGAGATGTCCGACAAAGCGGGGAAGGTGAGGCCGACATCGACCGAGACGGCGGCGGTGGCGAGGAACAGCTTCCGCGCGAACAGGCCGTTGAGATAATCGGCCGACCGCTCGCCGCTCAGCGACAGCGTCGGCGCCTTGAACAGCCCGCCCGTCATGTGAATGTCGAACGAGGGCACCGCGCCCAGCATCAGCGCGATGTTGAGCGCATTGGTGATGATCGTCAGATTCTCGTGCTCGCCGAGATTGGTCGCGACTTCGGTGGTCGTCGAGCCCGAATCGAGGATGATCGTCTCGCCATTGTCGATCAGCGCCGCCGCCGCCCGGCCGATCCGCTTCTTCGCCTCCATGTTGACGAGATGGTGCAGCGCCATCGCGCGCACCTGCTGCGGCAGCGATTTCAGGAAGGCGCCGCCATGCTCGCGCACGATATGGCCTTCGGCCTCGAGCTTTTCGAGATCCTGCCGCACGGTGACTTCGGAGACGGAGAAAGCTTCGGCGAGATCGCGCACCCGCGCGCTGCCTTCTTCCTGAAGCCAGGCCAGGATCTTCGCCCGGCGCGCCTCGCCGAGAAGACCCGTTGCCGAAAATTTCGCGCCGGTGCCCATGGGTCGATCGTCTCCTGCTCCCGTCGATGACGCTTCGGCGCGTTCTACCGATGGCGACCTATGGCAGCGATTGTGCTGTTGTCAAACCTATCGAAGCTAGTCCAATTAAAAACGAAGATAATCGAAAGCATCGTCCTTGTGAATTTCGTCATTTCTGATAGGCACTGCCGGGCAAGCAAAAGGAGGCAGGCAGCAATGACGGCGGCGGTCGCGCGGGTGCGCGAAAGGGCGAACTGGATACGCCGAAGCGCGATCGAGATGACCTATAATGCGCGGCAGGGGCATCCCGGCGGGGACATGTCCGCCGCCGATATCCTCGCGGCGCTCTATTTCGGCGTGCTCCGCTACGATCCCGCGCACCCGGCGGACCCGGCGCGCGACCGCTTCGTGATGAGCAAGGGCCATTGCACCGGCGCCTTCTATTCGGCGCTCGCGGCGGCCGGCTTCTTCCCGACAAGCGAGCTTGCCACCTATCTCCAGCCCGAATCGCGGCTCAACGGCCATCCCAACCGCACCTATCTTCCGGGCGTCGAGACCAACACGGGGCCGCTCGGCCACGGGCTGCCGGTCGCGGTCGGCATCGCCGTCGCCGGGCAGATCGACGGCGCCGATTACCGCGTGTTCGCGCTGACGGGGGATGGCGAGCTGCAGGAAGGCAGCGTGTGGGAGGCCGCGATGTTCGCGGGGCATCGCGGGCTGGGCAACCTGACGGTGATCGTCGATCGCAACCGGCTCCAGCAGGGCGCGGCGACCGAGGACACCAACGCGCTCGAGCCGCTGGCGGACAAATGGCGCGCCTTCGGCTGGGAGGTGGCGGACGTGGACGGGCACGATCATGCCGCGCTGCTCGCCGTGCTGGCGGCGCCCGAGACGCCGCGCGACAAGCCGCTCTGCATCATCGCGCACACGCACAAGGGGCAGGGGATCAGCTATATGCGCGATCAGGCGAGCTGGCATCACGGCGTTCCCGATGCCGATCAATATGCGCAGGCGATGAAGGAACTCGAATTGGACGTCGAGGCATGAGCGCGACGGCAGCAAAGACCGGGTTCGATTGCCGCGACGCCTATGTGCGCGCGCTCGAGGAACTGGCGGACGGCGACGACCGCATCGTCGCGGTCGTCAACGATTCGGTGGGGTCGAGCAAGCTCGGCGGCTTCCGCTCGAAATTCCCGCAGCGCCTGATCAATGTCGGGATCGCCGAGCAGAACATGGTCGGTGTCGGCGCCGGGCTCGCCAATGGCGGCAAGATTCCGTTCGTCAGCGGGGCCGCATGCTTTCTCACCGCGCGCGCGCTGGAGCAGATCAAGGCCGATTGCGCCTACAGCCACGCCAATGTGAAATTGTGCGGCATTTCGAGCGGCGTCGCCTATGGCGAGCTCGGCGCGACGCACCACAGCATCGAGGACGTCGCCTGGCTGCGCGCGCTGCGCAATCTGACGATCATCGTTCCGTCCGATCCGTGGGAGACCGCCGAGGCGATCCGCGCCGCCGCCGCGATGGACGGGCCGGTCTTCGTGCGGATCAGCCGGATGCCGGTGCCCGAGATCGCGCGGCCGCAGGGCGCCGCCTTCGCGATCGGCCGCGCCGAGACGCTGCGCGAGGGCGGCGACATCGCGATCATCGCCAACGGCACGCTCGTCCACCGCGCGCTGGCGGCGGCGGAAGCGCTGGCCGCCGAGGGCATCGCCGCACGCGTCGTCAACATGTCCACCATCGCACCGCTCGACGAGGCAGCGATCGCCGCGGCGGCCGAGACCGGCGCGATCGTCACCGCCGAGGAAGGGCTGTCGCATGGCGGGCTCGGCGGCGCGGTCGCCGAATATGTCGCCACGCACCGGCCCGTGCCGATGCGGATGATCGGCTTTCCCGGCTTCCTGCCGACCGGCTCGGCGCAATGGCTGATGGAGCGGTTCGGATTGACCGACACCGGCATCGCCGCAGCGGCACGCGCGCTGCTCGGATCGCGGCAGGCCGGATGACCGTCCAGGCCGTTCTCGCCGTCGATCAGGGGACGAGCAACACCAAGGCCGTGCTCGTCGGCCGCGACGGCGCGATCCTGGCGCGCGCGTCGCGGCCGATGGCGGTCGCGCATCCGCAGCCCGGCTGGGCCGAGCAATCGGCGGGCGCGTTATGGGAAAGCGTCGCCGGCGTGATCGCCGATCTTGTCGCGGCAGCGCCGGGGGTCGAGGTCGCGGCGGTCGGCATCTCCAACCAGCGCGAGACGGCGGTGCTGTGGGACGCGGCGACCGGCGAGCCGGTCGCGCCCGCGATCCTGTGGCAATGCCGCCGCACCGCGCCCCGCTGCGAGGAACTGCGCGCGGCGGGCTATGCGGCGATGGTGGTCGAGCGCAGCGGGCTGGGGCTCGATCCGCTCTTCCCCGCCGCCAAGATCGCCTGGCTGCTCGACACGCTGCCCGATGGCCGCGCGCGCGCCGAGCGCGGCGAATTGCGCGCCGGCACGGTCGATAGCTGGCTGTTGTGGAAGCTGACCGGCGGCGCCGTCCACGCGACCGACCTCAGCAACGCCTCGCGCACGCAATTGCTCAACCTCGAATCGCTCGCCTGGGATGCGGAGCTGGCGCGCATCTTCGGCGTGCCGATCGCGTTGATGCCCGAGGTCCGGGCGTCCGACAGCCGGTTCGGAACCCTCGCGGACGGCGCGACGGCGCTCCCGGCGGGCGTGCCGGTCTGCGCGATGATGGGGGATTCGCACGCCGCGCTCTATGCGCATGGCGCGCGTGCGCCCGGCGAGGCGAAGGTGACCTGCGGCACCGGCTCGTCGCTGATGGTGCTCACCGAGCGGCGCGCGCGCTCGGCGCACGGGCTGTCGAGCACGATCGCCTGGGCCGAACGCGGCGATGTCCTCCACGCGCTCGAAGGCAATATCACCACCTCGGGCGCGGCGGCGGCCTTCGCGACGCGATTGCTGGGGCTGGCCGACGAAGCGGCGCTCACCGCGCTTGCCGAGACGGTGGAGACGAGCGACGGCGTCTGCTTCGTTCCCGCGCTCGCCGGGCTGGGCGCGCCGCACTGGAACAGCGAGGCGCGCGGGATGATCTCGGGCATGTCGCTCGGCACGCGCCCGGCGCACGTCGCGCGCGCCGCGCTCGAAGCCATCGCGCATCAGATCGCGGACGTGTTCGAGGCCGCCGAGGCGGATCTCGGCCACACGCTGCCGACGATCATCGCCGATGGGGGCGCGGCGAGGAACGCCGTGCTGATGCAGCTTCTCGCCGATCTGCTCGGCCGCCCCGTCGTGCGGCCGGAGAATGAGGAGGCGAGCGTCATGGGCGCCGCGCGCATGGCCGCCGGGGCGCTCGGCTGGGAAAATCAGGCGGCAGCGTCCGCCGCGACCTTCCGACCGTGTGCCGGTGTCGAACGGCAGGCGATGCGCGCCGAGTGGAAGGCCGCGATCGCGCGCGCCTCCTTCGCGGGCTGAGCGCTCAGCCCGCGAACCGGTAGGTCCCAGAACCGACCTCGAACCGCAGGACAGCGTCCTCGCGGCGATAATTGCGGATGTCGGGATGGCTGTCGAGCGCCTGTGCGCCCTCGCGCCAGTCGCGGCCCGCCGGCAGCGCGACCTCGGCGACGGCGTTGGCCGGCACGGTGAGCGCCAGCCACGACAGCCCGTCCCCGTCGCCGTCCACCTCGGTCGCTATCGTGCCCATGCACGAATCGTAGCGCGCGGCGACCTTGCCGATCGCGGGCAGGAAGACGGGGCGCACCGCGATCCGGCGGAAGCCGGGCGCGGCGGGCGCGATGCCCGCGAGCCGCCGGTAGAAGAAGCCGACCACCGCGCCGAAGGCGTAATGGTTGTAGCTGTTCATAGAAAGATCGCCGACATCGCCGTTCCAGCGCTCCCAGATCGTGGTCGCGCCGACCGAGGGCATATAGCCCCATGACGGATAGCCGGTCTGGAGCAGCAGGCCGGTCACTTCCTCCCACCGCCCCGCATCGGCGAGCACGTCGAGAAGATAGGGCGTGCCGAGGAAGCCGGTCGACAGCTTCATGCCGCGCCGCCGGATGTCGTCGGCGAGGAGTTGCGCGGCCGCTGTGCGCCGATCGTCCGGAACTAGACCCATATGGAGCGCGAGCACCTGGCTCGCCTGGCTGCCGTTGCCCGCGGTGCCGTTGGTCGCAATCAGCTCGCGCGCGAACGCCTCGCCGATCGCCGCGCGCAGGTCGCGATAGCGCGCCGCGGCCGCGTCGCGCCCGGTCGCCTCGGCCATTTCGGCCATCAATTGCGCCGAGAACGCCCAATAAGCGGTAGCGCACAGCACGCGCGGCGTCGTCTCGTCGTCGGGCTTGATCGCATCGACCGACAGCCAGTCGCCGAGATCGAGTTCGCGGCCGTTCCGCCAGATATGATCGGGGTTGGTGCGCGCGACGAAGCCCATCCAACGCTCCATCGCCTCCCAATTCTCGTCGATCACGGCGGAGTCGCCGTAGCGCTGCCACAGGCCGTGCGGCAGGATGATGCCCGCCTCGCTCCAGCCCGCGGTGACGACATCGGGGAAAGAGAGCGGCTGCGGCACGACGATCGGATAGCCGCCGTCAGGCCGCTGGGCCGCGCGCATCTCGAGCAGGAAGCGGCGGATGAAGGCGTCCACGTCCATGTTGAACGCGGCGGCGTCGAGGAACACCTGGATGTCGCCCGACCAGCCCATGCGCTCGTCGCGCTGGGGGCAATCGGTGGGCACGGCGAAGAAGTTGGAGCGCTGGCTCCACAAGGTGTTGTTCCAGATTTGCTGCAACAGGGGATGATCGAAGCGCATGTCCCCGGTGACGGCGCAATCGCTGTGGACGACGATCCCCTCCATATCGTCGATCGTGGGCGTGCCCGGATAGCCCTCGACCTCGACATAGCGGAAGCCGTGATAGGTGAAGCGCGGCTCGACCGTCTCGCCCTCGGCATCGCCGCGCAGCGTGAAGCGGTCGGTCGCTTCGGCGCGCCGCAGATTGGCCTGATCGGCGAGGCCGTCGCCGTCGAGCAGTTCGGCGAAGCGCAGCGTGATCGTCGTGCCCGCCGGCCCGGCCGCGCGCAACCGCGCCCAGCCCGCGAAATTCTGCCCGAAATCGAAGACGAAGCGGCCCGGCCGGGGCTCGGTGATCGTGGCGGCGCGCAGCACCTTCTGCGGGCGCAGCGCGGGTGACGTCTGCGCGACGAGCCGCGCGGGCGGGGCGGCGCCGATGCGGGCGGGGTGCCAGCCGCTGTCGTCATGGCCGGGGGCGTCCCAGCCGTCGCGATCGAGGCGCGCGTCATGCGTCTCGCCGCCATAGATGTCGGCCGCGGTCACCGCCGACGGTGCGATGCGCCAATCGGGGCCGGTCGCCACCCAGTCGTGGCTGCCGTCGGCATAATCGAGGCGGAGCTGGGCGAGCAGCCGGCGCGGCGCGGGGCCGAAGCCGTAGCGCTCCATCCGCCAGCCGAAAGCACCTGCATAGAAGCCGTCGGCGACCGTGAAGCCGAGCGCGTTCGCGCCCTCGGCAATCAGATCGGTCACGTCGTAAGTCTGGTAGAGCAGATGCTCGCGCGCGACGCTGATTTCGGGCGCCAGCGCGGCGTCCGATACCGCGCGGCCGTTGATCCGTGCCTCGTAGACGCCGAGCGCAGTGGCGTAGAGCCGGGCGGCGACCACCGGCGCGCGCGGCGTGAATTCGGCGCGCAGCAGCATCGCGGGCTCGGCCGGACGCGGATCGCCCGCGGCGCGCGATCCCGAAGGCTGTGCCGTCTGCCAGCCCGAGGCGTCGAAGTCGGGCGCGGTCCAGCCGGCGGGGGGATCGGCCATGACCCGCCAATCAGGGCCGCTGACGAGGCGCTCGATCGTGCCGTCGCTGCGGTGCAGGCGCACCAGCGCGGCCATCGCGCCGCCATCGACGGGGAAGAAGCCCTCGGTCTCCGCCGACACCGCGACGCACAGGCTGTTGCGCCCCGGCTTCACTGTCGCGCCGCCAACGGGGAGCAGCGTGCCCCAATAGACGAGCGGCGGCAGCGTCGCGGCCGTGCCGTTCACCCGGACGCCAAGCAGCTCGTCCTTGCCGGCGATGAGAATTTCGGCGTCGACCACATCGTCGGGCGCGTCGAAATCAAGGCGGAAGCCGTGCGGGCGCGGATCGAGCGGGTCGGCGCTCCAGATCCACTTCAGCCCGGCCGCACGATCGGCTGCGGCAGCGTCGTCCTCAGCCTCGATCCATTGCGCGTGCCAATCGTCGGTTGAAAGCAATCCGGCCTCGAACCACGCCGGCTGCGACCGCGTCGTACGCCCCAAATCGTCGGTGATCTCGACGTCCCACCAGAGGCGCTGCATCGCGGCGAGGGCGGGGCCATCATAGGTGACGCTGCTGTCGGCCGTGCCCACCTCGCCGCTGTCCCATAGCAGCGCGGCAGGATCGCCGAGCGCCTCCGGGCAAGCGGCGGCACGGACGCGGTAGCGCGTCTGGGCGACGCCGCGCTCGTTCGCGTCGATTCGCCAGGACAGGATCGGCCGCGCGACTTCGGTGCCGAGAAGGTTGGCGACGTGCTCGGCGCGCAGGTCGAGAACCGCGAGGCCCGATGCACCGGATTCGGTCACGGATGATGTCGGCATTCGGCCTTCCTCCTGTGCGACTGCCACGCGTCTTTAGATGCCCCGCCTAGGGTGACAGTCCGTCTATCGTCAATTTTTTCGTTCTTAGGATCGATCGAAGAGAAACGAAAGTGAAGGGCGTTGCACTCGACCGGTTGCATCGGTAAGCCGTCCGGTAGAATCAGGAGCGCGGGCAGCCATTGCGGCGCATCCTTTCGATAATCTTCGACTCGGCGGGAGGATGAACGAATGGCGACGGGCATCGAGGCGGCGGAACGCCCAGCGGGAGCCGACGACTGGAAGAACACGATCCTCGCGGGCCTCGCCAATTATATCGATGCCGGATCGATCGTTGCGGGCTCCGCCGCGCTGGCCTTGTGGGTCGAAGCCTACAAGCTCAACACCGACGTGGTCGGATTGATCGGTGCGTTCGGGCCCAATGCGATCTCGGCGGGCGTGGGCGCGCTGATCGGCGGGCGGCTGTGCGACCTGTTCGGGCGCAAGAAGATCTACCAGTACGACATGCTGTTCTACGCGTTCGGCATGCTGTGGCTGATCTTCGCGATGAACGCGTGGATGCTCGTGCTCGGCTTCTTCCTCGTCGGCCTCGCGGTTGGCGCGGACATCCCGGCCTCCTGGTCGCTGATCGCGGAGATGGCGCCCAAGGGCGCGCGCGGCAAGCATAGCGGCGTCGCGCAGGTGCTCTGGTATCTGGGCCCGGTGGTGGTGCTGCTGATGTTCCTGGTGCTGACGCCGCTCGGCCTGCTCGGCGCGCGCATCGTGTTCGCGCACCTCGCGATCCTCGCGGTCGCGCTCACCTTCCTCCGATCGCGGATGCACGAATCGCAGCGCTGGGTGGACGCGCAGGCCGAACGCGCGATCGAGGGCGCGATGAAAAGGGCGCGCGTGCGCGATCTCTTCACGCGCCAGCATATCGGATCGATGGCGTTCCTCGCGGGCATGTATCTGTTCTGGAACCTGTGGGCGGGAACCAACGGCTTCTTCTTCCCCTATATCCTGCGCACCGTCGGCGATCAGAGCCAGGCGGTGTCGGTCGCCGTCCAGGCGCTGAGCTTCGTGCTCGGCATGGCGTCGATCTTCTTCATCTTCATGAAGCTCTCGGATCGCGTGAACCAGCGGCTGCTGTTCGGGGTGTCGGCGATCGTCCAGGTGATTGGCATGTCGCTGCTGGCGATATTCCCGCTGACGCTGCCGATCGCGCTGATTCACGTTTTCCTGATGGCGGTGGGCGGCGGGTTCGGCGCCCAGAGCTTCTTTCAGCTGTGGAGTTCGGAGATGTTCCCGACGCTGCTGCGCAGCACCGCGCAGGGGGTGATGTTCGCGGTGGTGCGGATCACGCTCGGCATCTTCAGCTTCTTCGTGCCGGCGCTGACGGCGACCGGCTTTCACACGCTGGCGTGGATTCTTGTCGGCTTCCTCGTCGTGAGCGGGCTGATCGGCTTCATCTGGGCGCCGCGCAACGAGGGCAAGTCGCTCGAGGAGCTGGAGGCGGAACGCGCCGCGGCGTGATTTGAAAAAAGGAGAGAGATCCGTGGTTTCGAGACGGGACATGCTCAAGGGGACGATCGCGCTGGGAACGGCGGTGGGTGCCCCGGCGATCGCCGCGCGCGCCGCGCCGCCGGGCAAGGTCGAGCGCTGGGGCGTGTACGAGATCGCGCTCGACGGGCCGAGCGACGGCAATCCGTTCGACGACGTGACGCTGGCGGCGGTGTTCACCAACGGGGGCAGGCAGGTGCGCGTGCCCGGATTCTACGACGGCGACGGCGTCTATCGCATCCGCTTCAGCCCGCCCGAGCTGGGCCGCTGGGAATGGCGCGTGACGAGTAGCGCGCCCGCGATGGAGGGCCAGGCCGGCGGTTTCGACTGCACGCCGCCGCGCCCCGGCAACCATGGCCCCGTCCGCGTGACCAGGGACGGCTTTCACTTCGCTTATGCCGACGGCACGCCCTATCGGCAGATCGGCACGACCTGTTATTCCTGGGCGCTGCAATCCGACGCCAAATGCGCCGAGACGCTGGCGACGCTGAAGGCCGCGCCGTTCAACAAGATGCGGATGCTGGTCACGCCCAATGTCGATTCGGTGGCGACCAACCCGTTCGTCCGCACCGGGGACGGGCCGCGCGACTGGGATCCGACGCGTTTCGATCCCGCCTATTTCCGCCGCTACGAGGATCGCATCCTCAAGCTCGGCGCGTTGGGGATCGAGGCCGACATCATCCTCTTCCACCCCTATGACGAGAAGCGCGGCTATAACGACATGAAGCGCGCCGACGACGAGCGCTACATCCGCTATGCCGCGGCGCGCTGGGGCGCCTACGCGCACGTCTGGTGGTCGATGGCGAACGAATATGACGCGATCGATTCCAAGACGATGGAGGATTGGGATCACCTGTTCCAGGTGCTCGTCGCCGCCGATCCGCACGACCGGCTGCGCTCGATCCACCAGATCGACATCTATTACGACGCGCGTAAACCCTGGATCACCCATGCCAGCATCCAGAACGGCAGCGCGGTGCTCGACGAGGTGCGCGCGCAGCTGCACCGCTCCTTCGCGCTCAAGCCCGTGGTGTTCGACGAGGTGCGCTACGAGGGCAATTCCAAGCTGCGCTGGGGGAACCTGACAGCGGAGGAAATGGTCGAGCGCTTCTGGTGGGGCACCGTCGGCGGCACCTATGTCGGCCATAGCGAGACCTTCGATCCCAATCGCAACGCCGATTATTCGTGGCTGGGGCAGGGCGGCAAGCTGAAGGGCACCAGCCCGCCGCGGCTCGCCTTCCTGCGCAGGATCATGGAGGAAGGGCCCGCGCCCGGCATCGATCCGATCGACGTGTGGTGGGGCAGCCATATCGCCGGCAAGCCCTTCGAATACTACCTGCGCTATTTCGGCGCCGACACGCCCGACGAATGGGAAATGGCGCTGCCGGGGCGCAAGGACGATCCGCGCAACACCTATCGCGCCGACATCATCGATACCTGGAACATGACGGTCACGCCGGTGGACGGCGTGTTCCGCATGGCGAAGCGCGACGATTACACCTTCCACGATCCCGCCCGGCCGACGGTGAAGCTGCCCGGCAAGCCGTGGATCGCCGTGCGGCTGGTGAAGGTATGATGCGCCGCCGTCATCCGCTGCGCCGCGCGCTTGCGCCGGTCGCGATGCTGCTTTGCACGGCCGGCCCGCTCGCCGCCGCGCCGGCCGCACAGACGGCGGAGCGATCGCCGATCGTCGAGCGCGAGTTCATCTACCAATCCGCGCCCTATCCGCAGGCGCACGCCTCGACGATCGCCGAGACGATGGCGGGAACGATCGTGGCGGCATGGTTCGGCGGCACGCGCGAGCGCAATCCGGATGTCAGCATCTATGTTGCGCGGCACGAAAACGGCGTTTGGCAACGGCCGGTGAAGGTCGCGGACGGGGTGCAGGCGGACGGCACGCGCTATCCCACCTGGAACCCGGTGCTGTTCCAGGCGCCGGACGGGCCGCTGCTGCTCTTCTACAAGGCGGGGCCGAGCCCGACCAAATGGTGGGGCATGGTGATGCGCTCCACCGACGATGGCCGCTCGTGGAGCACGCCGCGGCGGCTGCCCGACGGAATCCTTGGGCCGATCAAGAACAAGCCGGTCGCGCTTGCCGACGGCACATGGCTGGCGCCGTCGAGCGTCGAGACCGAAGACGGGCGCTGGACGCTTCATTTCGAGCGCAGCACTGATCACGGCAAGACCTGGACCGCCTCGCCCCCCGTCGCCTCTCCCGAGCATATCGACGCGATCCAGCCGAGCATTCTCTTCCACGAGGACGGATCGCTGGAGGCGATCGCGCGCACCCGGCAGGGCGCGCTCGCGATGACCTGGTCGAAGGACGGCGGCAAGAGCTGGTCGCCGCTCGCCGCGATCGACCTGCCCAACCCCAATTCGGGCACCGATGCGGTGACGCTCGCGGACGGACGCCAGCTCCTCGTCTACAATCACAGCGCACACAGCCCCGATCGGCCGGGCAAGGGGCCACGCTATCCGCTCAACGTCGCGCTGTCGGACGACGGCATCCGCTGGCATCCGGTGCTGACGCTCGAATGCAAGCCGCTGCCTGCCGGCTATGCCTATCCCGCCGTCATCCAGACGCGCGACGGGCTGGTGCACATCACCTATACCTATAATCGCCGCCGTATCGGGCACATCGTGCTCGATCCCGAGCGGCTCGGCGGGGCGATCGATCCTACCCGATGCGATACAGGCGCGCCGCATTAGCGGCGAACAGCGCGTCGCGCTCGTCGGCGCTGAAATCGGCGGTGATGTCCGAATAGGCCTGGAGGTGCCGGTCGAACGAGCCGAACAATTTGTCGGTCGGAAAATCGCTCGCGACCATGCAGCGATCGATACCGAACACGTCGATGGCGTGGAGGATCAGCGGGCGGATGCGCTCGGTGGTCCAATTGTGATCGACGATGCCGAAGCCCGATAGTTTAATGGCTACATGGGGCAACGCAGCGAGCGCGGCGAGGCCTGTGCGCCATTCGGCCTCGCCGCCTTCATCGACGAGCATCCCCGCATGGTTGATCATCACCGGCACGTCGGGGTGCTTCGCCGCGAGCGCGGCCGCCGCCTGCATCTGGCCCGGATAGATCTGCAGATCGAAGCTCAGCCCGTATTTGCCGAGCAGCGCATAGCCTGCGCGCCACTGCGGATCGTCGAGCAGATTGGCGGGCGTGTAGGTCTTGCCCGGATCGGGGTGCCAATTGGCGATGTGGCGGATGCCGCGGACGTTGGGAAAGCTCGCCTGCGCCTCGAGGATCGCCTCGACCTTGGGATCGTCGAGCGGCGCGAAGCCGACGATCGCGTTCGGCATCCCGCGCGTATCGGCCATCGCCTGAAGCCAGCGCGTCTCGTCGAGCGCGGCGGCGGGATCGGCGCCGGCATCGATATGGACGATGCCGGTGACGTTCCAGCCGGCCGCGTCGGCGAGATAATCGTCGAGCAGATACGTCTTCGCGATCGCCTCGACGCTGCCCATCACGCCATCGTCGGAGAAAGGCGGCGTCAGCCACGAATAAGCGATGTGCGACAGATCCCACAGATGGACGTGCGCGTCGACGAAGCGGGCCGGGCGCGTCATCAGAAGGTCGTTCTGCCGCCCGAGGTGTCGAAGGTGGACGCGGTGGTGAACGAGCATTCCTCGCTCGCCATGAAGCACACCATCGCGGCGGATTCGGAAACCTCGCCGAGCCGGCCCATCGGGATCTTGCCGCGCATGTAATCGACCTGGCTCTGGGGAAGCTGGGCGAGGATCGGGCTCTCGAAGGTGGCGGGCGTCAGCGCGTTGACGATCACACCCCTGGTCGCGAGTTCCTTGCCCATCGACTTGGTCAGCCCGATCACGCCCGCCTTCGAGGCGGAATAGGCCGAGGCGTTGGGATTGCCTTCCTTGCCCGCGACCGAGGCGACGTTGACGATGCGGCCGTAGCCGCGTGTCGCCATGTGTGCGCCGATCGCGCGGCAGCAATAGAACAGGCCGTTCAGGTTGATCGCCATCACCTGGAGCCAGCTCTCGATCGGGTAATCGGTGACGGGCGCGGTGGCGCCGGTGATCCCGGCGGCGTTGACGAGGATATCGACATGGCCGAGCGCGGCGATCGTCTCGCGCGCGGCGGCCTCGACCGCCGCACTGTCCGACACGTCGAGCGCGGCCGTGTGAGCGACCCCGTCCTCCGCCGCGAGCGCAGCGAGGCTGTCACGATTGACGTCCCACAAGGCGACCCGGCCGCCCTCGGCGACGATGCGCCGGGCGGAAGCGAGTGCGAGCCCCGAGGCACCGCCGGTGAGGATCGCGGTGCGGCCCTCGAAACGACCTCGGTAGACGCTCATGCGCGGGCTTCCCAGGCGACGAAGGTCTGGCGCTGGGTGCCGAGCTTCTCGATGCCCAGTTCCACCACGTCGCCGGCCTTGAGATACCAGGGCTCGGGCTTCTGCCCGAGGCCGACGCCCGGCGGGGTGCCGGTGGTGATGATGTCGCCGGGCTCCAGCACCATGAATTGCGAGCAATAGGCGACGATCTCGGCGACGGTGAAGATCATGGTCGCGGACGAGCCGTCCTGCATGCGCTTGCCGTTGACGTCGAGCCACATCGAAAGGTTCTGCGGATCGCCCACCTCGTCGGCGGTGACCAGCCAGGGGCCGACCGGGCCGAAGGTGGGGAAGCCCTTGCCCTTGTCCCAGGTGGGCCCGCGCTCGGCCTGCCAGTGGCGCTCCGAGACGTCGTTGACGACGCAATAGCCCGCGACATGCGCGAGCGCGTCTTCCTTCGTGACGTAATTCGCGCGCGTGCCGATGACGACGCCCAGCTCGACTTCCCAGTCGGTCTTGGTCGAATCGCGCGGGATGACGACGTCATCGTTCGGCCCCTGGAGGCAGTTCACCCACTTGTTGAACACGACCGGCTCGTCGGGGATCGGCAGGTTCGATTCGGCGGCGTGATCGGCGTAATTGAGGCCGATCGCGATGAACTTGCCGGTGCCCGCCACGGGCACGCCGTAGCGCGGATCGCCCTCGACCAGCGGCAGCGACGCGGGGTCGATCGCGGCAAGCTCGGCCAGCCTTGCAGGCGCGAGCGCATCGCCCGACAGATCGGCGACGACGCCCGAAAGATCGCGGATGCGGCCCTCGGCATCGATCAGGCCGGGCTTCTCGGCGCCGGCGGCGCCAAAACGGCAAAGTTTCATGGGGTAGAATCCTCAGTGCGTATAGGGGCGGTGGAGCGGGATATCGCGATTCAGCTCCACGCCAAAACCCGGTCTGTCGAGCTTCGAAACATGGATGCGCCCATTCTCGGGCACCGGCTCGCCGATCAGCTGCGGCGCGAACATCGGCACCACTTCGTCCGCCTTGGGCGCCATCATCAGGAACTCCGAGAACGGGCTGTTGTGGCGCGTGATGACGAAGTGATAGCTGTAGACGCTCGATCCGTGCGGCACGACGAGCTTGCCTCGGGAATCCGCGAGCGTCGCGATCTTGACCAGCTCGGTCAGCCCGCCGCACCAGCCGACATCGGGCTGGAGGATGTCGCAGCATTCCATTTCGAGCAGCATGCGGAAGCCCCAGCGCGTCGCCTCGTGCTCGCCGGTGGTGACCAGCATCCCGCGCGGTACGTTGCGTCGCAGATCGGCATAGCCCCAATAATCGTCGGGGCTGAGCGCTTCCTCGATCCATTTGAGCCCGGACTCGTTCCACGCGCGCGTCGCGAAACGGGTGGCGTAATCGAGATCGAGCGACATCCAGCAATCGACCATCAGCCAGAAATCGTCGCCGACGCGGCTGCGCATCTCGGCGAGTTCGGCGAGGTTGCGCGCGAGCCCCTCATCGCCTTCGGCCGGGCCATGATGGAGCGGCAGCTTGCCGCCGATGAATCCCATCTGCCTGGCGAGGTCCGGCCGCGCGCCGGTGGCGTAGAAGCTGATCTCGTCGCGCACCGCGCCGCCCAGCAGGCGATAGACCGGCTCGCCGCGCAACTTGCCGAGCAGATCCCACAGCGCCAGATCGACGCCCGAGATCGCGTTCACCACCAGCCCCTTGCGCCCGTAATATTGGGTCGCGAAGTACATCTGGTCCCAGATCGTCTCGATATCGGCCGGATCACGCCCCTCGAGGAAGCGCGCGAGGTGCTTTTCGACGATATAGGCCGCCGGCTCACCGCCGGTCGTCACCGCAAAGCCGATCGTGCCGTCCGCCGCCTCGATCTCCACCACCAGCGTGCCGAGCACGTTGATCCCGAAGCTGCGCCGGCTTTTCCGATATTCGGGATAGCGCGCCATTGGCGTCGCGATGTGATCGTCGATCCAATGGCCGTCGCCCTGGTCATGGTAATCCGCGCCGCCGCCACGCACCACGGATGCTCGAACCGCTCGTATCTTCGGTAGGCTCACGCTCGATCAAACTCCCTTTTTAAAAGTATTATATTATGATTCAGGGTGCGGTCAACGATATTTGGCGGATCGATCGGCCGATTTGCGCGCGTTCGGACGCCGCCCGGGCTCGTGTTATCGGACCCGGCGGCGGCCTTCATGCTATTGCAGGTTCACGAACATGCCGCCGTCGACCAGCAGCGACGCGCCCGTTACGTAGCGCGCGAGATCGGAAGCGAGGAACACCGTGGGGCCCACGAGATCATCGGGGTCGCCCAGCCGCCCCAGCGGGATGCGCTTCTCCATGTACGTCCGCTTTTCGGTATCGGCGAGGTCGTCCTTGTTGATGTCGGTCAGGATGGTGCCGGGGAGCAGCGCGTTGCAGCGGATGCGATGCTTGCCGAGCGCGATCGCGCACGATTGCATCAGCGAGAGCACGCCCGCCTTGGTGGGCGTATAGTGCGTCTGATATTCGCCGCCGACCAGCGCCGAGATCGACGACATGGCGATGATCGACCCGCCGTCGCCCTGCTTCACCATCTGGTTCGCGGCGGCCTGCACCATGAAATAGGCACCGTGCATGTTGACCCGCATCGTCCGTTCGAACGTCTCGACGGGCATGTCGAGAAAGGCGTGGAAGGGGCAGATGCCGGCGTTGTTGACGAACACGTCCACGCGCCCCAGCGCCGCGACCGCGCCTTCGACGAAGCGAGTTGCGGTTTCGGGTTCGGCGACGTCGCCCTGGATCGCGACGGCCTTGCGTCCCAGCGCCTCGATCTCGGCGACCGCGCCCTCGGCGCCGGCGGAATCGCGGCCGAAATTGAGCGCGACGTCGGCGCCGTGCCGGGCGCAGCCGATCGCCACCGCGCGGCCGATGCCCGCCGACGCGCCGGTGACGAGGACGGTTTTTCCTTCGAGCAGCATCATTGATCCTTTTTCGATTGATGGACCGCTCTCACCTGATCACCGAGAGCGGCCGGCCGTTGACGCGCACGTCCGATACGCGAAGGCCACGGACGCCTTTGGCCAGCAACGCCGCTCGATCGCGATCCGTCACGGTTACGTCAATCCTCCGAAGCACGACGTCGGAGACCCTGGTGAGCTTCGTGGTGGTCAGATCACCGAAGCCGCGGGTGGTGCCGGTGACGTCCTCGATCACCAGATCGCGGATCACATGCGCCGGCGGTGAAGGCGGCACGTCGGTGCCGTGTTCGGGCTCGACCGTGACGATCAGGCCCTCGACCGGGCCGTCGCCCTGGTCGGGGCCGAGCGGCGGCGGTGCGCCGTAGAAGATCTCGCCGCCGTGCCAGATGCCTTGCGGGCGTTCGTGAAGGCGAACGCCCTTGACGCGGATGCGCTCGTAGAGCTGGCCCGGCGTGTCGGGCCGCAGCTTGAAGCGGACCAGCGGCTGATCGCCCGAGCAGTCGCAATTCTCGACGCGGATGTCGCGGACGGTGGTGGCGTTGGTGCCGAAGACGATCGCGCCGAGCCCCGCCTCGAAGGTGCAATCGTGAACGTGGACGCGCTCGACCGGCGGCGCCTCGGTGAAGGCGCGGGCGTGGCGGCCCTGGGTGCCCTTGAACACGATCGAATCGTCGTCGACCGAATAATGGCAGCGGCGGATCGTCACGTCCTGGCAACTGTCGAGATCGGTGCCGTCGCTGCTGGGCGCGCGGATCTTGTGGGGCACGTCGAACCGGCAATCCTCGACCAGCACCTTGCGGCAGCGGTAGAAATGGACGTTCCAGAAGGCCGGATCGCGAAAATGCACCCCGGCGATCGCGACATCGTCGCAATCCTGAATGAAGCAGAGCTGCGGCAAATGGTATTTGACCTCGGTGCCGGCGTAGAATTCGGGCTTCATCTCAAAGAAGCGGTGCCAGAAGGGCGAGCCGCTGCCGTCGATCATGCCCGGGCCGGTGATGCGCAAGCCGTGTGTGCCGCGCGCGTTGATCAGCGCCCAGCGCAGCGCCTCTGGCAGCACCTCGACGAAGCGGCGCAGCGTCAGCGGATAATCGGCGAGGTCGGTCGATCCCTTGAGCACCGCATCCTTGCGGAGCGCGAGGTGGACGCCGGGCTTGAGGAACAGCGAGCCGCTGACGAACACGCCCGCGGGAATGACGATCGTGCCGCCGCCGGCAGCGGCGCAGGCGTCGATCGCCCGCTGGATCGCGCGGGTGTTGATCGTGGCGCCGTCGCCCACCGCGCCGTGATCGGTGATCAGCACCTCGCGAGGCGCGCGCGCCAGCAGCGGCGCGCCCATGATCGCGCATGTCATTCCCGTCGCCGCCGTGCGCAGGACGGCGCGCCGGGAGGGAGCGATCGGCTGGGCGATGTCGAGCATGGTTGGTCTCCCCTGATTCTTCAGTTCCTCATACTGATATATCAGTGGACGATGCAAGCCATCAGACCTATATGGTCGCGGAAACCTGAAAAATGCGGAACTACGCGAAGATGTCTGATATCTCGTCGGCGGAAGCGCCCGCCATCCTGCGCGTCGATCCGCGCGATCATGTCGCGACCGCCCTGCGCGATCTCGCGGCGCGCGAAACCGTGCGCGTCGGCGACATTGCGCTCGATGTCGTCGATCCCGTGCCGACGGGACACAAGATCGCGCTGGTGCCGATCGCGGCGGGCACGCCGATCGTCAAGCTGGGCTGGCCCTTCGCGCGGGCCGAGCGCGCGATCGCGCCCGGCGAGCATGTCCATACCCACAATGCGCGCACGCTGCTCGAGGGCAAGGAAGCGTATCGCTACGCGCCCGCGGCGGCCGAGCCCGCCGATGCGCGGGCCGCCGACCGCACCTTCATGGGTTATCGCCGCGCGTCGGGCGCGGTCGGCACGCGCAACGAGATCTGGATCCTGTGCACCGTCGGCTGCGTCGGCGGCACCGCGCGCCGGCTCGCCGAGCGGGCGAGCGCGCGCTTTGCCGGGCGCGTCGACGGCATCCACGCCTTCCCGCATCCGTTCGGCTGCTCGCAGCTCGGCGACGATCTCGCGCACACGCGCCAGATGCTCGCGAGCCTCGCGCAGCATCCCAATGCGGGCGGCGTACTGATCGTCGGGCTGGGGTGCGAGAACAACCAGCTCGACGCGCTGCTCGCCGCCGCGCCGGGGCTCGATGCGAGCCGCATGCGGTCGTTCACGACGCAGATGGTGGCGGACGAATACGAAACCGGGCTCGACCTGATCGAGGAACTGGTCGCGATCGCCGAACAAGACGCGCGCGCGCCGGTGCCGCTGTCGGAACTGGTGCTGGGCCTCAAATGCGGCGGCTCGGACGGCTTTTCGGGGGTTTCGTCCAATCCGGTCGTGGGGCGCGTCGCCGATGCGGTGGCGGGCGCCGGCGGCACGCCGATCCTCACCGAAATCCCCGAAATCTTCGGCGCCGAACGCCTGCTGATGGCGCGCGCGCAAAACGCGCAGGTATTCGAGAAGATCGTCGGCGTCGTCGATGATTTCAAACAATATTTCCTGGATCACGGCCAGCCGATCTACGAGAATCCCTCGCCCGGCAACAAGGCGGGCGGGATCACCACGCTCGACGAGAAATCGCTGGGCGCGGTGCAGAAAGCGGGGCGGGCGCCCGTGGTCGACGTGCTGCGCTACGGCGAGCGCGTGCAGGGCCATGGGTTGGCGTTGCTCGAAGCGCCGGGCAACGACGCCGTGTCCTCGACCGCGCTGACGGCGGCGGGGGCGACGCTGATCCTGTTCACCACCGGGCGCGGCACGCCGATGGGCTTCCCCGCGCCGACGCTCAAGATTTCGTCCAACAGTGCGATCGCCGCGCGCAAGCCCGGCTGGATCGATTTCAACGCGGGCACGGTGCTCGCCGGCGAGCCGATCGACGCCGCCGCCGATCGGCTGCTCGACCTCGTGATCGACGCCGCCTCGGGCGCGCCGACGCGCGCCGAGATCAACGGCGAACGCGAGATCGCGCTATGGAAGCAGGGCGTGACGGTTTAGGTTTTGTTTCAGGTTTCGTTTCAGCAGAGCTGAAACGGTTGCGGCACCGCCCTCCGGCGAAGCTGAAAACAACTTCCGCGCTCAGTCCCCGCGGCCGTGCCACCCCAATCCGGTCGAGATCTGCTGCGCCGCGCGCCCCGCAAGGGCCTGGGCAGCGTCGATTGGCACAGGGTGAGATCCGTCGATGCGTTCGAGGAAGGGGATTGTGAGCGCGGCGGCAATGCGGCCGTCGAAGCCGAAGACGGGAAAGCTGATGTCGATCACGCCGTAGGTCATCGGGCTGGCGCGCCTTTCGTGGCCGCGTATGCGGATCGCAGCGAGCGTCGCGCCGAGCGGGGCGATGTCGGCGGGCGCACCGTCTGCATCGAGCGGAAGGAGCGTCGGCAGCCGCTCCTCCTCGGTGAACGCGATCAGCACATTGCCCGAGCAGCTCCTGAGCAGGTCCACGCGCGCGCCCAGCCGCACGCCGAAGCTCGTCGGCCCCGGATTTTCCTGCCGCGCGACGACGAGGCCGCTCCCTTCGCTGGCGACGACCAGGTGGCACGATTGCGCGGCGGCATGCGCGAGCGTGAACAGGATCGGCGCGGCGACATGCGTCAGGTTCTGCACCGGCGTTGCGCGATAGGCGATGTCGAGCACCTTATAGGCGACGCTGTAGCGATCCGAATCCGGGTCCTTGCGCAGATAGCCGCGCCGCTCCATCACGATGATCAGGCGGAACAGCTCGTTGATCGTACGATCGAGCCGGGACGCGATCTCCGAGATGGTGAGCCCCTCGGGCGCGTCGGCGAGCAGCTCGAAGACGTCGAACGCCTTTTCGAGCGCGGGCGCGGCATAGGTGGTCTTGCGCTTTTCCATGGCTCCCCTCAGTGCAGCGGCGAAGCGGCGGGATCGGGCTCCAGCCGCAGCCGCTCGACGCGATGTGTGCGCTGCGCATAGAGCGCGACCACGACGAAACACAGGCCCGGCAGCAGCATCGCGTGCTGGATGTGTCCGGTCGCCTGCGAGGCGAGCCCCATTACCGGCGGGAACACCGCGCCGCCGATGATCGCCATGATGATCAACGGCGCCCCCAGCATCGCGCGATCGCCAAGGTCTTTCACGCCCAGCGAGAAGATCGTCGGGAACATGATCGACATGAAGAAGCTGGTCAGCGTCAGCGCGCCGACCGCGACCAGGCCGCTCGCGAAGGAGGCGATCACCGTCAGCGCGATGTTGACGATCGCAAAGATCGTCAGCAGCCGCGTGGCCGCGATCCGCTGCATCAATGCGGTGCCGATGAAGCGGCCCGACATGAACAGGACGAGGCTCAAGGAGAGCAGGAAGGCGGCGGTGCGCTCGGGCGTTTCGGGGGTCAGTTCCTTCACGAAATCGATGAAGAAGCTCCACACGCCTACCTGCGCGCCGACATAGAAGAATTGTGCGATCACCGCGCCCGCCAGCGCCGGCTCGCGCAACACCGAGCGCAACCCCGAAACCGTGCCGGTGGGCGAACGATCGTGGGTAACCTTGGGCAGCTTGACGAGCGCGACCGCGATGCCGACGCAGATCACGATTCCCGCGAGCGTCAGATAGGGCGCCTGCACCATTTGCGCTTCGGACGTGCGATAGGCGGCAAGCTGCACGGGCGTCATCGCGGCGAGATCGGCCGCGCTGTGCTCGATCCCGGAAAAGATGAAGATGCCGCCGATGATCGGGGCAAGAAATCCGCCGAAGCCGTTGAACGCCTGCGCGAAATTGAGTCGCTGCGAGGCGCGGCCCGGATCGCCGAACGCGACGATATAGGGGTTGGCGGCGGTCTCCAGGAACGCCGCGCCAGAAGCGATCACGAACAGCGCCGCCAGGAACACGCCATAGACGCGGATCTCGGCCGCCGGATAGAAGAGCAGCGCGCCCGCCGCATAGAGGCCGAGCCCGCACAAGATGCCCGCGCGATAGCCGAAGCGGCGCATCAGCATTCCCGCGGGCAGCGCCATCAGGAAATAGCCGAGATAGAAGACGAACTGGATGAACCCGGCTTCCGCGCGGTTGAGATCGAGCGCCTTCTGGAACTGGCGGATCAGGATATCGTTGAAATTGTTGGCGATCGCCCAGAGGAAGAACAGGCTCGTCACCAATGCGAAGCCGAGCGCATAGCCCTGGGTGATGAAGCGGCCTTTCATGGGCTCGCCGGTATTGGCGACGCCGATCGGCGGGATCGTTCCCATCATCCTCTCCTTCGTGGCGCCCTCATGGAGCACATTCGCATTCCTGCGAAAGCAGGAATTCAGGATCGCAAGCGGTGCGTCGAGATTCCCGGGCTCCTGCTCGCAGGAGCACGGCCCCGTTTCTACACCGTAACGATCGCTTTCAGCACCGCGCCCTGGTTCGCGATCAGCTCGGGCACGCGCGCGGGCGCCTCGGCGAGCGGGAAGGCGTGGGTGCGGATCGCCTGCGTCGGGATGGCGCCCGCGCGGATCGCCTCGATCACGGTGCGGAAATCCTCGTGTGTGGCGTTGCGGCTGCCGATCAGGCGCATCTCGCGCTTGTGGAATTCGGGGTCGGCGAAGGTGATATCCTGCTTGACGACGCTCACCAGCACGTAGGAGCCGCCGTGCGCGACCCAGGCGAACCCTCTCTCCATCGCGCGCGCATTGCCGGTAGCGTCGAAAACGAGATCAAAAAACTCGCTCTCCGTCCTGTCGGCAAGCACTGCGTCGATGTCGTCATCGACGAGGACCGTGTCGGGGAGCAGAATCGCGTCGCGCGCATAAGCGAGCCGCGCCGCGCTGGTGTCGGCGATCGTCACGTCGGCGCCCGCGCGGCGCGCGAACAGCGCGACCGCGACCCCGATCGGCCCGGCGCCGACGACGAGCACGCGATCGCCCGCTTTGGTCTCGCCGCGCCGCACCGCATGCGCGCCGACCGACAGGAATTCGACCATCGCCGCCTGATCGAGATCGAGATCGCCGACGGGAATCGCTGCCGCCTCTGGCACGACAAGCATTTCGCACATGCCGCCGTCGGCATGGACGCCGAGCACCGAGACCGAGACGCAGCAATTGGGCTTGCCCTTGCGGCAGGCGATGCACGTGCCGCAGGGGAGATAGGGGTTCACCGTCACGCGGTCGCCGGGCCGAAAGGTGCTACCCGGATCGGCCTCGGCGACGTCGCCCGCAAGCTCGTGCCCCATGACGCGCGGATAGCTGAGATAGGGCTGGTTGCCCGCAACGATGTGGTAATCGGTGCCGCACAGCCCGATCCGGCGGATGCGCAGCAGCAGCTCGCCGGCTTTCCTCGCCGGCGCCGGACGGTCCGCCAGCCCCAATGCGCCCGGGCGCTCGCACACCACCGCTTTCATCGCCGCTCCCTCATTTCCAGATATGAAAGAAGCTTTTTCATATCTCGCAACCAAGGGCAAGCTAGTTATCTGATTACTTGAAATCGCGCGGGCCGAGCGTGACGGCCTGTCCCCGCACGCAGCGGACGTGCGTTCGGCCGGCGGGGCTCGTCACGTCGAATTCGGTGGCCTGCTCGGGATGGAGCGTCGCCGTCTCCACCGCGCCGCCGCGCCACGCGAGATCGACCACGCACCCGCCGCGCACGCGCACGCCGTTCATCATGCCGTCGCGCCAGCCCGGCGGCAGTGCGGGCAGCAGGTCGATCCGCGTGCCGTCGCTCTGGACCAGCATTTCGAGGATCCCCGCCGCGCCGCCGAAATTGCCGTCGATCTGGAAGGGCGGATGCGCGTCGAGCATGTCGGGATAGGTGCGCCCCGGCGACAGCAGGTCGATCAGGATGCGGTGCGCGTGCGCGCCGTCGCGCAGCCGCGCCCACAGGTTGAGCCGCCAGCCCAGTCCCCAGCCGGTCGCATCGTCGCCGCGCGTCTCCAGCGACACGCGCGCGGCCTTCGCCAGATCGGGTGTCGCGGCGGGGTTGATCTGGAAGCTGGGATAAAGCGCGTAGAGGTGTGAGACATGGCGATGGTGGATGTCCGGCGCGTCGGTATCCCAATCGGCCTGCCATTCCTGGAGCTGGCCCGCCTTGCCGATCCTGAACGGCGCGAGCCGCGCGCGCATCGCCGCCATGTCCTTGCGCAGCCCCGCGTCGCACCCGAGCATGTCGGCGGCGCGGCCGGTGCGGTCGAACAGGTCGCGCAGGATCGCCATGTCCATCGTCGGCCCGGCGCACAAGGTGCTGCCGTGGCCGTGCTCGTTCTCGGGCGAGAGCGAGGGGTTGGTGACCATGAAACCGGTGTGCGGATCGCGCACCAGCGTATCGAGGAAGAAGCGCGCCGCACCCGCCATCAGCGGATAGATGCGCGCCAGATACGCGGCGTCGCGGTGAAAATCCCAATGATCCCAAAGCTGGCATGCAAGCCAGGCGCCGCCGGTGGGCCACAGCCCCGTGCGCGCGTGATCGATCGGGCCCGAGGCGCGCCACAGATCGGTGTTGTGATGTGCCACCCAGCCGCGCGCGCCGTACATCTCCTTTGCCGTGTGCGCGCCGGAAACCGCCAGTTCCTCGACCATCCGTAGCAGCGGCTCGATACACTCGGGCAGGTTGGCGGTATCGACCGGCCAATAGTTCATCTCGGTATTGATGTTGATCGTGTATTTGGAGCCCCAGGGCGGCTGGTTGCTGTCGTTCCAGATGCCCTGGAGGTTGGCCGGCTGACAGCCGGGGCGCGAGCTCGACAGCATCAGATAGCGCGCGAACTGGAAATAGAGCGCGGCGAGCGAGGGATCGTCGGCATCGGCAGCATGTTCGAGCCGCTGGTTGGTCGGCTGATCGGCGCGTTTGCCGCGCGGCAGATCGAGCGAGAGGCGGCGGAACAGCCGCTGATGCTCGGCGACATGGCGGATGCGGAGCGTGTCGAGGGGGATCGCCGCCGCGGTGTCGAGCGTGGCGCGCACCTTTTGAGCGGGATCGCCCGATACGCCGGTGGGGCTGCGGAAGCTGGTCGCGGCGGCGAAGAGCAATACGAGCGACCGCGCGCCCGTGACGCGCAGATTCGGGCCGTCGGCTTCGATCGTGCCGCCCTCGGCGGTCAGCCGCGCGCGCGCCTCGAAGGTCAGCCGCCCCGCAATGCCGCGGTCCTCGTTGTTGCGGCCGCGCATCACCACATCGTGCGCGTCGGTGTCGATTTCGGCACGCTGGCCCGAGCTGAGCGCGATATCGGCCGCGATCGGCCCGCCCTCGGCGCGGATCGACACGACGATGACTTGATCGACCGGCGAGGCGAACACTTCGCGCGTATAGGCCACGCCGCCCGAGGTGAAGCGGGTGCGCGCGATCGCGGTGTCGAGATCGAGCTCGCGGGCGTAATCCTCGACGCTGGTCTCGTTGACCTGGGTGAGATCGATGTGGAGGTCGCCCAGCGCCTGATACGCCATTTCGCGCATCGGCACGGCCTGCACCTCGGCGTCGGCGAGCGCTTCCGCCTCGGCGTAGCGGCCCGCGAAGATCAGCTCGCGCACCCTGGGCAGCGCGGCGCGCGCCTTCGGATTGACGTTCGAATAGGGGCCGCCCGACCAGAGCGTGTCCTCGTTGAGCTGGAGCCGCTCGCGCTTGATGCGGCCGAACACCATCGCGCCCAGCCGGCCGTTGCCGATCGGCAGCGCCTCGGTCCAGACGTTGGCGGGGCTCGTATACCAGAGCAGCGAGCGGTGGACGGGCTCCGCCGCCGTGGCTGGCGGCCCCGTGAGCGCACCGGATGCGACGGGGGCGGCGAGGCTTGCTTTCAGGATTCCGCGTCGCGACAGGCGCACCGGCTCGCTCTCCCTTGGTTTTATATCTGATAACTACTTGCCGATTTGACGGCGCAATGCAACCGGCTTCCGCTTCTGGAGCGGTGACACGGGCCGGCCGATCAGATATCTCGCACGAAAAGGAGACATGATGGCCAGCCAGCCCGCTACCCCCAAACTCTATCAGGCGATCATCGCCGCGCTCCAGGCGGATATCACCGCGGGCCGCTATGTGCCCGGCGACCGCCTGCCGCCCGAACGCGCGCTGGTCGAGCGCTTCGCCGTCAGCCGGCTGACGGTGCGCGAGGCGATGATCGGGATGGAGATCCTGGGGCTGGTCGAGGCACGCCGGGGCTCGGGCGTCTATGTCACCGAGCGGCCGAGCGGCGGGCTCGCGGCATCCGAGCTCGATGTCGGCGCCTTCGAGCTGATCGAGGCGCGCCGCCTGATCGAGGGCGAAAGCGCGGCGCTGGCCGCCGTCACCGCCGACGAGGCCGCGATCGCCCGGCTGCGCGCCACGCTCGACGCGATGATCGAGGAAAACAAGCACGACCTTCAGGACGAGACCGCCGACCGCGCCTTCCATCTCGAAATCGCGCGTGCGACCAACAACGCCGCGATGGTGCTGGTGATCGAGACCTTGTGGGACGTGCGTCATCGTTCGCCGCTGTGCGAGCGCATGCTCGCGCGCTCGCGTGCCGCGGGAACCAAGCCGATGATCGACGATCATCGCGCGATTCTCGACGCCATCGCGGCGCATGACGGCCCGCGCGCGCGCCAGGCGATGCGTGATCATCTGGGCCGCGTGATCGACAATCTGCTCGAAGCGACCGAGCTCGACGGTATCCGCCGCGTGCAAGCCGAGGCCGCCGAGCTGCGTACCCGCGCGGAGCGGCTGGCCGCGTTCTGATCGCCTCTTGCCTGTCAGCGGGCATCGTGCAATTGGTCTGATAACTCGGATCGAAAGGACGGATGCGTGAGCGAGGCAGAGGAAGCCGGGACGGCGGCGAGCGGAAGCGGCGCGATCCGCATCCGTGACGCGCGGGTGGTCGTCACCTGCCCGGGGCGCAATTTCGTGACGCTGGTGATCGAGACCGATCAGGGCGTCACCGGCATCGGCGATGCGACGCTCAACGGCCGCGAGCTTTCGGTCGTGAGCTATCTCACCGATCACGTTATCCCCAATCTGATCGGCCGCGATGCGCACCGGATCGAGGATATCTGGCAATTCCTCTATCGCGGCGCCTATTGGCGGCGCGGCCCGGTGACGATGACGGCGATCGCCGCGGTCGACACGGCTTTGTGGGACATCAAGGCCAAGGCGGCGGGGCTGCCGCTCTATCAGCTGCTAGGCGGGCGCTCGCGCGAAGGCGTGCTCGTCTATGGCCATGCCAACGGCGCCGATATCGAGGCGACGGTCGATCAGGTCGGCAAATATCGCGAGATGGGCTATCGCGCGATCCGGGCGCAGAGCGGCATTCCCGGCGTGAAAGGCGCCTATGGCGTCGGCCGCGGCGACCTGTATTACGAGCCTGCCGACGCGGCGCTGCCCACCGAAACGCTCTGGTCCACGCCCGCCTATCTCGATCACGCGCCCAAGCTCTTCGATCGGCTGCGCGAAGTCCATGGCAACGAGGTCGAGTTGCTCCACGACGTCCACCACCGGCTGACGCCGATCGAGGCGGGGCGGCTGGGCAAGGCGCTCGAGCCCTATCGATTGTTCTGGATGGAGGATGCGAGCCCGGCCGAGAACCAGGAGGCGTTCCGCCTGATCCGTCAGCATACGGTGACGCCGCTCGCCGTGGGCGAGATCTTCAACACGATCTGGGATTGCCGCGAGCTGATCCAGAACCAGCTCATCGACTATATCCGCACCACCGTCGTCCATGCCGGCGGCATCACGCATCTGCGCCGGATCGCCGATCTCGCGAGCCTCTATCAGGTGCGCACCGGCAGCCACGGCGCGACCGACCTGTCGCCCGTCTGCATGGGCGCGGCGCTCCATTTCGATACCTGGGTGCCCAATTTCGGCATCCAGGAATATATGCGCCACACCCCCGAGACCGACGCGGTGTTCCCGCACGACTACCGGTTCGAGGACGGCTATCTCATCGCGGGCGAGACGCCGGGCCACGGCGTCACGATCGACGAGACGCTCGCCGCGAAATATCCCTATGACCCTAAACAGCTTCCGGTCGCGCGGCTCGCCGACGGCACATTGTGGAACTGGTGAGCGTGCTCAAATGGCTCGCGGTGGCGGCGCTGCTCGCGCTGCTGCCCGGTGTTGCGTTCGCCCAGCGCAGCGGCCGCCCGGTCGAGGGGGCGTGGCGATCCATCGTGTTCGATGCGCAGGCCGACGGCAGCACCGCCGCGCCGGCGGGCGATGCGACCGCGCCCCGCTTCGACGATGCGGGCTGGGCGCGCGTCGCGGTGCCGCACAATTGGCAAGGTTATTCGTACAACCGGCAGGTGCGCAACGGCTCGCGCCACGGCACCGCCTGGTATCGCAAGACGCTGACGATCGCGCCGCCGGCCGAGGGCGAGCGCATCTTCCTGATGTTCGAGGGCGTCAACAGCTACGCGACGATCTGGATCAACGGCATCGAAGTGGGCCGTCATGGCGGCGGGCTGACGAGCTTCGAGGTCGATATCACCCGCGCGGTGCGGCCGGGCGAGAACCTGCTCGCCGTCAAGGTCGATAATCCCAGGGGGATCACCGACCTGCCCTGGGCGGCGGGCGACGATCAGCCGGAAATGGGCTTTGCCGAAGGATCGCAGCCGTTCGGCATCTTCCGCCCCGTCCATGTCATCCGAACCGCCGATGTGCGCGTGCGGCCGTTCGGCGTCTATGCCTGGGGCGATCTGGGCGCGGGCGATGCGGCCGCCGCGACGCTGCACACGCGCACCGAGATCGCGAACCTGTCGAACCGGGCGCGCGACCTCACCATCGTTACCCGCCTGATCGATCCCGATGGGAACGTGGCCGCCGAAGCCCGTGGCGAGCAGCGGGTCGCCGCGGGCGCGCAAGCGACGCTCGACCAGATGCTGCCGACGATCGCGGACCCGCTGTTGTGGTCGCCCGATCATCCGACGCTCTACACGCTGGTCGCCGAGATTCGGGAAGACGGCGCGCTGCTCGATACGGTCAGCACGCCTTATGGCATCCGCACCGTTCAAATCGTGCAGGACGATCGGGGCCATCGCCGGCTGCTGCTCAACGGCAAGCCTTTTGCGATCCGCGGCACCGCGGAATACGAGCATCTGCTGGGCGGCAGCCATGCTTTCTCGCCCGAACAGGTCGCCTCGCGCGTGGCGCAGGTCGAGGCGGCGGGGTTCAACGCCTTTCGCGACGGGCATTATCCGCACAATCTGCGTTACGGCGCGAAGATCGCGCGCGACGGCCTGCTCTGGTGGCCGCAGTTCAGCGCACACAACTGGTTCGACAATCCCGCCTATCGCACCAATTTCCTGGCGCTGCTCGCCGATTGGGTGCGCGAGCGGCGCAACAATCCGGCGGTGTTCCTGTGGGGGCTCCAGAACGAGAGCCAGCTTCCCAAGGCCTTTGCCGAGCAGGCGACCGCGCTGATCCGGCGACTCGATCCCACGGCGTCGATTCAGCGGCTCGTCGTCACCTGCAACGGCGGCGAGGGCACCGACTGGAACGTGCCGCAAAACTGGTCGGGCACCTATGGTGGCGATCCGGACAAATATGCGGAGGAATTGCTCAAACAGGGCCTGGTCGGCGAATATGGCGCCTGGCGCTCGCTCGGGCTGCACGAGGAGCCGCCCTTCTCGGACGCCTGGTCCGAGGAGAAGATGGCGACGCTGGAGCACAAGAAGGCGCGGCTTGCCGACAGCGTTGCCGATCGGACGATCGGGCAGTTCCAGTGGCTGCTCGCCACGCACGAAAATCCCGGCCGGCCGATGCGCGAGGACGGGACGCAGATCTGGGACGGCGTGCGCCCGCTCGATCATGTCGGCCCCGCCAACAACAAGGGCCTGCTGACGCTCTGGGGCGAGCCGACCGACGCTTATTACATGTTCCGCGCGCGACAGGTGCCCGCTGACGTTACGCCGATGCTCTACATCGTGTCGCACACCTGGCCCGACCGCTGGATCGCGGGCGGCACGAAATCGCATATCGAGGTCTATTCGAATTGCGACGAGGTGGAGCTGTTCAACGACGTGCGCGGCACGCTGTCGCTGGGGCGAAAGCGGCGCAATGCCGAGCAGCGCTTCATCTGGAACGATGTGCCGGTGCGCTACAACGTGCTTTCGGCGGCATGCCTGATCGACGGCAAGGTCGCCGCGCGCGATCTGGTCACGCTCAACAACCTGCCGCCGCCGCCCGATGCCGATGCGCTGGTGCGCGATCCGGCCCCGATCGCGCGCGGAGCGGCGGGCTGGCACTATCTCTATCGCGTCAATGCGGGCGGGCCGGCGCTGACCGATGCGGACGGGCAGGTGTGGCAGGCGGACCGCCATCTCGGCGACGGCGCCGATTGGGGCTGGACGAGCTGGGCCGACGCCTATCCGGCACTCGATCCGAGGCTGGGCAGCCGTGGGAAGCTCTATGATCCGATCGAGGGGACGCGCGATCAGGCGTTGTTCCAGACCTATCGCTACGGCCGCGATCGGCTCCGCTACGTCTTTCCGGTGCCGCCCGGCCGCTACCGGATCGAGCTGTTCTTCGCGGAGCCCTGGTACGGCCGCACGGGCATCGACGCGCGGGGGTGGCGCTTGTTCGATGTCGCGGTGAACGGGGGGACCCGAATCCGCGATCTCGATCTCTTCGCCGCCGCGGGGTTCGAGCATGCGGTGAAGAAGGTGATCGAGGCGGACGCGGTGGACGGTAAGCTCGTCATCACCTTCCCGCGCGTGGCGGCGGGGCAGGCGGTGGTGTCAGCGATCGCGATCGCGGCGCGCGGCGATGTGACCGTCCCGGCGCCCGCGCCCGGCACCGATCTGATCGCGAAAGCCAGTGCCGGCGACGCGCGCACCTATCTGGACAACGGCGATCGGGCATTCGGGGATGGCGAGGGGCGCTGGAGCGGCTTGCCTTATGCGTTGCTCGACAGTGATTGGGTGCGCCCGGCGGGTGCCGATGCATCGGGCATCGCGTCGGTGCGCGTGCGTGTCGATGCGGACCTCTATCTCGCGCTGCGCGGCGATGCGGCCGCGCCCGAAGGCTGGCAGCCGACCGATTGGGAGGCGCAGGTCATCGATGACGGCAAGGCGGCGCGCTATCGCTTCGTGAAGCGCAGGATCGGCGCAGGGGTGGCGATTCGCGTCTCCGCCGCCGCCCCGCTCATCGTCCAGCGCACCTTGCCGTCGCCTTATACGCCCGGCGCGTTCAGCTTCGATCGCGACGAAGGACTGCGCGAGGCGGAAAGCGAGGAGGTCGCGCGGCGCGGCGCCGTGATCGCGACCGAGCGGCAGGGCTATGGCGGTGTCGGCTATCTGCGCATCGGCGACGGTGCGGCGCGGCTGACATGGCATGTCTCGACCGGTGCGGCGGCGCGGCACACGTTGCGCATCCGCTATGCCAATGAGAGCGATATGGCGCGCGCCGGCGTGCTGACCATCGCCGATTCGAGCGGGATCGAGATCGCGCGAATGCCCGTGTCCTTAGCGCCGGGCCGCGGCTGGCAGGAACATTCCGTCCGCACGCCCGATGCAATCAACGCGGGGGATCACGAAGTGACCCTGTCGATCGCGGCGGGGCCGCTGCTCGATATCGATTCGATCCGAATCGAGTGAACCGCCCTCCGTCGGCCCTGCGAGTTGCCGGGATATTTGTCTGATATCTCAGTGCACTCGTCACGACATCAATATGCAAGCAACTTTTGTGAGTGAAAGAGGCTTGACTGAAATACCAGAAGGGTAGATTGATATTCTCGTGGTTTTGATAAAAAGTGCGTGGGTCAACGCGCCGGACTGACGGGAGATGAAGATGTCTGACAAGATTGCATTGCTGGGCTCTACTGCGGTGGCGGCGTTGATGCTGGTCGGCGCGCCTGCCGCCGAGGCGCAAACGGCAAGCACCGCTTCCGACGCGGCTGTGACCGCCCCTCAGGACGAAAGCGCAAGCGAGGGCGGCGAGATCGTCGTCACCGGCCTGCGTGCCTCGCTAGAGAACGCGGCCGCGATCAAGCGCACGTCGGGCCAGATTCAGGATTCGATCGTCGCCGAGGATATCGGCAAGCTGCCCGACACCAATATCGCTGAAACGCTACAACGCATCCCCGGCGTCCAGATCTCGCGCAATACGCGCGGGGAGGGCAACGCCTATGTCGTCCACGGCCTGAAGCAGGTGATGACGACGGTGAACGGGCGGCAGCTTTTCGGTACCACCGATCGCGTGGCGCACCTGCTCGATTTCTCGTCGGACATTCTAGCAGGCGTCGATGTGTACAAGACGGCGACCGCCGACCAGATCGAGGGCGGGCTCGGCGGCCTGATCAACATCCATACCGCGCGCCCCTTCGATTTCGACGGCTTCCATCTCGCGGTGACCGGCGCCGCCACTTATTCCGAGTTTCAGGACAAGGCCGGCCCGCGCGTATCGGGCATCGTCTCCAATCGCTGGGATACCGGCATCGGCGAGATCGGCGTGTTGCTGGGCGGCCAGTTCGAACGCTTCTATTCGGGCGGCTATCAGACCTCGACCAACGGCTATTCGGAAACGACCGATCTCTTCGACGTGAACGGCGACGGTGCCGCTACCGATGCGGATGCGGTCACCGTGCCGGGCCGCGTGCGCCCGCGCTACGAAATCGGCGACCGGGTGCGTTCGGGCTTCTATGGGGCGGTGCAGTGGCGTCCGAGCGATGCGCTCGAACTTCACCTCGACACGATCTACACCCATTCGGGCGGGCACTCCTACACGCAGCAGCTCTCCGTGGAGGCCGACGACGCAAGCACGGGGATCGGTACCCCGGCCCTCAAGGACGGATCGACGGTCGCTTCGAGCTACTCGATCGCCAACCCGGTGCTGAAATCGGGCGTCGGGCAGTCCGACAACCCCTACGATACGATCAACATCGCGTTCGGCGGCACCTATACCGCCGATCGGTTCAAGCTGTCGGCCGAAGGCTCGTATGTGCGCAGCCACGGCCCGTTCTATTATCGCAGCGTCACGATCAGCGGGCGTGCGGACCGGGCGGATTTCAATCTCGGCGGCGACACCCCGGATGTCGCGGTCTCGGGCATCGACCTCACCGATCCGGCCAGCTTCGGTGATCCCGGCTATTTCGAGTTCGGCACACAACAGGACGGGCGCGAGCCCTCGTTCCGCGCCGATGCGAGCTATGAGCTGGACGCTGGCCCGATCAAGACGCTGATGGCCGGTTTCCGCTGGGCGCATCACCGCGCGATCTACGATTTCCTGTCGCAAGGCGGGAACGGCTTGACCCAGCCTTATTCGGCGATCACCGAATTGACGCCCGGCGATCTGTTCACCGATCAGGACGTCTCGACCAATCAGTGGGTTGTCGTGCGGCATCGCTGGATGGACGACGCGGCGCGCACGCGCACGCTGTTCGGCCTGCCGCCGGGCGATCCCATGCCCGATCCGGGTAGCCATTACGATTATCGCGAAACCACGCTTGCCGGCTATGCCGAGGCGCAGTTCGGGTTCGATATCGGCGCGTTGCCGGTCGATGGCAATCTCGGCCTCCGCTATGTGCGCACCGACGGCGAGCAGACCGTGCTCGTCGAGGACGAGAATGGCGACTATCAGCCGCTCACCGGCGGCGAGCCGTATGAGAACTGGCTCCCCAGCGTCAACGTCCGCTTCAAGTTCACGCCCGACCTGTTCCTGCGCCTTGCCTTTTCGAAGGCGATCACGCGGCCCGATTTCGGCAATCTGTCGCCCGCGCTGCTGCTCAATCCCGTCAGCATGACCGCGAGCGGCGGCAACCCCGCGCTCAAGCCGACCAAGGCCGATCAATACGATGCCAGCCTGGAATATTATTTCGGCCGGTCGAACTATGCGGCCGCATCGGTCTTCTACAAGGACGTCACCGGATTCGTTCAGGAATTCTATGCCGACGAGACGATCGACGGCGACGTCTATCAGGTCAGCCGCCCGCGCAACAGCGGCGACGGCACGATCAAGGGGTTCGAGCTCACCTACCAGCAATTCTTCGATTTCCTGCCGGGCTTGCTTTCCGGCCTCGGCATCCAGGGCAACTACACCTATGTCGACAGTGCGCTGGAGATCGTCGGGATCGACCGCAAGGTGCCCGCCGATCAACTTTCGAAGAACGCGTACAATGTCACCGGCATTTACGAGAAGGGGCCGATCTCGCTCCATGTCTCGTACAACTGGCGCTCGCGCAGCATCCAGAGCAACAATGCCGATCCCGTCTTGAGCGTATGGAATGCGCCGCAGGAATCGCTCGATGTCTCGGCGACCTACAACGTCAACGACTGGCTTTCGATCAAGGCGGACATGGTGAACGCCACCGTCGCCTATCAGAACCAGTATTACGGAACCCCGCTTCGTCCGTCGCTGGCGAACCAGCTAGACCGGTCGTATCAGCTCGGGTTCCATATCGACTTCTGATCGGTTGATCGGAAGAAAAAGGGGGAAGAGGCTGGACGCATGAACCTTGCTTCCAGCCTCTCTCCGTTCCGCGCCGTTGCCGCGGCGGTGCTCGTCGCCGCGACCCCCGCGGCGGCGCAGCTCGACGGCAATGCGGATGAGGCGAAGGTGCCTGCCTATACGCTGCCCGATCCGCTGGTGATGGCGGACGGGACGCGCGTGACCAGCGCCGGGCAATGGATGACGCGACGCCGGCCCGAGCTGCTTTCGCTCTTCACGCATCACATTTACGGCGTCGCGCCGCCTGCGCCTGCGCATATGCGCTTCGAGGTGACAGACCTCGACCGGCACGCGCTCGGCGGGCGCGCGGTGCGCAAGCAGGTGACGCTCTATCTCGACGGCAGCGACGAAGGGCCGCAGACATCGCTGCTGATCTACCTTCCCGCGGACGCCAAGGGGCCGGTGCCCGTTTTCCTGGGCCTCAATTTCCACGGCAACCAGGCGGTCAATGCCGATCCGGCCATCGCGATCGCGCACAGCTGGGTCGCGGCACCGGGCAAGGGCATCGTCGAGCACCGCGCAACGGCGGAATCGCGCGGGATCGAGGCCGATCAATGGCCGATCGCGCATATCCTCGCGGCGGGCTACGGCATCGCGACCTTCTTTCCCGGCGACCTCTATCCCGACGGCGACGGCAAGCGCGCCGAAAGCATCCAGCCCTGGTATCGCATCAGCCCTTCGGCGCCGGATCATTGGGGCGCGATCGCCACCTGGGCCTGGGGGCTGAGCCGCGCTTATGATTATCTCGCGACCGATGCGGACGTGGACGAGACGCGCGTGATCGTGATCGGCCATTCGCGTTACGGCAAGGCGGCCCTGTGGGCGGGCGCGACCGACCCGCGCTTCGCGATGGTCGTCTCGAACGACAGCGGGGAGGGCGGCGCGGCGCTCTATCGCCGCGATTTCGGCGAGACGATCCGGGTGATGAACGACTATTGGTTCGCGCCGCGCTTCAAGACCTATGCTTCGCGCGAGGACGATCTGCCGATCGACGCGCACGAATTGATCGCGCTGATCGCGCCGCGCCCCGTCTATGTCGCGAGTGCGACCGAGGATTGGTGGTCGGACCCGAAGGGCGAGTTCCTCGCCGCGCGCGGCGCTGATCCGGTCTATCACCTGTTCGGGCTGGAGGGGTTGGAGACCGATGCGATGCCGCCACCCGATCATCCCATCGGCGACCGGATCGGCTATCACATCCGCACGGGCGCGCACGACATCACGCTCGAGGACTGGACGGCCTATATCGCCTTCGCGGATCGGAATCTGGGCCTGGCCACGGCCCTGGGCTCGAGCAACGTTCCTTAAATCAGAACCGTTCGTCCCCGGACTTGATCCGGGGTTGTC
>CAZXFY010000003.1:0-148498 GCA_964639855.1 uncultured Stakelama sp. | reverse complement strand
GCATCGCCGACGAGCCCTTCTGCCCCGGCGAGAAATATTCCTCCGCCTCCAGCACCTCGGTACGCTGGAGATGCCGCACTTCGGTTGCCAGCCGTTCGATCGAGCTCGCGATTACGCCCAGTGTCGCGAAGAACATAGCGTGCCGGTCGCGCGGGATCACCTGGGTCGAGACCGGCTCGACGGTGAGGCCCATCTTCTCGGCGACGTGCGCTTCGACGCGCGGATCAATGTTGGCGAACGTGCCGACCGCACCCGAAATCGCGCAGGTCGCGACATCGGCGCGCGCCGCCTTCAACCGCGCGCGGTTGCGGTCGAATTCGGCATAGGCTTGCGCGAGCTTGAGCCCGAACGTCACCGGCTCGGCATGGATGCCGTGGCTGCGGCCGATCGTTGGAGTGAGCTTATGCTCGTAGGCGCGCCGCTTGATCGCCTCGAGCAGCTTGTCGAGATCGTCGAGGAGAATGTCGCTCGCGCGCGCCAACTGCACGGCGAGGCAGGTGTCGAGCACGTCCGAGCTCGTCATTCCCTGGTGCATGAACCGCGCCGGCTCGCCGACATGTTCGGCGACGTTGGTGAGGAAGGCGATGACGTCGTGCTTCACCTCGGCTTCGATCGCGTCGATCCGCTCGACCTCGAATGCGCCCTTCTCCCAGATCGCCCGTGCCGCCTCCTTCGGCACCACGCCCAACTCGGCGAGGGCGTCGGTCGCGTGCGCCTCGATCTCGAACCAGATGCGGAAGCGCGATTCGGGCGTCCAGATGTCCGACATTGCGGGGCGGGCGTAACGCGGCACCATGCGCGGGGTCCTTCTTTGAAATAATGTTACGGATCAGCTCGTCGTGAAACCGGGGCGGAGTCACGGTCAGCCGCGCGGTAGCAGGGACGAGCCGCATCGACAAACCGGTGACTGGCGAACCGGAAGTCCCATGTAAGAGTTTGGTCATATGAAGAATCGCACGTCCGTGCTGTTCTAATTCTTCCAGATGACGAAAATTTATACGACAGGAGATTATTCATGTTGAAGCAAGTTTTGCTTGCCAGTGCTATCGTCGTATCGACGCCTGCTCTTGCCCAGGTGCAAGATGTGCCGCTAACGACACCCGATACGGTGCCGACGGAAAGCGGCATCACGCCGGCGACGCCACCGCAGGATACGAGCGCCCAGCCCGATGTGGCGGTGCCGGCCGATCCCTCGCAGGCGACGACGCCAGCGACACCCGATCAGATGACGCAGGCGACCGATCCCGCACAGCCTGCGGATGCGCAGGCGGCGCAGCCCGCGACCGCCGATCAGGTCGCGCAGGCCGTCGATCAGGATTTTCCGACCTACGATGCGAATGGCGACGGCAAGCTCGACGAAACCGAGTTCGCTGCCTGGATGACGGCGCTACGCACCGCCAGCGATCCGAACGTCCAGGCCGGCAGCCCCGAGATGGCGGAATGGGCCGGCCAGGCGTTCGCCGCGGCGGATACCGACAAGGATGCGGCGCTCAGCAAGGGGGAACTCACCGCCTTCCTGTCCCAGGGCGCTTCGTAAGTCACTACGGACCGACTACGACCCTGAGACCGGTCGCCGGGCATCGCGCCCGGCGGCCGTTTTTTTGTTTCCCCGGCCAGGGATGGTCCTCAGAGCACGCCCATCGATCGCAGGCTGGCATGGCCGCCCGTGCCGATGATCAGGTGATCGTGCACCGTGATGCCCAGCCGCTTGCCGGCGTCGGCGATGGAGCGGGTGATCTCGATATCCGCCCGGCTCGGTGCCGGATCGCCGCTCGGATGGTTGTGGACGAGGATCAGTGCGGCCGAGCCGAGATCGATCGCGCGCCGGATCACTTCGCGCACCTGCACCGAGGCTTCGTCGATCGAGCCTTCGCTGATCAATTCGTCGCGGATCAGCATGTTGCGCGTGTTGAGGTGGAGCACGCGCACGCGCTCGATCGCATGGTGTGCCATGTCGGCCCGGAGATAATCGAGCAGCGCCTGCCAGTTGGCGAGCACCGGCCGCGCCGCCACCTCCGCGCGCAGCAGCCGAAGCGCGGCCGCCTGCGCGATCTTGATCGCCGCGATTGCGGTCTCCCCCATGCCGTCCACGCGCCCCAGCGCCTCGGCATCGGCCGCGAGCAGGCCGCCGATCCCGCCGAATTCGTCGAGCAGCGCCTTGGCGAGCGGCTTGGTGTCTCTGCGCGGAATGGCGAGCGCGAGCAGATATTCGATCAGTTCATGATCGAGCAGCGCGTCGCCGCCGCCCTCGATCAGCCGCTTGCGCAAGCGGGCACGGTGGCCGGCATGATGGGGCTCGGGAACGCTCATGTCGCACAGGGATTAGGGGGAGCGGCGGAAACGCGCAATTGTGCCTCTGTTCATCTTGCCTATGCTTAGGGCTCGGCGGGATTCTCGTCCCGTTCGCCCTGAGTTTGCCGGAGGGCCGTCCTGCCTCGTACCGGCCGATTGGAGAAGAACGGTGCTTCGACAAGCTCAGCACGAACGGGTCGAGGACGGGCCCCACCCGATTCGAGCGGACGAATGGGAGCGACAGGCGGCGTGACGGCGGAAAGCGACGAGACCGAAGACGCCGCCCAGGCTGCGCCGGCGCCGCGCCGCCGGTTGCCGCGCCTCGGCGTGCTGCGCTGGGTGCTGATCGCCGTCGCGGTGTTGATTCTCCTGCTGCTCGTCGTCCTCTGGATCCAGCGCAAGCCGATCGCGTCGGGCGTGATCGACCGCACGCTCGCGGCCAGGGGCGTCCCTGCGCGCTATCATATCGAGGATCTCGGCCTCGGGCGGCAGCGGCTCACCGATGTCGTGATCGGCGATCCCGCGCATCCCGATCTGGTCGCCGACTGGGTCGAGCTGTCGACAGAGATCGGGTTCGGCGGGCCGTCGGTGACGGCGGTGCGGGCGGGGCATGTGCGGCTGCGCGGGCGGCTGGTGAACGGCACGCTTTCGCTGGGTTCGATCGACAAGCTGCTGCCGCCGCCGTCGGGCAAGCCCTTCGCGCTGCCGGCACTCGACGTCACGGTCGAGGATGCGCGGATGCGGCTCGAAACGCCTTATGGCGTCGTCGGCATCAAGGCGACGGGGAGCGGGCGGCTCGACGATGGGTTCACCGGGCGCGTCGCCGCCATTTCCGAGAATCTCGCGCTCCCCGGCTGCACGGCGATGCGCGTTGCGGCCGCGATGAACGTCAGCATCGTCGATGCGCGGCCAACGCTCGAAGGGCCGCTCAGCGCCGGAAACCTTACCTGCGGTGACACCAGGCTCGCGTCCGCGCACGCCGATCTCGACGTCACGCTGGGCGAGCGGCTCGACCGCTGGCGGGGGAGCGCCAGGCTCGCGGTCGGCAGCGTCCGCAATCCCGCCGCGCGCGCGCAGGAGATCGCCGGCAGCGTCGATTTCGAAGGCGCGCCGTCGCGCACCTCCGGCTCGATCGAGCTGGCGACGGGCACGTTCGCACTCGACAATGCGCATGGTGCGCGGCTCTCGCTCGCGGGCGCCTATCGGGTCGAAGACGGGTTCCTCGCATTCCAGGGAAGCGCGGGCGCGCGTGACGCGGCGCTCTCGCAGCAATGGCTCGCCCGGATCGCGCGGTTCGGCGGCACGGCGCAGGGTTCGCCGGTGGCGCCGCTCGTCGCGCAGCTCGCCAAGGCCGGGGCGGCGGCGGCGCACTCGATCGACGTCACCGCCAATATCGAGGCGCTGCAATCGGACGGGCGCGGGCGGATCGGTGTGTCGCGGCTGATCGTCACCTCCGCGACCGGCGCCAGCGCGACGCTCGCGAGCGGCGACGGCGTGCAATATGCCTGGCCTGACCGGGGATTGCGCATTGATGGGCTGCTGACGCTCGCGGGCGGCGGCCTCCCCGACGCCGCGATCCAGCTCCGGCAGGATCATGCGCGCGGGCCGATGACCGGCAATGCGATCGTCCGCCCCTATGAAGCCGGCGGCGCCCGTCTTGCGCTCACCCCCGTCACCTTTGCCGCCGCGCCCGACGGCAATACCCGTTTCTCGACCGAGGTGACGCTGTCGGGGCCGCTCGGCGATGGGCGGCTCGAACAGGCGCATCTGCCGGTGAGCGGGGTGTGGAACGGCGCCGCGCGGTTGCTCGTCAATCGCCAATGCGCGCCGCTGTCGTTCGAGAGCCTGTCGGTATCGAGCCTCGTGCTCGGGCGGACGGAGCTGACGCTCTGCCCCTCGGGCGGGGCGCTGCTTACGGTCAGGGGCGGGTCGATCGAGGGCGGCGCACGGGTGGCTGCGTCGCACCTCGAAGGGCGGCTCGGCAGCACGCCGCTCTCGCTTGACGCCGCCGGCTCCGAGCTGCGGCTGGCAGACAATGGCTTCCACCTGAGCGACGTCGCCGCACGCCTCGGTGCGCCGGACAATGTGACGCGGATCGACGCCGAAAGCCTCGACGGCCATATCGCGGGCGACGCGGTCGCGGGGCAGTTCGCGGGTGCGGGCGGGCAGATCGGCAATGTGCCGCTGATCCTCTCCGATGCCGCCGGCGATTGGCGCTTTGCGGGCGGCAAGCTGACGCTCGACGGCGGCCTCACCGTCTCCGACGCGGCGGAGGAACCGCGGTTCAAGCCGCTCGTCTCCAACGACGTCGCCTTCGCGCTCGCCGACAATGCGATCACCGCCGCGGGCACGCTCGCCGAGCCGGAGACGGGGACAAAGGTGACGAACGTCACGCTGACCCATGATCTCGCCGCGGGCGCGGGCCATGCCGATCTCGCGGTGCCCGGCATCACCTTCGGCGACGGCTTCCAGCCCGACCGGCTCACCCGCCTCACCTTCGGCGTGATCGCCGACGTCAAGGGGACGGTGACGGGCGAGGGGCACATTGCCTGGAGCCCCGAGGGCGTCAGCAGCACCGGCACCTTCCGCACGCAGGATGCCGATCTCGCCGCCGCCTTCGGCCCCGTCGAAGGGCTCGCGACCGAGATCCATTTCATCGACCTGCTCAATCTGGTGAGCGCGCCCGATCAGGTCGCGACCGTCGCCTCGGTCAATCCCGGCGTCGAGGTGACCGATGGGGCGATCCACTATCAGGTGCTGTCGAGCAGCAAGGTACGGGTGCTTGGCGGCCATTGGCCGTTTGCGGGGGGCGACCTGGTGCTCGAGCCGACCCTGCTCGATTTCTCCGAGCATCAGGCGAAGCACCTTACCTTCACCATCACCGGGATGGACGCGGCGCAGTTCCTGCAGCAGTTCGATTTCGAGAATATCTACGCGACCGGCACCTTCGACGGCACGCTGCCGATGGTGTTCGACGATTCGGGCGGGCGGATCGAGAACGGCCACCTCGTCGTGCGCGAAGGCGGCGGCTCGCTCGCTTATGTCGGCGCGGTCTCGCAGGAGGATCTGGGCTTCTGGGGCAATATGGCGTTCGAGGCGCTGAAGTCGCTCGAATACAGGAATCTCGACATCACGATGAACGGGCCGCTCGCCGGCGAGATGGTCACCGAGGTGCGCTTTGCGGGCGTGAGCCAGGGCGAGGGCGCCAAATCGAACTTCCTGATCCGCCGGCTGGCGAAGCTGCCCTTCGTGTTCAATATCCGCATCCGCGCGCCGTTCCGCGGGCTGATCGATACCGCGCGCAGCTTCTACGACCCGAGCCGGCTGGTCGAGCGCAACCTTCCCGCGCTGATCGAGCAGCAGAAAGCAGCCGAAAAGGGCGCCCAAGCCGCGCCCAAGCCTGACACCGCCATTCAGCCCACCGAAAGCGAGACTGTGCCATGACCGAAACAGACGATATGAGGGTAACGAGGAGATCGACGGACGCGGGCATGAAGACGATGATCGCCTTGCTGCTGCTGGGCGCCGGCGGTGCCACGAGCGGCTGCGTCAACGTGAGCGCGCCCGACAAGCCGATCGAGATCAACTTGAACATCAACGTGACGCAGGAAGTGGTCTATCGTCTCGACAGCGAGGCCAAGACGCTGATCGAGCAGAATCCGGGAATTTTCTGATGAAAAAGGGCAAGCTTCTCTTCTTCGCCGCCTTGGGGCTCGGCGCCGTCACCGCGGCCGGCCTCGCCACGGCCGCCTATGCGCAGCGCTCGCCCGCTTATGCGCAGGCGCGCGCCGAGGGTCTGGTCGGTGAGCAGCCCGACGGCTATCTCGGCATCGTCGGCACACCCACCGACGCGCTTCGCAAGCTGGTGAGCAACATCAACATCCAGCGCAAGGCCGCCTATACCAAGCAGGCCGCGAACGGCGCGACCGTCGAGCAGATGGCGTTCGTCGCCGGCTGCAACCTGATCGCACAGACCGTGCCGGGCGAGAAATACCAGGCGCCCGACGGAACGTGGAAGACCCGCACCTCGGCCCCGCCGACGCGCGATCCGCGGTGCGTGTGAGCATTCCTGTCATGCCAGCGAAAGTTGGCATCTCTTTGTAACGGAGAGACCCCAGCGTTCGCTGGGGTGACGGGTTGGCCGTTCGGATCGGCGCCATCCCACAACGGTTGACTCCGCCAGACCCCTTACCTAAACGGACCCCGCAACGGGGGCCTTGCGCCGCCCGAGGTTTATTCCGTCGCCGGCTGTATGCCAGGCGGCGTTTTTATATCAGGGTGTTCACGCGTTGGCCGACGACCGCCAGAACGAGTCCGACGACCTGGACCGCCGCATCGCGCAGGCGAAGGCCGCGCATGAGGCGCCGATGAGCCATGCCGAGGGCGCGGCCGAGAGCAAGGGCTGGGCGGTCGGCATCGAGTTTGTTGGCACCGTGCTGGTGGCGGCGCTGCTCGGCTTCTTCCTCGATCAGTGGCTCGGCACCATGCCCTGGCTGCTGATCGTGTTCCTGCTTCTGGGTTTCGCCGCCGGCCTGCGCCGCGCGATGGCGACCTCGAAGCAGTTCGACACCGATCCGACCAACGACAACGAATAGAGCGCGACCGATGGCCGGCAACAATCCGATGGAACAGTTCGCGATCCGGGTGCTGCACCCGATCCCGCCGGTTGCGGGCGTGGACCTGTCGTTTACCAACTCGTCGTTGTGGATGCTGATCGCGCTCGGCATCGTCGCGGTGTTCCTCTATGTCGGCACCGCGAATCCGAAGCTCGTGCCGGGGCGGATGCAGGCCGCGGTCGAATATGTCCACGGCTTCATCGTCAGCATGATGGACGAGAATGTGGGCCCCAACGGCCGCCGCTTCGTGCCGCTGATCTTCTCGGTCTTCATCTTCGTGCTCGCGCTCAACATCCTGGGGCTGATTCCCTGGGTCGGCGCCTTCACCCCGACCAGCCATGTCGCCGTCACGCTCGCGCTCGCGCTGATCATCTTCGCGATCGTGCTGATCGTCGGCTTCTGGAAGCATGGGCTGCACTTCTTCACCCTGTTCTGGCCGAAGGGCGTCAACGTGCCGCTCGGCATCGTCATCCTGCCGATCGAGGTCGTCTCGTTCCTCGCGCGCCCGTTCACGCTGGCGATCCGGCTGTTCGCGAACATGACCGCGGGTCACGTCCTGCTCAAGGTGTTCGGCACCTTCGTCGTCGCGCTGGGATCGTTCGAGGCGATCCCGATCGTGTTCGGGATCGTGCCGCTGATCGTCAACATCGCACTCGCCGCGCTGGAGCTGCTGATCGCGGTCATCCAGGCCTATGTTTTCGCCCTGCTCGCGTCGATCTATCTCAACGACGCGATCAACCTCCACTAATCACGTTTCACTCCAAAGGAAGCAATCATGGATCCTGAAGCAGCCAAGTTCATCGGTGCCGGCCTCGCGGCGATGGGTGCGGGCCTCGCCGGTATCGGCGTGGGCTATGTGTTCGGCAGCCACCTCCAGGGCGCGTTCCGCAACCCCGATGCCGAGCCGCGCATCTCGGGCCGCCTGTTCCTGGGTTTCGCGGTGGTCGAGGCGCTCGGCCTGATCGCGGCGGTCGTCTCGCTCTACCTCGCCTTCGCGGGCTGAGCCGGAACGCCGCACCAAGCCTCAAGAGTCTGATCCGATGCCTCAGTTCGAGCTCGCCAATTTCGCCCCGCAGATGACGTGGCTCGTCATCGCGTTCGCGATCCTGTTCTTCGGGATCGTGCTGCCGACCTTGCCCAAGCTCGGCCGCGTGGTGAAGGCGCGCGAGGACAAGGTGACGGGCGATATCGATTCGGCGGCGAAGGCGAAAGCGGACGCGGACCGCATCGCCGCCGAATATGATGCCGGGATCGCCTCCGCGCAGGAATCGGCGCGCGCAAAGCTCGACGAGGCGCGCGGCACCGCCGCCGCCGCGCTCGAAGCGAAGCTCGCCCAGTCCAAGGCTGCGCTCGACGCGCGCGCCGCTGAGGCGGACACGGCGCTCGGCACCGCGCGGACAAAGGCGATGGGCGAGATAGAGCGCGTCGCCGCCGACGCCGCGGCCGAGATCGTCGAGAAGCTGACGGGCACCCGCCCCGATGCCGATACCGCCGCCGGCGCCGCGCGCGCCGCGCTGGCGGCATAAGGGGCGGGCCATGCTGCTTTTCCTCGCTGCCGCCGCCGCTCATCCCGAAGCCGCTCCTCACGGCATCACCACCGGCGAGACCGTGCTCGGCCTCAATGCCGAGGGCTGGGTCTATGTCAGCCTGACGATCTTCCTCGTCGGGCTGTTTTGGTTCGGCCGCGCGCACCACCGCGTGCGCGACGCGCTCGACGCCAGGATCGCCGACACCCGCCGCGAACTCGACGAGGCCGCCAAGCTCCGCGCCGAGGCCGAGGCGCTCCTCGCCGAAGCCCAGGCGCGCAATGCCGCCAGCGCGGGCGACGCGCAGGCGATCGTCGCGCATGCCGAGCAGGAAGCCGCCGCGTTGCTCGCCAAGGCCGAGGCCGATGCCGACGAGCTGATGCGCCGCCGCGCCGCGATGGCGGAGGACAAGATCGCCGCCGCCGAACGCCAGGCCGTCGCCGACGTTCGCGCCAAGGCCGCCGAAGCCGCCGCCGCCGCTGCGAGCGCGATCATCGCGACGCAGCACGGCGCCAAGGCCGACAAGGCGCTGGTGGATCGCACCATCGCGGGACTGGGCCGGGCCTGATTCTTCGGAATTCCTGCGAAAGCAGGAATCCAGCCTACAAAAACCCTGGGCTACTGCTTTCGCAGGAACCCATCGTCATTTTCCCTTCAGCGCCCCGCCTCTTACGGGTTTCCGGCGGCGGCGCTTCTCGTCCGAGCCCGTGGGAGATTCCCATGTCCTGGCTCATCCTCGGCATCGCCGTCTTCACCGAAATCTGCTGGGCGCTCAGCCTCAAATGGGCCGCGACCGCCGCGACGTGGCAGGCGTCGTCGGTTCCCATCATCCTGTCCTTCGTCAACATGGGGCTGCTGGCGCTCGCCATGCGCGGCATTCCCGCGGGCACCGCTTATGCGGTGTGGACCGGTCTTGGTGCGGTCGGCGTGATTATCGGCGGCATGATTTTCTTCGGCGACAAAGTGAGCGGCGTGCAGGCCGCCTTCATGGCGCTGATCGTGATCGGCGTCGTCGGCACCAAGCTCTTCGCGCAGGGGTGATTCAATCCTCCCCGTAAGGGAAGGATAGCGCCACCATCCACGTCAGCCTTCCAAGCCCCAAAATTTTTGGGACACGGCAAGACTTGGCAGCGGGCACCCTGTGGGTGTGAAATGGCCGCATCCGTTCGCCGCCCGAAGGCCCGCCGTGCCGCCCGACGCTCTCGATCTCTCCATCCTCAGCGACACCGAACGCGGCATCCTGCGCTTGCTTGCCGAGGGCCACACGGCGAAGAGCATCGCGTCGCTCACCGGCCGCTCGGTCAATTCGGTCAACGAGCGCCTGCGCGATGCCCGCCGTAAGACCGGGATGGGCAGCAGCCGCGAACTCGCGCGACGCCTGCGAGAACAGGAAAATCGTGACGAGCAAATCGGGGTGGCGGAGGGCGCCGAGCCGTCGTCAGATCGACCCGAAACGCCCGGCACTCCCGCCCGGCCCATCGTGAAAGGATCAATCATGGCATTCGGCACATTGATCGTGCTTGCAGCCGTCGCCCTGTCGGTGACGGATCATGGGCAGCAGCAGCCCGCAACCGACTGGGGCACTGCCGTCAAACAGACGGCGGGCGGCTTCAACCCGAAAAGCCTTCATGCCCGCCTGCTCGCGGAGTCGCGCGACGATGCCTGGGCAAGCGCCGCGGAAGCCGCGCTCCATGCTCGTTATGCGACCGTGGAGACCGTCGCTCAAGGCGAGGCGCTGCGCATCACCTGCGCAAGCACGGTTTGCGAGGTGGCCGGCACCGCTCAGCCGAACGCTTCGGGCGGCGCAATAGCCCGGATGATGCAGGCCCTCCAATCGCCGCCGGTAACCGAGCGCTTCGAGAGACTGAGCCTGGACGACGCCGCCCATTCCTTCCGCTTTAACGATTCGGGCACGCCCATCACCTTCGCGGCCTATTGGATGCGCGATTCCGATTGACGCGCTTGGCCGCGCCGCGTCGGTTGCCTAAATCCCCCTCATGCCGCGCAGCAAAGCCGACCGTCCCGATCTCCCCAATGCCGCCTCGCGATTCAACGAGGAGAAGCAGACCTATACCGTGCGCGGCGCGGGCCAGCCTGACCTTGAGGCGGGTGTCGCCGCGATCCGCAACGTGCTCAAGACGCTCCCCGCGCGCCCCGGCGTGTATCGCATGCACGATGCGCGCGGGGACGTGCTCTATGTCGGCAAGGCGCGCGCGCTGCGCAATCGCGTGACCAACTACACGCAGGTCGATCGTCTCCCCAAGCGGCTCCAGCGCATGGTCGCGCAGACGCGCTCGATGACGGTGGTGACGACCAACAACGAGGCCGAGGCGCTGCTGCTCGAGGCGCAGCTCATCAAACGCCACCGCCCCGCCTACAACGTGCTGCTGCGCGACGACAAAAGCTTCCCCTTCATCCTGTTGCGCGCCGACCACGATTTCCCGCGCATCCAGAAGCATCGCGGCGCGCGGCGCGCCAAGGGCAATTATTACGGCCCGTTTGCCAGCGCGGGCAGCGTCAACCAGACGCTTAACGCGCTCCAGAAGCTGTTCCTGCTGCGCTCATGCACCGACGGCTTCTTCAAGACGCGCGACCGGCCGTGCCTGCTCTACCAGATCAAGCGCTGCTCCGCCCCGTGTGTCGGCCGGATCGACGAAGCGGATTATGCCGAGCTGGTCGATGACGCCAAGCGCTTCCTCGCCGGCAAGGCGACCGACGTGCAGGCGAAGCTCGGGAGCCAGATGCAGGCCGCGGCCGAGCGGCAGGATTTCGAGCTGGCGGCCATTCTGCGCGACCGGCTCAAGGCGCTCACCTTCATCCAGGGCAGTCAGGCGATCAACGCGGAAGGGGTGGGGGACGCCGACATCTTCGCGCTCGCGTGCAAGCAGGGCGTGATCGGCATCCAGGCCTTCTTCATCCGCGGCGGGCAGAATTGGGGCCACCGCAGCTTCTTCCCCGCGCACACCGCCGACGTGCCCGAGGCCGATGTGTTGGCGAGCTTCCTCACCCAGTTCTACGAGGACGTGCCTCCCGCGCGCACGATCCTCGCCGATCGCGATCTGCCCGAAGGCGCGCTGTTGGCAGAGGCGCTGGGGGAGCGCGCGGGCTATAAAATCGCGCTCTCGGTTCCCCAGCGCGGCACGCGCCGCCGGCTGATGGAGCAGGCGACCCGCAATGCCGAGGAAGCGCTCGACCGTCGCCTGGCGGAATCGACTACGCAGGCGAAATTGCTCCGCGACCTCGCCGACCTGTTCGAGCTGGCCGAGCCCCCCGACCGTATCGAAATCTACGACAACAGCCATATCCAGGGCACCAACGCGCTCGGCGCGATGGTCGTCGCGGGGCCGGAGGGCTTCCGCAAGGGCCAGTATCGGAAATTCAACATCCGCAACAAGGAAACTGTCCCCGGCGATGATTTCGGGATGATGCGAGAAGTCTTCGCCCGCCGCTTCGCCCGCGCGCAGGCCGAGGATCCCGATCGCGACAGCGGCACCTGGCCCGATCTGGTGCTGATCGACGGCGGCCGCGGGCAATTGAATGCCGCGCGCGAGGTGCTGGAGGATCTCGGTATCGAGGACGTGTGCATGGTCGGCGTCGCCAAAGGCCCGCATCACGGCCGTGAGGGGCGCGAGGTCTTCCATCTGATGGACGGCCGCGAGCTGACGCTTCCCGTCAATTCGTCGCTCCTCTTCTACATCCAGCGCCTGCGCGACGAGGCGCACCGCTTCGCGATCGGCGCGCACCGGGCGAAACGCGCCAAGGCGATCGGGGCGAGTCCGCTCGACGAGGTCCCCGGCATCGGGCCTGCCCGGAAAAAGGCGCTGCTGATGCATTTCGGCACCGCCCGCGCGGTCCGCGGCGCCAGCCTCGAAGATCTGCAACGCGCCCCCGGCGTCAGCCGCGCCGTCGCGCAGCAGGTCTATGATTTCTATCACGCGCGGTAGGCCCGATCTCGCCGCCGGATCGGCGACTCCCCACTGAAATGGCGTCATTTCGTCGCCATATCTGCACGATTCATCCTTTGATCCGCCCTTGCCCGCCGCTACAATGCGCGCCGATCAACAGGGGGGATCACGCATGTTTCGTCGCGCCGTCATCGCCGGCCTTCTCGCCACCGCCGCCACCGCTGCGCATGCCAGCGACACGCCGCTCTACCAGCCGGCACCGGCCTGGGTGACGCCGGCGCCTCCGGTCGATCCGGCCAAGCTCGGCCCCGATGCGCCGATCTTCCTCGTCATGGACAGCCAGCAGCGGATCGAGGACGGTGAACTGTGGTCCTATACCGACACGGTCACGCGCGCCGCCTCGTCGCAGGCGTTGAGCCAGCTCGGCACGATCAGCCTGCCTTGGCAGCCCGACAACGGCGATCTCCTCATCCATCGCGTCGAGATTTTGCGCGGCGGCGAGCATATCGATCTCCTCGCCGGCAAGCAGCCGTTCACCGTCATCCGCCGCGAGCAGCAGCTCGAACAGCTCCAGCTGGACGGCATGCTCACCGCGACGATGCCCGTCGAGGGCCTGCGCGTCGGCGATCTTCTCCACGTCACCTATTCGGTGCGGGAGAAGGATCCCGCGCTCGGCGGCAACGTGCAGACCTATGCCGCATTGCTCTCCGAACCCTTTCGCATCCGCTACGCGCGTGATCGGCTGATCTGGCCCGACGATACGGATCTTCACTGGAAGGCCTATGCCGAAGGCGTGAAGCCGGAACTGAAGGACGCGAACGGCTATCACAGCCTCACCGTCACGATGCCTCTGGCCAAGCAGCCCGAGATTCCCGACGACGCCCCCGTGCGCTTCAAGAACCTCAACATCCTCGAAGCGACCACGTTCGATAGCTGGGCCGAAATCTCGAAGGTGATGGCGCCGCTCTACGCCACCGACGGATTGATCGCCCCGGGCAGCCCGCTTGCCGCCGAGGTGGCGCGGATCGAGAAGGAATCGAGCGACCCGCTCGTCCGCGCCGCGAGCGCGCTTGCGCTGACGCAGGACAAGATCCGCTATCTCTACAAGGGCATGTCGAACGGCAATTACGTGCCGCAAAAGCCCGCCGACACCTGGACGCTGCGCTACGGCGACTGCAAGGCGAAGACGCTGCTCCTGCTCGCGCTTCTCCACGCGATGGACATCGAGGCCGAGCCCGTGCTCGCGAGCAGCACGCTCGGCGATCTCGTGCCCAGCCGCCTCCCGACCGCCGGCGCCTTCGATCACGTCCTCGTCCGCGCGACGATCGGCGGGCAATCGCTCTTCCTGGACGGCACCACCACCGGAACGCAGCTCGCCGACATTCATGACGTGCCGGCGTTCCGCCATGTCCTGCCGATCCGCGCGGGCGGTGCCGACCTGCTTGACGTGCCGCTGCGCGCCAGCGCGCGTCCCGAGGTGGCGACGACGCTCGAGCTCGATCAGCGCGCCGGCCTCGGCTTTCCGGCGCCATATAAGGCCAGCGTCACCTTGCGCGGCCCGGTCGCGCAGCTCATGCGCGCGGGCGCCGCGCAGGCCAGCAAGGACGATCTGGAGAAGATGGCGCAAAGCATGGCCGGCGACGTGGTCGGAACGTCGATCGTCGTGACGCACGATTTGAGCTTCGATGGCGAGGCGGGCACCGCCACGGTGCGTTTCACCGGCATCGCCTATCCCGATTGGTCGCGCGAGGAACAACGCTACAAGATCACGCTCGACAAGTCGGTGTCGCAGATCAGCTTCGATCCCGACCGCGCTCGTCCGGCATGGAGGGACATTCCGGCGTCGACCGGCGCCCCCGGGCATGCCGCCAGCCGCACGCGCATCCTGCTGCCGCAACACGGCACCGGTTTCACGCTGCTCGGCGACCAGGCGCTCGATACCGAGATCGCCGGCACCCGGATCGATCGCAGCACGACGCTTGCGGACGGCGTCATCACGATTGATGAGGATGTGGTCTCGACCGGCGCCGAAATCGCACCCGCCGACATCGCCGCGACGCGCAAGGCGGTCGCGCGCGCACAGACGCACCTGCTCCGCGTCGAGGCGCCGGCCGATTATCCCGAGCCGTGGCGGCAGGTCGCGATCGCGAAGAAGGCGGGGGCGCTCGCCCCGATCCTGGCCGCGTATACCGCCAATATCGAGGCCAATCCCGACGAACAGGGCCCCTATTCGCTGCGCGCATGGTTCCGCGAGAGCACCTACGATCGTGAGGGCGCGATCGCCGATCTCGGCAATGCGCTCGCGCTGTCGGCCGATGCAGGCACCTATCTCTGGCGCGCGCGGCTCTACGACGCGCTTGGCAAGACCGACGAGGCGATCGCCGATGTCAAGGCGGCGCAGGCGATCGACCCGAGCTCGGCCCCGGCGCTCGCGCAGCTCGCCAATCTCGAGGCTGATCGCGGCCATTCGGAGGCGGCGCTTGCACTCGTCCAGGAACGGATCGATGCGGGCGGCAAGGACAAGCCGGCCTTCCTGTCGATGAAGGCGGAATTGCTCGCCAAGGCCGGCAAGAAGGACGCAGCGCTGTCCACGATCGATGCGGCGGTGGCGGCCAATCCCGGCAATCCCGAGCTCCTCAACAGCCGCTGCTGGATCAAGGGCACGCTCGGCGTCGCGCTCGATACCGCGCTCAAGGATTGCACCAAGTCGATCGAGCTGGCCGATTCGCCCGCGGCGGCGCTGGACAGCCGCGCGATGGTCTATTTCCGCATGGATCGGATGGAGGACGCGCTCGCCGATCTGAACGCCGCGCTCGACGTCGCGCCGGGGCAGGAGGCGAGCATGTTCCTGCGCGGCGTGATCCGCAAGCGCCAGGGTGATGCCGCCGACGCCGCGGCCGATCTGTCGGCCGCGCGGTTGCTTCGCCCGCAGATCGACCGGGATTATGCGCGCTACGGGATCAAGCCGTAGCGCAGTGCCCTCGGGTTAGGCGCGACCGTTCTTGCGGGAGGGCGGATCACGCGTCGATGCTCGTTCCCAACGCCGCGTTGACCAGCCCGCCGTCGACGGCGATCGTCTCGCCAACCACATAGTCGCCCGCGCGGGATGCGAGATAGATCGCGGCGCCGGCCATGTCCTCGTCCACGCCGATCCGATGCACGGGGATGCGGCGTGCCACCTCGTCGCCGTGATCGCGGGCGGCGCGGTTCATCTCGCTCGCGAAGGCGCCCGGCGCGATCGAGGTGACGTTGATCGCGTCCTTCGTTAGGCGGGCGGCGAGGCGCTTGGTGAGATAGATCAATGAAGACTTCGAGGCGTGATAGCTGTAGGTCTCCCACGGGTTGAGGCGCATGCCGTCGATCGAGGTGATGTTGATCACCTTGGCGGGGCGATCGGGCGCCGCCGCGGCCTTGAGCAGCCCATGGAGCGCCTGCGTCAGGAAGAAGGGCGACTTGACGTTGAGGTCCATCACCTTGTCCCAGCCATGTTCGGGGAAATCCTCGAACGGCTCGCCCCAGGCGGCGCCGGCATTGTTGACGAGAATGTCGAGCTTCGGCTCGCGCTCGGCGAGCCGCTCGGCGAGCGCCTTGCAGCCGGCCACGGTCGAGATGTCCTGCGGCAGCGCAATGCAGGCCTCGCCCAGTTCCCCGGCGGTGGCCATGCAGGCGTCGGCCTTGCGCGAGGAGATGTAGACCCTCGCCCCCTGCGCGATGAAGCCCGCCGCGATCATCTTGCCGATGCCGCGCGACCCGCCGGTGACGAGCGCCACCCGGCCGTCGAGGCGGAACAGGTTGGTGGTGTCCATGTCTTGCTCCCTCGCCCTTCTCAAAACCGTCGCCCCGGCGGAAGCCGGGGTCTCTTCGTTACGAGAGATGCCAGCTTCCGCCGGCATGACGACTACATTACCCGCCCCGCTTCATCGTCTCCCTGGCGATGATGAGCTGCTGGATCTGGCTCGTCCCTTCATAGATGCGGAACAGCCGCACGTCGCGGTAGAGGCGTTCGATGCCGTGATCGGCGATATAGCCCGCGCCCCCGAACACCTGCACCGCGCGATCGGCGACGCGCCCGACCATCTCCGACGCGAAATATTTCGCCGCGGCCGATTCGAGCACGACATCGTCGCCCGCATCCTTCTTTCCGGCGGTATCGAGCACCAGGGCGCGCGCGGCGAGCGCCTCGGTCTTCGAATCGGCGATCATCGCCTGGATGAGCTGGTGCTCGGCGATGGCTTTTCCGAACTGGCGGCGCTCGGCGGCATAGGCGACGCAATCGGCGATCAGCCGCTCGGCGACGCCGACGCACACCGCCGCGATGTGCAGCCGTCCCCGGTCGAGCACGCGCATCGCGATCCGGAACCCTTCGCCCTCCGCGCCCAGCCGGTTGGCGGCGGGAACGGGCACGTCGTCGAAGATCACGTCGCAAACCCGCGCGCCCTTCTGCCCCATCTTCTTCTCCGGCGCGCCGATCGAGACACCGGGCAGATCGCGCGGCACGAGAAAGGCGGAGACGCCCCGGCCGCCGGGCGCGTCGCCCGTGCGCGCCATGACCGTGAAGAGCTGCGCCTTGTCGGCATTGGTGATGAACCGCTTGGTGCCGGTGAGGCGATACAGGTCGCCCTGCCGCACCGCGCGCGTCTTCACCGCCCCCGAATCGCTGCCCACATCGGGCTCGGTGAGCGCGAAGCTGGTGACGATCTCGCCGCTCGCGATGCGCGGCAGCCATTCGGCCTTCTGCTCCTCGGTGCCCGCGATCACGAGGCCCTGGCTGCCGATCCCCACATTGGTGCCGAATGCCGAGCGGAAGGCGGGCGTGGTGCGGCCCATCTCGATCGCGACGCGCGCTTCCTCCGCCATGGTGAGGCCGAGCCCGCCATGGCGCGCGTCGATCGATAGGCCGAACAGGCCGAGGGCGCGCATGTCTTCGATCACCCGCTCGGGCACCGCATCCTCGGCTTCGACCTGCGCTTCGAGCGGCCGGAGCCGCTCGGCGACGAAGCGGCGGACCGTTTCGATCAGCGCGTCGAAGGTGTCGGGGTCGAGCGGCATTCGTCTCCTGTCCTCCGTCATGCTGAACTCGTTTCGGCATCCATTTCTCGACATGCGATGACGTCGCCAGCGTCATGATGGACCTTGAAACAAGTTCAGGGTGACGGCGGTGGTGGTAGCGGGCGGACGGCGCATCGGCAAACCCTATATTCAAATACCGCGATTGACGCGTCGCCCGCCGCCGTTATGCTGCCTGCAAAGCGATAACGGAGAGCGGGATGCGCTTTGCGGGCAAGCGCGCGGTCGTGACCGGCGGCGCATCGGGAATAGGGCGCGCGACCGCGCTCCGGCTTGCCGATGAGGGCGCCGCGGTGCTGGTCGGCGATGTGGACGAGGCGGGCGGCGCGGCGCTTGCCGAGGGCTCGGGCGGGCGGATCGCCTTTCAGCGTACCGATGTAACGAAAGCGGATGAGATCGAGGCGTTGATGGTCGCCGCAGACGCGCGCGGCGGGCTCGATATCCTGTTCAACAATGCCGGCGCGGGCGGCGCGCGCGAGGGCATCGACACGATTACGGCGGAGGATTGGGACCGCACGATCGCGCTGCTGCTGCGCTCGGTCGCGCTCGGCATCCGCCATGCCGCGCCGCTGATGGCGAAACGCGGCGGCGGCGCGATCGTCAACACCTCCAGCGTGTCGGCGCTCGGCAGCGGCTATGCGCCGACCGCCTATTCCACCGCCAAGGCCGGCGTCCTCCACCTCACGAAGATGGCCGCGGCCGATCTCGCGAAGGACGGCATCCGGGTGAACGCCGTCGTGCCCGGCTTCATCGCGACCAACATCTTCACCGCCTCGCTCGGCATTTCGGGCGAGGCGCAGCGCGAGGCCAATGCGATGATCGCCGCCGGCGCCGCCAGGGCGCAGCCGATCCAGCGCACCGGCAGCCCCGAGGACATCGCCGCCGCCGTCGCCTTCCTCGCGAGCGACGATGCGGGCTTCATCACCGGCACCTCGCTGCTGGTCGATGGCGGGCTCACCATCGGGCCGCGCCATAGCTGGGATCCGGACACGCCCTCGATGCTTGCCGCGCTGGAGGCGTTCGCGCAGTGACGGCGGCCGCACCGCCCGCCCGCCGCGTCTCCGGCCCGATCACCTTCACCTATGCCTTCGGCGCCGCGGCCTACGGGATCAAGGATTCGGGCTTCGGCACCTTCCTTTTGCTCTTCTACAACCAGGTGGTGGGCGTCTCGCCGAGCACGGTCGGGTTCGTCATCATGTGCGCGCTCGTGCTCGATGCGTTCGTCGATCCCGCGATCGGCGCGCTCTCCGATCGGACGCGGAGTTCGTGGGGGCGGCGGCATCCGTGGATGTATGCCTCGGCGCTGCCGATCGCGATCGGCTGGCTGCTGCTGTGGAACCCGCCACAGATGTCGGACGGCTGGACCTCCGCCTGGCTGTTCGTCACCGCCGTCCTCGTGCGCAGCGCCGTCTCCTGCTACGAGGTGCCCTCGCAGGCGCTGACGCCCGAGCTGACCGCCGATTATGACGAGCGCACGCGCATCACCGCCTGGCGATACCTGCTCGGCTGGGCGGGCGGGCTGACGATGCTGCTGCTCGCCTATCAGGTGTTCCTGTCGCCGCGCCCCGGCTATGAGAACGGCCTGCTGCGCGCGGGCGGCTATCACGACATGGCGCTGGTCGCCGCGGGGCTGATGCTGGTCGCGATCCTCGTCTCGGCGCTCGGCACGCATCGCGAGATCAAGCGGCTGCCCAGGCCGAAGATCGAAAGCGGGCTCTCGATCGGCGGGCATTTCCGCGAGCTGGGGCAGACGATGAGGAATCGCGCCTTCCTGCTGCTGATCCTTGCCGGCGTGTGCGTCTATACCAACCAGGGGATCGCCTTTGCGCTCTCCAACTATGTCTACAGCTATGTCTGGCAGTTTTCGGGCACCGCCTTCGCCTTGCTGCCGCTCGCTTTGTTCGCGGGCGTGATCGGCGCGTTCGTGATCGCGCCGCTGATCGGCCGGCGGACGAGCAAGCCGAAAGCCGCGGTCTGGCTGGTGCTCGCCAATGTCGCCTTGCAGACCATTCCCTATTGGCTGCGGCTGGCGGACGCGTTCCCGCGCGTCGGCTCGGCCGCGCTCGTGCCGCTGCTGTTCGCCTTCGTCGTCGCCAACACCGCGTGCAGCGTCTCGTCCTTCATCCTCGCCGCGTCGATGATGGCCGATGTGGTCGAGGAATCGGAGGCGCGCACCGGGCGCCGCTCCGAAGGTGTGTTCTTCGCCGGCTCCTTCTTCGTGCAGAAATGCACCTCGGGCATCGGCATCTTCCTCGCCGGCCTCATCCTCTCGCTCGCCGCCTTCCCGCAGGAGGCGCATCCGGGCGAGGTGCCCGTGCCGACGCTCGACCGGCTGACGCTGATCTATGCGGGCGTCTATGTGGTGCTCGGGCTGACGGCGACGGCGCTGTTCGCCCGCTTCCCCTTCGGCCGCGCCGAGCATGACGCCCGGCTCGCCCGGATGGCCGCGGGCGCCCAGGACGACGGGGCGCCGCATGCGGTTTCATGATTCCCCATCCGGCCCGAAATTGAGCCGCCGCGTCACGTTGTAGTCGAGCACCGCGACGACGAAATAGGCCACCGCCTGCTTGATGCGCTGCCACCAGCCGACATGGCGCTTCCACCAAAGGTGCGTGATGCGCGTGCTCGCCGCGATTTCGCCGTCGACATAGCGCCGCACATGGCCGGCGAAGGCGGCGTCCTCGATCCGCAGCATCACCTCCAGGTTCAGGAACAGGCTGCGGACGTCGAAATTCGCCGAACCGATATAGGCCGCGCGGTCTATCAGGTAGAGCTTGGTGTGGAGCTTGGTGGGCTGATATTCGTAAATCTCGACCTGCTTGCGCAGCAGCCCGGCATAGGTGAAGCGCGCCGCGGCGATCGTCGCGCTGTTGTCCGACCTGGATGCGGTGACGAGACGCACCCGGCTGCCCGGCCGTTTGCCCGTGCGGTCGAAACGGCGGAGCATCGCGGGCGTGGGGCAGAAATAGGCGGCGATGATGTCGACGTCGAGCGCATGCCACAGATCGTGGCGCAACGTACGGGCCCAGGCGGACAGCCGGCGCGTCGGCCCGCCGATCAGCCAGCGCACCGCGCCGTCGATCTCGCTGTAGCGGTGGAGATCGCGCCGCAGCGCGCGGATCGTGCCGTTCGGCCTTTTCGCCCAGGCGAAGAGCGAATCGAAATAGGCGGTCATTCGTGCTGCGGCGGGGCCTTCGACGAGCAGGCCGAGGTCGCGCCAGGCGTGCTGCTCGACGGTGCCGAAATAGCTGTCGTCGATGTTGAACCCGCCGATGATCGCGCGGGCGGCTTCCGTCTCGCCGTCGGCGAGCGCGAGCTTCTGATGGTTGCGCAGCAGATAGCGGCGGCCCCAATGCGGCTCGAAGCGGCAGACGCGGGCGCCCGCTTGCTCCAGCGGATGGAAGAAATGGTCGTGGTCGGCCGCGTCGCTGCCGAACGCATCGACGATCAGCGACACCGTCACCCCGCGCCGGGCGGCCGCGAGCAGCGCATCGCGCACGCGCTGCCCGGAGCGGTCGTCCGAATAGATATAATAGACGACGCGCAACGATTCGCGCGCGGCGTCGATCAGGGCGATCAGCGACTCGAGGCGGCCCGGGCCGGTCTCGAGCAGGCGCAGGCGGTTGCCTTCGACGACGAAGCTCGGTTGCGCGTCCATGCCCCGCCTGATGCCCATCGCCGCGGCGCGCGACAAGCCCGGTTTCCTTGACATTTCGGCGCCTCGCCCCTAGATCGCCGCTTCTTTTCCGGAATCCCCGCTTCATAAGGAATTGCGTCCATGGCGCGCGTCACTGTCGAAGATTGCGTCGACAAGGTCTCCAACCGGTTCGATCTCGTGCTGTTCGCCGCCCAGCGCGCGCGGCAGATTTCGGGAGGCGCGGAGCTGACGCTCGATCGCGACCGCGACAAGAACCCGGTCGTCGCGCTGCGCGAGATCGCCGAGCAGACGATCAAGCCCAGGCAGCTCGAGGAAGCGGTCGTGAGCGGCCTGCAGAAGGTGCAGGTCGACGACGACGACACGCCCGACGAGGTCGGCAGCCTCGCCGCCTCGGCCGAGGCGCTGCGCCTCACCGCCGCGGCGCCGCCGCGCAACACCAATGTCGGCGGCGACTACGAGGGCTGAGAGACCGTTTGAGAAATCGCGAAAGGGCGATTTCAGAAGCGGTTCCGCGATGCGCCGAAAGGCGCATTCTCAAACACCCTCTGAGGCCCTTTCGCCAATTCAATCGGGGCGGAAAGCCGCGTCGATCGGGCACGCGGGTCAGGCGGGCTCGGCCGATCGCGGCGGCGGGGCGAAGCGCAGCACCAGATAGCCCGCGGCCGCCGACAGGATCGAGCCCGCGAGCACGCCGATCTTGACTTCGGTCTCAAGGCCGTCGCGGAAGGCGAGGCCGCCGATGAACAGGCTCATCGTGAAGCCGATCCCGCACAAGAGCGCGACGCCGTAGACCTGGAGCCAGGTCGCGCCGCTCGGCCGCTGCGCCCAGCCGAGGCGCACCATGGCCAGGATCGCGCCGAAGATGCCGATCTGCTTGCCGACGAACAGCCCCGCGGCGATCGCGAGCGGAAGCGGCGAGAAGAGCACGTCCGGCCCGACGCCGCGCAGGTCCACGCCGGCATTGGCGAAGCCGAACAGCGGCACGATCCCGAACGCGACCCAGGGGCCGAGCGCATGTTCGAGCCGGTGGAGCGGCGAGGCGGCGTGGTCCGGCGCGCCGGGCGAGGGCGTGATCGGGATGACGAGCGCGGCGAGCACGCCCGCGATCGTCGCGTGGACGCCCGAGAGCAGCACGCAATACCACAGCAACACGAACCCGATCAGATAGACCGGCAGCGCGCGCACGCCGTTCTTGCCGAGCACGTACATCGCGCCGAGCACCAACGCCGCGCCGCCGAGCGCGACCGTGTTGAGCGCGTCGGTATAGGCGAGCGCGATGATCGCGACCGCGCCCATGTCGTCGGCGATCGCCACGGTGGTGAGGAAGAGCTTGAGCGAGGTGGGCGCGCGGCTGCCCAGCAGCGCGAGCATGCCGATCGCGAAGGCGATATCGGTCGCCGCCGGAATCGCCCAGCCCGAATGCAGCGCGGGATCGCCGCCCGTCACGAGGAGATAGACGAAGGCGGGCACCGCCATGCCGACGCCCGCGGCGACGACGGGGAGCCGGCGGCGGTCCCAGGTCGCAAGCCGCCCGTCGAGGAACTCGCGCTTGATCTCCAGCCCGACGAGCAGGAAGAACACCGCCATCAGCGCATCGTTGATCCACAAATGCACCGTCATCGGCCCAAGCCGGCTCGCGAGCACCGGCCCCGTCGCCTCATGGAGCAGCTCGCGATAGGTGTGTGCGGTCGCGGGCAGGTTCGCGACGACCATCGCGAGCGCGGCGGCGGCGAACAGGACGATCCCGCCCGACGCTTCGCTGGCGAGGAAATCGCGGAGGGCGGAGCGGGGACGAATGATGGCCATGGGCCCTCCCTATCGATTCGCACCCGCCGCGCAAACCGTAGCGGCCCCTACAGCAGGCTGAGCTGCCGATCGGGCGCACCGGCGAGCGGCCAGCGTGCGACCGGTTCATGCTTCGTCCGGCCGACATGGCTGTGGATCAGCACAAGCTCGGTCGCGGTCCAGGTGAACGGCGGGATCGCCCGGCTGAACGGCGTGCCGTCGCGATAGCCGAGCGTCAGGTGCGCACTGAAGGTATAGCCTGGGCGAAGCGGCATGCCGAGGGCGCGGCTATGCACGCCGATCTGCTGATGCAGCGCGTCCAGCGCTGCAATGCGTCGCGACGGGCGCAGCGCGATCAAGCGGGTGCCGGCGGAGATGCGGTCGAGCATCACGGCGATCGATGCCGACGCCACGTTGCCGCCGACGTCGCACAACGTTTCCTCCAGACCGCGCGGCACCTCGGGGAAATCGGGGAGGATGGACATCGTGATGTGCAGGCGGCCGGCGCGCACCGGGGTTCCGGAGGTGAACCAGGGCGCGGCGAAATGGGCGATGCGGCGGGCAAGCGCGGCTGGCGGCAGCAGCGCGAAGAAATAGCGGTGCAGGATGACGGGTCGGTGCAGCATTGGTTGGCTCCCGAGTCGGGAGGGGAGATGATATCGTTCTCTATATGTTCTTACAACGGCGGCAGATCATCGTCATGCCGGACTCGTTCCGGCATCCAACGTCGTTCGAGAACAACCATCTGCATCGCGCGAACCACGCTGGCCCCGAAACAGGTCCGGGGTGACGGCTTCGGGAAAATGCCCCCGATTACCGCCCGAGCGCCTCGGCGATGAGCTTGCGGGTGTTCTCCACCCCGTAGAGCGCGATGAAGCTGCCCATGCGAGGGCCCTGGCTGGAGCCGAGCAAGGTTTCGTAGAGCGCCTTGAACCAGTCGCGCAGCGATTCGAAGCCGCCGACCTTGCCGATCTCGTACACCCGGTTCTGGATGTCTTCCGCCGTGGTACCTTCGGGTAGCGCGGCGAGTTCGGCGTCGAGCGCTTCGAGCGCAGCGATCTCCGGCCCCTCGGGTGCGCGGCGATGGAGCGTGGGGGCGACGACATCGCGGTTATAGGCGAGCGCGTGGCCGATCAGCCGATCGAGCTCGGGATAGGCTTCGGGCGATGCGTCGGGCACGTAATTGGCGAGATAGCCCCAGACCTGCTCGCGCGTCGCCTCGCCGCCCATCACGCCGACCAGGTTGAGCAGCAGCCCGAAGGTGACGGGCAGCGTCTCGCCCGGCACCGCGCCGTCATGGATATGGTGGACGGGGTTGCCGAGCTTCTCCTTCGTCGCCTGGCCCGGATAATTGCCGCGGAACTGCCAGTAATCGTCCACCGCGCGCGGGATCACGCCCATATGCAACTGCTTGGCCTTTTTGGGCTCGCGATAGATGTAGAAGGCGAGGCTCTCCTCGGGCCCATAGGTCAGCCATTGCTCGATCGAGAGGCCGTTGCCCTTCGACTTGGAGATCTTCTCGCCCTTCTCGTCGAGGAACATCTCGTAGTTGAAGCCCTCGGGCGGCCGCCCGCCGAGCACGCGCGCGATCCGGCCCGACTGGATCACCGAATCGATCAGGTCCTTGCCCGCCATCTCGTAATCGACGCCGAGCGCGACCCAGCGCATCGCCCAATCGACCTTCCACTGGAGCTTCGACAGCCCGCCCAGCGCGGACTGGACGATGCGTTCGCCCTCATCGTCGAACGCGATCGTCCCGGCCTCGGCATCGATCACCTCGACCGGCACCTGGAGCACGATCCCCGATTTGGGGCTGATCGGCAGGACGGGCGAATAGGTCGCCCGCCGCTCGGCGCGGAGCGTCGGCAGCATCACGTCCATGATCGCCTCGAAATGCCGCAGCACGTTCCGCAGCGCGTCGTCGAAACGGCCCGAGGTGTAATAATCGGTCGAGGAAGCGAATTCGTAGTCGAAGCCGTAGCGATCGAGAAAGTCGCACAGCATCGCATTGTTGTGATGCGCGAAGCTTTCGAACTTGCCGAACGGATCGGGAATGCGGGTGAGCGGCTTGCCGAGATGCTCCCTCAGCATCGCCTGGTTGGGCACGTTGTCCGGCACCTTGCGCAGCCCATCCATATCGTCGCTGAACGCAATCAGCCGCGTCGGCGCGTCGGAGAGCGTGTGGAAGGCGTTGCGCACCATCGTCGTGCGCAGCACCTCGTTGAAGGTGCCGATATGCGGCAGGCCGGAAGGGCCGTAGCCCGTCTCGAAGACGATCTCTGCGCCGCCGGGCTTGCCCTGCGGATAGCGCTTGAGGAGCTTGCGCGCCTCCTCATAGGGCCATGCCTTGGAAACGAGCGCCTCGGCGCGGAGATCGGGTGCATTGGTCATGATCGCGCGCGTCTAGCGAAAGGCAAGCCGCGGCGCCAGCATCGGGCTACATGATGAATGTCGGCTGTCCCCTAGCTCTGCCGCGAAACTCTCGATCTCCCCTCCCTGCAAGGGAGGGGCTGGGGGTGGGTGCCGCCGAGGCACTCGGCGGCTTCCGCCAGGATATACGAGACCGCCCCTTCCGGATTGTCGAGCACGTCCGAGTTCCACAACCGGATGATCCGCCATCCCTTGGCTTGCAGGAACGCCGTTCTGCGGGCGTCCGCTTCGACCTGTTCGGCATGCTGGCTGCCGTCGAATTCGACCCCGAGCCTCGCCTTGCGGCATGCCAGATCGATGATGAACGGCGGCACGACAAGTTGCCGGGTGAACGCCGGCCGATATCGCGAGATACGACGCCATATCGCCAACTCGGTCGGTGTGGGATTGTTGCGCAGCCCGCGCGCGCGTCGCGTCAGCTCCGGGTCGATGCGGTGGCGCATGGTTCGAGCGTAGAATGGCTCGCTTCGCTCGCCAACCCACCCCTTGCCCCTCCCTGAAAGGGAGGGGAAGACCAGCGGACGAATCTTGCCCCTTCCAACATTGGAAATCATTTCGCATAGACTCGTCGATGCACGAGTCGGCCCCTTTCGAGTCCGTCTTCGACGACGACGATCCCCTCCCGGAATTCACCCCCGTTCCGCTGTCGCGCAGCCGCCGCGACGGGTGGACGGCCGAGCGGCAACGCGCGTTCGTCGCTGCGCTCGCCCGAACCGGGGTGGTCGCCGCCGCGACGCGCGCGGCCGCGCTTCGCGCCGCGGATCGGGCAAAGTGAAACGATATGCCGCACGTGCCTTCATTTTACCGGCGTCGCGGCGACGACCGATCTCCCCCTTGTCACGCGATAACCGCAGGAGGATGAAACAGTCCGGGCGTCGAACCATCGTCGGCTAACGGCGCACAAACACGGGCGTCACAACAGGAGAACCGCCATGGGCCCATCGACCGAACCGCCTGCCGGGCCCGATTTCGCGCTCGGCGTTGCGCACGATCAGGTGCCGGAGGGCGGGATGCTCGCGGGGCATGTCAGGGAGGAGCCGGTGCTGCTTTCGCGCCTCGACGGCAGGTTCCATGCGATCGGCGCCACCTGCACGCATTATGGCGGGCCGCTTGGCGAGGGGGTGGTGTCAGGCGGCATGGTGCGCTGTCCGTGGCATCATGCCTGTTTCGATCTCAGGACCGGCGCCGCGGTGCGGGCGCCCGCCTTCGCTGCGGTCGATTGCTGGCGCGTCGAGGAAGCGGGCGGGCGCGTCTTCGTTCGGGAGAAGGCCGAGCCGGCGGCGCCGGCACCGGTGGCGGTTCCCGATGACGTGCGCTCGATCGTGATCGTCGGCGGCGGCGCGGCGGGGTTTGCGTGCGCGGTCGAATTGCGCACGCTCGGCTATGACGGGCGGCTCGTGATGCTGAGCGCGGATGCCGACGCGCCCTATGACCGGCCGAACCTGTCCAAGGATTATCTCGCCGGCACCGCGCCCGAGGAATGGATCCCGCTGCGCGACGAGGATTTCTACCGCGAGCGGAGGATCGAGCTGAGGCTGTCCTCGCCCGTCTCGCGGCTCGATGCCGGCGCGCGGACCGTCACCGTCGGGGGAGAGGCGATCGGTTTCGACCGGCTGCTGCTCGCGACCGGGGCCGATCCGGTCGCGCTGTCGATCCCCGGCTTCACCGAACGCAACGTCCATCTGCTGCGCTCGCTCGCCGATGCACGGGCGCTGATCGCCCGCGCCCGTGCCGGCACGCGCGCCGCGATCATCGGGTCGAGCTTCATCGGGCTCGAGGCGGCGGCGTCGCTCAGGAAGCGCGGCGTGGAGGTGGAGATCGTCTCCGAAAGCATCGTGCCGTTCGCGCATGTGTTCGGGCGCGCGGTGGGGCAGTGCCTCCAGAAGCTGCACGAGGAGAACGGCGTGCGCTTTCATTTGAGCCGCACGGCCAGGGGCTTCGACGGGCGGCGGCTGACGCTCGACGACGGCAGCGCGATCGAGGCCGATTTCGTGGTCGCGGGCGTCGGCGTGCGGCCGCGCACCGCGCTTGCGAGCGGCGGGATCGCCGCGGCCGACGGGATCGTCGTCGACCGCTATCTCGAGACCGGCGTACCCGGCGTCTTCGCGGCAGGGGACGTCGCCGCCTATCCCGATCCGATCGGCGGGCGGCCGATCCGCATCGAACATTGGGTGGCCGCCGAGCGGCAGGGGCAGGTCGCGGCGCGCAACATGCTGGGGCTGGCGACGCGCTTCGCCGCGATGCCCTTCTTCTGGACCGAGCAATACGGCATCTCGCTGCGTTATGTCGGCCATTGCCGCCGCTGGGACGATATCGAGATCGACGGCGACATCGAAGCGCATGACTTCATCGCCCGCTATCGCCGCGACGGTGCGATGCGCGCATCGCTCGCCTGCGGCCGCGACCGCGAGAGCCTGGAGGACGAGCTGGCGCTGGAACGGATGGCCGCTGCGGGGTGAGCGGCGAAAGGCCCGGGCGGCAGTGCGTCGTCGCCCGGGCGTATCGTCGGTCAGAAGCGGATGGTGATGCTGCCGCGATAGGTCTGGTAATCGAGGTCGGCACGCTCGAAGGTCGTGTCCACCCCGACATCGATCACGATGTCGCCGCTGTCGTAGCGCAGCGCGCCGCCGATCTCGCCCCAGTTGCGGTCGGTGCCCGCCAGCGCGAAGGGCGCCGGCGCGCCCGCGCCGTTCACGAACATCGCGTTGTAGAGGAACGCCGGATCCTCGAACTCGTGAACATAGGCAGCGTGGACGCGCGGCGTGATGCCGTCCGTCGCACCGCCGATATCGACCCCTGCCCGGCCTTGCAGGCTGGTATAGCCGGTGCGATCGACCGCCAGCGCGGCATCCCCGCCCGTCTCCTTCGCCTTCGAGAAATCGAGATAGGCATAGCGCAGGCCGGCCGTGGGGGTGATCGACAGGCCGCCGGGCGTGCCGAGATCGGTGCCCACATTGACCTCGCTCGCCAATGCCAGCGAGCGATCGTGCTGGTTGAGGCCGTAGTCGGTCGTTCCCGCGGTGAAGCGGCGCGTGGTCGCGGTCTCGAACAGGCCCGCGCTCGCCTGGCTCGACACCATGAGCTTGCCCAGTTCGAACGCACCGTAGAGCGTGCCTTGGTAGAGCGTGCCCTTGGCGGTCTGCGGCGCGCCCGTCTGGCCCTCGGTATCTGCATAGGCGAACGAGAAGCCGACGAGGCTGTCGTCGTCGGGCATCACCTCGATGCCCGCGGCCACATACCAGCCGTCGAGCTGATCGCGCCCGGTGTCGAGCGCGGTCGCCATCGGCCGTGCGTCGCCGTCCAGATAGCCGCCGGCGATATAGGCGCTGACATTGGCGGGCAGGCGCACGTCGGACGTGACCAGCGGCGCGCCTGTGTCGCTCGCCTGCCGGGTGCCGAACGGCATGTCGCGGGTCGCCAGCGATGCGAGCTGGAGCGGCTGGCCGATCATCGCGAGCGTGCCCGCGGTCGCGCCCCCGCGGCCGAGCGCGATGCGATCGCGATAGAGCCGCGACAGGCTCTCGGTGGCGAGCTTGCCGAGCGAGGTGCGCGTCTGCTCCGTGCGGGGCGCCATCGCTTCGAGCGTCGCTTCGAGCGTGTCGAGGTCGAGCAGGTCGAGTTCGCCGTAGAGCGTCGCCATTCCATCGTAATTGACGCGGCTGCGATCGAGCAGATGGGCGTAGCTGCGCTGGACGGGCGAACTGGTGTCGATGACGTCGATATAGGCGCGCGCCTCGATTTCGACCGAGACGGCGTTCGCGGCATAGCTGAGCTGAGGATAGAGGATCGCGCTCAGCGAATTGCCCGCATCGAACGCGCCGGTGACGCCGCCTTCGGCCGTCAGGAAGGTTGCGGTGTCGCCGTCGCGGGGACGATAGCCCTCGACGGGCGTGAAAACGATCATCCCGCCGACATTCGCCTCGCCGGTGATGGCGGTGCCAGGAATGGCCTTCACCGCCAGCACGTCGCTTTCGTTTTCGCCAAGATCGATCGCGAGCACGTTGCCCGACGAAAGGATCAGATTACCGTTGACGGTGAGCGTGCCGGCGGTGCCGAGCCCGCCCGGCGCGATCGTGCCCGCGACGCTGGTGAGATACGGGGTCGTGATCGCGCCCTTGCCGCTCAACAGGCCACCGATCAGCGCATAATCGCCGGGGGTGAACAGGTCGCCGTCGACATTCACATGGCCGCCGAACTGGGTTGCATCGATCAGGCTGAGCAGGAAGCCTTGGTCAGTGATGTCGAGCGCGCTGTTTGCGCCGGCCACGGTGAGGCGATCGATCGCGACGCCGGTGTCGAGCGTCGTCGTGCCGTCGGCCGCCAACGTCACGTCGAAATAATAGGGCCGGCTGCCCGTCGATGCGTCGCCGTCGCTATTGTCGGGCACGAAGCCGGTCGCGCCGGGCAGGCCGTTGGCGAGCGTCGGATCGGGCAGCGCCGCCGCAGAGGCGGCCGCCACGGCCGTCTCGGCCGCTCCCGATGCGCCGGACGCCTGCGCCGCACGATCGAGCGCAGCGATGTCGACCGTCGCCTTGCCGTTGCTGATGCCCGGTCCCGCCGCCGACGCGCCGCCGACGACGTTGCCGTTGACGACCTCGGTCCCCGTGGCGAGATCTAGACAATCGGACACGCCCGGATACTCGACGCAGATGTTGCCGAACTTGGGCGAGGTGCCGCCGACGCCCGCCTCCGCAGTGGTGGGCAGGCCGTTGACCAGATTACCGTCCGCATCGATCACCATATAGGCGGGGTCGAGATCGGTGACCCAGTGATCCGCGTCGGTCCAGTTGCCGTCGCCCGCGACGCTGGAGACGTAGCGATAGGGATTGTTCTCCGCGATCCACTGCCAGAACAGGTAGAGCGGCTGGTAGAAGGCGGTCGTGCCGTAACCGCCCGAGGGCTGACCGAGGAAATAGCGGCTGCCGCCCGAAAGCACGCCGATCACGGTCTTGGTGTCCCCGAACGCCTGATCGATGATCAGCGGACCGCCCGAATCGCCGCCGCCGGTGATGCCTTCGTTCGGCGTCGGCTCGTCCCTCAGGAAATTATAGTCATAAGGGCTCGCGCCGGTCGGATCGTCGAAATCGACCATATAGAGGTTCTGGGCGAAGCCCTGGTTCGATCCGAACAGGAAATCGTCCACGTCGTTGAGCGAGCCGAGCAGGCCGAGCATGTTCTCCGCCGTACGGCGGCGGAAATCGATCCCCTGCGTGGCGCCGAGCGTGCCGTTCCCCTGATTGCCGTAGCCGGTGATGGTGACGTGATAGCCGGTGCCGTTCACATCCTCGCCGCCCGCGGGATTTGGCAGGGGCGCCAGCAGCGTCGTCCAGGTCGGCACGTTCGTCGCGGGCGTGTCCAGTGCGCCGATCGCGACGTCGCCCTGAAGGAAGTTCAGGCCCGGACCGGGATCCAGCGACCGCGGATTATAGGCGATGTGATTGATGTTGTAGAAATAATTCGCCCTGTCCGTCTGATAGCCGTTGGTGAGCCAGGAGATGATGCCGTTGATCGTATCCGCCTGGAAACCGATGCCGATCGGCTTGCCGCCATTGGCGGCGCCGTAATCGCCGGCGCCCTCGTCATTCACGCAATGCGCGGCGAAGATCACGGTGCGCGGGCTGATCAGCGTTGCGGTGCACAGGCCGACCGTGCCGTCGCCGTTGTCGGTGACGATCTGGCCGATGCCGTTGACGTCGACCGTATCGACGATGTCCTCCGGCGGAACGCCGTCGTTGATCGCGATCTGCGGTTCTTTGACGGATTGCGCCTGCGCGGGCTGCGCGCCGGCCGCAAGGGCGAGACTGGATACGGCCACCGCGCCGAGCAGCGCGTGACGACGGCCACGAAACGATATGTGCATTGGACCCCCGGTTCTTTTATCGCCTTTTCCCCAAGGCGTTACCGGGAAGGTAATCATAATCGCCTCGTCCTGCCAACCAGGCTAGCGGCCCTGGGATATTTCGTCATTTTGGTGTTGCGGATTTGTCGCGGGCGCGAAGAGCGGCCGGCGCGGTACAGCCTGTTGCCAATCTGTTCCGTAGCGGCGACAAGGAGGCATGCTTCCCTATCCCGCGCTCCACGCCAGCCATGGCGGCACCTGGCTCGCGACGCCCGAGGGCGAGACGCGCAGCCTGGGGCGCGGGGAGGCGATCAGGATCGCCGCGGATACGCCGGTGCTGGTGCTCAATGCGCCGCTGGTGGGGCAGCGGCTGGGCTATGGCGAGCTTTCGGGGCTCGACCTGCTCGAATTGTTCGCGTTCGTTTATCCGGCGCGGTTCATGGTGCCGACACCGAAGGGGCTCGCGCGGGCCGTCGGGCTGCTCGCGCCGACGCGCGATACGGAGGTGGCGGCATTCCTGCGCGAGGCGGCGGGGCGGCTGCTCTCGGTCGTCGAGGGGGACTGGCCCGAGCGCGAGGGGGCGTGGACGGCGGCGCAATCGCTCGCCCGGCTGCGCTGGCCCTGGGCGCCGGCGCTGGTCGATCGCATTGCCAGGCCGGAGCGGAATGAGCGGTGGCTGTTCTCGAAGCTGCCCGAATGGGACGAGGCGGCACCGCGGCCCGCGCCGCGCACCGTGACGGTGGACGAGGCGGCGACGCAGGAGCGGCTGGCGCGGCTCACCGGCGCGGCGGCGGAGGCGCGGCCCGGCCAGCGGGCCTATGCCGATGCGGCGGCGCGGGCGTTCGCGCCGCGCAGCGTGCGCGACGCGCCCAACCTCGTGCTCGCCGAGGCGGGGACGGGGATCGGCAAGACGTTGGGCTATCTCGCGCCCGCCTCGCTCTGGGCCGAGCAGGCGGGTGGCGCGGTGTGGGTCTCGACCTTCACCAAGGCGCTCCAGCGGCAATTGGGGCACGAAAGCGCGCGGCTCTTTCCCGATGAGGCGGTGCGGCGGGAGAAGGTCGTCACCCGCAAGGGCCGCGAGAATTACCTCTGCCTGCTCAACCTCGAAGACGCGCTCCAGGGCGGTTTTGCCGGGCGCGCGGCGGTGCTGGCGCAGCTCGTCGCGCGCTGGGCGGCATATAGCGCCGATGGCGACATGGTGGGCGGGGACCTGCCCGGCTGGTTGACCTCGCTGTTCCGGCGGGCGGGGGCGACGGCGCTCACCGACCGGCGCGGCGAGTGCGTCTATGCGGGGTGCCCGCATTATCGGAAATGCTTCATCGAGCGCGCGGCGCGCGCCTCGGCGGAGGCGGACATCGTCATCGCCAACCATGCGCTGGTGATGGTCAACGCGGCGCGTGGGCGCGAGACGGCGAGCCGTCCCACGCGCTACGTGTTCGACGAGGGCCATCACCTGTTCGATGCCGCCGACGCGATGTTCGCCGCCGCGCTGACGGGGCGGGAGGCGATCGAGATCCGGCGCTGGGTGGTCGGGCCCGAATCGAAGGCGCGCGGGCGGCGGCGCGGGCTGGCGGCGCGGCTGTCGGACGTGGCGAGCTATGACGAGCAGGGCGCGCTCGCGATCCAGGCGGCGGGCGAGGCGGCGCGGGCGCTGCCCTCGGACGGATGGTTGCAGCGGCTGGCCGAAGGTGATCCCTTCGGGCCGGTCGAGACGCTGCTCGCGGCGGTGCGCGGGCTCGTCTACGCGCGCGATGCGTCGAACGGCGATGCGGGCTATGGTCTCGAGACCGAGCTTGCCGAGCCGTCGCCCGAGCTGATCGAGGCGGCGGCGGGCGCGGGCGAGGCGCTCGACGCGCTCTATCGGCCGCTGGTGGCGCTCGGGCGGCGGCTGGAAGCGGTGCTCGGCGAGGCGCCCGACTGGATGGACGGCCCCGCGCGGGCGCGCATCGAAGGCGCGATCGCCTCGCTCGGTTGGCGCGCGGAGACGGTGGGGGCGTGGATCGCGCTGCTCGCGAGGGTCGGCGGGCCGGCCGACCCCGATTTCGTCGATTGGCTCGCGGTCGAGCGGGTCGAGGGGCGCGAATGGGACATGGGGCTGCACCGCCGCTGGCTCGATCCGACGCGACCGCTGGCCGAGGCCGTGCTCAAGCCCGCGCATGGCGTGCTCGTCACCTCGGCGACGCTGCGCGCCGGCGGCGACTGGGCGGTCGCGGAGGCGCGCGCGGGCGCGCCGCACCTCGCGCAGCCGCCGCAGCGTTTCGAGGCGCCGAGCCCGTTCGATTACGCCGCCCAGGCCGAGGTGCTGGTCGTCACCGACGTCAAGCGCGGCGATACGGCGGCGCTCGCCAACGCCTATGCGCGGCTGATCGTCGCGGCGGGCGGGGGCACGCTGGGGCTGTTCACCGCGATCCGGCGGCTGCGCGCCGTCCACGGACGCGTCGCCGACCGGCTCGCGCGCGAGGGGCTGCCGCTCTACGCCCAGCATGTCGATCCGATCGACACGGGCACATTGGTCGATATCTTTCGCGACGACAGCCACGCCTCGCTGCTCGGCACCGACGCGCTGCGCGACGGGGTGGACGTGCCCGGCCATTCGCTGCGGCTGGTGGTGATGGAAAGCGTGCCCTGGTCGCGCCCTACCGTGCTGCACGCGGCGCGGCGAATGGTGGAGGGCGGCGCGGCCTATGAGGACCGGCTGGTGCGCGCGCGGCTGGCGCAGGCGTTCGGGCGGTTGATCCGGCGCGCGGACGACAAGGGCGCGTTCGTGCTGCTCTCGGCGGCGATGCCTTCGCGGCTGCTCTCGGCCTTCCCGCCCGGCGTGCCGGTGGCGCGGGTGCCGCTCGACGAGGCGGTGGCGCGGATAGGCGAGCGGCTTTCTTCCGCGCCGGCCTTGGGGCATGGTGTGGCCGAGGACGCCTGATGGAGATGTGCCCGACGTGAAAACCTTGACGCTGCTGAGGCACGCCAAGTCCGGTTGGGATGATCCCGTCGCGCGCGATTTCGACCGGCCCTTGAACGGCAAGGGAGAGCGCGCCGCGCAGGTCGTCGGCCGCCATATGCGCGCGCTCGGCCTGTCCTTCGATCACGTCGCCGCCTCGCCCGCGGCGCGGGTGGCGGACACGGCGGCGCAGCTCGGCATCGGCTATGGCTATGCCTTCGATCCGGCATGGGACAGGCGGCTCTATCTCGCTTCGCCGGCGACGCTGCTCGAGGTCATCCACGGCTTGCCCGAACAGGCGAACCGGGTGCTGCTGATCGGGCACAATCCGGGGCTGGAGGAGCTGCTGCTGCTGCTGGTGCCGGAAGATGCGGGTGACGCCCTGCGCGCCGAGGCGGCGATCAAATTCCCGACCGGAACCACCGCCGAGATCGAGCTGGACGGAGATTGGGCGGCGGTGCAACCGGGCAGCGGCCGCCTCACCCGCTTCATCCGCCCGCGCGACCTGGACCCGACGCTGGGGCCGGATCGGAACTGACCGTGTGATGATGCGGGGCATGTAATCCTCCCCCCCAGGGGAGGATTTATGGGTTCGGACGGCGCTACCGCCCCTGCGCGCGCCAGCGTTTGATCGTCCGCGCGATGATCGCGTCTTCCTGCCCCGTCTCGCGCCACAATTCGGAAAAGAGCGGGTCGCCCGAGGCGGGGCGCTTGGCTTCCTCGAGCGCGTCGAAGCCGACGCGGATCGGGATCGCGACGCCCTCGCCGCAGATGATGCACTCGCGGTTCCTGAGCGCGGGGATCGAATCGAGAAAGCCGCGCGCGCCCTCGGGCATCGCCGCACGGACGAACGCCTGGTCGCGATCGTTGTTGAGGCGCATCGCGATGATCGTGCCGCATTGCGAGAGCACGCCCTCGGCGAGATCCGACGGGCGCTGCGTGACGAGCCCCAGCGAGACGCCGTATTTGCGCCCTTCCTTCGCGATGCGGCTCAGGATGCGGCCGACCGAGGATTTCTCGGCATTGGCATCATTGGGGATGTAGCGGTGCGCTTCCTCGCACACGAGCAGGATCGGGCGCCGGGGCTCGTTCCTCGACCAGATCGCGAAATCGAACACCATCCGGCTGAGCACCGAAACGACCACGGACGTGATCTCCGACGGCACGCCCGACACGTCGATGATCGAGATCGGCTTGCCGTCGCCCGGCAGGCGGAACACGCGTGCGATGAAATCGGCCATCGTGTCGGCGACGAGCATGCCGGAGAACATGAAGCCGTAGCGTGGATCGGCCTTGATCTCCTCGATCTTTGTCTTGAGCCTCAGATAGGGCGCGGTGTCGCCCGCGCGGTCCATCTTGCCCATTTCGAGCTGGATGATGTTGGTGAGGTCGGAGAGGAGATACGGCACCGGCGCATCGACTGTCAGCTTGGCGATCTCCTGCCCCACGCGGCCCTTGCCGCGCGCGGCGAGCAGGCACTTGGCGAGGATGTCCGCATCGACCTGACGGTCGGCGCCGTGGCTGGTGAGGAACACCTCGCAATGTTCCTCGAAATTCATCAGCCAATAGGGCATCTGGAGGTTGCCGACGTCGTAGATCGCGCCGTTGCCCTTGAACGCGGCCGAATATTCGCCGTGCGGATCGACCATCACGACATGGCCCTGCGGCGCCATCTGGCAGACGCGGTGCAGGATCAGCGCGGCGGCGGTCGATTTGCCGGTACCGGTCGAGCCCAGCAGCGCGAAATGCTTGCCGAGCATCGCATCGACATAGAGCGCGGCGCGGATGTCGCGCGTGGGATAGACGGTGCCGACCTCGATATGCGCACGGTTGTCCGCGGCATAGATCTGCTTGAGATCCGCGGTCGAGACGGGAAAGACCGGCGCGCCCGGCGCCGGGTAGCGCGTCACGCCGCGGCGGAAATTGTAGAGCTTGCCCGTCAGCCGCTCCTCGTCGCCTTCACCGAGGAAATCGACCTCTGCGACGATCCGGTCGTCACGCCCGGCCGCGAGCTTGAGCGAGCGCACGTTGGCGACGAGCCACGCGCCGCCGACCCGCACCTTGATCTGGCTGCCGACCTGCCCCGAGGCGGCGATAGCGGGATCGGTGCTCTGCGCGACCGTATCGAGCGCGTTGGCGTCGAGCATCACCTTGCTGCCGCCGCCGCCGATCTCGGCGACCGCGCCGATCCCGCGCGGGGCAAACCCCACCGGCGCGGGCGGCGCATCGGCTGCTTCGGCGGCGATGCTTGCCCCTCGCACGCCCAAATCTTCCGTCATCAACCACGTCCCCGATGGTCAAAACGGGAATCGTCATGCCCTGCAAACGGTAAAGATACCGTTTTCCTGAAGGATATGACGCGGGGCGCTCCGATCGTCGGTCATTCGTAGCGGAGCGCCTTGACCGGGTTGGTCTGCGCGACGCGCCAGGCATGCGCGCCGATCGTCAGGATCGCGATGACCAGCGCGAGCAGGCTCGCCGCGACGAAGGGCGCTGGCCCCAGCGGCATGCGCACGTCGAAGCCGTTGAGCCAGTCGCGCATCACCCACCAGGCGACGGGCCAGGCGATGAGGTTGGCGATCAGCACCGGGCGGCTGAACTGCCACACCAGCAGCCGCACGATATCCCGCGTGCGGGCACCCAGCACCTTGCGGATGCCGATCTCCTTGGTGCGCCGTTCGGCGGTGAAGGCGGCAAGCCCGAACAGGCCGAGGCAGCCGATCACCACCGCAAGGATCGCGAACGCGCCGAACAACTGCGCCCGCGCCTCGTCGCGATTGTAGAGATCGCTGACGATGTCATCGACGAAGCGCGCCTTGAAGGGAATGTCCGGCACCAGCCGCTGCCAGATCGTCTCGACCTGATCGTACACGCCCCTGGGCTGCCGCCCTTCGAAGCGCACCATCAGGTTCGAGACGATGCCGGTATCGTAGAGATAGAATATCGGCTGGAGCGGATCACGGACCGAGCGATAGCGCACGTCGTCGACCACGCCGACGATCGTCGAGGGGACGAGGCCGTATTCGCTCTCCACGATCGAGGTCTTGATCTGTTTGCCGATCGCCTCCTGCGGGGTCGCGAAGCCCAGGCGGCGCGCGGCCTCGCGGCTGACGACGATGTTGACGCCGCGCCGCACCAGTGCCTGCTGGACCTCGGCCGAGGGCGGCGAGGGGGTGGTGGCGTCGTCCATCGGGCGCGCGTCGGACAATGTGCGGCCCGCGAGCAGCTTGATCCGCATCGCATCGAAAAAGCCCTCGTCGGTGCCGTAGACGCCGAGCTGGACATGCTGGGTGCTGCCGGGCACCTGCACGTCGGTCATCGAATTATGGCCGTTGTTGACCGCGATGTTGGTGCGCCCGATCGCGACCACGCCGGGAAGGCGCCCGATCTCCTGGCGCAGCGAATCGATCACCCTCTCGACCTGCGGACGGCCGATGCCGTCGAGCTGGAGCAGCCCGTCGCGCTGATATCCCGCATCGATGTTCCGCGCATAGCTCGTCTGCGCATAGACGATCGCGGTGCAGATGATGAGGCCGATCGAGACGGCGAATTGCGCGACGACGAGCACGTTGCGCAGCCGCCCGGACCCTTGCGCGTCGGCCGCCGACTTGTTCGCCTTGAGCACGCGCGCGGGCTCGAAACGCGAGAGCACCAATGCCGGATAGAGCCCGCCGGCAATGCCGACGATCAGCGTCAGCGCAATGATCGGCAGGATCAGCCCGTCGGCGGTGAAATAATGGACCGAAATCTCCGCATCGAGGAAGCCGTTCAAGGCGGGCAGCGTCAGCTCCACCAGCGCGAGCGCGACGAGCATCGCCGCAGCGGCGACGAGGATCGATTCCCCCAGGAACTGCGTGATGAGCTGCCGGCGCGTCGCGCCCAGCACCTTGCGCAGCGCCACCTCGCGTGCGCGCTGGGTGGCGCGCGCGGTGGCGAGATTGGTGAAGTTGACGCACGCCATGCCGAGGATGAGCAAGGCGATGATCGCGAAGGTGACGATCGTCGTCTTGTCGTTGCCCGGCGTCTGCGCGCCGCTCTGCGCCTCGCCCAGATGGACGTCGCGGATGTTGACGAGCTTCCAGTCCTGACGATCGCCGGCATTGGTGATGCGGGTGCCGTCATTCTCGTCGGGGATGCTGCGCTTTTCCCAGGCGGGGAGCTGGGCGTTGATCCGGGCGGCGTCCTCGGGCGCCTTGAGCCGGACCCAATAGCCGCCTTCCTGCCAGCCCCAGCTCGTCATCGCCGCGGGTGTGTCTTGCCAATAGGCGGCGGGATCGTAGCGCGCGACCATGCCGAAGCCGAGCGACGAGTTCTTGGGCAGATCCTCGAACACGCCGGTGACGCGATAATCCTCCTTGAGGCTGCGGCTGGCGAGCGTGAGCGTCTGCCCGATCGGATCGGCGTCGCCGAAATACTTCTTCGCCGCCTTTTCGCTCAGCACGAGCGAATTGGTGTCGTCGAGCGCATGCGCGGGATCGCCCTTCACGAAGGGGACGTGGAGCACGTCGAACAGGTTGCCGTCGACGAAGAGCGCGCCCGGCACCGTGCTCGGCTGTCCGTCCTGGATCACGACGATCGCCTGGCTGGTGAAATAGACCGCGTTCGCGATCTGCGGAAAATCCTTCTTGAGCCGCTGCCCCGCGACATAGCTCGTCTGCTGGAGCTTCATCTCCTCGCCGCCCGCCTCGGTCGGGCGGTAATAATCCTGCACCTGGAAGACGGTGTCCGAATCGGGCAGCCAGTCGTCGTAGCTGAACTCGTAGCGCACGTAGGAGAGGATCAGCAGGCATGCCGCGATCCCGAGCGACAGTCCGGCGATGTTGATGAAGGTATAGGCGCGGTTCTTGGCAAGCGCGCGAAGAGCCACCGTCAGATAGTTCCGCCACATGGGGTCAATTCCTACTCATAGCGAAGCGCGTGGATGGGGTTGGTGCGGGCGACCTTGAGCGCGTGGGCACCGATGGTCGCGAGTGCGATGGCGAGCGCGAGCAGCCCCGCCGCGACGAAGGGCACGGGCGTCAGCGCGATCCGGGTATCGAAGCCGTTGAGCCAGCCGCGCATCACCCACCAGGCGATGGGCCAGGCGATGAGGTTCGCGAACAGCACCGGGCGGCTGAACTGCCACACCAGCAGCCGCACGATATCCCGCGTCCGGGCGCCCAACACCTTCCTGATCCCGATCTCCTTAGTGCGCCGTTCGGCGGTGAACGCCGCAAGCCCGAACAGGCCGAGGCAGCCGATGATCACCGCGAGCGCCGCGAACGTCGCGAACAGCGTGCCGCGCGCGGTTTCCTGCGCATATTGCCGGGCGACGAGATCGTCGGCGAACGCGGCCGCGAACGGCACCTGCGGCATCAACTCGTCCCAGATCTGCTCGATCCGGCCGCGTAGCACCGAGGGCTCGACTCCCGAATAGCGGACCGCCATCTGCGAGAAGCCGCGCTTCTGCATCGCGTAGAGCGTCGGCTGCAACGGCTCGCGCAGCGAGCGGTAGCGCGTGTCCGAGACGACCCCGACGATCGTGCACGGGACGAGACCGAATTGGGGCAAGGTGATCGCGCCCCGGATGGTCTTGCCGATCGCCTCTTCGGGGCGCGCGAATCCCAGCCGGCGCGACGCCGCCTCGGTGATGACGACGTTGATGCCGCGCGCGGCGAGCGCGCGTTCGGCGGCGGGATCGACGGGGAAGGGCGTGGTCGCGTCATCCTTGCCCTGGCTGTCGGAGAAACCGCGGCCCGCGAGCAGCTCGATTCCCATCGCCTTGAAAAAGCCGGTCTCGACGCCGTAGGTGCCGAGCGACACCGAAACCGGATTGCCCGGCAGGAAATAGCTCGACATCGAATTGTCGTTGGGCGACACCGCGATCTGCGTGCGCGCCGCCGCGACGACACCGGGCAGCCGGCGGACGCGATCGACCAGCGCCTGCGCCGCTTGGGGCGAGGCACCGATGAAATCGAGGCTGCCGACCTGGAGCAGCCCCTCGCGCTGATAGCCCGCATCCATCGTCCGCGCGAAGCTGGTCTGGGCGTAGATCACCGTGGTGCAGGCGATGAGGCCGATCGAGATCGCGAACTGCGCGATCACCAGCGTGTTGCGCAGCCGCCCCGATCCGTGCGCGTCGGCGGCCGACCGGTTGGCCTTCAGGATGCGCGCGGGCTGGAAGTTGGAGAGGTAGAATGCGGGGTAGAAGCCGCTCGCCACCCCGACCAGCAGAACGAGCACCAGGCACGCCAGCCAGATGCCGCCCTCGCCCCAATAATGGAGCTCGATGCCGGCATCGAGGAAGGAGTTGAACGCGGGCAGCACCAATTCGACCACCGCAAGCGCCGCGATCAGCGCGACCAGCGCGAGCAGCGTCGATTCGACGAGGAACTGCGCGATCAACTGCCGGCGCGTCGCGCCCAGCACCTTGCGCAATGCCACCTCGCGCGCGCGCTGCGAGGCGCGGGCGGTGGCGAGGTTGGTGAAGTTGACGCACGCCATGCCGAGCACGAGCAAGGCGATCACCGCGAAGGTGACGACGGTGCCGCGATCGTTGCCCGGCTTCATCCCGTATTCCTGCGCCTTGCCCAGGTGGACGTCGCGGATGTTGGTGAGATGCAGGTCCATCTCGTCGGCGGCATTGAAGCGTTCGCCGTTGGTGATCTGGTCGGGGATGACGCGCTGCTCCCAGGCCGGCAGCGCGGCGTTGAGCGCGTCGGCATCGGCGCCGGGGCGCAGCCGGACGAAGGTCCAGCCGCCTTGCTGATCCCAGCGGGTGAGCGAATCGGTGCGGTCGGCGAATTGCGTATCGAGATCGAACCGCGCGATCATGTCGGCGGAAAAGCTGCTGTCCTTCGGGATGTCCTTGAACACCGCGGTGACGCGATAATCGACGTTGCCGGTGTTATCGACGATCGTCAGCGTCCGCCCGATCGGATCGGCACCGCGAAAGCGCCGTTTCGCCTCGCTTTCGCTCAGCGCCACCGAGTGCGAATCGGGAAGCGCCGTCGCGGCGCTGCCGCGCACCAGCGGAAGGGCGAGCACCTCGAACAAATTGCCGTCGGCCATGCGCAGGTCCTCGACCTCGGACGCGCGGCCGTTCTGGATCACCACCGGCGCGAAGGTGCGCACCCAGACGAGCTTCTCGACCTGCGGAAAGTCCTGCGCCAGCCGCCGCCCCGCCGCGATGGCGGAAAGCTGCATCAGCTTTTCCTCGCCCATGCGGCTGTCGGCCTTGTACCAGGTCTGGAGCTGGAAGGTCCGGTCCGCCTCGGGCAGCCAGCGATCGTAGCTCTGTTCGTAGCGGACGTAGAGCAGGATCAGCAGGCACGCGACGAGCCCCACGGTGAGCCCGAAGATGTTGATGAACGCATAGGTCTTGTTCTTGGCGAGGGCGCGGAGGCCGACGGTCAGATAGTTGCGCCACATCGTCGCTCTCCTCCCCCTCCCGCGCTCAGGCCGCGCGGCGGCGTTCCTGGAGAATGCGGCCGTCGAGCATCTGGACGACGCGCGCGGCATAATCGGCGTGCGCGGGCGAGTGCGTCACCATCACGATCGTCGAGCCGTCGGCGTTGAGACTCTGGAGCATGCGCATCACCTCCTCGCCGTGCGCGGTGTCGAGATTGCCGGTCGGCTCGTCGGCGAGGATGAGGCGCGGGCTCGCGACGAGCGCGCGGGCGACCGCGACGCGCTGCTGCTGGCCGCCCGAAAGCTGGCTCGGGCGATGGCGCGCGCGATGCGCGATGCCCACGCGGTCCATCACCGCATCGGCGCGCTCGCGGCGCTCGGCGGCGGAGACGTCGTGATAGAGGAGCGCAAGCTCGACATTCTCGCGCACCGTCAATTCATCGACGAGATTGAAGCTCTGGAAGATGAAGCCGATCGAGGCCTTGCGCACCTCGGCGAGCTTGCTTTCGGGGAGCCCCGCCACCTCCTTGCCGTCGAAGACGTAGGAGCCGCTGGTCGGGCTGTCGAGCATGCCCATCAGGTTGAGCAAGGTCGATTTGCCGCAGCCCGAGGGGCCCATGATCGCGACGAATTCGCCCTCGGCGATGTCGAGGTCGATCGCGTCGAGCGCGGTCGTCTCGACGGTGTCGGTGCGGTAGACCCGCGAGAGTTCACGCATGCTCAGCATCAGCTTTGTCCTTTCCTAATCGTCGAGTTCGAGGCGGTCCTTGTCGGCGAAGCCGGTATAGGGCGAGGTGATCACGCGCTCGCCCGGGTCGAGGCCGTCGAGCACCTCGATCGTTTCGGAATTGCGGCGGCCCAGGCGGACCTGGCGTTTGACGGCGCTCTTGCCGTCGGGCGCGACGACGAACACCCAGTTGCCGCCGGTCTCGTTGTAGAAGGCGCCGTTGGGGATGAGCATCGCGGGCGTCGGATCGCTCAGCGTCAGCTTCGCCTGAAGCGTCTGGCCGCGCTGGAGGCTGCCCGGCGCGGCGCCGACGAATTCGAGATCGACCTCGAACTGGCCGTTCTGCACCTGCGGATAGATTTTGGTGACGCGCGTCCTGTAGGTCTTGCCGCCCCAATCGACGGCCGCCTCCTGGCCGAGCGTGACGCGGCCCAGGTAGAATTCGTCCACCCCCGCGATCAGCTTGTTGCCGCCCGGCGAATCGATCTGCCCGACCCGCTCGCCCTGCTGGAGCGATTCGCCGACGCGGATCGAGAAACCCGAAAGCTGCCCCGTCACCGGCGCGCGCAGGTTGAGCGCGTCGAGGTTGCGCCGCGCGATGTCGAGGCTCGATTGCAGCGAGCGGGCGGCGGCGCGCTGCTGCGCGAGCTGGCTCGCCTGGAGCCGCTCGTCGGTCGCCTGGCTGTTCATCACCGCCTGAAGCCGCTGCTTCTCATAGGCGAACTCGTCCTTGGTGTCGGCAAATTCCTTGCCCGCGACGAAGCCCTTGGCGGCGAGCGGCTTCTGGCGCTCATATTGCCGGCGGGCCTTCTGCGTCGCGAGCCTGGCTTCGAGCACCGCGCGCTCGTTGGCGAGCCGCGTCTGCTCGAGCGCGAGCTCCTGGCTGCGCATGTTGTTGATCTGCTCGGTCACTTCGGTCTGGCGCGCGAGCAGGTTGAGCTGGAGATCGGGGTTGGAGAGCACCGCGAGGAGCTGCCCCTTGGTGACGTTCGCGCCATCCTCCACGAGCACCTTCTCGACGCGCCCGCCCTCCACCGCATCGAGATAGACCGTGACGAGCGGCGTCACGCGTGCGCGCAACGGGATGAAGTCCTCGAACGTGCCTTTGGTGACGGGCGAGATCGTGACGTGGTCGGCGGCGATCGTCTGCGTCCCCGCGCGCGGCGCGAACCAAAAGAAGATCGCGGCGAGCGCCACCACCACAACAGCGCCCGCCGCGATTCTGAGCCTGATCGGAAGCCCCTTCTTCTCGACCACGCGATCCATGCCGCTGCCGCTCGGCGGCGTTACGGTCTTGTCCTTCTTCATCCGCACCACGCTCATGATCGTTTCCGTCGCAAGAGGTGTGCCAGATCAGCGATCGGCGCGACAGCGCGGCATTGCGCCGCGAAAGAGCGCATGGCAGTGTCCGTTTCCGGACAGGGCTGTCCGCGAACGGACAGAAGCGGCCGTCTTCATGCGATCGTCCGGACGAAAGCCGCGGGCGATCCGGGATGAACGGGGGGTGCCGACGCGAAGGCGAGGCACGAGGTCGCGGCGATGGCGACGACGAAGCTCAGGGCGCGGCGAAAGGCGGTGATTTCCATGATGTCCTCCTGACGTTGGATATTCTGGATCACGCCGTTGCACCGGCTGTGCCAAGTCGCCGAAATGAAGGATTCCCGCCGTTTCCTTCGTTCCAGCGCCGGCTGGCACGCAATTTGTTTGTCCGGAATCGGGCAGCAATTGTACGAGAGCGGACATGACGACGAAGCAACTCGAATTCGATCTCGCGGTGGTGATCGACGATGACGAGGACATCCTGACCGCCGCACGACTGCTGCTGCGGCGGATGTTCGCCGAGGTGCTGACTGCGCCCAACCCGCAGGCCGCGCTCGACGCGCTCGGGGGGCGCCAGCCCGACGTGGTGCTGCTCGACGCCAATTTCGCGCGCGGCGCGACCGACGCCGCCGAAGGGCTCGCCTGGCTCGGCCGCCTGCTCGCTTATGATCCCGACATGGCGGTGGTGATGATCACCGCGCACGCCGGCATCCAGGTGGCCGTCGCGGCGATGAAGCGGGGGGCGACCGACTTCGTCTCCAAGCCCTGGTCGAACGAGAAATTGCTCGCGAGCGTGCGCACCGCGGCGACGCTGCGCCGTTCGCGCCGCGACGCGCCGGACGAGCGCGCGCATCCGCCCGCCGCGGGGCCGACAACGGGAAACACGCTGCTGCTCGGCCGCTCGCCCGCGATGGCGCGCGTGCAATCGCTGATCGCCCGCGCGGGGCCGACCGACGCCAACGTGTTGATCCTTGGAGAGAACGGCACCGGCAAGGAGCTGGTCGCCCGCGCGCTTCACGGCGCCTCGCATCGCGCCGACGCGCCGATGCTGACGGTCGATCTCGGCGCGATCGCCGAGGACCTGATCGATTCGGAGCTGTTCGGCCATGTGAAGGGTGCCTTCACCGACGCCAAGGGCGACCGCGTCGGGCGCATCCAGGCGGCGGACGGCGGGACGTTGTTTCTCGACGAGATCGGCAACCTGCCGCTCCACCTGCAACCCAAGCTGCTGACGGTGCTCGAGCAGCGTCAGGTGACGCCGGTGGGCGCCAACGCGCCGGTTCCGGTGAACATCCGCGTGATCGCCGCAACCAACATGGCGCCCGCGATGCTGAGCGATGATCGCCATTTTCGACAGGATCTGCTGTTCCGCCTCAACACCGTCGAGATCGATCTGCCGCCGCTGCGCGATCGCCGCGAGGACGTGCCCGAGCTGCTCGAGCATTTCCTGATCCTCTACGCGAAGCGCTACGATCGGCCGGTGCCCGCGATCAGCCCCGAGGCGATGACCGCCCTCAGGCACCACGACTGGCCGGGCAACGTGCGCGCGCTGCGCCATGCGGTCGAGCGCGCTGTCATCCTGTCGAGCGACGCGCCGCTTCGGCCGGAGGATTTCCCGATCGGTTCGAGCGCGTCGCGATTGAGGCCCGAGGCGGTGGTCGCGCCGTCGAGCCCCGCCGACCTCAACCTCGATCGCGCCGAGCGGCGGCTGGTCGAGGAGGCGCTTCGCAAGCACGGCTACAACATCTCGCTCGCGGCCGCAGAGCTCGGGCTCTCGCGCGGGGCGCTTTATCGGCGCATGGAGAAGCATGGGCTCTGAGCGCCGTTTCCTGATCGGCCTGGCAGCGCGCGTCGTGCTGCTGGGCCTCGCGCTCGCGCTGCTCATCGGCGCTTTCCTGACGCCGGGGCTCGCGGCGGCGCGGCTCGTCGCCGGGCTGGTCGTGATCGGCGCGACGGCGCTGCTCTGGGCGCATGTCACGCGGACCAATGCGATGCTCGCGCGCTTCGTCGAGGCGTTGCGCGCGGGTGACAACACCGTGCGCTTCGACCAGCGCGGCGGCGCCGGGTTCAATGCGCTCGGCACCGCCTTCACCTCGGCGATCGAGCGCGTCCGCAGCGAACGCGATTCCGCCGCGGAGGCATCGCGATTTCAGCAGGCGCTGATCGACGACATGCCGATTGCGGTGCTTACCGTCGATGCGCGCGGCGCGGTGACGCAGGGCAACAAGATCGCGCGCCAGCTTTTCGGCGGGCGCGTGTCGGGCGCGCGGCCGAGCGATTACGAGGCGTACGGCGTGAGCTTCGCCCGGCGGCTCGCGGGCGAAGCGGGCGGTGCCGAGGAGACGCTGCTGCTGACGCTCGGCGGCCGGGCACAGCGCGCGATCGTGCGCACCGCCGAGCTTGCCCGGCTGGCGGGCAATATGCGCGTCGTCACCGTCCAGCCGGTGCAGGGCGCGTTCGATTCGATCGAGATGGTGGCGCAGAGCGACCTGGTGCGGGTGCTGACGCATGAGATCCTCAACTCGCTCACCCCGATCACCTCGCTCGCCGAGACCGCCGCCGATCTGCTCGACACGCCCGCGCTCGGCGCCGAGCCGCACGTCGCCGACGCGCGCGTCGCGGTCGGCACACTGATGCGGCGAACGCGCGGGCTGGGGCATTTCATCGAAAGCTATCGCGCGGTGGCGCGGCCGCCGAGCATCGACCGCAAGGTCTTTTCGGCCCGGCCCTGGGCCGAGGAACTGGTGCGGCTGACCGCGGCCGACTGGCCCGGCGTGCCGATCGTCCTGGAGGTCGGCCCGGACGGGCTCGCGCTCGACGCCGATCCCGATCTGCTCGCGCAGGTGCTCATCAACCTCTTGCGCAACGGCGCCGAGGCGGCGAGCGGACACAGCGATTCCCCGCGCCTGCGCTTCGCCGTTACCGGCCTCGAAGGCGGGCGGCGCCGGATCGAGGTCGCGGACAACGGCCCCGGCGTGCCGCCCGCCATGCGGCATGAGGTGTTCCTGCCCTTCTTCACCACCAAGGCGAAGGGGACGGGCGTGGGGCTCAACCTCGCGCGCCAGATCGTCGTCGCGCATGGCGGGACGATCGAGGTGAAGGATGTCGGCAGCGGCGGGGCGCTGTTCGAGATCGTGATCTAGGAGACGCCGCCAGGTTCTCCCGCGAAAGCGGGAGTCCAGAGTCGCGGGCGATGGCGCTTGCAATTCTGGCTCCTGCTTCCGCAGAAGCGCAACGATGCTCAGCCCGCCTCCGCGAGCAATGCCTTCGCCTTCTCACCGGTCCAGTCGATCCCGCCGGTGATCCGCCAGACCTCGTGGCCGGTCGAATCGATCAGCACCGTCGTCGGCAGGTTCGCCTGATAGGCGAGGCTGAGCGCGAGGTTCGCGTCGGTATAGGCCGGAAGGTGCTCAACCCCGGTCTTCTTCAGGAACGGCACCACCTTGGCGGTGTCGAGATCCTGGCTGACGGTGAGCACCTGGAGCGCGTCGCCCTCGCGGCCTGCGAGCGCGTCGAGCGTCGGCAGCTCGGCGACGCAGGGCGCGCACCAGGTCGCCCACAGGTTGAGCAGCACCGGCTTGCCCGCGAAATCGGCGAGCGTCACCGGTTGCCCTTCCGGGCTGGTGAAGGTGACGGCCGGAACCGCTGCGCCCTTGTGGCTGCGGTCGATCGCCTCGGCGGGATCGGCGATGTGCGCGGAGGGCGGCACTTCGCCGGGCGTAGCGGACGTAGTATCCGGCGAAGCCGGGCTTGCTTGCTCCGGCGCCTGCTTGGCCCTATCGCAGCCGCCGGCGATCAGTGTTGCGGCAAGGAGACAAGGAATCAACGCGCGCAAGGACAGCTCCAATGCGATGTGGGGCGGGCGCTTCGCCGAAGGCCCGGCCGCGGTCATGCGCGAGATAAACGCCTCGATCCCCTTCGACAAGCGGCTGTGGCGTGAGGACGTTGCGGGCTCCAGGGCGCATGTCGCGATGCTGGGGGCCAGGGGAATCGTCTCGGCCGAGGATGCGAAGACGATCAGCGACGGGCTCGATGCGGTCGCCGCCGATTACGAAGCCGATGGCGTGCCCGAGGATCTGGCGCTCGAAGACATCCACATGGTCACCGAATCGCGGCTTGCCGAGAAGATCGGGCCGGTTGCCGGTCGCCTTCACACCGCGCGGTCGCGCAACGATCAGGTCGCGACCGATTTCAGGCTCTGGACGCGCGCCGCGATCGACGAGGCGCGCGCCGCGCTCGGCCTGCTCCAGGACGCGCTGATCGCGCGCGCGGACGAGCATGCGGAAAGCGTGATGCCGGGTTTCACGCACCTCCAGTCGGCGCAGCCGGTGACGCTCGGGCATCATCTGATGGCCTATCACGAGATGATCGCGCGCGATCGCAGCCGCTTCGCCGATGCACGCACGCGCTTGAACCAATGCCCGCTGGGGTCGGCGGCGCTCGCGGGAACGGGCTTCCCGATCGACCGCGCTGCGACCGCGCGGGCGCTCGGCTTCGATGCGCCGACGAAGAACTCGCTCGATTCGGTCTCCGACCGTGATTTCGCGCTCGATTACCTGATGGCGGCGACGCAATGCGCGCTCCATCTGTCGCGGCTTGCCGCGGAATTCATCATCTGGGCCTCGCAGCCCTTCGGCTTCGTGTCGCTTTCGGATCAATGGTCGACCGGCTCGTCGATCATGCCGCAAAAGCGCAACCCCGACGCCGCCGAGCTGGTGCGCGGCCATGCCGGGCGGATCGCCGGGTGCATGACGGCGCTGGTGATGACGATGAAGGGGCTGCCGCTCGCTTATTCGAAGGACATGCAGGACGACAAGCCGCCGGTGTTCGAGGCGCACGACCTGCTCGGCCTCGCAATCGCGGCGATGACGGGGATGGTGGAGAGCGCGACCTTCCGCACCGAGCGGATGCGCGGCCTCGCCGAAGCGGGCTTTTCGACCGCGACCGACCTGGCCGACTGGCTGGTGCGCGAAGCAGGCGTCCCGTTCCGCGAGGCGCACCACATTACCGGGCGCGTGGTGAAGGCGGCCGAGGATGCGGGTGCGCGGCTCGATCAACTGCCGCTCGACACCTTGACCGCGATCGACGCGCGGATCGACGCGCGCGTGTATGACGTTCTCTCGGTCGATGCGTCGGTTGCAAGCCGGACGAGCATCGGCGGCACCGCGCCCGTGCGCGTGCGCGAGGCGATTGCCGCGGCACATGCCGCGCGCGAGGAGGAGAAGACGCGATGAAGGCGCTGATCGTGCTTGCGGCGCTCGCGCTCGGCGGATGCGGCTCTGCGGCGGCGCTCAAGCCGCCCGAGGGGCAGGCGTTGCCGGTCGCGCCATATGGCGCAGACGCGCGGCCTACTGCCGGCGATCTGCTCACGCCCGATCCGCAGGCGCGTCCCGAGCGCAACGACGAGCTGCTCAAGGATTCGCATGAACGCGAACCCGATCCTTTCGACCTGCCACCCGAAGAATAGATGGACCATTTTCAACTGATCGACGGCGCGCTCCACGCCGAACAGGTGCCGCTCGCGCGGATCGCGGACGAGGTGGGTACGCCCGTCTACGTCTATTCCGCCGCCACCTTCCGCCGCCATGCGCGCGTCTTTCGCGAGGCGCTTGCGGGACTGGATCGTGTCCACCTCGCTTATGCGATCAAGGCCAATCCGAATCTGGGCGTGCTGCGCGTGCTCGCCGACGAGGGCTACGGCGCCGACGTCGTCTCGGGCGGCGAGATGGCGCGCGCGCTCGCCGCGGGAATGCCGGCGGGCGAGATCGTCTTTTCAGGCGTGGGCAAGACCCGCGACGAGCTGGCGCGCGGGCTCGAAGCGGGAATCGGCCAGTTCAACCTCGAGCTGGAGGAGGAGGGCCGCGTCCTTGCCGGGATCGCGGCTTCGAAGGGCATGACCGCCTGCGCGGTGCTGCGCGTCAACCCGGATGTCGATGCGGGCACCCACGCCAAGATCTCCACGGGGCGCAAGGAGAACAAGTTCGGCGTGCCGATCGATCGGGCACCCGCCATGTTCGACCGGCTGGCGCGGCTCGACGGGCTCGATCTGAAGGGCGTTGCGATCCATATCGGCAGCCAGCTCGGCGATCTCGCACCGCTCGAAGCCGCCTATGCGCGGATCGGGGCGTTGGTACGCGATCTGCGCGCGGCCGGGCACACGATCAGCCGCGTCGATCTGGGCGGCGGGCTGGGCGTGCCCTATCGCCCCGGCGAAACGCTGCCGAGCCCGGCCGAATATGGCGGGATGGTCGCGCGCGCGACCAGGGGCTGGGACGTCGAATTGATGTTCGAGCCCGGCCGCGTGATTGCCGGCAATGCGGGTGTGTTGCTGACGCGCGTGATCTGGGTCAAGCCGGGCGTGGTGAACCCCTATGTCATCGTCGATGCCGCGATGAACGATCTCGCGCGCCCCGCGCTTTACGATGCGTGGCACGATTTCGCGGCGGTGCGACCGACCGGCGAGACGATGGTGGCCAATATCGCCGGCCCGGTCTGCGAGACGGGCGACACGTTCGCGATGGGGCGCGAGATCGACAAGGTGGTCTCGGGCGACCTCGCCGTCTTCCGCACCGCGGGCGCCTACGGCGCGACCATGGCCTCGACCTACAACAGCCGCGCGCTGGTGCCCGAGGTGCTGGTGGACGGCGACCGCTATGCCGTGGTCGCCGACCGGATCGCCGCCGAGACGATCCTCGCCGCCGAGCGCGTGCCCGAGTGGCTGGCGCGGTGAGCCTTTCGGGCCTGCCGCTGTTCGTCAGACTGGCAGGCAGGCCGGTGATCCTGCTCGGCGACGGCGCGGCGGCCGAGGCGAAACGGCGGCTGCTCGAGCGCGCAGGGGCGATCGTGTCGGGCGAAGAGGCCGAGGGGCGGCTTGCGATCGTCGCGATCGAGGAAGAGGCAGCGGCCCGCGCCGCGGTCGAGCGGCTGCGCGCGCGCGGCATTCTCGTCAACGCGGTCGATCGGCCGAATCTGTGCGATTTCACCCTGCCCGCGATCGTCGATCGCGATCCGGTGCTCGTGGCGATCGGCACCGGCGGCGCCTCGGCGGGGCTCGCGGCGGCGTTGCGCCAGCGGCTCGAAACGCTGCTCCCGGCGCGCCTCGGCGGGCTGGCGCAGGCGCTGCGCGATGCGCGCGCGGCGATGCACGCGCGCTGGCCGGATGCCGAAGGGCGGCGGCGGGCGCTCGGCGCGGCGATGCAGCCGGGCGGCCCGCTCGATCCGCTGGCGGCGGACGAGGAGCGCGTTGCCCGGTGGCTCGATGCGCCGGGGACGGCGGCGGCTCTCTCCGTAACCATCCGCCTCCGCTCGGCCGATCCGGACGACCTCACGCTCCGCGAGGCCCGCCTGCTGGGCCAGGCCGACCGGATCTACCACGCCGCCGACGCTCCTGCGGTCATTCTCGACCGCGCGCGGGCCGATGCGGCGCGGATTTGCGCGCCGCCGCCGGCTGCGCCACAACCGGGTCTCACGATCGTGCTGGAGGGGCCGTGACCGGATTCGCCTATCGCGTCGCCCAAGGCCATGCCGAAAAGCTCGATGCCGAGGCCGCGCTCGACGCCGCGGGCGATCTCGTCTGGATCCATCTTTCGACCAACGACCGCGAGGCGCAGGACTGGCTCGGCGAGAAGGCCGGGCTCGCCGATTATCTCGTCGATGCGCTCACCGCGGCGGAGACGCGCCCCCGCTGCGACGCGGTCGGCGAGGGCGCGTTCCTCAATCTGCGCGGGATGATCGCCGACAAGGTGGTGCTCCCCGATACGCTCGCCTCGGTGCGCCTCTGGGCGATCGGCAAACGCGTTTTTTCCGTGATGCGCAAGCCGCTGACGGCGCTCGACGCGGTGGTCGCCGCGGTCGAGGCGGGCGAGGTCGGCGATCCCGGCGACCTGATCGCCGAGTTCGCCGGCGCGATCACCGAGGAACTCGACCCCGAGGTCGCCGATCTGGGCGACGATCTCGATGATTGCGAATCGGGTCTCGATGCGAGCCGCGTCTTCGAGCTGCGCCGCACCGTGACCCATGTGCGCGCGCAGGCGATCCGTTATCGCCGGTTCCTTGCCCCCCAGCGCGCCGCGCTCGAAAAACTCGCCACCTTGCCGCTCGACTGGCTTCATGACGACGACCGTCTGCACCTTTCCGCCGCCGCCGATCGCGCTGCGCGCATGGCGGAGGAGCTGGAGAGCATCCGCGAGCGCTCGGCATTGATGCACGAGACGCTCACCGATCTGCGCGCGGAACAGATCGACCGGCGCGCGCTGTTGATCTCGATCGTGGCGCTGATCTTTCTGCCGATCACCTTCATCACCGGGCTCTACGGGATGAACGTGACGGGATTGCCCTATGCGCAGGAGCCCTGGGCATTCGATGCGATCTTCGGCGTGTGTGCGGCCATTTCGGCCGGGGTCGTCATCTACTTCCTGCGGCGGCACTGGTTTCGGTGAGGCGGGCGTTCATTGCGGCGAGCGAGGCGGTGAGACGGCGGCATTCGTCGCGACGCTCGGCAAGCTCGGCGCGCGCCTCGCCAAGTTCGATCGCGCGCGTCGCGATCCGCGCATCGAGCAGCGCGTTCGAGCGCTTCAGCTCGGCGATGCGCCGGGCGCGGTCGATCGTGCGTTCGATCCGGGCGGCGAGCAGGTCGAAGGCGACCGGCTTGGTCAGATGATCGTCGGCGCCAGCGGCGAGCGCCTCGACGGCGGCGGCGCTGTCGCCCTCGCCGGTCAGCATGATCACGGGCAGGTCCGCCGTTTCGCGGCTGGAGCGGATTTCGGCGAGGACGTGCAGCCCCGTCAGCCCCGGCATCACCCGATCGAGCAGCACGAGATCGAAGTCGCGCGCGGCGACGAGGTCGAGTGCCTCGCCGCCATCGGCGCATTGCACGACCAGAAAGCCGCGGCGCGACAATTGCGCGCCGATCAGCTCGAGCGTCGCCCGGCTGTCGTCCACCGCAAGCACCGAGCGCGCCGGCTGCCGGCGCGCGACTGCCGCATCGCTATCGTCGAATCGATCCATCAGCGCCCCTCTCGCGGCGCGGGATTATGGAACGGGACCGTCACGATTCGGTAAACGGGCGGGCAACCATATCCGCACTTGTCGCGGATCGCTCAGCGGTGTCAGGTGGCGATGATGAGCGACTTCGACACGATCGTGATCGGCGGCGGGCATAACGGGCTCGTCTGCGCCTGGTATCTCGCGCGCGGGGGCAGGCGCGTGCTCGTTCTCGAACGGCGCGGCGTGGTGGGCGGCGCGGCGGTGACGGAGGAGTTCGCGCCCGGTTTCCGCAACTCGACCGCGAGCTACACGCTCGGCCTGCTCGATCCGCGCATCATCGCCGACATGAACCTCGCCGCGCATGGCCTGCGCGTGGTCGAGCGGCCTTATTCCAACTTCCTGCCGACCGGGGACGGCCGCTATCTGTTGATGGGCGGCGGGCAGAGCCGCGCGGCGGTGGCACGCTTTTCGGAAGGCGACGCCGCGGCGCTGCCGGACTATGAACGCCGCCTCGACGCGGTGGCGCGCGTGCTCCGCATGCTCGCCGATCGCGCGCCGCCCAATGTCGGCGGCGGCGCGGGCGATCTCGCGCGCGCGATCGACCAGGCATGGCGACTCCTGAAACTGCCGATCGAGGCGAAGCGCGACGCGCTCGATCTGTTCACCCGATCGGCGCGCGAGGTGCTCGACGGTTTTTTCGAGAGCGATCCGGTGAAGGCCGTGTTCGGCTTCGACGCGGTGGTCGGCAATTATGCGAGCCCGGACACGCCGGGCAGCGCCTATGTGCTGCTCCACCATGTCTTCGGCGAGGTGAACGGCAAGGCCGGGCAATGGGGCCACGCCATCGGCGGGATGGGCGCGGTGACGCAGGCGATGGCGCGGGCGTGCGAGGGCGCGGGCGTCACCATCCGCACCGACGCGCCGGTCGCGTGCGTGCTCGCGGAGGGGAAGCGCGTCAATGGCGTCGAGTTGGCCGACGGCAATCGGATCGCAGCGAAAACGGTGGTCTCGAACGTCCATCCCAGGACGCTGCTGCTCGACATGATCGCGCCCGAACTGCTCGATGCGCGGCTGCGCGCGCGAATGGGCCGCCACGCCAACGGCTCGGGCACCTTTCGGATGAACGTCGCGCTCTCCGGCCTGCCGCGCTTCGCCGCATTGCCCGAGCCGGGCGATCACCTGAAGAGCGGTATCATCCTCGCGCCGAGCCTCGATTATATGGATCGCGCCTTCACCGACGCGAAGGCGCGCGGCTGGTCGGAACGCCCGATCGTCGAGATGCTGATCCCGAGCCTGGTCGACGACAGCCTCGCGCCGCCGGGGCATCATGTCGCGAGCCTGTTCTGCCAGCAATTCGCGCCGACGATCGATGGCGGATGGGAGGCGCACAAGGATGCGGCGGTCGAGTCGATCCTGAACACGGTCGAGGAGGCCGCACCGGGCTTCCGCAAGCTGATCGTCGGGCAGATCGCATTGTCTCCGGTCGATCTGGAGGCGCGCTTCGGGCTGGTCGGCGGGGATATCTTCCATGGCCGCATGTCGCTCGATCAGCTCTGGTCGGCGCGGCCGATGCTGGGGATTGCGGGCTACAGGATGCCGCTCGCGGGGCTATGGCTATGCGGCTCGGGCGCGCATCCCGGCGGCGGGGTGAGCGGGCGGCCGGGCCGCAACGCCGCGCGGGCGATTTTGAGGGGGTAGGCACCCGGCGATTTTCGACGTTCATGTTCCTGCGAAAGCAGGAACCCGGGAATTCAGGCGTCATCCCGTATGATTCCGGGCTCCTGCTTTCGCAGGAGCACAAGCGATGTTCACCCGGCCCGAACCTGGCGCCACGCCTCCGCGATCTCTTCGAGATTGTCGGCGACCTCGAGGAACGGCGCCGGGTCGCTTCCTAGACTGGCGTTGATCACCGTCTGCCGTGCGCCCTGATAGAGCCGCGCGAGCGTCTTGGAGACCTCGCCGCCGCGCTCGAAATCGAGCCCCGATTCGAGCGCGAACAGGATCGCGATCGCGCGCGTCGCCTTCTCGCTGCGCACGCGGAGCTGGCGGTGCTCGGCCGCCCAGGCGACGACGCGCAGGGCGCGGATCAGCTCTTCATAGAGCAACTGCACGAGCGCGTGCGGATCGGCCTCGCCGGTGCGGCCGGCGGCGTCGATCTGGCGATAGGTCGCCTCGGGATCGCGCCCGATCAGACTGGCATAGGCCCCCATCGGCTCAGTCCTTCCGGTTCCAGGCGTCGATCTGCGACTGGAGGAAGCTCTGGGTCGATTTGTAGGCGGCGACGCGCGCGTCCATGCTCGCGAATTGCTGGGTAAGCCGCTCGGTCATCGCCGCGGCCTGATCCTCGATCCGATCCTGCTGGTCGGCGACGTCGTCGAGCGCGTCGCTGTACGTGTCCTGGCTCGCGACAAGGCCGTATTTCTTGTCGGCGGCTGCGTCGGCGATCGCGTCGAGCGCGGCGGGCAGGCCGTCGCCGGTCGCCGCGTCGCCGGCGGCGAACATCGCCTCGACCGCATCGGGCCAGTCGGTCAGCGCCTTCTGGAGCCGCTCGGTATCGACGCTCAGCGTGCCGTCGCGATTGGTGGTGACGCCGATCTCCGCGAGCGTCGTCGGCGCCCCGGTGGCCGCTCCGCTGTTGAGCGTCGTCAGCGTCAGCCGGCTGAGCGAGGTCATCAGCGTGCGCGCCGCGGTGTCGCGCGAGAGCGAGCCCGAGATCGGGTTGATATCGGCTTTGATGATGCCCTGGAGCTGATTGTAGGTATCGACGAAATCGGTGACGACCTGCTCCAGATCGTCGATCGGGCGGCGGTTGCCGATCGTGACCGGCTTGCCGGGCGATGCCGATACGAGGTCGATCTTCACGCCTTCGATCAGGTCGTCGATCGCGTTGCTGCTGCGCGTCACCGCGATGCCGTCGAGCAGGAGCGCGGCGTCCTGCGCGGCGGTGCCGATCGTCGAGCCCGTGGCGCCGACGCCGACGTTGAACGCGGCGAGCGCCGGGTCCGAGGTGCCGCTGGCGGTCAGCGTGAACGCCTGCTCGGCGCCGGTCGCGCTCTTGAGCATCAGCCGCGCGCCGCCCGCATCGGTGACGATCGTCGCGGTGACGCCCGCATCGGCGGCGTTGATCGCCTCGGCGATGCCGTCGAGGCTGGCATGATCGGCATCGATCGTGATGTCCACCGGCGTGCCGCTGCCTGCGGTGAAGGCGGTCATCGCGCCGTTCGAGACGGTGGCGGTGCCGAAGGTGAGCGTGAAGGTGCCGGTGCCGATCGCAGCGGTGCGATCGGCGACATAGTCGCTCGCGCTGGTCTGCGCGATGGCGAGCCGGGTCACTTCGAGCGACGCCGAAAGCCCCTGGAGCTTGGCGCCCGACAGCGCGCTCACCGTCAGGACATCGGCGTTCGAGCTGGTCGGCTGCGTCATCAGCGAGCCGCTGTCCACCAGCGTCTTGAGCGAGGAGGAGAATCCCTTGATCCCGCTCAGCAGCGAGCCGGCATCCGAAATCTTGGTGTTGAGCGTATCGGTGCGTACCGAAAGCCGGTCGCGCTTGATCGCATATTGCGCATCGACGAGCGAGCTCACCAGATTGCCGATGTCGATCCCCGAGCCGGTCTTGAGCGAACTCAGGATCTGCGCGGTGGCAGAGGCCGTCGGGTTGGTCGAGCTGGTCGTGGTCATCCGTGCCCCCTGTCGCGCTGTCTCTTGAAGCGACCGTTGTGCGGGATTCTTTAGGTTTTTATCCGTTGTGTTGGCCGGTGCCGCACCATTCAGCGAAGCTGAATCAAGCTAATGCTGCACCCCATTCTCATCGAATCGCGCGGTCGGCGGCACGGTGACGGGCGGCGGGCTGCCGCCGGCCTGCGCGTTGAGGTTGAAGACGAAGGCGAGGACGGTAGCGATCGCCATGTAGAGATCATCGCGAATCTCCTGCATCTCCCGGCTCGTATAATAAAGTGCGCGGGCGAGCGCGGGATATTCGAGCACCGGCACGCCGCTTTCAGCCGCCACCTCACGGATCGCGAGCGCGGTGACGCCGCGGCCCTTGGCAACGACGACGGGCACCTCGTCGCTCGAACGGTCGTAGCGCAGCGCCACCGCGAAATGCGTCGGGTTGGTGAGCACGACATGCGCGCCCGCCACCGCCTGTCTGACGGAGCGCTTGGCCATCTGCCGCTGGCGCGCGCGCATCGCGTTCTTGAGCTCGGGCGAGCCTTCCGCTTCCTTGTGCTCGTCCTTCACCTCCTGCTTGCTCATGCGCAGCTTGGCGAGGCGGCGGACGATCTGGATCGGCACGTCGATCCCGGCGATCAGCGCGAGCCCGGCGGCCATCGCGAACAGGATGGCGAGCAGGGTCGAACCGAGGCTCGCGACCGCGCCGTTGACGTCGGTACCCGACAGGCCGATCGAATGCTCGCCCGCCCAGATCAGCATATACCAGCCGATCGCGCCCAGGAGGCCGATCTTGAGCAGCGACTTGCCGAGCTCGATCCATCCTTGCGCGCCGAAGATGCGCTTGAGGCCGGAGAGCGGATTGATCCGCGATCCCTTGGGCGCGAGCAGGCTGCCGTTGAACTGGAAGCTGCCCAGTCCGGCCTGGCTGGCGATGCCGGCGAGGGCGGTGATCGCAAGCAGGCTCGCCAGCCCGGGCGCGAGTTCCCAGCCTGCCTCGAAGAGCGGCCGGAAGGGCGCGAAATCCTCGATGTCGCCGCGCCCGAACCGGAAGCTCGTGGCCATCAGCGCCTTGCAGCCGTTGAGCAAGGAAGGCCCGAAGAACGCCATCCAGCCGCAGCCGGCAAGCACGACGAGCGCGGTCGCGAACTCGCGCGACTTGAGGATATCGCCTTCCTTCGCCGCGTCGCGCCTGCGCTTGGGCGTTGGGGCTTCGGTCTTTTCGCCGGCTTCCTCCGCCATCAGCCGAACACCAGGTTCTGCGCGGCGGAAAGCCCCTCATCGACGATGACGAGCATGTAATCGCCCATCGCGGGAAAGGCGATGGCGAGCGCGATCACGCCGACCGCGAGGCTCATCGGCAGGCCGATCGCGAACAGGTTGAGCGAGGGCGCCGAGCGCGAGACCATGCCGACGATCAGGTTGAGGCACAAAAGCAGGAACCCGACCGGAAGCGCGAGCAGGAATCCGGCCGCGAACGCATAGCCGCCGAAAACCGCGATGTCCTTGAGACGCTCGGGATCCATCCACGCGGCACCGGGCGGGAGCGCGGTGTAGCTTCGCACCAACATGTCGACGAGGACGAGATGGCCGTTCACCGACAGGAAGAGCAAGGTCATCATCGTCGAGAGGAAGTTGCTGAGCGCCGCGCTCGATCGGCCGGTCTGCGGGTCGATCATCGAGGCGAAGCCGATCCCCATCGAATTGCCGATGATCTCCCCCGCGATCAGCGGCGCGGCGAAGGCGATCTGAAGGATGAAGCCGATCGCGAGCCCGACCAGCGCCTCGGCCGCGACCGACAGGAAGGTGTTGAGCGCGAACACCTGGGCAGGCGGCGCCACTGGATGCACGCCGAGCACGAGCACGCCGATCGCGCCGGAGAGCGCGATCCGCACCGGCAGCGGCACCGAGACCGCGCCGAACACGGGCGCCGCGATGAACGCCGCCCCGATCCGCACCATCACGAAGATCAGCGCCCAGAGCTGCGGCTCGATCGCAAGGCCGAAGCCGAGCATCAGCCGATTGCTCCGCCGTCATGCCGAACTTGTTTCAGCATCCATGCCTCCACAAGCGATAGCGCCTGCGGCTCGTAGGACCCTGAAACAAGCCTGTCCTGGGCCCCATCGAAGAGTTCAGGGTGACGGGCGGAAGGCAATGGTGCGGACTTCACCGCACCAGATCCGGGATGCGGTCGTAGATGCCGAGCGTGAAATCGCTCAGCAGCCCCATGATGAGCCCGCCGAAGATCAGGATCGCGACCGCGGTGACCATCAGCTTGGGGATGAACGACAGGGTCTGTTCGTTGATCGATGTCGCCGCCTGGATCATGCCGATGATGAGGCCGGCGAGCAGGATCGGGATCAGGATCGGCGCCGCGGCGAGCGCGAGCACCCACATCGCCTCGTGCGCGACGGTGAGGAAATAGTCGGGGCCCATCTCAGTGCGCGCGCCCCGCCATGTCGGACGTGCTCCGGCATCCATGGTGCAACATGCACAGCAGCGGCCGGGTGCGCGGCACATCGGACCCCGGAACATGTCCGGGGTGACGGTACGGAAGACGCCGCGACGGCGGGATCCATTGGAAGGTCGGTTCCATCGCGCGTCTCACGTCATGAACGAATTGGCGAGACTGCCCATCGTCAGCGCCCAGCCGTCGACGAGGACGAACAGCAGCAGCTTGAACGGCAGCGAGATGATCGTCGGAGAGAGCATCATCATGCCCAGGCTCATCAGCACCGTCGCGACGACGAGGTCGATCACGATGAACGGCAGGAAGATGAGGAAGCCGATCTGGAAGGCGGTCTTCAACTCGCTCGTGACGAAGGCGGGGAGCGCGACCGACCAGGGCACGTCGGCGGGCGACGCATAGGGGCCGGATTTCGCCATTTCGGCGAACATCGTCACGTCCCTGGTGCGCGTCTGCTTCATCATGAAATCATGGAGCGGCACGCCCGCGGTCTTGATCATCTCGCTCGCGCCGATCCGGCCTTCCGAATAGGGCTGGATGGCATTGGCGTTCATCTGCGCGATTACGGGCGACATCACGAAGAAGGACAGGAACAGCGCCAGCCCGATCAGCACCTGATTGGGCGGCGTCTGCTGGAGCCCGAGCGCCTGGCGCAGGATCGCGAGCACGATGATGATCCGCGTGAAGCTCGTCATCATCAGCAGGATGCCCGGCAGGACGGTGAGCAGCCCCATGATGATGAGGATCTGCAGGCTCAGCGAGAGCGGCGCGTCGCCCTGGCTGGCGCTCTGGGCGCTGCCGAGGTCGCCGAGCGCGCGGTCGATCGCATCGCCGACACCCGGCGTCGCGGGCGCGGCGACGGGTGCGGCCGGCGCGGCTTGCGCAAAGGCGGGCGCAGCGATCGTCGCGACGAGCACCAGCGCGAGGATCGCGAGAACGAGGCGTCCGAGCGTCAGCCCGCCGCCGCTCGGCCGCGGCTTGGGCGCGCTGAACAGCGACGGCGTCGTGTCGTGCAGCCGGCGAAGCGAAGGCTGGCTCACTTCTCGCCCCGGTCGATCAGGTTCACCCCGCCGCGGCCCACGGAGACGAGCAGCTTGCGGCCCTCGAACTCGAGCACCGCGAGCTTGAGGCCAGGCGAGATCATCATCGTTTCCTTGACCGCCAGCATGCGGTTGGCCGGCTGGCCCGGCATCCGCGCCTCCAGCCGGCGCCACAGCCAGAGGCAGCCGATCATCAGCCCGCAGACCAGCGGCAGCAGGACGATGAGCTTGAGGATGTAGGACCACATCATCGGCCGGTTACGCCTTGCCGCGCTTTTCGGGGCTGACGAGTTCGGTCATGCGCACGCCGAAGCGCTCGCCCACCGTCACCACCTCGCCTCGGCCGATCAGCGTGCCGTTGACGAACACGTCGAGCAGCTCGTTGGCCTGCCGGTCCAGCTCGATCACGCTCGATTCGCCGAGCGCGAGCAATTCGCGCAAGCTGAGCTGCGTCGATCCGATCTCGACCGTCAGCTTGACGTCGACATCCTGGAGCAGTTTGAAATTGGCGGCGACCGCGCCGTCGGCGGGAATGCCGCCCGTCATGTCGTTCATCGGAAATCTTCCTCCTGAATGCGGACGATCGAATTGAGCCGGATCGCGGCGCGCCCGTTGGACGTGCCGACGGTGCCCGCGCCGAACCTGTCGGTGCCGATCATCACCGGCACTTCGGGGCCGAAGGCGATCGGGATGACGTCGCCTTCCTTCAGCTCCATCAGCCGCGCGAGCGAGATGACCGGCTCGGCAAGCACCGAGCGGACGGGAAACTTCACGTTCATCGCGGCGCGCGTCAGGTTGCCCTGCCATTCGGGCTCGGGCGCGGCGCTCTTGGTGTGGACCTTGCCGGTGAGCGACAGCGTGTGCGGCTTCAGCGCCGCGACCGGATAGACGAGATCGAGCCGGCGATGCTCGCGCGCGCCCGCGTCGATGCCGAAGCGGGTGATGACCATCGCGTCCTCGCCGTCGAGATCGGAGAGCATCGAGGGATTCGCCTCGACATGCCCTGCCTCGAAGTCGAGCCGCACCAGCGGCTCCCAGGCGGTGGCGAGCGGCGCGGCGAGCGCGCGCGCGACGCGGCCCGCCATCATCTCGGCGGCGGGCGAGAATTCCCCCGGCAGCGGATCGGCGACCGCGCCGGTGCCGCCAAAGAACAGATCGAGCATTTCGAGCACGAAGCCCGCATCGAGCACCGCGAGCGCGCGGGCCGATCCGGGCGCGATCTTCAGCGGCACCCAGGCGGTGAGCCCCTCCGGGCGCTCGGCGCGGTAATCGGCGAAGCGCTGGACGACCAGCGGCTCGGCCCACACGCGCGTTTCGGCGCGCAGCAACGGCTCGAACACCCCGCGCAGCGAGCGCGCCAACCGCGCCGACAGGTGCTGCATCGTGTGCAGATCCCCGAACGGGTTGAGATTGGCGACGCCGAACGCGCGCGGCGGCTCCGCGCTCTGGCGGGGGCGCTCGCGCCGTTCGTCGGCTGTCGTGGTTTCCGGGCTGTTAACCATGCCCGGTCACTGAACAACGAAATTGGTAAAGTAGACGTTACCAATTCCCCCGAAGCCCTCTTTTTGTTTGAGCACGCCGTTGATGGCGTTCACCAGCTTGCGCTGGAGCCGCTTCTTCCCCTCGGACGAAATCACGTCGTCCTCGGTCGCGTCGCCCAGCGTCATCAGCACGGCGGAGCGCACCGCGATCTCGTGCGTGCGCAGATTCTCGATCACGCGATCGTCGTAATGCGTGCCGACCGCGAGCCCGATCTGGATATAATGCGCGCTGTCGCGGAGGTTGGAGGTGAACTCCTTCTCCATCGCGTAATAGGTGGAGGCATATTTGTCGCCGCCGGTGCCGAGCGGAGTCGATTCGCCCTCGCCGCTCGACGTCGATTCGCCGTGGCCTTCGCCTTCGCCCGGCGCGGGCGCGCGCTTCTCCTCGCTTTTGGGGACGAGGCGCGGGCCGTCATTCTCGGGCACGGCCGCCGAGCCGCCGCCGACCAGCCCCGACGAGGCGGCATACAGCCCCGCGCCCACGCCGCCGCCGACCAGCGCGATCAGCGCCACCCCCATCAGCAGCATCTTCTTCATTCCGCCCTTCTTCCTGGGCGCCTTGTCGGTATCGTCGCTCATCGTTCAGGTCCTTTGAGGTCAGGCCACACGGCCGGTTTCGGTGGGCGCCTCGGCGCGCGCGGCGGCGCGCATCGGGCTGGCTGGAATCGAGGGCTCGGGTGCCGGGCGCTGCTGCCCGTCGCCGCTGGTGCCGGCATCGACCGACGCCTGGCCGAGCCGCAGTCCGCGCTGCTGCGCCAGCTCGGCGAGTCGCGGCTGCGCATCGGCGAGCATCGCGCGCGTCGCGGGCACGTCGGCGGTGAAGCTGACGTGCAGCGTGTCGCCGTCCTTGCGCATCGATACGTCGATCTTGCCGAGCGCGTCGGGCATCAGCTTGATGCGCGTGTCCGCGGCATTGGCAGCGTCGCGGATCGTCTCGATCCGGTCGATCAGCTTGCGCGTCCAGTCGTCGCGGCGCATGTCGAGCGGCGTGCGCCGGCCCTCGGCGGGCGGCTGAACCGACGACGCGGCGTGCGTCGATGCGAGCGCGGGCGAGAGGCCCGACGGCGCATCGGCGATCTCGCCGCCGCGCGGCGTGCGCGGATCGATCGGCCGCGGCCCGCCGAATATCGCCGCGATCGGCACGGCGGCGGGCGGAACGATCGGGGTCGCGTGCGGGGTCGGGGCGGCTGGAGACGCCTGCGCGGGGGCGATGCTGTTGCCGGCGATCCGGTCGGGCGGGGGCGCCGCGGCATTCCGAGCCGCCTGTGCGGGCGCAGCCGCTATGCGCGCATCCACCATGCCCGGCCGATGCGGACGCGCGGCATCGGCCGGCGCCGCCCCCGGCGCGGGAACGGGCCGATCGGCCACGTTGACTTCCGCGCGCGGGCCATCGGCCGGCGCGATACCGACCCGCTTCGTTGGCGCGGGCTGCGGCCGGTGCGCCGCCTCGGTCATCGGTTGCGCGGGCCGTGTGGCGACGGGTCGTTCGGCGGGCCAGGGCGCCGTCGCGACACCCTTCGCGGCGGAGGGTGCCGGACGCCCTTCGACCCGCGGCGGCGCTGAAGCGAAAGCCGCATTGCCGGGCTTGGGGGATTGCGCAGGCGCGGCAGCGGCCTCGTTCGAATGGGTATCGAGTCCGCCCGGCTTCCGCTCCGCATCCACGCTTCCGGCGTGGTTCTGCTCAGCCCGAACGATCGTTTCGGCTTTCCGGGAGAGCCGAGCCGCAAATCGCCCCGGCCGCGCCGGCGCCGCATCGGCGCGCATTGTCACGACCGGTGCCGGGGCAAGGGCCGGATCAGGCGACGCATCCGCACCGCCCGGCACAGGCGCGCTCGCGGGGGCGGACGGGGGACGCCGGCCCGGTCGTGTGTCCGAGGGATCGACGGTGATCGGCGCGGTCGTCGAAGCGGCGTGCGGCAAATGGGGCGCGATCCGGCTCATGGCGGATGCGGGCTCGCGCTCGAGCGGCGGCGCTTCGATCGTTGCCCGTTGGTCGGAAGGCGACATATCGGCGGTTACCAACGAGACCTCACGTTCCCTTCTCGCGGCGTTCGGCGCCGCTTCCAACGGCGCCCGTCGGTCGGACGGCAACGCGGCGTCGGGCGAGAGCGCAGGCGGGCTGCTCGCCGGCGTCATCGCCGGTATCGGGGAACTGCTCACGGCCGGGGAAGCGGCGTCGGCTGTCTTCGACGCGCGCGGCCCATCCGGCACCGCCGCAGGCGCCGCGCCAGGAATGGGGAGCGGCAGCGCGGCAATCGCCTCCTTGCGGGCGTGCGCGCTCTCCTTGTCCGGCGATTGGTCGATCGGATCGTTGTTCGGTGGCGCCGGCGCGTCGGGCGGCTGCGGCAGAGCGGCGCCGGGTAGCGGCAACGCCTCCGCATCGCCCTCGATCGGGATCTCGATCCCGCCATCGACCGGCAACGCCTTGCCGGGCCCGGCATCGATCTGCCGCCCGGGCGTCACCGGAGCCGGTCGAGGGCCGGCGGCGGGAATGGCGAGCATATCGGCCAGCGCAAGCGCGAAATCGCCGGGCGGCGCGCCGGACGCGGGGCTCCCGTGCGCGCGCAGTCCGGTTGGCGGCAGCGGGAGCGAAATTGAGATCATGAGCGAATTTCCGTCCGGACGTGGTACCGGACGGATGTTCAGCAAGGATCGTGCCGAATCTTCCTGAGCGGCGGTGCTTCTTCGAGCGCGCGGATTGCCTTGACGGCGGCGGCGGCATCGTCGCGCGCGATCAGCTTCTCGACCGCGCTCTGATCGCGCCTGGCCTGCTTGCGTGCCTCGCCCGCGCGTTCGAGCACTGCCCTCGCCGCCCGCAGCCGCTCCTCGGCGGCGGCGGCGGACTGGTGCAGCCGGTCGCGGAAATGCGCCGCGGCCATGAACGAGAGCGCATCCGCGGCCTCGCTCCGCGCGGGGGCGACGCCTTCGGAAAGTTCGGCGATCCGGTTGCGGAGCGCCGCTTCGCTGTCCACCTTCGCCTGCGCCCGCGATTCATCGGCGCGCGTCAGCCCGAGCTGGAGCGTGCGCACGCGCAGGATGCGATCGAGCTTGCGGGGTTGAGTCATTGCTCGGTCACGGCCCCGGCCCGCTCCCCCACCCGACCACACGGTTTTTGTTGGAGAGCGGCTCCAGCCCACTCCCCCACCCGACCACCCATAGGATAATCGCATTGGGTGGTCGGGTGGGGGAGTGGGCGGAAGCGCCCAAGGTTCCGGCAATGCGCAGCATCGCTGGAATAGCGCTGGAGGGCGGAGCCGCGATCAGACTCAGCCATCGCCGAACACGCCGGTCAGCTCGGTGACGGAGTCGCCGAGCGTCACCACCTGATCGGCATCCTGCCGGATATATTCCATCACCGCGGGGTGGCATGCGATCGCCGCATCGATCGCCGGATCGGCGCCCGATCGATAGGCGCCCATCAGCACGAGATCGCGATTCTCCTCATAGGTCGCGAGATGGCGGCGCAGCACGCGCGCGGCCTTCACATGGTCGCGGCTCGCAATGTCGGTCATCACCCGGCTCACCGAGGGGCCGAGGTCGATCGCGGGATAGACGCCGCGCTCGGCGAGCTGGCGCGAGAGCACGATATGCCCGTCGAGGATCGAGCGCGCCGAATCGACGACCGGATCGTTGCCGTCGTCGCCGTCTGCGAGCACCGTATAGATCGCCGTGATCGAGCCGCCCGAGGAAACGCAGGTGCCCGCGCGCTCGATCAGGTTGGGCAGCATCGCGATCGCGCTGGGCGGATAGCCGCGCGCGCTGGCAGGCTCGCCCAGCGCCAGCCCGATCTCGCGCCCCGCATGGGCGACGCGGGTGAGCGAATCCATGATGAGCAGGACTTTCTTGCCCTCGGCGCGGAACGCCTCGGCGATCGCGGTGGCGCGCAGCGCACCGCGGATGCGCAGCACGGGCGAGTGATTGGCGGGCACCGCGACGACGACCGAGCGCAGCCTCGCCTCGCCCGCGACCTTGGTTTCGAGGAAATCGGCGACCTCGCGGGAACGCTCGCCGATCAGCCCGATCACGACCACGTCTGCTTGAGCGGCGCGCACGATCATGCCGAGCAACACCGATTTGCCGACGCCCGATCCGGCCATGATGCCGACGCGCTGGCCTTGGCCGATCGTCAGCAGCCCGTTGATCGCGCGCACGCCGACATCGAGCGGTTCGAGCACGCGCCCGCGGTCGAGCGGGTTCTGGAGCTTGCCCGCCAGCGGCCAGCGCGCCGCGCCGCGCACGGGGCCGAGCCCGTCGATCGGCTTGCCCGCGCCGTCGACCACGCGGCCGAGCAGCGCCGCGCCCACCTCCGCCTCTCCGGGCGGGCCGAGCGGGCGCACCGGCGATTTGGGCAGCAGCGGCGCGGGGCCGCCGAGGTTCATCAACAGCGTGCGGCCGTTGCGAAAGCCGATCACCTCGGCCTCGACGCGACTCGATCCGTTCTCGCCGCCCACCGCGCAGACGGTGCCGACCGGAAGCTGAAGCCCGACCGCCTCCATCAGCAGGCCGTCGAACGAGGCGAGCCGGCCCGAAATCTTCGGCTGGGGCGTGAAATCCACGCCGCCGATCGTGTCGAGATAATCCTCGGTGAAGCGGTTCAGCACAGCGGCGGCACCGCGATCCGGTCGATCGCCTGGCCGAGCTGCTCGAGCCAGAGATCGGGGCCGTCCTCGACGATCGTCGAGGAGGATTCGAGCACGAAGCTGCCGCGTTTCACGGCCTCGTCGCCCGCGGCGAACACGTTCCTGGGAAGCCTGCCTTCGAGCAACGGCACATCGGCCGGATTGACCCGCAGCAGCGCCGATTCGGCGGCGTCGGCGAGCAGATCGGTCGCCGCCTCCACCCGCCGCGCGAGCAGGGCGCCGTCGATCTCGGTCTCGCCGATCACGCGGCTGACGAGCGCGAGCACGGCCTGGCGCAGGCACGCGGCCATCCGCTCGCGATCGCATCGCCCCGAATTATCCAGCGCGGCGGCGATCTGCTCCATCAGCGCCCGGTCGCGTGCGGCCTCCGCCGCGGTTTCGGCGAGCGCGGCGGCCTTGCCCTCGGCATAGCCCGCCGCGTGCGCCGCCGCGACCGGATCGACGAAACCCTGATCCTCCTGATGGGGATCGGGATCGAACGGATCCCAGCCCTCGGTCGGGTTCTCGTCGCGATTGGCGGGCTCGAAATGCTTCGGCTCTGCCTCCTGCGGCTGTTGCGGCGCGAAGCCGACCGGACCTTTCCGGTCCTTGCCCGCGCGCTTCTTGATGTCGGCGGGCGAGAAATCGGGCCCGCGCGGCGAAAAGGCTTGCGCCAGGATATGTGCCGCCAGTTCGTGGCGGCTCGCGAACCCTGCCGTAAATTCAGACATAATCGTCCTCGCCCCCGCCGAGCATGATCGTGCCGTCCTTGGCGAGCGCGCGCGCGATCTGGATCATCGTCTTCTGCGCGTCGAGCACTTCGGTGAGGCGCATCGGCCCGCGCGCCTCCATCTCGTCGCGGATGCCGTCGGCCGCGCGCTGCGACATGCAGCCGAGGAAGCGGTTGCGCGTCTCCTCGTCGACGCCCTTGAGCGCCTTGGTGAGCACGTCGCCATCGACGTTGCGGATGAAGGTGCCCAGATTCTTGTCGTCCATCTCCAGCAAATTCTCGAAGACGAACATCGCCTCCTCGATCGCCTTCGCGGTTTCGCGGTCGATCTTGGCGAGCTTGGGCATGACGCGCTCGCCGGTCGCCTTGCGCGCGCTCGACATGATCTTGGCCGCCTCGCGCGTGCCGCCGAGCACCAGCCCCGCGGGCTGCTTGCGCGCGCGGGTGCGCCCCGCGAGCAGGCCGTTCAGCATCTCGATCGCCTCGGGCGTGATCGGCCCCAGCCGCGCGATGCGGTGGAGGATGTCGGGCTGCGCGGTGTCGGGCAGCAGCTCGACCACCTTGGCGCCGACGGCGGGATCGAGATTGGCGATCAGCAGCGCCGCGACCTGCGCGTGCTCCTTCTCGATGATCGCGACGATATCGGCCGGGTCGAGCCAGTCGAGCAGGTCCACCTGGCACGCATCCTGCGCCGGGACGATGCGCGCGAGGATGCTCTCGGCCTTTTCGGGGCCGAGCGCCTTGGTCATCATCGTCTCGATCTGCGGGCGCGGGTCGAATCCGATCGCGGTGCGCTCGCGCGCCTTGGCGACGAAATCGTCGAGCACGTCCTCGACCTCGTCCTCGCGCACGTCGGCGACCGCGAACATCGCGCTGCCCAGCCGGCGTACTTCCTCCGGCTCCAGCTTCTGGAGGATCGCCGCGGCTTCCTCCTCGCCGACCAGCATCATCAGCACCGCGGCGCGCTCGACGCCGGTATAGCTGCGAATGGCACTTTCCATCACTGCGCGTCCGTTTTGATCATGTCGCGCACGGCGAGCGCCGCGCGGGTGGGATTGTCGCGCGTGAAGCCGCGCACCAGCCCGACACGGTCGTCATAGCCGCGGCTGCTTTCGAGCATGTCGATGCTCACCTCGGGCGCGCCTCCCGCGCCGGCAGCGGCGGCGCCCTCGCCTTTGGGGCTGCCCATCGGCCGGCCGAGCGCGGCGCGGATTCCCGCTTCGTCGCGCTTCTTGAGCAGCGCCTTCGACAGCGGCCGCACGCCTAGGATCAGCACGAGCAGCGCGATCAGGATCGCCGTGACGTTGCGCGCGACCATCGGCAGCCACCCCGCCTCGTACCAGGGTTGCCCCTCGTCGAGCGCGGCCGCGCCGGCGAAATCGCGGCTGATGACGGTGACCTGGTCGCTGCGGCTCGGATCGTATCCGACCGCGGCCTTGACCAGTTTCTCGATCTCGGCAAGCTCGGCCTTGCCGCGCGGCTTGCCCTCGGCCGGGTCGCGCAGCAGCACCGCGACCGACAGCCGCTTGATCTCGCCCGGCGCCTCGCGCGTCACCGAGACCTGCTTGCCGAGCGCATAATCGCGCGAATAATTGTCGCTCGCCTTCATGCTGTCCGGCATGGGGCCGGGTGCAGTCGCGGTCGCCGCCTGCGCGCCGGCAGCCGGAGCCGTGCCGGTGGCCGGCGGCGTCGCCGGCGGCTGCTGGCCGGGCGCGGTGACGGTGCTCGCGGGCGGCGGCGTGTTGGAGAGCATGCCGGGGATGCCGCCGGCCGCCTGACCGTCCTTCGACGGCGTGGTCCAGCTTCCCTGCTCGGATTTGAGCGCGCCGTCCTTGTAGCTTTCGCTCGCGGCCTGGGTTTCGTCGAAATTGACCTCGGCCTGCACCTCGGTCGAGAAATTGCCCGCGCCGACGAGCGGCGTGAGCAATTGCGCGAGCTGCTGGCGGTATTTGTCCTCGACGCGCTGCTGGAAAGCGATCCGCTCGTTTCCGGCCTGCGTCGCCGAAGCGTTCCCATCACCCTTGGTGAGCAACGCGCCCATCTGATCGACCACGGTGACGGCATCCGGGTTCATCCCCGGCACAGACGAGGCGACGAGGTTGACGATCGAGCGCACCTGCGCGTCGGAAAGCACGCGGCCCGGCTGGAGCTTGACGATCACCGAGGCCGATGGCGAGGCCTGGTCGCGCACGAACACCGAATGTTCGGGCATGGCAAGGTGGACGCGCGCCTCGGCGACCGCGTCGATCTCCTCGATCGATTGCGCCATTTCGCTTTCACGCGCCTGGCGCAGCCGTTCGCCTTCGACCGCGCGGCTCACCCCCATCGGCAGATTGTCGAGGATGGCATAGCCGCCGGGCGCGGCATGGGGCAGATCCTGGCTCGCGAGCAGCATCCGCGCGCGGCTGTATTCGTCGCGCGCGACGGTGATCGCGCCGGTGCCCTGATCGATCTTGTTGTCGATCCCCGCCTGGTCGAGCGCCTGGACGATCGCGGCCTTGTCCGCATCGGGAAGGCCGGAGAACAGGATGCGCTGCGGCGGGGTGGAGAGCATCGCCCAGGCGAGGCCCGCGGCAGCGATCAGGCCGACCATCAAGATCAGCGGCAGGCTGCGCTTGACGGCGGGCTGCGACAGCATCGTGCCGATCTGCTTCAGCGGATTGGCGAAGCGCTCGGGCAGAACCGGCGCGGCGGCGGGTGTGACGGCGGTGCTCATCGATTATACCGGCATGCTCATGATGTCCTTGTAGGCGGACAACAGCTTGTTCCTGACCTGGAGCGTCGCCTCGAAGCCGATCGACGCCTTCTGGCGCGCCAGCATCACCTTGGCGATGTCGATCGTCTCGCCCCGCTCGTAGCTTTCCGATAGCGCGCCCGCCTGCTGTTGCTGGGCGTTGACGCTCTGGAGCGCGTCTTCGAGCGTCGCTGCGAAGCCCGCGGGTTTCGCCTGTGTTGCGGGCGCGGCAGGCGCCGAAACGCCGCTCGCATTGGCGCGCTGGAGCGCTTCGTTGCGTTCGAGGATCTGCGCGCGCAGCGCCATCACGCGATCGATCGCGCCGGCCCCGGCAATGCCGCCGACGCCGCTCATGCCGACGCCGCCCGGGCGATATCCTCACCCTGTTCGCGCGCCTTGGCGAGGCGATAGCGCAGCGTCCGTTCGGAGATGCCGAGCCTTTTCGCCGTCTCGGTCCGGCTGCCGCCGCACGCCTTCAGCGTCTCGCGGATATGGGCGAACTCGCTCAGCTGGACGATATTGCTCAGCGTCTCGGGCTCGTCCGTGCGCGGCACGGGGGCGGCGGCCGGGCGCGCGACCCGGTCGAACACGATATGGCTCGCGTCGATCGTGTCGCCCGCGGCGAAGAGCAGCGCGCGCTGGATGACGTTCTCCAGCTCGCGGACATTGCCCGGCCAGTCGTGCGCCGCGAGCTTCTCGATCGCCGAGGCGTCGGGCCACGGCACGCTGTCGCGCGTCCCCGCATGACGCAGGATCAGCGCTGCGGCGAGCGCGGGGATATCCTGCTTGCGCTCGGCGAGCGGTCGCGTCGCCAGCGGGAAGACGCTGAGGCGGTAGTAAAGGTCGGCGCGGAAGCGGCCGGCGGCGACCTCCTCCTGAAGATCGCGGTTGGCGCAGGCGATCACGCGCACGTCCACCGCCTCGGCCGTGGTTGCGCCGACGGGGATCACCTCGCGTTCCTGGAGCGCGCGCAGCAGCTTGGATTGCAGCGTCAGCGGCATCTCCGAAACCTCGTCGAGCAGCAGCGTGCCGCCGTTCGCCGCGCGGAAGAACCCCTCGCCGCCAGACGACGCGCCGGTGAACGCGCCCTTCTGATGGCCGAACAGCAGCGCCTCGAGCATCGTCTCGGGAAGCGCGGCGCAATTGATCGCGATGAACGGGCCGTCCCGGCGGCCCGAATTGAGATGGATCGTGCGCGCGAGCACTTCCTTGCCGGTGCCGGTGGGCCCGTTGATCAGCACGGTGATGTCCGCCGCGGCGACGCGCTCGGCGAGCGCATAGAGCGCGAGGCTCTCCGGGTCCGCCGCGGTCGGTGCTTCGGGGCCGGCGATCAGTGCGCGCACGAAGGCGTTGCCCACCGCGGCATCGTCGCTGCCATAGGCGATCCGCGCGGGCTTGCCGTCCTTCGACGGGATCAGATGCCGTCCCCCGGTGCTCACGATCAGGGTACGCGAGGGCATCGGCGCGGGCTCGCCCTCGGCCACCAGGAACACGCTGTCGGCGCCCGGCATATCCGTTTCGGGCGCGCCGATCGGCATGCCCTGCGCGCGCAGGGACGAGATCAGCGCATATTTCTGCTCGCGCACGGCGGTGGACGGAAAGATCGGTCGCATCGGCATTTCCCCCTTTGATCCTTCCATGGCCGAAAGGTGGTAAATGCATCGTTAAGTCTAAGGCATCTCCGGCAAATTTTTGCCTTGCTGCCAACCGCGTGCCCGCGCGCGCGAAGGGGGCCGGCGATCGGCACCCCCTAAATCTGTTCGGCAAGCGGTCGTTATCCGGTGTGGCGGCTCGGCCCTCCGCCAAAGGGGGCGGCGGGGATCGCCAGGCAATACGGAGACACGGACAATGACTGTTATCGGAACCAACATCGGAGCGCTGCGCGCGGCCAACGCCTCGACGCTGGCGAATGCCTCGCTCCAGCAGAGCATGCAGCGCCTGTCGACCGGCAAGCGCATCAACTCGGCCAAGGACGATGCGGCCGGCCTCGCCATCGCGGCGTCGATGACCTCGCAGATCCGCGGCATGAACCAGGGCATCCGCAACGCCAATGACGGCATCTCGATGGCCCAGACCGCCGAAGGCGCGCTGGACGAGGTGACCAACATGCTCCAGCGTATTCGTGAGCTGGCGGTGCAGGCGTCGAACGGCACCTATTCGACGGACGACCTCACCAACATCAAGGCCGAGGTCACCGAGCTGCAGGCGCAGATCACCAGCATCACGACCAACACCGAGTTCAACGGCATCAAGCTGTTCGACGGCACTGCCGGCACCTCGGGCACGGTGACGATCCAGGTCGGCGCCAATGCGGCCGATACGGTCGATCTCGACTTCTCGGATCTCGACCTCAGCGCCGCGACGGCGAGCACGCTGTTCGACGATGCGTCGGCCGCGCTCGACACGCTGTCCACCGCGATCAACACGGTCTCGACCGCGCGCGCCTCGCTGGGCGCCAGCCAGAGCCGCCTGACCTCGGTGGTCAACAACCTGACGTCGAACGCCACGAACCTGACCGATGCGCGCAGCCGCATTCAGGATACGGACTTCTCGGCGGAGACGACCAACCTCGCCAAGGCCCAGATCCTGTCGCAGGCGTCGACGGCGATGCTCGCCCAGGCGAACCAGAGCCAGCAGGGCGTCCTGCAGCTCCTGCGCTGATAAGAGCCCGGCCCCGGCGCCGCCCCCCTTCGAGGGTGTCGGGGCCGACCGGCTCTCTCCTCCCTGTTGGAGGAGAGCGCAAAAGAAACCCCGGCGGCTGCAAGGCCGTCGGGGTTTTCTCGTGATCGATAGCGGCGTGCTTCCCATCGTCACCCCGGCGAAAGCTGGGGTCTGTCGGAACGGGCGCCGGCGGCGGTGCGCCCATCTTCACAAAGATGCCGGCGCGCGCTGGCATGACGGATAAGATGCAACCGGATCAAACGCGCCCGGCGAGCGCCTTTTTCAGCTTGGCATGAGCGGACGCCTTGATCTGGCACACGCGCGCGGCGCCGACGCCGAGCACCTGGCCGATCTCCTCGAGGTTCAGTTCCTCGACGTAATAAAGCTGCACCACCTGCGCCTCGCGTTCGGGCAGCGCGGCGATCGCGGAGACCAGCACGCCTCGCAGATCGGCCTCGGCGAGCTGCGCGAAGGCGTCCGGCTCGTCGCTCGCGAACCACGGCGCCTCGTCCGAATAGACCGAATCGATCGAATCGAAATGCAGCGGCTCGGCCGTCGCATAATCGGTGCGCAATTTCTCGGGCGAGACGCCCAGCCGCTCGGCAACCGCTTCGTCGTCGGGCGCCTTGCCGGTTTCGTCGGTGAGCGCGGCGACCGCATCCTTATACTGCCGCCGCCGCTTCATCGCGCCGCGCGTCAGCGTCGCCTGACGGCGCAGTTCGTCGATCATCGCCCCGCGCACGCGCGTCGCGAGATATTGCTCGAACGTCACCTGACCGCGCTCCTCGAACGCGCCCGCCGCCTCGACCAGCGCGACGAGGCCGATCTGGATCAGGTCCTCGACCTCGACCAGGCTGCTCATCGTGCCGTGGACGTGCCATGCGATCCGGCGGACGAGCGGCATGTGCGTGCGCGCCAGCGCCTCCATCGGGCGCCTGGCGGCACCGTCGCGCGCATAGGTGAGCGGGGCGGCGCCAGAAAAATCGCGCCTCAGCGGAACGGCGTTCATGCGGGAATCGCCTCGGGCGCGCCGATCACGGCGACCACCTCGACCGATTTGTCCTCGGGCACCTCGAAGAAGCTCATCACCGGCGTGTCGGGAAGGCACGTCCTGACGAGCTTCCTGATCGCGACGCGGATCGCGGGCTGGACGACGAGCACGAACGGCTTGGCCTCGGCGATCAGCGGCTGCGCCGCGCGCTGGAGCGCATCGACGATGCGGCGGCCGAGATCGGGCTCGATCGTGTGGCGCTGGGAAGGATCGCCGCGCACCGCCTGGCCGAGCAGCCCTTCGAGCTGCCCTTCGAGCGTCATCACGCGCAGCGGCTCGTTCACCCCGCAGAGCTTCTGGATGATCAGCGCGCCCAGTTCGGGCCGGATCAGCTCGATGATCTCGTCGGCGTCCTGCGTCTTCTGCGCGGCGATCGAGATCGCGCCCGCGATGCGGCGGAATTCCTTCAAGGGGATGTTCTCCGCAAGCAGCCCGCGCAGCACCTGCGTCAGCGTCGTGAGCGGCAGCGGCTGCGGCGACAGGCTCGCGACGAGCTGCGCGGCCCGCTCCTTCAATCCATCGAGCAGACTTTGCACCTCGTCGGGGCCGAGCAGCTCGCTGGCCTGCTGGCCGAGCTTGTGGTTGAGATGCGTCGCGATCACCGTGCCGGGATCGACGACGAGATAGCCTTGCCCCGTCGCGGCGTCGGAGTCGCCGGGTGCGATCCACACCGCGTCGAGCCCGAAGGTCGGGTCCTTCGCTTTCTTGCCGCCGAGCGGTCCGACCGCCTGGCCGGTGTCGAGCGCGAGCATCTCGTCGGGCGACACCGAATCCTCGCCCACGACGACGCCGCCGACCAGGATGCGATAGGCGTAGGGCTGCATGTTGATGTCGTCGCGCACGCGCACCTGCGGCACGACGAAGCCCAGCTCCTTCGAAAGCTGCCGCCTGACGCCCGTGATCCGCCCCATCAACGGCGCCCCGCGACGCTCGTCGACAAGGGGGACCAAGCCGTAACCAATATCGAGATTCACCTGCATCGTGTCGGTCACTTCGTCCCAGCCGATCCGCGAGAGATCGGCGGGCGCGGCGTCTTCCTGCGGCTCGGCGGGCGCCGGGCGCCTGGCGCGGGCGTTGATCTTCCATGCGGCGAAGCCGGCGGCGATCGCCGCCGGCAGAATGACGAGGTGCGGCATGCCCGGCAGGATGCCGAGCAGCGCCAGGATCATCGCCACCGGCGTCCAGGTGCGGGCCGAGCCGAACTGGCTGCCGATCTGGCCGGCGAGATCGTGGCTGGACGTGACGCGGGTAACGATCGCGGCAGCGGCGATCGAGAGCATCAGCGCTGGGATCTGCGCCACCAGCGCGTCGCCGATCGCAAGCAGCAGATAGGCGCGCGCCGCCTCGCCGACCGGCATGTCGTGGCTGACCACGCCCAGGATCAGCCCGCCGATGATGTTGACGCCGAGGATCAGCAGCGCCGCGATCGCATCGCCCTTCACGAACTTGGACGAACCGTCCATCGATCCGTAGAAATCCGCCTCGGTCGATACCTCGACGCGGCGCGCCTTGGCTTCTTCCGGGGTGAGGAGGCCGGCGTTGAGATCGGCGTCGATCGCCATCTGCTTGCCGGGCAAAGCGTCGAGCGTGAACCGCGCCGACACTTCGGAGACGCGGCCGGCGCCCTTCGTCACCACGATCATGTTGATGATGACGAGGATCGCGAACACGAACAGGCCGACGACATAGTCGCCGCCGATCATGAAGGTGCCGAACGCCTCGATCACATGGCCCGCGGCCGCCTCGCCCTCATGTCCGTGGACGAGCACGACGCGCGTCGAGGCGACGTTGAGGCCGAGGCGGAACAGGGTGGCGAACAGCAGAACGGTCGGGAAGGCCGAGAAATCGAGCGGCTTCTGCGCGTTCAGCGCCACCATCAGCACCGCGAGGCTGATCGTGATGTTCATGATGAAGAAGATGTCGAGCATCGCCGCCGGGATCGGCACGACCATCAGCAGCACGAGCAGCAGGATGGCGACCGGCAGCGCGGCGTTCCGGGCGAGCGGGGCTATGTTTCCCCGCGACAAAGCAAGCGCCACCGCGTCAGCCCCCCATGCTCGCGAGCATCATATAAGCGAGCCGCGCCGTGTCCGGTGTCGGGCGCAGCAGGTTCATGCCGGCGAGATCGGCCCTGCCGTTCAGCCGCGCGAGCGTGGCCTCGGCCCAGTGCGACGCATCTTCGGTGCTGACGCCGTTGCCGGTGATGACGGTCGAACCGTCGGCGGCGGCGAACATCTGGACGGGGTCGATCGGGCGCCGGTCGAGCGCGTCCGATGCGAGCCCGGTGCCACCCGCGGCATCGGCGCCGCGGTCGAGCTTGGCGGCAAAGCGCTGGTAGATGTCGGCGAGCGAGCGCTGCTGCCCGCCCGAGGTATAGAAGACGTTGCGGTTGGCGCGCGCGGCGGCCGGGAACAGGCCGGCGGCGCCGCGGTTCGGATCGCTCTGCATCGCGCCGAGGAAGGTGCGCGCGCCGCCCAGTCCCAGGAAGTGTGCCATATAAAGGTCGGTGCCCGTCGCCGCGCGGCCGAGAAAGCCTTCGAGCGCGTCCTTGTTGTCCAACGCATGTTCGGCGGCCATCAGCGAGGCGATGGCGGGATCGTTGCGCAGGCTCAGAATCGCCCGGCGGGTCGCGCCGTCCGCGACGCTCATGCGGCCGCCGCGATCGCTGATGCTGTCGGCGGCCCAGCGCAGCCCATGCGCGGCGCCGTGGCGCTTCACGACCGCGAGCCAGCTCTGCTCGATGAACTGATAGAGCCCGCGTGCGCTCGACGTGCCCGCGCGCGCATCGGCGCGCAGCCCGCTTTCGACCTGCGCCTGGCCGAGCAGATAATTGAAGTCGATCCCCGTCTTGCGGCTCGCCAAGGCGATCGCCGACTGGATGCTGCCAAAACGTTGTATCGGTTGGACGCTCATCGATCCTGATCTGTCCTGTCCCTGTTGCGGACAGATCAGCAAAGATCGTGCCAAAGGGGCTTAAGCGTCACCCCAGCGAAAGCTGGGGTCTCATGCGGCAGAGAGATTCCAGCTTTCGCTGGAATGACGGAGATCACGCGCAGGCGTAGCCGCCCGGGCCGGGCGCGTAGGCATTGCCGGTGGCACCGGCCAATTGTTGCAGGCGGCGGCGAACATTTGCCGTCATCAGGTTGACGTAGATCCGGCACGTCTCGTTGAGCCGGTTCGCCTCCTCGGCGAGCTCGCGGACCTCCGGGCTCGGCGGGGCATCGTCGTCATTGGCGGCGATCGCCTCGATCCCGGTCAGCTTGGCCTGCGTCGCGCGCTCGAGCGCGGCGATGTCGTTCGCCTTGAGCGCCGCGATCTCGGCATGAAGGCAATCGATCACGCGGATCAGGGCGTCGCGCCGGTTCATTTGCCGCTCCACTGGTTGCCGAATGCGATCAGCCGGTCGGCGACCGCATCGGGCTGAACCGAGAAGCTGCCGTCGGCAATCGCGCCGCGCAGCCGGGCGACCCGTGCCGCATCGACCGGCGCGCTCGCCGCGCTGTCGCGCGCCAGGCTGGCGACGGCGGAGCTTGCCGCCTCGTCCGCGCCGCCAAGGGTCGAAGCCGCCGGCCGCACGGGTGCCGCCTTCGTCAGCGGCGCGAGGCCGCGGACGGGCGAAACCGGCTTGGAACCGACGGGGTCAACCACTGCAATCTCCTGTCATGCCGACGCTGCGTTCAACGACCGATGCGCGCGGACCTTTAATCCTTTTTTCTCCTATTCCGCCCAGCCGGGCAGCGTGGCGCGGCCGGGCTCGACCGCGACCGCCTGGAACGGCGCCTTCGCCCCGTCCGCCTTGACCATGAAGCGCTCGCCCGGCGCGGCGTCGCCCATCGCGATCGCCTCGCGCGAGATCGAGAAGCCGCGTGAGCCCGCCTCGACGACGATCGGGTCGCCGCGATGGATCACCGGCTGCGGCTTGGCCGGGGGCGCGGCTGCGACGGGCGCGCTCGCGGCGACCGTCACCGGCGTCGAATGCTGGACCGGCACGAAGATGCGCCACGCCGGGCCAGAGCACTCGACTACCACGGCATCGTGCCGTGCGGTGCGCCACGACAAGGCGACGGTGGGGCATTGCGCGAGCTTGAGCCGCGTATCGACGGGTGCGCGCGCGCCGCCGTCCTCGCCGACGCCGTGGCCGGTGAACGAGGCGACCGCGCGATCGAGCGCGACGGTGTCCTGGAAATCGGCCGCCGCCGCGGGCGCGGCGATCAGCAGAGCGGGCACGAGCAAGCGCAACATCGGGGTCTCCATCATGTCCTAAGGTCCTGAAAAGCCGAGCGTCACGACGACCTGGCGATGGTCGCGGCCGGGTTGCTCGGGCGCATTGACGATCGTCATCCGGCCGGGCGCAACCTGCGCGGCAGCCAGGGCAGCGGCAACCGCGCGCGCGCGATCGGCGGCGAGCACCGCGCCGTTGCCGGTCGCGGGATCGACGTCGGCGGCGCTGCCGTCGGTGCTGCCGGCGATCTTGAGCATGACGCGCGGGTCTCGCGTCGCGGCGCGTGCCCAGGCGATCAGCCCGTCGGGCGAACTCGGCAGCGCGGCCGAGCCGGGCGCGAAGTTGAGCATCGCGGCCGCCGCGACGGGCATCGGATCGGGCGCGGCGGGCATCGGCGCGGCGCCGAACCCCTCGCGGAACCCGCTCGCGAGCGCGCGCGCATCGAGATGCTGCGTCGCTTGCATGAAGACGAAGAAGCCGACTAGCAGCAGCCCGAGATCGGCGAGCGTGGTCAGCCAGATCGGGCGCTGCGCGCGCTCGGGCGAGAGGGGCGGGGTCACGCCGCCTGCTCCTTCGGCACCGAGCGCAGACGCGGCCGTTCGCGTTCGGCGAGCGCCAGCAGCGGCGCCTCGATCCGCGCGCGCTCGACCGCCTCGATGCGCGCGGCCCGGCGCAGGCGCGCGGCGATCGGCATCGCGACCAGGCTCGCGAGCACCGCGCCGTAGAGCGTGGTGAGCAAGGCGACCGCCATCGCGCCGCCGATCGCCTGCGGGTCGTTCATCCGGGTGAACATGCCCACCAGCCCGATCAGCGTCCCGATCATCCCCATGGCGGGCGCGAGTTCGGCGGCCGCGCCCCACATGTCGGCGGCGGCGGCGTGGCGCTCGTCGCGCGCGGTGCGCCGGTCGGCGAGCAAGGCGGCGATCTCGTCGGGCGTGCCGCCATCGACGATCGCGGCGACCGCGGCAGCGACGTCGGGGTCGCGGATCACCGAGCGGTCGAGCGCGATCACGCCGTGGCGCTGCGCGATCCGCCCGAGCGAGGCGACCTGCTCGATCAGCGGCCGCGCATCGAAGCGGCGGCGGAAAAGCACCCGCAGCGCCGACAGCGCCCGGCCGAGGTCGCGGCGCGGCGTGCGCAGGACGGTGCCCACCGCGGTGCCGCCGGCGACGATCGCGATCGCGTTGAGGTCGAGATAGGCGCCGAGCATCGGCGCGAAGGTGAGGCTGCTCATCGTTGCTCCTTGCATCGCGCAGGAGCGTTGCAAACCCCGCGCCAAAATCGGCGCGCACGCGGGAACGGCGGGAGTCGCGCCGCCATCGGCAGAACCGCGGCGCCCGCTTGCCGCCGACCGGCAACATTTTGCCGCCCGCGCTGCCGCCGCGCCTGCCGCCCCGGCTCGTGAGCCGTGTTCGCGCATTTGGCACGCCCCTTGCTCAGAAGGGCGCGGACACATTTGCGTGGAGGACCACCATGGCCAACGACACTCTTTTCGGCGTGCATGCAGCAGCGCTCGAGGTGCGTTCGCGGCGCATGGGGCTGCTCGCCTCGAACATCGCCAACGCCTCGACGCCCGGCTTCAAGGCCAAGGACATCGACTTCGACGCCGCGCTTGCCGCGGCCGAGCGCACCGGCGCCTTCGGTCCTGCGGCACTCGACGATGCGACGAAGTTCCGCGTCCCGCTCCAGCCCTCGCTCGACGGCAACACGGTCGATCTCACCACCGAGCAGACCGCCTTCGCCGAGAACGCCGTCAAATATCAGACGACGCTTTCGTTCCTCAACGGGCGGATCAGCACGATCACGCGCGCGCTGCGGGGAGAATAAGCCATGCCCGATCAGCCGATGACGATCTTCGACGTCGCGGGCCGCGCCATGTCGGCGCAGCTCGTGCGGATGAACACCACCGCGTCGAACCTGGCCAATGCCGGCGGCATCGCATCGAGCGCGGCCGAGGCCTACCAGACGATCAAGCCCGTCTTCCGCACCGAATACGACAAGGCCACCGGCCTCGCGACGGTGAATGTCGAGCGGATCGTCACCGCGGGCGCGGAACCCACCAAGCGCTACGATCCCAACAACCCGCTCGCCGACGAGAACGGCAATGTGTGGGAAAGCGCGGTCGATGAGACGCGCGAGCTGGTCGACATGATGGAGACCGCGCGCAGCTACCAGAACAATGTCGAGGTGCTTCAGACCGCCAAGTCGCTGATCCTCGACACCCTCAAGCTCGGACGGTGACGATGACGACTTCCTCCGCCTTCGATTCGACGCTCGCCAGCCTCGGCATCGGCCGCACCTATTCGGCCGATTCGCCCCAGGTGCAGACGCGCGCAGCGCAGCAGACGCTCGATCAGTCCGATTTCCTCGAGCTGATGACGGCGCAGCTCAAGAACCAGGACCCGTTCAGCCCCGTCGACAACACGCAGATGGTTGCGCAGATGGCGCAATTCTCGAGCGTCGCGGGCATTGCCGAGATGAACTCGACGCTCAAGGCGATCTCGGAAAAGCTGGCCGGCGGCTCGGCGAGCGATGCGCTGTCCTTCGTCGGCCGCACCGTGCTGACGCCGGGCAACGTCGCCTATGGGCGCACCGACGGCGGCATCGCCGGCGCGGTCGAGCTCGCCGGCGATGCGACCGACGTGATGGTCACGATCGCCAATGCCGACGGCGAGGTGCTCAAGAGCTTCTCGCTCGGCAAGCAGGATGCCGGCACCGTCGCCTTCGATTGGGACGGCACCACCGCGACTGGCGAGGATGCCGGCGACGGCCCCTTCATCGTCGCCACCACCGCGATCAACGGCAGCGCCGAGGTCGACAGCCAGCCGCTCGTCTGGGCGCCCGTGGCGGCGGTGTCGCTGCCCGCGACCGGCGAGCCGCAGCTCACCATTCCGGGCGTCGGCTCGGTCCCCGTTTCCGAAATCCGCCAGGTCGGCTGATCTCTTCGTCAAGGAGCAACACCCATGTCGTTCTATACTTCGCTCAGCGGCCTCAAGGCCTCGCAGACCGAGATGTCCACCATCTCGCACAATCTCGCCAACGTCTCGACCAACGGCTTCAAGCGGTCGGACACCGAGTTCGCCGACGTGATCGCGTCGAGCGTCTCGGCGGACCCGAACAAGATGGTCGGCTCGGGCACCGTCGTGAAGACGATCCGCCAGCAGTTCAGCCAGGGCAACCTCGTCCAGTCCGAATCGTCGCTCGATCTCGCGATCACCGGCGACGGTTTCTTCGCGGTCAAGCCGGGGCTGGACGGTCAGCAGATCAACTATACCCGCAACGGCAGCTTCCTGGTCGATGCCGACCGCTATGTGGTGGACGGGCAGGGCAGCCATCTGCAGATCTATCCGGTCGACGGATCGGGCAACGTCATCGCGACCAGCGCGAGCGCGCTCACCAACCTGCGCCTGCCCGCGACCAGCGGCACGCCCAGGCCGACGCAGAATGTCGCGCTCGCACTCAACCTCGGCGCCACCGCCGATGTGCCCGCGAACGCCACCTTCGATCGTTTCGACGCGAACAGCTACAACAAGGCCGTCACGACGACCGTCTTCGATTCGAACGGCGCGCCGATGACGATGACCACTTATTATCGCCGCGATACCGCGCCGATCCCGACGACGCCGCCCGCTGCGCCCGATCTTTCGAGCGACTGGTCGGTCTTCACCTTCGTGGGCGATCAGCAGATGCAGGCCGCGGGCGGCGGCTCGGTCCAGCTTTCGTTCGATGCCAGCGGGCAGATGACCACGCCTGCCGCGCCGGTCCAGTTCGGCGTGTTCACGCCGTCCAAGACCGCCTCGAACCAGCAGATCACGCTCGATCTCACCGGCACGACGCAACTCACTGCCGAATCGGAGATCACCGTGCAGACGCAGGACGGTGTCTCGGTCGGCGAGCTTCAGGGCGTCACGATCGACGAGGAAGGCTTCGTCAAGGCGAGCTTCTCGAACGGCGACAACCAGATCCTCGGCAAGATCGCGCTCGCGAACTTCTCGAACCCGTCGGGGCTGCGCCAGCTCGGCAACTCGACCTGGGCATCGAGCGGTATCTCGGGCGAGCCGGCTTATGGCGAAGCGAATGCCGACGGGCTCGGCGCGCTGATGTCCGGCGCGGTCGAAGGCTCGAACGTCGATATCACGCAGGAACTCGTCAGCCTGATCGCCGCGCAGCGCAACTTCCAGGCGAACGCCAAGGCGCTCGATACGTCGAGCAAGATCTCCGAGACGATCTTCAACATCCGTTGATCGGTCTCGCGGGGGCCATGGGGGGAATAGATGGACAAGCTGATCTACACCGCGGCATCGGGTCTGCGCAGCCACATGGCGGCGCAGGCGGCGATCGCGAACAATATGGCGAACGTCTCGACGATCGGGTTCAAGGCCGATCGCGTGGTGTTCGATCAGCTTGCCGTCACCGGCCCCGGTTTCGACACGCGGCTGCCCTCGTCGGAAGAGGTGATCGACGCCGATCGCGATCCCGGGTCGATCCAGCCCACCGGGCGCCCGCTCGACATCGCGATGGCGGGCGACGCCTGGCTCGCGGTCCAGGCGACCGACGGGACCGAAGCGTATACGCGGCGCGGCGATCTTTCGATCGCGGCCTCGGGCGTCTTGGAAACCGGCGACGGTTTCCCGGTGATGGGTTCGGGGGGACCCATCACCGTGCCGCCCGCCGACAAGGTGCAGATCGCCGCCGACGGCACGCTGTCGATCAAGCCGCTGGGTTCGGAGCCCGGCGCCGAGATGCAGGTGATCGGCAAGCTCAAGCTGGTGAGCCCGCAAGGCTCCGAGACGCTCAAGGGCCTCGACAACCTGCTCCATGTGAAGGGCGGGGGCACGCTGCCGGAAAATCTGGACGCGAAGGTCCAGATCGGCGCGCTCGAAGGCTCCAACGTCGACATGACGCAGGCGCTGGTCGACATGATCGAGAATCAGCGCAGCTACGAGGTCCAGGCCAACCTCCTGAAAGAGGCCAAGAAGATGGATGAGAGCGGCGCGTCCCTGATGCGCCTGCCGAGCTGAGGGAATTAGGACATGAGCAGCGCAGCCATGCACATCGCGCGGACCGGGCTGGACGCCCAGGACACGCGCATGCGGGTGATCTCGAACAACCTCGCCAACGTCAACACGACCGGGTTCAAGAAGGCGCGCGCGGCGTTCGCGACGCTCGCCTATCAGACGATCACCGCGCCCGGCTCCGCGAGCACGTCGGAAAGCAAATACGCGACCGGCCTCAATCTCGGCACCGGCGTCAAGGTGCAGGGCACCGCGCGGATCACCACGCAGGGCGACATGCAGACGACGGGCAACGCCCTCGATCTTGCGCTCGACGGCGACGGCTATTTCCAGGTGCAGATGCCGGGCGGGCAATTGGGCTATACCCGCGCGGGTAATTTCTCGCGCTCGCCCGAGGGGCTGCTGGTCACGTCCGAAGGCTATCAGGTGATGCCGGGGATCACGATTCCCGAGGGCACCACCTCGATCACGATCGGCACCGACGGCACCGTCTCGGCGACGATCCCCGGCCAGACCGACCCTTCCGAGATCGGCCAGATCCAGGTCGCGAGCTTCCCCAATGCGGGCGGGCTTCAGGAGATCGGCGACAACTTCCTCGTCGAGACCGCGGCCTCCGGCCCGGTCAGCCTCGGCGTCGCCGGGGAGGAGGGCCGCGGCAAGCTCCGCCAGGGGATGCTCGAAGGCTCGAACGTCAACGTCGTCGAGGCGCTGGTCGACATGATCGAGACGCAGCGTGCCTATGAGGTCAATTCCAAGATGATCTCGGCCACCGACGACATGCTCAAATATGTGAACCAGAATGTCTGAGGCCGTCATGATCCGCACGCTCGCCATCGGCGCCGCGGCGCTCGCGCTCGCCGGCATGGCCGCGACGCCCGCTTCGGCGCGCGACCGGGATCACGAGGATTACAGCCTCACCGTGCCGCCGCCGCCGCCGCCGCCATCAGCCGACGGCGCGATCTTCCAGGCCGATTACGGCTACGCGCCGCTCTATGAGGGATGGAAGGCGCACCGCGTCGGCGATCCGCTGACGATCGTGCTGGTCGAGCGCACGGTTGCCTCCAAGTCCTCGACGTCGAACCTCGATTCTGACGGCTCGTTCGGGCTGATCCCGCCTGCCACCGGCGCACTGTCGCTGTTCGGCGAATCGGACGCGACCTTCGGCGGCAATCGCGGCTTCAAGGGCAAGGGCACCGCGGGGCAGGAAAACGTGCTCTCGGGCGAGATCACCGTCACGGTCAGCCAGGTCTATCCCAACGGCACAATGCTGGTGCAGGGCCGCAAGCGCGTGACGCTCAACCGCGGCGACGAATATATCGAGATCAAGGGGATCGTGCGCACCGCCGATATCGACGCCTATAACCGCGTGCCTTCGACGCGCGTCGCCGATGCCCGCATCGCCTATACCGGCAAGGGCGATATCGCCCGCGCCAGCCGCCAGGGCTGGCTCAGCCGCTTCTTCCAGATCATCAGCCCCTTCTGACGGGAGCGCTCAAGCACATGGCCCGCTTTCTCATCGCCTTGCTCGCCGCGCTCTTCGTCGCGCAGCCTGCTTATGCCGACCGGATCAAGGATCTGGGCGCATTCCAGGGCATCCGCTCCAACCAGCTCACCGGCTACGGCGTCGTGGTCGGGCTGCCGGGCACGGGCGACGACAATCTCGAATATACGATCCAGTCGATGAAGTCGGTCACCTCGCGCTTCGGGCTGCAACTGCCGCCGGGCGTCAATCCGGGTCTCAAGAACGCGGCGGTGGTGATGGTGACGGCGGAGCTGCCGCCGTTTGCCAAGCCGGGGCAGAAGCTGGACATCACCGTTTCGTCGATGGGCAAGGCCAAGAGCTTGCGCGGCGGATCGCTGATCCTGACGCCGCTCTACGGCGCCGATGGGCAGATCTACGCGATGGCGCAGGGCAGCCTCGCGGTCGGCGGGCTCGGCGCGCAGGGCGCGGACGGCTCCAAGATCGTCGTCAACGTGCCGTCGAGCGGCCGCATCCCGGAAGGCGCGACCGTCGAGCGCGCAGTCAACACCGGCTTCGCGACCGCGCCGCGCCTCACCTTCAACCTCGCCCGCGCGGATTTCACCACGGCGCAGCGCGTCGCCGACGCGATCAACGCGCGGCTGGGCGCCGGCCGCGCCGAGGCGATCGACGCGGTGTCGATCGCCGTCACCGCGCCCCAGGGCGCGGACGTGCGCGCGATGCTGATGAGCGAGATCGAGAACCTGAACGTCGTCTCGGCCGAGCCGCCCGCGCGCGTGATCGTCAATGCGCGCACCGGCACCGTCGTCATCAACTCGGCGGTGCGCGTCGGCCCCGCGGCGGTCAGCCACGGCAAGCTCACCGTGCGGATCGACGAGCAGCAGCGCGTCAGCCAGCCACTGCCGTTCAGCCGCGGCCGGACGGCGCTGGAACAGAACAGCACGGTGGCCATCGACGAGGAGAAGCGCCCGATGTTCCTGCTCGATCCCGGCCCGGAGCTGGCCGACATCGTCAAGGCGGTGAACGCCATCGGCGCCTCGCCGGCGGATCTCGTCGCCATCCTCGAAGCCCTGAAGGAAGCCGGCGCGCTCAAGGCCGACTTGATCGTGCTGTGATGGCCGAGAACGCCGCCTTCCAGATCGCGGGGCTCACCCCGACCGTCTCGACCGACACGCGGCGCCTGGCGACGCGCGACAATCTCGAGGCGGCGGGCGAGAAGTTCGAGGCGATCTTCACCGGCATGATGCTCAAATCGATGCGTCAGGCGACGCTTGCCGACGACCTGTTCGATTCGAAGGCGCTCGACACGTTCCGCGAGATGCAGGACCGGAAGATCGCGCAGACGATGGCGGCCAACGCGCCGCTCGGCATCGGCAAGGCGATGGTCGATTTCCTCGCGCGCGCCGACGCCTCGCTTCAGGCTGATCCGGGCACGCCGCGTGCCGATGAAGGGCAGGGCAGATGAGCGACCTCCTCGGGATCGGCGCCTCGGGCGTGCGCGCGTACCAGACCGCGCTCAGCACGACGTCGGAGAACATCGCCAATGCGGGCGTCGACGGCTATGTCCGCCGCACGACCGAGATGAAGGAAGTCGGCGTCGCGTCGACCAGCGTCAACGGCAACGCCCCGATCGTCGGCTCGGGCGTCATCGTCTCGGGCATCGCGCGCGAAAGCGACGAATTGCGGCAGAACGCGGTGCGCGGCGCCGGCGCCGATCTCGCGCGCAGCGAAACCAACGTCACCTGGCTCGATCAGATCGAGCGGGCATTGACGCGCAACGGCCTGTCGAGCGGGCTCACCGCCTTCTTCAACGCGACCAAGGCGATCGCCGCCGACCCGAGCGCGAGCGCGCCGCGCGTCGCGATGATCGAGGCCGCCTCGGGGCTGGTCGATGCCTTCAACGGCACCGCGAACCAGCTCGCGCAGCTTGCGAGCGACCTCGATTCGACCGCGACCAATGCGGTCACCACGCTCAACGATCTCGGCGCGGGCCTCGCCAGCGTCAATGACGGGCTCAGCCGCGCAGCGCCCGGCTCGGTCGGCGCGGCGCAACTGCTCGACCAGCGCGACCAGATTCTCGAGCAGATGAGCGCGCTCAGCGATATCACGGTCTCGCTCGACGGCGCCGGCCGCGCGACCGTGCGGCTCGGCAGCGCGAGCGGCCCCGTCTTCGTCTCTCCCGGCGTCGTGCCGGGCACCGTCATCTACAGCCGCAATACGGAGGGGACGGTCGCCTACGGCCTGCGCCGCAACGGCGCGGCGCAATCGGTGTCGCCCACCGGCGGCGCGCTCGCGGGGATCGCCGATTCGGCGTTGCGCCTCGCCGGCGCGACGGCCGAGATCGATCGGCTCGCCAAGGCGTTCGTCGACGGCGCCAATGCCGTCCAAGCCGCGGGCGAGGATCTCGACGGCAATGCCGGCGCGCCGCTCTTCGCGATGGGCGCGGGCGCGGCGGGCATGACGCTCGCGCTCGCCGATCCGCGCGGCATCGCTGCCGCCGCACCGGGCGCCGGCGCGCGCGACAACGCCAATCTCGCCGGATTCGACGCCCTGCGCGTATCGAGCGGCGCCGAGGAGGCGGTGACGAGCCTGATCGCGGAGAACGGCGCCGCGCTCGATTCGCGCAAGACGGTGGTGGCCGCGCAAAGCTCGATTCATCAGGGTGCGATCGCCGCGCGCGATCGGTTGTCCGGCGTCAATCTCGACGCCGAGGCCGTCGATCTGATGCGCTATCAGCAGGCATATCAGGCATCCAGCCGCGTCATCCAGGTCGCGCGCGAGATCTTCCAGTCGATCCTCAACGTGAGCTAATGTGATGCAGATCAGCACCAGCCTGTTCTACGATCGCGCGACCTCGCAGATGGCCGCGCTGACGGCGCACGCCAATCAGCTCCAGGCGCAGATCGCGACGACGAAGAAATACGACGCGCCGTCGGACGACATCATCGCCTATCAGCGCCTCCAGGGGATCGCCCGGCTCAACGCCGATGCCGACGCCTATGCGCCCAACGTCACGCTGGCGCACACGCTGCTCCAGCAGTCGGACGTGGCGCTCTCCAGCGTGCAGGAGGCGATCCAGCGCGCGCAGGAACTGGCCGTCCAGGCGAACAGCGACACCTTTTCGGATTCGGACCGCGCCGGCATGGCCGTCCAGCTTCGCGCGATCGTCGATGATCTGGTCAATCTCGCCAACAGCTCGGGCGTGCGCGGCCAGCCGCTGTTCGGCGGCGACTCCGCCGCCGGCGGCGTCACGCGTGCGGCGGACGGGACGGTGAGCTTCGTCGGCACCGGCGATCCCGCGACCATTCCCGTGTCGGACACCGTCGACATCCAGCCGACCGACAGCGCCGAGCGCGTGTTCGGCGGGATCGAGACGCCGGCCGGCACCAAGGACGTCTTCGCGATCATCAGCACGCTCGCCGATGCGCTCGACGGCGGCGGCGACGTCCAGGCCGCCACTGCGGTCGCGCTCAACGATCTCAAGGCTTCGGTCGATCACCTTTCGGGCGTGCGCGCGTCGGTCGGCGCGCGCGCGGCGCGGCTCGAGCTGGAGACCGCGCGCGCCACCACCTCCGCGACCAACCGCGAGATCGACCGCTCCGCGATCGAGGATACCGACATCACAGAGGCGATCACCGAGCTCCAGCGGACGATGACGATCCTTCAGGCGACACAGGCGAGCTTCACCCAATTGAGCCAGCTCTCGCTGTTCAACTATCTGAAGTGATTGCCGCCCCGGTAACCAAATAGCGACGAAATGGGCTCAAGCCTTGAGCGTCGCGGTCGTTACCTGATGTGTACGTGCGCGTGAGCCAAGGGGGAAGAACCGGCACATGTTTCCTGCAATCGGCCTTGTCGTTCTCCTCGTCATGGTGTTCGGCGGCTTCGTCTTCACCGGCGGGGCGCTCGGCCCCGTCATGGAAGCGATCCCGCACGAGCTGATCATCATCGGCGGCGCCGCGGTGGGCGCGCTGATCATCGGCAATTCGGGCAAGGAGCTGAAGGCGCTCGGCGGCGGCATCGGCAAGGTGGTGAAGGGACCGAAATACAGGAAGCAGGATTATCTCGATACGATCTTCCTCGTTTCGAAGCTGATGAAGATGCTTCGGATGGAAGGGCCGATCGCGCTCGAGCCGCATGTGGAGGATCCGGGCTCGTCGGCGATCTTCGCCGAATATCCACGGCTGCTCGCCGATCATACGCTGGTGAACCTCATCGCCGATACGCTTCGCCTCGTCGTCGTCTCGTCGGGCACGCTCGACGTGCACGCGGTCGAGGAGGTGATGGACAACGCGATTCGGACGCATCACCACGAGGTGCAGCGGCCGCAGACGACGCTGCAAGGGCTTGCCGACGCGCTGCCCGCGCTCGGCATCGTCGCCGCCGTGCTCGGCGTCGTGAAGACGATGGGCTCGATCGACAAGCCGCCCGCCATCCTCGGCGCCATGATCGGCTCGGCGCTGGTCGGCACCTTTCTCGGCGTGCTGCTCGCCTACGGCCTGGTCGGCCCGCTCGCGAGCCGGCTCCAGCAGGTGATCGATGCCGACGCGGCGATCTATCATACGGTCAAGCAAATCATCATCGCCTCGCTCCATGGCCATCCGCAGCCTTTGGTGATCGAGGCGGCGCGCTCGGGCATCGCCCACGTCAACCAGCCCGGCTTCGCCGAGGTGTTCGACGGCCTCCGGGGGCGTTGAATGATGGTATGGCTTCGCCATAGCGGCACCGGCCCGCTCCCCCACCCGACCACCCGCGAAAATAGCCTGGCTGGGTGGCCGGGTGGAGGAGCGGGCCGGTGCCGTCCGCGACCGACGGGCGCCGGATAATGGCGGCGCGCGCTCCTCACGGTTCCAACCAGCCGCCCCGGATCATCGTCAAGAAGGTCCTGGTCGACGGCCATGGCGGCGGCCATCACGGCGGCGCGTGGAAGGTCGCCTATGCCGATTTCGTGACGGCGATGATGGCGTTCTTCCTGCTGCTCTGGATTCTCGGCGCCACCACCGAGAAGCAGCGCAAGTCGATCGCCGACTATTTCGCACCGACGCTCGTCGAATTGCGTGAGAACAGCGCGGGGTCGAACGGGCTGTTCGGCGGCGAATCGATCGTCGACCGGGACAATTACGCGCACAAATCGACGCAGACCGGCACGCGTGCGCTCACGGTCCCGTTCAGCGCCGTGGGCGGCCCCGATTCGGGGAGCGGCGATCAGGGCTCGCTCACCAATCCGACGCGCGCGGCGCTTGCGGCCGAGGACCGCAAGAATTTCGAGCGGATGCGCCGCGAGGTGATGGGGGAGATCAAGAGCAACGACAAACTGGCGAAGCTCGCCAAGCACATCCACTTCGTCCGTACGCGCGACGGAATGCGGATCGATCTGGTGGACGACGCCGATTATTCGATGTTCGCGCTCGGCACGACGCGGCTCGAGCCCGAGGCGGACGAGCTGATCGGGCTCGTCGCCGACGCGATCGAAGCGAGCGCCAACCCGATCATGATCCGCGGCCACACCGACAGCCTGGCGTACGGCAACCCGGCGAACATGAACAATTGGATGCTCTCCTCGGGCCGTGCCGAGGCCGTGCGGCGCCGGCTCGCCGCGGGCGGGATCGCTGAAGATCGCTTCGAACGGATCGAAGGCGTCGCCGATCGCGAACCGATGGTCGCCAAGAACCCCGCCGATCCGCGTAACCGCCGCGTGGCCATCACCTTGCTCTATCGGCGGAGTGTGTTCGGCGAATAGCATTCGCCGCCCCCGACTTTCGTCGGGATGACTGCGCTCAGCGCACCAGATCGAGCCCCATCTCATCCGCGCAGGCGAGCGCTTCCTCGTATCCCGCATCGGCATGACGCATCACGCCGGTCGCGGGATCGTTCCACAGCACGCGCTTCAGCCGCTCGGCGGCCTCGGGCGTGCCGTCGGCGACGATCACCATCCCGGCATGCTGCGAATAGCCCATGCCCACGCCGCCGCCATGGTGGAGCGACACCCAGGTCGCGCCCGATGCGGTGTTGAGCAGCGCGTTGAGCAGCGGCCAGTCCGACACCGCATCGCTGCCGTCCTTCATCGCCTCGGTCTCGCGATTGGGGCTGGCGACCGAGCCCGAGTCCAGATGATCGCGCCCGATGACGACCGGCGCCTTGAGCTCTCCCGACGCGACCATCTCGTTGAACGCAACGCCGAGCCGGTCGCGATCGCCGAGGCCGACCCAGCAGATGCGCGCGGGCAGGCCCTGGAAGTGAATCCGCTCGCGCGCCATGTCGAGCCAGCGGTGAAGGTGCGGATCGTCCGGGATCAGCTCCTTCACCTTGGCGTCGGTCCGATAGATGTCCTCGGGATCGCCCGACAGCGCCGCCCAGCGGAACGGCCCGATGCCCCGGCAGAACAACGGGCGGATATAAGCGGGGACGAAGCCGGGGAAATCGAACGCGTCGGCGACGCCTTCGTCCTGCGCCATCTGGCGGATGTTGTTGCCGTAATCGAGCGTCGGCACACCCGCATGCCAGAAATCGAGCATCGCGCGGACCTGAACGGCCATGGATCGCTTCGCGGCCGCCGCAACGGCGGCGGGGTCGCTCTCGCGTTCCTTGAACCAGCGGTCGAGGCTCCAGCCCTGCGGCAGATAGCCGTTGGCGGGATCGTGCGCCGATGTCTGGTCGGTGACGACGTCGGGGCGGACGCCGCGCTTCACCAGCTCGGGATAGATGTCCGCCGCGTTGCCGAGCAGACCGACCGAGACCGGCGCCTTCGCGTCGCGGACAATTGCCAGCGCCTCGTCCAGATCACGCGCCGCGCGGTCGAGATAGCCGGTCTTGAGCCGCATCTCGATCCGGCTCGGCTGGCATTCGATCGCGAGGCACGAAAACCCGGCCATCACCGCCGCGAGCGGCTGCGCGCCGCCCATCCCGCCGAGCCCGGCGGTCAGGATCCACTTGCCCGAAGGGTCGCCCGAAAAGTGACGCCGCGCAACTTCGGCGAAGGTCTCGTAGGTGCCCTGAACGATCCCCTGGCTGCCGATGTAGATCCACGATCCGGCGGTCATCTGGCCGTACATCATCAGCCCGGCGCGATCGAGCTGCTGGAAATGCTCCCAGGTCGCCCAGTGCGGCACGAGGTTGGAGTTCGCGATCAGCACGCGCGGCGCGTTCTCGTGCGTGCGGAAGATGCCGACCGGCTTGCCCGATTGGACGAGCAGCGTCTGGTCGCCTTCGAGCCGCTTTAACGCATCGACGATGCGATCGAAGCTTTCCCAGTCGCGCGCCGCTCGCCCGATCCCGCCATAGACGACGAGTTCGTGCGGGTTCTCGGCGACCTCGGCGTCGAGATTGTTCATCAGCATCCGCAAGGGGGCCTCGGTGAGCCAGCTTTTGGCGGATAGCTCGGTGCCGTGCGCGGCCTTGATCGTGCGGCTGTTGTCGAGGCGGGTCATGCGCGTCCTTTCGCGAAATCGAGGGCGGCCCGGAGCACGGTGCGCAGTGTCGCCTGCATCGGCGCGGCGCGGGCCGCATCCCAGCGGTCGGGCGCCGCCTCGTCGGCATAGCCGCGGATCGCCAGCTCCATCTGGATGGCGTGGACGCCGGTTTCCGGGCGGCCGTAATGGCGGATGATCCAGCCGCCCCTGAAGCGGCCGTTGATTACCTTCGGTTCGGGACAGGCGCCGTCCACCGCGGCGGTCAGTGCCGGATCGCAGCTCTTGCCGTCGTTCGTTCCGATATTGAACTTCGGCAGCACGCCCTCGAACAATCGCGGCACCTCGCCGACGATCGAATGCGCGTCGTAGAGCACCACGCAGGAATGCTCGGCACGCAACCGCGCGATCTCCGCTGCGATGGCCGCGTGATAGGGATCGAAATACGCCGCGCGCCGCTCGGCGATTATCGCCTCGTCCGGTTCCGAACCACCTTCGTAGAGCGGCTCGCCCATGAAGGTCGTGGTCGGGCACAACCCGGTGGTCGCCTGTCCCGGATAGAGCGACGCGCCGCTCGGATCGCGATTGACGTCGATCACGCTGCGCGAGATCGCGGTGCGAATGACGGTCGCGTCCAGATCGCGCGCGAAAGCGTAGAGCCGATCGACGTTCCAGTCCGCGTCGCGCCGCGACAGCGCCAGCGAGCGCATCCCCCGATCGTGCGGCGCGGGAATGTCGGTGCCCGCATGCGGCACGCTGACGATCAGCGGCGCATCGCCGCGCTCGACGGTCAGCCAGTCGGTCATGCCACCCCCGGAAGCGCGGCGACGCCCGCGATCGAGCCGTCGCGCACCAGCGCCGTCGCCTTCGCGATGTCAGGCGAAAAATGGTGATCATCGTGCATCATCGGCACCTCGGCGCGGATCAGGGCGCGCGCCGCTTCCAGCGCGTCGCTCGACGTCAGCGGCGCATGGAAATCGCAGCCCTGCGCGGCCGCGAGCAGCTCGATCCCGAGCACATGGGCGAGGTTGTCCGCCATCGGCAGCAGCCGCCGCGCACCGTGCGCAGCCATCGACACATGATCCTCCTGATTGGCCGAGGTCGGGATCGAATCGACCGAGGCCGGATGCGCCCGCTGCTTGTTCTCGGAAACGAGCGCGGCCGCCGTCACCTGCGGGATCATGAACCCCGAATTGAGCCCCGGCCGGGGCGTCAGGAACGCCGGCAGCCCCGACAGCGCCGGATCGACCAGCATCGCGACGCGCCGCTCGGCGATGCTGCCGATCTCGCACAGGGCAAGCGCGATCGTATCGGCGACGAACGCGACGGGTTCGGCGTGGAAATTGCCCCCCGACAGCGCCTCGTCGGTATCCGTGAAGATCAGCGGATTGTCGGTGACGCCGTTCGCCTCGATCTCCAGCGTCGCGCCCGCCTGGCGCAGCAGGGTGAGGCATGCGCCCATCACCTGCGGCTGGCAGCGCAGGCAATAGGGGTCCTGCACGCGCGCGTCGCCCGTCACATGGCTCGCGCGGATCGCCGAGCCCGCCATCAGGCCGCGCAACGCATCGGCCGCCTCGATCTGGCCCGCGTGCCCGCGAAGCGTGTGGATGCGCGGATCGAACGGCGTGTCCGAGCCCTTGGCCGCCTCGGTCGAGAGCGCGCCCGTCACCAGCGCCGCGCGGAACAGCGCTTCGGCCTCGAACAGCCCCGCCAGCGCATAGGCACACGAGAATTGCGTGCCGTTGAGCAGCGCCAGCCCTTCCTTGGGGCCGAGCGTCAACGGCGCGAGGCCGGCTGCGGCGAGCGCCTCCGCCGCCGGGCAGGTCTTGCCCCGCCACGTCACCTCGCCAACCCCGATCATCGCCGCCGCCATGTGCGCGAGCGGCGCAAGGTCTCCGCTCGCGCCCACCGAACCCTGTGCCGGGATCACCGGCAGCAGGTCGGCGTCGAGCATCGCCTCCAGCATCGCGATCGTGGCGGGGCGCACGCCGGAAGCACCCTGGGCCAGGCTCGCGAGCTTGAGGGCGAGCATCAGCCGCACGACGGGCGCGGGCATCGGATCGCCCACGCCGGCCGCGTGGCTCAGCACGATGTTGCGTTGAAGCGCCTCCAGCTCGTCGTCGCCGATCCTGACGCTGGCGAGCTTCCCGAAGCCGGTGTTGATCCCATAGACCGGCTCATGGCGGCCGAGGATGCGCTCGACCGCCGCCGCGCTCGCCGCAACCGCCCCGTCGGCCGCGCGATCGAGCGCCGCCGCGTCGCCGCGATAAATGACGCGCCAATCGGCGAGCGCCATTTTCCCGGGACGAATCGTTACCGTCATCGGCCTCTCCAGATACGTTCGTGAAGCGGATTGAACCCGATCCGGTAGACCAGCTCGGCGGGCGTCTCGATGTCCCAGATCGCGAGATCGCACGATTTGCCCGGCTCCAGCGTGCCGATCTCGTGCGTCAGGCCGAGCGCCCGCGCCGCTTCGCGCGTTGCGCCCGCCAGGCATTCGGCGACGGTGAGGCGGAACAAGGTCGCGCCCATGTTCATCGCCAGCAGCAGGGATGTGAGCGGCGCGGTGCCCGGATTGCAATCGGTCGCCAGCGCGATGGGAACCCCCGCTTTGCGCAGCGCCTCCACCGGCGGCACGTGCGTGTCGCGCATGAAATAGAAGGCGCCGGGCAGCAGCACCGCCGCCGTCCCCGCCTTCGCCATCGCGGCGACGCCGTCTGCGTCGAGATGTTCGAGATGATCGGCCGAGAGTGCGCCGTAGCGCGCGGCGAGCGCGGCGCCGTGGCTGTTCGAGAGTTGCTCGGCGTGAAGCTTGACCGGCAGGCCGTGCGCCGCGGCGGCCGCGAACACGCGCTCGGTCTGCGCGGGGGTGAAGCCCACGCCCTCGCAGAACGCATCGACCGCATCGGCAAGCCCGGCCTCGGCGACCGCCGGGATCATCGTGTCGCACACCGCGTCGATATACGCATCGGCATCGGTATCGGGCGGCACCGCATGGGCGCCGAGGAAGGTCGTCGCGATCCGCACCGGCCGCCGCGCACCGAGCGCCTTTGCCGCGCGCAGCATCCTGAGTTCGGCGTCGAGCGACAGGCCGTAGCCGGACTTGATCTCGATGGTCGTCGCGCCCTCGGCGATCAGCGCGTCGAGCCGGGGCAAGCTTTCCGCGATCAGCATCTCCTCGTCGGCGGCGCGCACCGCGCGCATCGTCGAGACGATCCCGCCGCCCGCGCGCGCGATGTCCTCATAGGACGCGCCTTCAAGGCGCAGCTCGAACTCCTTCGCGCGATTGCCGGCATAGACGAGGTGCGTGTGGCAATCGATCAGCCCCGGCGTGATCCACCGCCCCGCGCAATCGATGATGTCGGCGGCGTCGGCCGGCGCATCCCCGGCCGGCCCGGCATAGACGATCCGTCCGCCCGCCGCCGCCACCGCGCCGTTCTCGACCACGCCCAGCCCGTCGCCCGCCATCGTCGCGAGCCGTGCGTTGCGCCAGAGTCGATCGGGCCGGGCCATCTCGCTATCCTCGCGCGGCTCTGCTAATATGTCTAGACATAATCGACGAGGACGATCGCACGATGCATCTGTGGTTCGAAACGGCGCTGCTTCCCGACGGCTGGGCGACGGGCGTGCGCATCGGCATGGCGGACGGACGGATCGCCTCGATCGCGCGCGGCGCGGCGCAACCGGGTGACGAACGCCACGCGATCGGCGTGCCGGGGCTTTGCAATGTCCACAGCCACGGTTTCCAGCGCGGCATGGCGGGGCTTTCCGAACGCCGCGGCCGCGCCGACGACGATTTCTGGAGCTGGCGCGCGGTGATGTACGCCTTTCTCGACCGGCTCACGCCCGAGGACATCGCCGTCATCAGCAGCCAGGCTTATGTCGAGATGCTCGAGACCGGCTACACCCGCGTCGGCGAGTTCCACTATCTCCACAACGATGTGGACGGCCGCCGCTACGCCGATCCGGCCGCGACCGCCGCCGCCATCGTCGCGGCCGCGGGGGAATCGGGAATCGGCCTCACGCTGCTCCCGGTCTTCTACGCGCACGCCGATTTCGGCGGCGCCCCGCCCGCACCGGGCCAGCGCCGCTTCGTCTCGGACGTAGACGGCTTCGCCGCATTGGTGGAGGCGAGCCGCGCGCTGCTGCCGCATGACGCCAATCTCGGCATCGCCCCGCATTCGCTGCGCGCCGTGACCGCCGAGGAACTCGCGGCGATCCTGCCGCTCGCCGACGGCGGCCCGATCCACATCCATGCCGCCGAGCAGGTGAAGGAGGTCGAGGCGTGCCTTGCCGCCACCGGCGCACGGCCGGTCGAATGGCTGCTCGCCAACGCGGCCGTCGATGCGCGCTGGTGCCTTGTCCACGCGACCCACCTCACCGATGCCGAATGCGACGCGCTCGCCGCCTCGGGCGCGGTCGCCGGGCTGTGCCCCGTCACCGAATCCAACCTCGGCGACGGCATCTTCCCCGCATCCCGCTATTTCGCCGCGGGCGGCGCGTTCGCAACGGGGACCGATTCGAACATCCGCATCGACGCGGCGGACGAATTGCGCACGATAGAATATGCGCAGCGCCTGACGCGCCGGCAGCGCAATGTGCTGGCGGACGACGCGCATCCTTCGGTCGGCGCGCGGCTCTTTACCGGCGCGCTCGCCGGTGGCGCGCAGGCACTCGGGGTCGAGACGGGGATCGCGGTCGGCGCTCCCGCCGATCTGATCGCGCTCGATCCCGGCGATCCCGCGCTCGTCGGCCGCAGCGGCGACGCGCTGCTCGACGGCTGGATCTTCGCCGGCCGCGATACCGTCCGGCATGTCTGGCGCGGCGGCCGGCACGTCGTGGCCGAGGGCCGCCACGTCGCCCGCGACGCCATTGCCGCGCGCTACCGCGCCACGCTCGCGCGGCTGCTCGCATGAGCCTCGACGCGCGCATCCGCGCCGATATCGAGGCGCGCATCCGCTCGGGCGAATGGCGGCCGGGCGACCGCATCCCCTTCGAGCACGAATTTACCGCGACCTATGGCTGCGCGCGCGCGACCGTCAGCAAGGCGCTGGGCGCGCTCGCCCGCGCGGGCTTCATCGAGCGCCGCCGCCGCGCGGGCAGCTTCGTCGCGCACCCGCCGATCCACGCGACGGTGCTCGACGTGCCCGATCTCGAAGCGGTGGTGACGGGGCGCGGCGAAACCTATCGCTGGGCGCTCGCCGAGCAGCGCCGCTGCGAGGCCGTCGCGCTCCCCGATATCGCCGAGACCGGCCCACTGCTCGCGCTCACCGGGCTTCACCGCGCCGACGGCGCTCCGTTTGCGATCGAACAGCGCTGGATAGACCTTTCGACGGTGCCGCAGGCGGCCGAGGCGGATTTCGCCGCCGGCGCCCCCGGATCGTGGCTGCTCGCGCATGTCCCCTGGAGCGACGCGCGCCACCGCATCGCCGCGATCGGCGCCGATCCACGCCAGGCCGCCGCGCTCGGCATCGCGCCGGGCGAGCCGTGCCTGCGGCTCGAACGCTGGACATGGCGCAGCGGCGCGCTCGTCACCTATGTGCGTCAGGTCTTTCCCGGCACGCGCTACGATCTCGTCGCCGAGTTCAAGCCGTCGAGCTGACGGCCCCATGGCGTCACTCGCCGCTGTCCGTTTGATATCGCGCGTCAAATCGTCCAAGCCTGTGCGTGGGTCGATCCGGACCGGAGGTGTATGTGCTGACGTCACTCCTGCTGCTGGGCGCCGCCGCGCAGGCGTCGGCCGCGCCGCCGCTGATCCCCGCTTTCTTCACCGCCGAGCGGCTCTACCAAATCTGCACGCGCCCCAATCACGGCCAATGTTCGATGTATGTCGCGGGCGTGATCGACGGTGTCTTCCTGATCGAGGCGCGCACCGGCGAGCCGACGATCTGCCGTGCGCCGATCACCAACCAGAAGGCGGCCGAGCTCGTCATCGCCTATCTGGAAGCGCACCCCGAGCGGCGTGCCGAATCGGCGGCGAGCGCCGTCAAGGCCGCGGTTGCGGAGGCGTTGCCGTGCACGCCGGCGCAGGACGATCTCGCTCCGGCGGAGAATCGGTCCGGCGGCGGTGCATAGGGTCGAATTCGTTCAGTTTTGCACGTCCTCCCACGCGCCATGCCGGACTTGATCCGGCATCCCGCTTCCTTCCTGCCCGGACGCCAGGGAAAGCGGGGTGACGATTCGACCTGAGCGAATTCGACCCTCGCCGCTCCGGCCCGTCGCAAGGGACGACGTATCGGCGCCGCGCCCCCTTTGCGCATTCATGTCGATCTATATTTACATGTAACATGTGATATGGAATCCATGTGGAGCGCCTGAAACGCGCGGTCCGATGATCGCGCGAAGCGGAGCCAGCAACAACACGAAGCCCGGAGAATCGCCGATGATCAGACGTTTCGCCAGCATTGCCGGCGCCTTGCTCGCCACATTCGTCGTCGCGCCGCCCGCTCTCGCGCAAGGCGCGCCCGATGGCGTGGAGGGTCTGGCGCAGTCTCGCGACTATACGTCGCGGCGCATCTCCAGCACCGATCCCGAAGGCCGCAACGCGGACGGCACGCAGCGGCGGAAGATTCAGCCGGGCGAGACGCGCACGATCGCCGAGATCGAAGGTGCGGGGATCATCAGGCATATCTGGATGACGATCGCGACGTCCGAGCCCTATCACCTCAAGAAGATCGTCCTGCGCATGTATTGGGACGGCGAGACCGAGCCGAGCGTCGAGGCGCCGATCGGCGATTTCTTCGGCCTCGGGCTGGGGGAATATGTCGTCTATGAATCGGCACCGCTCTCGGTCGCGTCGCAGCGCGCGCTCAACAGCTATTTCCCGATGCCCTTCTCGCGCGGCGCGCGCATCACCATCACCAACGAGGGCAAGCAGGAGATCGGCGCCTTCTATTACAATATCGACTATGAGGAGCGTGAGAGCATCCCCGACGATCTGCTGCGCTTCCACGCCCAGTATCGGCAGGCGACCCCGACCGCGGGCTGGACCGACGACTGGGTCCATAACTGGGATCCCCAGCTTCAGAAGCAGAACCGGACAGGCGCGGGCAATTACGTGATCCTGGAGGCGAAGGGCCGCGGCCATTATGTCGGCGCCACCCAGAGCATCCTCCAGAACCAGAGCGGCTGGTGGGGCGAGGGCGACGACATGATGTTCATCGACGGCGAGAAGACGCCGTCGATCGTCGGCACGGGCGCGGAGGATTATTATCTGGGCGCGTGGTGCTACGGCGGCTGCAGCGGCACGCCGGGCCGGCCGACCTTCGCCTTCCAGCGCTACGGCAACCCGCTGAACGGCGGCGACGAGCGCGGCGCGAAATGGATGGTCTATCGCTACCACCTCGAATCGCCCGTCACCTTCACCAGGTCGATCAAGGTGACGATCGAGGCCGGCCACGCCAACCACCGGTCGGACAATTACTTCACCACCGCTTACTGGTATCAGACCGAGCCGCACGCGCCCTTTCCGCCGCTGCCTCCGGTCGCCGACCGTATTCCCCAACTCGAGCAGACCGGCGGTCCCGGCGCGGGGAAAGCGCGCTGATTCTCCGATCGGGGGCGGGGCGGCGCGGAGAACGCCACTTGTTGCTTGGCAGCCCGCGCCGATGATGCGATCACGATGCCGTGATGGCCTGCGCGCGCAAAGAACGTCGCCAATATGTCCGGTCCGCCCGGCTCGCGCGTCTTATCTGGCGCCGGTGACGTTTGCCGATGCCGCGTCTGGTTGAATTGCTCGACAAGGCGCGGCGCGCGGTAATCCGGCATGGCGTGGCCGATCAGGATGCGGACGAACTCGTGCACGATGCCTTCCTGAAGGTGGAGCAATATCAGCAGATGCATTCGGCGCGCGATTCGAGACCAATCGGGCGATGGTCGGCTATCTCCAATATGTCGCGCGGTTTGAGCGCCCCTATGACTGGATCACGACGCTGCCAGAGCAATATCATGCGCTCGATCCGGCGGCGATCACCGAAGCCGCGCAGATGCTGCATCCCGACGCGTTGACCTGGGTCGTCGTCGGCGACCTGGCGAAGATCGAGAGCAAAGTGCGCGACCTTGCCCTTGAACGGGTGGAGGTGTGGGATTCCGAGGGGCACCGCACCCGCTGACGACGGACTGCCTTGTGTAGCCAATCGATGGATGCGATCGCATATCGTCATCAGCGTCCTCGACCAAAGTCGATCCCCGAAATCGGCCGGCCTGCCTTTCCAACCAGATCGTCGATTGCCTAGACCTCGTCTGCGTCGTTACGATCTGCACGGCGGCCGTCGTGTTGCAATTGTTCGCGGCAAGGGAACTCGGAAAGGTCCTTCAGCGCTGAGGGCGGGCAATGGAATTGTCGGTCTGCCCGCATCGATGCATTGCCGGCACCCGAGCAGCAGTGGAACGACGATGATGAATTGACTTTATGGAACAAACGGCGGGTAATCGGGCGAGCTTTCTCGATACAATGGCTGTCTAAAGCTACGAGGCGATCACCATGGCATCAGCACTGACGCAAATCGAGCGGCCAATATCAATGTGTCCTGCTGGCCGCCATTCCCGCCTCGGAACTACAGGAGAGCCATGCAGATGACCAGCAACGAACTCACCCGACGAGACATGCTGACGGTCGCTGCCGCGGGAACGGGTGCGCTCGTGGGAGGTGCGCTCTCGACCGGGACGGCCTCCGCCGCGGAGCCGTCAAGAACGGGACAGGGACTGATGGACATCTCGCTTCGGGTGAACGACACCGAGCACCGCCTTTCGCTCGATCCACGTACGACGCTGCTCGATGCGCTGCGCGAGCATCTGCACCTGACCGGCACCAAGAAGGGCTGCGATCATGGGCAGTGCGGCGCCTGCACGGTGCACGTCGATGGGCGGCGGGTGAATTCATGCCTGAGCCTGGCGGTGATGAACCAGGGTGCCGACATCACCACGATCGAGGGACTGGGCGATCCCGATCACCTGCACCCGATGCAGCAGGCGTTTCTGGAGCATGATGGCTATCAGTGCGGCTATTGCACCTCGGGCCAGATCATGTCCGCCGTGGCGATGATGAAGGAGCCGTGGGGCGCCGGCGACGCCGACATCAGGGAAGCGATGAGCGGCAACATCTGCCGCTGCGGCGCCTACAAGAACATCCTTGCCGCGATCCGGCAGGTCAGGAACGCCTGAAAGAGCAGTCCATGGAACCCTTCACCTTCTCGCGCGCCGCCGATCCCGCCCAGGCCATCGCGGCGGGCGCTGCGGCCTCTACAGCGCAGCAGGGCGCCGAAGTGCGCTTCGTCGCCGGCGGCACAACGCTGATCGACCTGATGAAGCTCGACGTCGAACACCCGTCACGGGTGATTGACATCAACCATCTGCCGCTGGCGAAGGTCGAGCGCACACCCGATGGCGGATTGAAGATCGGCGCACTGGTCCGCAACTCGGATTTGGCCAACAACGCCGATGTGCAGCGTGACCATGCCGTGCTGTCGCAAGCGCTGCTTGCCGGCGCGTCGGGTCAGTTGCGCAACATGGCGACGACGGGCGGCAACCTGTTGCAGCGCACACGCTGCGTCTATTTCCGCGATACCGACACGCCGTGCAACAAGCGCGAGCCCGGCAGCGGCTGCTCGGCGATCCACGGCTTCAACCGCACGATGGCGGTGCTCGGCACCAGCGACCAGTGCATCGCCAGCAACCCGTCCGACATGAATGTGGCGCTGACCGCGCTGGAAGCCGTGATCGTCATCCGCGGGGTGCGCGGCGAACGCCGGGTGCCGATCGCCGACTTCTTCCTGCTGCCGGGCGATACACCGGACCGGGAGACGGTGATGATGCCGGGCGATCTCATCACCCATGTGCTGCTCCCGCCGCCGCAGGCAGGCGCGCGGTCGCATTATCTGAAGCTGCGCGATCGCGCGTCCTACGAATTCGCGCTCGCCTCCGCCGCCGTGGTGCTGGCGAGCGAGGGCGGCACGATCCGCCATGCGCGCGTGGCGCTCGGCGGCGTCGGCACGCGGCCCTGGCGCTCGCCGGAGGCCGAAGCCGCGCTGCTCGGCAAGCCCGCGACGCGCGCCGCCTTCGCCGCCGCGGCGGAGGCGGCCATGCGGGACGCGCGGCCGCAAAGCCAGAACGGCTTCAAGATCGAACTGGCGAAGCGCTGCCTCGCCAGCGCGCTCGCCGCAGCCACAGCCTGAGGGGGAACGGACATGCATTCCGATGCCACCACCGCCGCTCCGCAATCCGCCGTCGGCCGCGAAATCGTCCGCGTGGATGGGCCGCTGAAGGTCAGCGGCGCCGCGCGCTACACCTCGGACTTTCACTTCCCGGACATGCTGTATGCCGTGCCGGTCGGCGCCACGATCGCCAGCGGCACGATCGCGGCGATCGACGCCAAAGCGGCGGAAGCGATGCCGGGCGTGCGCAAGGTCTATACGCGGCACAATATCGGCAAATTCTATCGCGTGCCCGCCTCGGGCGACGCCATCATCGATGAGCGCCGCCCGCCGTTCGAGGACGACACGATCCGCTATTACGGCCAATATGTCGCGCTGGTGGTGGCCGACACGTTTGAGCATGCCACCGCGGCCGCGCGCAAGATCAAGGTCAGCTATCGCGCGACCGACCCCGATGTCTCGACCGCGCTGTCACCCGATGCGCCGCCCGAGGTCCAGACCGAACGCGGCGATCCCGATACGGCGTTCGCCGCCGCGCCGGTGACGATCGATCACACCTACAACACGCCGTTCGAAACGCACAGCTCGATCGAGCTGCACGCCAGCGTCGCGACCTTCGACGGCACCCGCTTCACCCTGTATGAGACCACGCAGGCGGTGGCGAATTTCCGTGACGTGCTGGCGCAGATGCTGGGCGTGCCGAAGGAGAATGTCCGCGTCGTTACCGAATTTCTCGGCACCGGCTACGGCGGCAAGCTGTGGCCCTGGCCGCAATCGCTGCTGGCGGCAGCGGCCGCGCGTGACCTGCGCAAGCCGGTCAAGCTGGTGGTGACGCGGCAGATGACGTTCGAATCCGCCGGCCACCGGCCCCATACGCAGCAACGCATCCGTTTGGGGGCTACGCGCGAGGGCAAGCTGGTCTCGCTGCGGCACGATTATGCGTACACACGCTCATTGCTCGGCAATTATCGGGAGAATTGTGGCGAATCGAGCGGCTTCATGTATTCGACGCCCAACCTGCGCGTCACCGAGGCTCACGCGATCCGCAACGTCGGCGTGCCCACCTCGATGCGCGGACCCGGCGCGGTTCCGGGTATGTATGCGTTGGAATCGGCGATGGACGAACTGGCCGTCGCGCTGGAGATCGACCCGGTCGAGCTGCGTCTCAGGAACGAGCCGGCGATGGACGAGAGCCTGAACATCCCCTTCTCCTCACGTCACCTCGAGGAATGCCTCACCACCGGCGCCGGGAAATTCGGCTGGTCGCGGCGCACGCCCGAAATCGGTTCGATGCGCGACGGCGATGCCATTCTCGGCCTCGGCATGGCGGCCTGCACGTGGATGGCCGCGCGCTGGTCGGCGCAAGCAAGCGTGATGTTCAATGCTGACGGAACGGTGCGCGTCGCCAGCGGAACGCAGGACATCGGCACCGGCACCTATACGGTGCTCGCGCAGATGGCCTCGCAGCTCATCGGTGTCGATATCAACAGGGTCAAGGTCGTGATCGGCGACAGTAGCCTGCCGCCCGGCCCGTTGTCCGGTGGCTCGATGGCGACCGCGTCGCTCGTGCCCGCGGTCGCCCAGGCTGCGCGCGAGGCGATCGGACGTCTGCTCGCCGCCGCCGGCGAAGGCGACGGCGATTTCGCGAACGTCCCCGTCGAGCAGCTCGATTTCCATGATGGCCGCGTGCATCGTAAAGGCCAGCCCGCCGACGAGGGGCGATCGTTCGAGGACGTGCTGGCGGCGGCGCGGTTGGCGCATGTCGAAGGTCGCGGCAAGTCGGAAAGCACGCTCAACCGGAAGGAGAAGCCGACCCATTCGATGCACTCGTACGGGGCGCATTTCGTCGAGGTCGCCTGGCAACCGCAGATCGCGCGCTTGCGCATCAACCGCACGCTCAGCGTGATCGACGGCGGGCGCATCGTCAATCCGCTCACCGGGCGCAACCAGATCGAAGGCGCGGTGACGATGGGGATCGGCATGGCCCTGTTCGAGCAGACCCATTACGACCGGCGCAATGGCATGCCGGTCAACAGCAACTTCGCCGATTACATCATGGCCACGCACGCCGATACGCCGCCGATGGAGGTGATCTTCCTGGACTATCCGGACACCCGCCTCAACGAGCTCGGCGCGCGCGGGATCGGCGAAATCGGGCTGGCAGGCGTGGCCGCGGCGATCACCAACGCCGTCTATCACGCCACCGGCGTGCGCGTGCGCGACCTGCCTGTGCACATCGAGGACCTGTTGGCCTCGAAGATAACGGCCTGAAATCTGGTTGACGGATGGAGAACGGTCGGATGCTCCCCAACCGCGCGGCCGCAATTTCCCGATCGGCTCCGGCGAGCGGCGCTCGGGCGATCCATGATCCCGTCAGCGCGCCTGCGGCGACGCCGGCGGAGGTCCTTCGCCTGCTGGTCGATGGCGCGCGGGCAGGGCACAGGGGTGTGCTGGCCACGATTACCGGTCTTACGGGAGCGGGCGCGCGTGCCGTCGGTACTCATATGGCTGTGCTGGACAATGGGGACAGCGCCGGCTCGTTTTCGAGCGGCTGCGTCGAGCGGGCGATCGTCGCCGAGGCGCTCGACGTGTTGCGCGACCGCAGTTGCCGGACCGTGCGGTTCGGCCAGGGATCGTCGTACATCGACATACGACTGCCGTGCGGCGGCGGCATGGACGTGCAGTTCCTCGCCGATCCGGCTCCGGACGTGATCGAGCGCACACTTGCCGTTCTCGACGCACGGCGTGCGACCACGCTTCATCTGGACCCCGCCGGACATGTCACCGCATCGCCCGAACGTTCAGCCGAGGCAACGGGCTGGAGAAATGGAATTTTTGCCGTCCGACATTCCCCGGCGTTGCGGCTGGCCCTTCTCGGCCATGGCGCGGAGATGCTGACATCGCTCCGGCTCGCGCGCAGCTTCGGCGCCGACGTGGATCTCTACTCGCCCGACCGCCAGATCATCGACGCGGGCCTCGCCGAAGGGATTCCGTCGACAATGCTCCATTCCGCCGGCAGCCCGGTGGAGTTGCACGGCGATCCGTGGACGGCCTTTCTGTTCCTGTTCCACGACCATGACTGGGAGCCGCCACTCCTCCGAAGGGCGCTCGACACCGCGTCTTTCTGGGTGGGCGCGATGGGAAGCCGCAGCACGCATGCGGCCCGCTGCGCGGCGCTGGCTGCTGATGGCGTGTCCGAGCGTGCCATCGCCCGTGTGCGCGGACCGGTCGGCCTCATCACGGGCGCGCGCGATCCCGCAACGCTCGCTCTGTCGGCGCTGACCGAAATCGTCGCCGCATATCGCGCATTGTCGCCGTGATTCCCCGGAGCAGACTGTCGTCGTCTTGCCCCGCATCGGCCCTTCCCGTCGAAACGGGCCACACTTCCCGGACGTTTTCGTACGCCCATGGAAGGGGCTCTGGTGCCCAGAAGAGGACTCGAACGCGAGAAATAAACTTTTGAAATCAGAAATCAAATCGAGTTTTGATTTTGCTCGTGGCCCCGTTTGTGCCCCCAGAGGCTGAATTCTGTAACGGTTCGAGTACCTTCGTCCGCCTCACAACCTAGGGGGAAACGAGATAACACGACTCAGACGGGCAACAAACGGGCGTAACCAGACCAGCCGTTCTGAGGAAGAAAGATCAGGGAAACAGCCATACGGCACGCGCTGTGTTCGAATCTTGCACGACCTGCCGATCCATAATTATTCCGTGGCTCGCTATTCCTCAGAGAAGAAATCCTCATCCACACGTTTGAACTCCAGTACATGGCTGGAGCGCACTCCAACCCCATGCTCGACCATGAGGTCGGCTAGGCGACGGCCGTCGATCAGGATTACACGTTGCGGAATGCGCGATGCAAACTCGACAGCTTGGGCGGAGAATGTCGAGGTCGTTACGAAGACGCCCTTTGACGCGCCGAGGCCGACTAGACTTCCGGTGAATGCCTGAATCTCGGGCCGCCCGACCGCGCTTCCCGGGACGTATCGTTTCGCTTGGACGTAGACGCGATCGAGACCGAGAACATCCTCGTTGATCACGCCGTCTACGCCCCCGTCGCCCGATTTGCCAAGTTGTTCGGATGCATTGCGATGAGAGCCCCCGTAGCCCATCGCCACCAATAGTTCGACGATGACCTGTTCAAAGAAGCTCGGGCTGTTTTGAAGGATGCGGTCCAGCAGGTCCGCGCGAAGTGCAGCGTGGGCAGCTTTGTGGGCGGCCTCGACCACCTCCTCGGGCGTCGCAGACGGAGGCTCCACTTCGGCGGCCGCGGTGAACGCCCCGGATTCGTCTCCACCTCGGTAGAAGTCGCGAAACGCCGGGATCGCAAGCAGGTACTTGGTATCGAGACTGGCGGGCGGATTGGCCAGCACCTGCTGCCCAGCCGGAGTTATCGCAAAGCGTCCGCGCTTCGGACTTTCCAGCAGTCCAGCCTTCGTCAGATAGAACTTTGCCCAATGGATGCGGTTGTGGAGAACGCGCTGTTTGCCGCTCGGCAGCATCTGGCCACGCTCTTCATCCGACAGGCCGAGTTTCATTGCGATCTCTGCTTCCGCCAGCGGCACGGAAGTCTCGGCCTTGGATGCTATGCCAAGAACCGGGAGCATGAGGGATTGATAGTCGGGGATGGCCATTACTCGATCCCCTCGTCGGCGGTATTCTTAGCTTCCGCTGAAAGTCGAAGCTTGCGATAGGCCTCCGAGGAGAGCCAGCCTGTCACGACCTTCTGGAATGACTTATCGTTCATAAATCTGGCAAAAATCTCTTCATTCTGATCCATCCGCTCAACAAACAGAGCTTCCAGAAGATTCTTGAAGACCAACTCAAACTTGTCGCCGGGATTGACTGCTGCCGCTTGACGCAGTGCATTATCTGATACGGCGGCCTCGACAATTTGATCGAAAAATAGCTGATCTGCCTGATTGAAGTCCGTACCAAACCGATCGTTGACGACATCAATCAAACGCGACAAGGGCACCGCTTCTTCGTGGAGAACGCCGCTTCCCACCTCGGATGGCCCATCAAGACGATTGGCTTGGCCATCGCTCAGGCTGATCGAGCCTTCGCTGATCTTCTGAAGACGATAGTATTCGAGCCGGACTTCGTCATCGAATTGGTAGGATGGGCCGCTATCGCGCCTCGGCAGCTTGGAAGCCAGATGGCGAAGGAACACGTAGAGACGTTCCAGATCTGAGTCCTGATAGGGGATTATCTGGCTCAGGAATCCATAAAGACTGCCAAACGCCAGCATCTTTCCGCGCCACAATTCCGCTTCGTCCGGCGCTGAGTTATGCAGATCCTTGAAGCGCGCAACCGCTGGATCAAGGGCAGCGTTCATCAGTTGATGATCGGTTGGACTCTGGCGCTGTTTCGGCTTGAAATAGACTGAACAAAATTTTTCCACATCGACGGCTTCGTAGACGCCGTCGGCATCCAGCTCGCTCTTGATCTGATACATTCGTGCGGGGTCGACCTCACCGCCGATCTCCGCGCCCTCGAAGTAGGTCTTGAATGCTTCCCGGATTTCGTCTCTGTCGTTGACGAAATCCAAGATGAACGTGTCCTCCTTCAACGGATGGATACGATTAAGCCGCGATAGTGTCTGAACTGCCTGAATGCCTGCGAGCCTCCGATCCACATACATTGTGTGAAGAAGCGGTTGATCAAACCCCGTCTGATACTTCTCAGCGACGAGAAGTACCTGATACTCCTGCGTTGCAAAGATCTCAGGGAGCTCCTTCTCGCGCACCCCAAGATTCATGCTCTCTTCGGTGTAAGTCACGTCTTCAAGCTTGTCGTCCGTCACAACGCCGGAGAATGCGACCAATGTCTTGATCGCGTATCCCTTTTCCTGAATGTAGCGGTCGAAACTCTGCTTATAGCGAACCGCCTCAAGGCGAGAGCCGGTTATCACCATGGCTTTCGCCCGACCACCGATCTTGTGCTGGGTGGCGGCACGGAAGTGCTCGACCATCACCTCTGTCTTCTGGGCAATATTGTGAGGATGAAGCTTCAGGAAACGGGCCAGCGCGCGCGCGGCCTTCTTCCGCTGCACGTTCGGATCGTCTTCACTCGCCTTGAGTAGCCGGAAATAGGTGGCGTACGTGGTATAGTGCTTTAGCACGTCGAGGATGAAGCCTTCCTCGATAGCCTGGCGCATCGTGTAGCGGTGCGCGGGCTTTCCGTCCTGGCCGCCGAACACCTTGAGCGTCTTGTGCTTGGGTGTGGCGGTGAACGCGAAGAAGCTGAGGTTCGTCTGCCGACCGCGTTTGGCCATGGAGCGATAAAGCTCCTCCATATCCGTCTCTTCGTCCTGGGCCATGTACTTCGCGGCCTCTTCGCGCAGGCTCTGGCCACCGAGAACCTCCTTGAGGTCGGTCGCCGTCTCGCCCCCTTGAGAGCTGTGGGCCTCATCGATAATGACCGCGCACCGCCGCGACTTCAGGGTGGCGCTTTCCGCATCGTTTCGCTCTTCCGCCAACTTCGCAAGCTGGCGGGAGACGAACGGGAACTTCTGCAGCGTTGTGATGATAATCGGAACGGCGCTCTCGAGGGCTTCGGCCAGCTGGCGCGAGTCTTCATCGATTTTTTGTACGACACCGTGCTTGTGCTCGAACTGGTAAATTGTGTCCTGCAACTGCTTGTCGAGCACCACGCGATCTGTGATGACAATCACGCTGTCGAACACCCGTTCGTTGTTCGCATCATGGAGCGAGGCCAATCGGTGCGTCAGCCAGCCTATCGTGTTGCTCTTTCCGCTGCCGGCCGAGTGCTCGATCAGGTAGTTGTTGCCGACACCATGCCGCCGTGCCTGATCGACTAGAACGCGAACCGCCTCTAGCTGATGGAAACGCGGGAAGATCAGCGTTTCCTTTTTGACTTTCCTGCCCTGATCGTCCCGCTTCTCGTCGATCTGCATATGAATGAATCGCGCAAGCAGATCGAGCAGGCTGTCCCGCTGCAGCACCTCTTCCCAGAGATAGGCAGTGCGATAGCTCCGCCCCTTGGTGTCGGGCGGGTTGCCTGCGCCACCGTCGCAGCCGCGATTGAAAGGCAGAAAATGGGTCGCCGACCCGGCGAGCCGCGTCGTCATGTACACGGATTCCGTATCGACGGCGAAATGGACGAGCATTCGCCGCTTGAACTCGAAGATGGGTTCGCGCGGATCGCGGTCGTTGCGATATTGGCGCAAGGCAGCTTCCACCGTCTGCCGCGTCATAGGATTCTTGAGTTCGAGGGATGCCACTGGAGTTCCATTGATGCTCAACACGACATCGATCGACTTCTCAGAACCCTTCGAATAGTGCAGCTGTCTGGTGATCCCTACGCGGTTGGCCGCGTAGCGCGCCTCGAGCTCGGGATTGAGCGCGTGGGCGGCCTTGAAGAAGGCTACTCGAAGGGTCTTGCCGTAGCATTTGAAACCGTGGCGCAGGGTCGCCAACGAGCCGTTCGCATCCATCCACTTGGTGAGATCTGTAATGATCTGTGCCCCCGTCTTTGGGCCGTGCAGCGCTTCGAGCGCCTTCCATTCCTTGGGCTGTGTCTCGCGGATGAATTCCAGAACCGTTTCCGGGAAGATCGCCCTCTCGCGATCGAATCCCGCCTCAAGCTCGCGGACGTAACCGTTGGACAGCAAGTGTGCTTCGATGACGGTCTCGAACGCGCCTTCCGAATGCCTGGCATGGTTCATGCCCGCCTCCTTCCGTCGCGAATTTTCTCGATCCGCTGAATCTGCCGTTCCAGAGCCTGCACCAAAACGAAAGAGAAGGGTTCAAGCGGTCCGACCTGCTCTTCGGCTTGCTCCAGGACGCGGAGGCGACGTCGCGCATTTCCCACGTCAATTGACGCCGGACCCCTGCCACGGATCTGCAACGTGGCATCGATTGCTGCCTTGCGAAGTTGGACCAGTGAGCGGTCGTTGAGGCCCAACCGCTCTATGGTTTCACTTGCTGCTGCATCTCCCGCCTGCGCCGGAGCGACCTCCCCCGTCAGGTTGAAGGCGAAACGGGCACCGCATCCCCCCGATAGAGGCGACACGAACAAATATTCGTCGGGTATCGGCGGCCAGCTATCCTTCTTGTGCGCGCCATACGGCAGGCGTGGCGTGTTTGGCGCAGGAACCCCCGCTACGAGGTTTCTGTAGTCAACGTCCTCGCCTGGCCCGCAATGACATTGGGGGCGAAGGTGCTCAATATGGCAGGTGCCGTTTTCGATCCGGCGCCCCGTGTAGGCACAAAGCCCGCGCTGCTCGGCAACCAGAGCCGTTCGAATCTTGTCGCGGTGCGCCGCTGACAGGGAGGCATAGCAGTAGTTTGGAAGTGCGCGGTTTGCAGCCTTCCATTCTGTCATCACACCCGGCTCCGCGCCCTTATTAATCTGCCGCATCGCCAAGTGCCTCGAGATTGTTGATTGTAGCCTCGAGGGCTACGACGGTCGGATCATCACCGTGGATCAGTTCTCTCAACCGCGCCAAGCCACCTCGGGCGCTCTTCAGGTCGCCGTCATCGAGCGCAGTTTCGATATGGCCGATCGCCTCGCGAACCGGCTTGGCGCGCGAGGGGGTTCCCATGATCTGCTCAAGAATCGCGTTGGTATCGAGCCCGAACGCCTGTCCGCATCGATTTGCGACAATGCGCTCGCCATCGGACTGTAGCAGCAGAATCCGCTCCGGTTGCGTTTCTCCGATGATCTGCGGTGAATGCGTGGTGGCGATGAACTGACAGTTGGAAAATGTACTGGTCAACAGGTTGCCGATTTGGCGCTGCCACTGCGGATGCATGTGCATGTCGAGCTCATCGATCAGCACGATGGCCGCTCCGTCCTTTACGGGATCGTCCAGGTCGGGGTTCGCCTGCGACAACCTTCGCGCTAGATCGAGCACCAGCGCGAGCAAACCGCGTTCGCCGTCCGACAACTGGCGAACATCGAGTGTCAGTCCCTGCTTCTCGATCAAGAGGGTTGGTCGCCCTTCAGCTTCAGCCCGCAGCCCATCGCACTCCGGCAGGAAGCTCTTGGCAGCGGCTCGCAGGGCATCCAGGTGATGACCGGCTCGCGGAAATTCGGTCGATAGCGACTCCTGCGCATGCATCCAGGACGCAAGTTCCGCAAGCCGGAGCGGACGTGCCACAAGGGCGTCGGCGAACGCCGCAGCCTGCCCACCGCTCGCCCTTCCGGACTTCGGCTGCTCGTCGGAAATCAGGGACCGGCGCGTCGCAAAGTAAACCCCTACCGGTTGGCGCCGCGCGCTCTTCAAGGCCTTCGCGGCTTTGCCAGGGCCGGGCGTCATGCTCTCGCGATCGGGCGTGGCCAACGTCTGTTCCCGGACCACACCCGGCTTGTGCCCAATGCTCTGTTCACGCTGCTTATGAATGAGGAGATTCTGCGCCGTGCCATCAAACTCCAGATGGAGGTCCACCGTGAGGGCGGAGCGGCCGACCCGAATATCACCGGTCGTGAACGGTTCTGGGCGGGCCCTGCTGGCTGTGAACTTGGGAAGCGCCCGCGAAAGGGCGATGCGCAGCGTCTCGAGAATGGTGGTTTTGCCGACACCATTGACGCCGACGAGCAGCGTCAAGGCCGGATCGAATTCGAATGCCGCCTGCTCGAAGGCCCGAAGACCGGCGACATCAAGGCGCGTGATCTTCATGCAGCCTCCGGGATTTCGATCTGGCCGGTGACAGCGGCTGCGATCAGTGCTCCCCGGCGCTCCTTCAGCAGCGTTATGGAATGCTCGGTGGCAACGCGAAGGCGGTCGACCTTGGCGGTTTCCGTCGAGATGTGGCGAATGATCTCGCGCTGCTCCCCGATCGGCGGCACAGGCCAATAGGTCCGAAAGAAACCTTCCGGATAGAGCCGCAGGCGTGACGACCAGACGCCTTTGGAGAAGCGCGTGACCTCCTGAGCAAAGACCGGGATGCGCACAAGGGCGTCGACGTAGTCGGACATAAGGCGGGGGCCTGGTGTGTAGACATTGTAGGCCGGGCTTACGATGCCATCGACGCGGGCGGTGCCCATGGCCCCCATCCACGCCCAGAGGGTATTGATGACAAGGTCACCAGCAAAGCACAGCTTGTAGCCAGCTGTCGTCTCCGCCTCGAACATGTTGACGTCTTTCTCGGACCGCGGCGTGACGCCCGTCAAATGGGAGACAGTCAGCATTTCCTCTTCGCCGGTTTCCGAGCGTTCGTCGCGCTCCTGGAACAGCCAACGGGACCGTTCCAACTCCCAATGCGCGGGGATGTCGCCGAGCCAGTCGATGCCGGACGGGCGCAGCGGAGCGGACGAATCCAGCCCGCGCATGACCGCCTCCGCTATGACCGCCCGCCGCTTCTCGGCCAAGAGATCGAGCAGTCGCTGCTTGGCCGCGATCAGTGTGTCGATGCCCGCGGTTTCGCGGTCAAGATAATGAGCGATCGCCTGCTGAACGGATGTTGGTGGCACGGGCAGAGCCATCGAACCAATAGCATTTTTCGGGATGCCAAAGCGCGTAATACCGTTAGCGGCAAGCTCCAGCTGAATCCGCAAGGTCTTGGACTGCAAACAGCGGAGGAGAAAGGCCCCAGTCAGCTTCTCACGATGCGGACGGATCATAGCCAAGTGATAGCCGCATACCAGGTCGTCCGCCGCCTCGGTCACCAAAGCCGGAATGGCGATATCGTCCCAGGCCTCCGAATCCTTGGTGATAACCACATCATCAGCAAACAGGCGAAACTTCTCGGTCTCGGCCTCGGATGCTGTCCCCGCCATAAATTCCAGCTCGAGATGGATCGTCTCGTTGTTGTAGACGTCTGTGTAATTGCATAGGCGGACGGGAATTTCTTGGTCAGACAAAATCTTGTCGACATTGCTGACGGCATAATCTGCGACGGAACGAAGCGGTCGCACCGTCCAGTTCTTAGGGATTTTCGTACGCCAGGCGTCTGGACCGCTCATTCGGTCACCTCCCGCAGAAGCCGGAGGATTTCGTCTTCCGCCTTCTTCAGGTCCACATCAATCTCAGCCAGCCTGCGAGGCGGATTGAACTTGTAGAAGTGCCGGTTGAAATTGATTTCGTAGCCGACCTTGTCCTTCGTCCGGTCCATCCAGGCGTCGGGGATGTGCGGCAGCACCTCGCGGGCGTAGTAGGCGTCGATTTCCTCCTTAAGCGGCACGTTCTCGAAATCACGAAGGTCGGGATCGGGCTCGAAGCCCTCACTCCGTCCGCCCTTTCGGACCGGCTCGGCCGCAGGGTCCTTCGTGGTGAACACCGAGCGGAACAGCTTCTCTTCCGCTGCCCTCCAGCGTGAGCCACGTTTCTTGAGGAGTTTTCCCACGCTCGCCCAAACTGCATTCCAGTCGAGCTTCGGCTCGCGACCGAGCGCCTTGTCGATGGCCTGGATATCATCGAGCAGATGAGGCGCGGCATCGAGGAACCGCGCCTTGTCCTCTACCGACATCCGGTAGCGCAACCTCAGCGGCCGTTCGATTGTCACCCGCGTGTAGCCGAAATCGGAGTTGGCGAAGATTTTCGACCGTTCGCCCCAGGCGAACCGGCCATAGAGCTTGACGACATCGGCAATCTGATCCGGCTCGTCTGGACGATCCTCGCCCTCGCGCGCCGGCCCCTCGCCAATCTTGCGGCGCTTGTCACCCTGACTGCGCCGCATGGGGATCCAGATATCCCTGGCGTCAACCAGCTGGATCTTGCCCTTGCGCTCCTTCGCCTTCCGGTTCGTAACGATCCAGATGTAAGTGCCAATTCCGGTGTTGTAGAACATCTGCTCCGGCAGGGCGACGATCGCTTCCAGCCAGTCGTTCTCGATGATCCACCGGCGGATTTCGCTTTCGCCGCCGCCGGCGCCGCCGGTGAACAACGGCGACCCGCTGAATACGATCGCAGCGCGCGAGCCATGCTTGTGGTTCTTTGGGTCAACGTCTTCGAACTTCGAGATCATGTGCTGGAGAAACAGCAGCGAGCCATCGTTGACCCGCGGCAAGCCTGCCTTGAAACGGCTCTTATCGCCGCCCTTTTCGTGCTCGCGGAGAATCTCTTTCTGCTGCTTCTTCCAGTCCACGCCGAAGGGCGGGTTGGCGATCAGGTAGTCGAACCGCTGTCCCTCGAACCGGTCCTCCGTGAAGGTGTCGCCGAACTGGATATTTTCGCCACCTCCGTTGTGGTCGACCTCCTTCATGAGCATGTCTGACGCCGCCGTCGCGAATGCCCGCTTATTGTAATCCTGACCGTAGACATAGAGCTTCGCCGCGGCGTGATGCTCGCGCATGTATCGCTGTGCTTCGGCCAGCATTCCCCCAGTGCCGCAGGCGGGATCAAGCATCCGCATCACGGTGCCAGGCTTGCTGAGCAGATCGTCGGCATCCATAAAGAGAAGATCGACCATCAGGTGGATCACCTCCCTCGGCGTGAAGTGATCGCCCGCCGTCTCGTTCGCCAATTCGTTGAAGCGCCGGATCAGATTTTCAAACACGAGCCCCATGTCCCGGTTCGGCACCTTGCTCGGATGCAGATCAACATCGCAGAATTCACTCACGACGAGATAGAGGATGTTGGCCTCGCGCATCCTCTCGATCTCGTTTCCGAACTCGAAGTATTCGAAGATGCGGCGAACGTTGGCGGAAAAGCCGTTGATATAGCTGGTCAGGTGCTTGTCGATGTTATCCGGGTCGCCTTTCAGGCGCTGAAAGTCCAGACCCGACCGGTTGTGGAAGCGATGACCCGACGCCTTGTTCAGGATGCGGTCCAGGGCGTCATCAGTTAGCCTGCCGGTCTTACGACGTTCGTACTCCGCCAGGACATTTGCCTTCGTGTCGGCGAGGACGCAGTCGAACCTCCGCAGGACGACAAGCGGCAGCATCACGCGCTCATACTGCGGCGGCCGGTATGGACCGCGAAGCAGGTCCGCGATCTGCCAGATCAGATTGGCGAGATCAGAATGGCTCGCCATGTCAGACCACCTTTTTTGACGGCTTGCTGGACCGCTTCCGTTTCGACAGCAGTTTCTTGTCCCCCTCAGACTCTTTGGGTTTCGAAGTCGACAGCTTCGTGCCCCTCTTGCCGGAGAGGCGCTCATACTCTTCGACAGCGATAACCACGACGACGGATCGCCCATACTTTTCGATGGCGACGGGCTCAGCCCTTGCCAGATCGATCAGCCGGCCGAATCCGTTCTTGGCGTCACGCGCCGACATGCGATGCATGAATCACCCCCGACCAGTTGGAGCTACTTTAGCCATCAAGTTTGTTGCTGGAAAGCTGATAGGTTCCCCACCTGAAGAAGTAGGTTTTTGGCTCGACGAGGAGCTCAGCACCTCCGATGCGCGATGTCTGCTTCTGGAGTTCGGCCGATATACATTTGATGACCGGAATGGGGCGCCTTACTACCGGTCCGCTTTGTCCGCCGCGTCGATCAAGTGCTGTCCCGCTTCTGCCTGGTCGACGCCCATCATCCCGGCCGCCATCCACTCCGGCGCGTTCCAGCTTTCCGGAAGCGAGCGCACGACGGCGCCCGGCAGGATCGACCACAGCAATATGCCGGCCACGAACCCTCCAACACCGATGATAAACTCCCGCTCACGCCGCCGCGCGACCGATTGCCCGCGGTTAATCATGCCGTTGATCCAACCGAGCGAGCGGTTGAGCGCATCGCGCGCCTCGGCCAGCATCTTCTGATCCTGCGCCCGGGCGGCTCCGGCAGCGGCATTGATCTCCTCGGCCAGCTTCACAGGCGAGAGCGAGAGAGCCCGGCTCTGCTCGATTGTCTGAAGCCGTGTATCGAGTGAGCGCAGCGTTTGGGCCATGTTGCCGAGGGTAGCGCTGTAGTCGGGCGTCTTCTCGCGAGCAGCGGTGAGCCCCTCGATCGCGCTGTGGAGCAAGCTGAGTTCGCTGCGAACACGCTCGAACGCGTCGGCAGCATCGATCTCGGGTGCGGGTTCTTCGGTCATGCGGTGATCCTACAGCCCCAGTCCGCGCGAACGCGAGCGGCCGAGCCATTGCTGGAGGTCGTGGGACAACGAAGCTCTTCCGGAAGCCTTGATCCCCAGCTCCTGGTGCCGGTTCCTGAGCAGCGACTCGAGCTGCGGATCGCGCTGCAGGCTCTTCGACATCTCGGCCATGCCTTCCTGCACGCGATCGAGACCGACGTAATCGCCAGAGCGCTCAAGCTGCTTCATCATCCGTGCCTTCGCCTGCCAGTCGGCGACGAACTTGTCGGCGCGGTTGGCCGCATCGATCCGCATGTCGCGCTGCATCGTCATTGCTCGGATTGCGCGCTGCGTCTTTCCTTCGGCCGCCTCGCCGATCAGCGAGTGGTCCTTGTTCATCGCTACGCGCAGATCGTTCCCCGCATCGGGTAGGAGCGCGTCAAGCCGATCGCGTGCCTGCAGCAGCGCCTCGCGCTGGTGCGGCAGCATATCGTAACCCTGCTCGCGCATGCGCGCGATGTCCTGCGCGGCCCGCCCGAACCGTTCGACCGCCTGGGCCAATGGGTCGGGTGCTGCGCGTTCGATCTGCGGCAAGGCCCTGAGCTTGAGTCCGGCGAAGATGTCGCGCTTCGGCGGCGCTGGCTCGGGCGCGCGGATTTGCTCGGTGGCATAGTCCGAGGCCATGTCCTTGCCGCGCTCGCGGCTGAGCGTGCGCATGAGCTTCTTCTCATCGCCGAAGTCGTCGCGGCCGTAATGGAGGTCGACCTGGCTGCGATGACGCGACAACGAGACATAAGCCGCGTGCCGATCCATGCCGGGCGTTGCCAGCACATGCACCCGGTCGACGGTCATGCCTTGCGCCTTATGGATCGTGGCGGCGTAGCCGTGATCGATATCGGCATAATCCTTGTGATCGAACGCGAGCGCTCGTCCGTCGTCGAGCATGACCTGCATGCGCATGGCATCGACACTGCGCACCGTGCCGAGCGAACCGTTCTTGACCCTCAGGCTGCGCTCGTTGCGCAGGAACATCACCCGGTCGCCCGAGGCGAACGCGCGAGTGCCGCGCGTGACCTCCAGGTTGACTTCGTCGCCAAGCACGCCGGCATCGCGCATCTTGCCGCGCGCCGCCTCGTTGAGTTCGCGCACATCGTCGTTCGTGTGAGTGAGGATCATGCGACTGCCGTCCGGCACCGCCTGTCGGTCGCGATCCCAGCGGTCGATCAATGCGACGCGGGCCTGCTCGCGCGTCGCGGCGGCATGCACATGCCCCGCCTCATTATAGGCGTCGAGCGCCTCAGCGGTCCTGCCGGTCGCGAGCTGGCGCGTGGCATCCCGCTGCCATTCTTCACTCTGACGCCTGATCTCGGTGATCTCGACCGCGCCGTGGCGCTCGGCGATCGAGCGGAACGCAGCGCCCGCCTCGATCGCCTGCAGCTGCTCGACGTCGCCGACCAGGACGACCTTTGCCTCGCTCTTCTCGGCTTCGGCGAGCACGCGCTCCATCTGCCGCGTGCCGATCATTCCGGCCTCGTCGATCACGAGCACATGGCGATCGCTCAGCAGCTCGCGGCCCTGGCTCCACTGGTGCTCCAAGCTCGCCAGCGTACGCGAAGCAATACCCGATCCTGCTTCGAGGTTCTCGGCGGCAATGCCAGATAGCGCCGCACCCTGGACCTCGTAGCCGGCAAGCTCCCAGGCCTCCCGGGCAACACCGAGCATCGCGCTCTTGCCGCTGCCGGCATAGCCGACGACGTTGCTCAGACCGCGCGCGCTGGTCGCATGTTCCAAGGCGCCGCGCTGATCGCGCGAGAGCTCGAGGCCGCGCGTTCTGGCGCGGACCACTGCGCGCGCCACATCGCGCTCGCTGACCGCATGACGCCGGCTCGCGTCGAGCTTGACCGTCGCAGCTTCGAGCCGCTTCTCGGTCTCGATCGTCGGGCGGCTGGTGAACCGCTCTTCGCCGCGTCCGTCCTTGCCGAGGCTGACCAGCTCAGGCGAGGATTTCACCGCCGCGAACACGCGGTCGAACTGTTCCTTGTCCGCGCTATGCCGGTGCACGAACCGGGCAATATCGCGGGTGGTGAACGTCGCCTGGTTGTGCGTGATCGCATCCAAGGCAAGTGAAGGATCGGCGAGGATGCGCGCACCGTTCCGGCGCGCGATGTCGAGGTGCTCTTCGAGCCGTTCCCTCTCCAGACCTTGCGCCGCCATGCGCGATGCGGCGGGCCCGATCTTGTGCTGCGGCTCGAGATCGATCCCCTGGGCTTCGAGACTGCGGTGATCGATCCGCGCGTCGATATCGAGCTCGGCAAGCCGCGTGTTGACGTGATCGGCCCAGGCCTCGCGCCAGTGGTTCAATAGCTCGGTGCGGTTCCACTCGCGCATCTTGGGACCGAACCCGTCCTCGCCAACCTCGCGCATCGTGAGCATGACGTGCGCGTGGGGCTTGGCCTCGCCGTCGGCGCCGATATCCAAGTGCACGTTGAGATCGGCGATCATGCCGCGGGCCACGAACTCGCGGGTCACGAAGTCTCGCGCGAGGCGGATGCCTTCGGCCTGATCGAGCTCGCGCGGCAGCGCGAACTCGACCTCGCGGGCCAGCTGCGCGTCGATCCGCTTCTCGGCCACCTCGACATCGTTCCACAGCCGCTCGCGGTCGGCCAGGTGCTCGGCCGCTCCGTCGGGCAGCAGCACTTCGGAATGGACGACGCCCGCCTTGTTGGAGAAGTCGTGATGCCGGTCGAGGCGCAGGTCGTGCAGCCGCGAGGCCGAGCGGTAAGCGGCGGCCGCCAGCGCTGACGATCCGGAAGCCCGGCTGATAACCTTTGCGCTGAAGTGGTAGATCGCCATGGCGACCGTACCAGCTACAGCAAACAAGCGACGTCGGCACGACGTATAAGCGCGCCCTCGAAAGAATTCATCTTTCTCGGGACGCACGAATGTCAGGAGATTTCAGGTCGTTGCGACTGATCGAAGCGCTCGATAACTGGTCTGTCCTCACCGAACAACGGAAAGGACACACTCATGCGCAAACCCCGTGATTACGATGCCGAGCTCAAAGCGCTCGACGACAAGGCCAGAGAGCTCAAGGACCGCAAGGTGCGCCAGCTCGGCGAACTGGTGATCGCGACCGGGGCGGATGCGCTGCAGGTGGAGGAACTGGCCGGAGCGCTGTTGCTGACAGCGGAAGGCAAAGGTCCGGCAGGGGAGGATTGCCGCAGGCGCGGCGAGGAATTCTTTCGAAGCCCGGCACGAAAGTCTGCGCGCGGCGCTGATCGCGGTGCGAGCGGCGACCAGGCGAGCCACGGCAGCACGCAACCGGCTGCTGGCGAAGCGGGCGCGGCATGACACGCGGGCCTGGCAGGTGAAGCGCCGCGAGCGCACGCGCCAGCTGATCGAGCTTGGCGGGCTTGTCGCCAAGGCCGGTCTTGTTGAGCTGACCGACGACGATCGGGCGGTGATCTTCGGACTTCTTGTCGAAGCGGCCGCGACCTTGCGGAGCGAGCGTCGCGATGAAGCGCTTACGCTCTGGGGGGGGCGCGGAAAGCGAGCGTTCGATTCAGAGCTTGGAGCCGGCGGCTGTTAGCGTCGCATCAGGCTCATAGTTGCCCGTCCGCAGCCCAATTCGAACTTGCCTCCGTGGTCGTCTCCGACCTTGCCTGACCTAAACGGACCTCAGCTACCGCCCATAAGCAAAGCGCGGCGTGTAGCTCTCGATGAGTGCTGCCTCCTCATCTTCCTCCTCGTCCGGTTCCGCAGGCAACTCCTCGCTGGAGAACACGGTGAGCGTGAAGCCATAGCTTCCTAGCCCGATGACCTCCTCGTCCAACGTGATGCCGGCCGGGCCGTCGAACCACTCGCTGAGCGTCGTTTCAGTTGTGGTTCGTCGGCCCTTTTCTACGTTCATGGGATTGGAATTGAACGCGCGGGTGCCGGTGTCGGGAAGCGCGTCGTTTTTTCGAGGATAGGTGCGCGGTTTGAGCTGCTTAAAACCATCCGACAGGAAACTGTAGCAAACCCGCTCACCTCGACTCACCACAATGGCCATAGGATAGGGGGAGCACTCGGCGACCCGGATTGCCGAGGCAGTCAGGGAGCACTCGGACTCCAGGGCCAAGTGTTCGATGCCGATCAGGCCTACCTGGTTGCGGTCGAGTGCCTGCCGCACGAGACCAGTCGGCATGAGAAGACCGGACGAGAAATGATCTGCTTCAATCTCGATCGAGCTGCTGCCTTCGGTGAACCCCGCGCGAGAAATATGCACAGGCGCCTGCTTCATGATCTCCTCTGGATGGCCGTCGAGAAAGTAGTGACCGAGCTCGTGTCCGATCGTGAAGCGCTGAAAACCACTGCTGGTGATGTTCGTGGCGTAGAAGATGCCTACGCCGTGATCTCCGAAGATGATGCCGCCGCTCACGCCTGCCTGGTCAGGTCTCTTGGCCTCGACGAAGATGTCCTCGCTGGCAGCGATCCTGAAGGGATCGACCGGGAAAGAGGTGAAGCCGTGTTCCTTCGCCTTGCGCTCGCCGCACTTGCGAGCCCATTCGAGGCGAAACCTGCTCATTCCTTGGCGTCAGATCTGCGTTTAGCCATAACGTCGATCATCATCTGGATGTGCTCGCGATCGGCATCTGTCAGATTCTCCTCGCCGCGGAACGCGGTCGTCGCACCCTCCATGCTTTTCGCTCTCCCCAACAGGTAATCCGAGCTCACGCTGAGGGCTTTGGCGAGCGCGCGCACATTGGCGAACGACGGCTTGCGCCGGTTGCGTTCAAAGTGCCCAATTGCTGCGGCCTGCAGGCCAGACTTTTGCGCGAGCTCGGCTTGGCTGAGCCCGCGCACTTCGCGGGCGGCAATCAGCCGCTCTCCAAACTGGTCTTCTTCCGATGGCATCCTTGACCTACGACATCGACATGACTATATCTACGGGATCGTAGGGATCGCCGCGCCACCTGGGTGGCGCTCTTTTTTACCCGCAAACCCTACGTTTTCGTAGGTTTTTCTACGACGAATCGGTCGGCGGGTCAACTGGGAAGGAGGTGAGCGAGATGGCGGGCAGGAAAAACTCCGAGGTGACCAGCGCCAAGGCTGCGTCCGCAGCCAGCAAGGTGCTGCGCGATCCAAGGTCGAGCAAGGCTGCCAAGTCCGCTGCTGCGTCGGCACTGACGCAGCGTCCGAACAAGAAGTAACCACGAGCAGGCGGGGCAAGGCGCCCCGCCTGCCATTTCCACGAAGGGAAAACGATATGGCGAAGCGCTATGTTACCCGCACCGGCAAGAACAGCCAGGGCGACATCACTAGGCTGTGCAACAGCGGACAGTTCTGGTCGCCCCGCTCGAAGGCCGACGCGATCAACGACATCGAGACCGGCACCCACGAATACTGGGTGAACTGGGCCAACAGCCCCGAAACGAAGATCCGCGTCGTGAACGGTCCGAGCGGCAAGTACCTGCGCACCGACCGGGACAACACCACGCGCAACAACCTTGATGACCTGCCGGATTGCTGAGGCGTGAGGCCCTATTCAAGAGATGGTCGCCGCGATCATATGCCCGCAGCGCCGAAGCGCCGCGGGCGCCCTTCGGTTCAATCCGCCGGATTCCAGAGGATGACGAACCGGTCGTCGCGCTCGTCGCCGGCGGCGCGGGCGAGGTTGGCATAGAGCCGGCGCGGCCCGAACTCGGGGGCGGCCAGGCTGAGCGAGACGTATTCGTTGCCCGAGGCGTCCGAGCGCCGGTTCCATCCGGCGCCGATCTCGACGTCACCGGAGTAGACCCGGTAGTCGGGCTGGACGTCGTTGGCCTTGCGAACATTGGGCGTAATCGTGATCTCGGCGCGGATGCTGAGCGTCTTGAGCTGGCCCTTGAGGGTGCCGTTCTCGCTGGCGGCGACATATCCGATGGCAGGCATGATGTGTTCTCCTTGTCTGTCGACCGGGACCGTTCCCTTGTCGATGGGCCGACCGGAACGGCCGGGACAAGAAGGGCCCGAACCGCATGGCCGAAGTGTCAGCGGAGGACCGGAAGCGGTGAGATTGTTGCTGCGCGAGGAGCCGCGTTCATGCGGCGGGGAAGAATCTCATTGGCGATGGTTTCGGGGACTTCGACCGGCCGTAGGTCATGGCCTCAAGAGACGGGAACTGGGTTCCACGTGGCAGTGCAGGAGCAATCTGCCGAGCGCACGAATGTCACTGAGAGGATGGCCTTCCAAGGGACCGGCCGGCGCAAGCCGGCAGTTATGCAGCCGCTTCCGCCTCAAGCTCCGCCAGACGTTCGCGGCAGACCCCTTCGACGATATCGCGCAGGCGCGAGACCGACGCGGCCAATGCATCGAGATCCTCGGTGGTGATCGAGTAGCTCGCCGAGTAACGCGCTTCGACGTAGGCCCGCTTCAACCGTTCGAACCGCGCGCGGTCCTTCTTCGTCTCGCGCGGCCAGGCATCAATGAGCCGAGGCTCCTTGTCCTCGGCAAGCGAGCGCAGGAACTTGATGTTGTGCGAGCGAGGAAAATAGAGCGTCCGAACGAGCAGAAAGCAGATGTACGCACGTTCGGCAGATTGGTGCAGATCGAATGCGGCCGACTTCCGCCATTCAAGATCATCAGCCTTCTTCGTCGCGATCTTGGCGCGCTCGATCCACACATCAACCGAATGTGACCATTGCTCAAAATACTCGCGCGCCATCCGGTGGGCATCGGCCGGAGTGAGCGGCTTGGGCGTCGCGAGCGGGTGGCCAGGCAGCTCGTAGAGCGCGATGCCGTCCCGCGCGATATCGACCCAGAAGTATTCGCCGCGTGCGAGGCTGCGGTTCACCTCGTCGAGTGAGTGGACAATGATGTTGACCGGTCGTTCGATGGACGGATCGCGCGCGATCCGGTCCTCGGCGAGATACCAGTAGTCGGCGATATCGGTCAGGTCTTCGTGGCTGACCACGATCAACAGGTCGAAGTCCGACTGGTAGCCGTTCTCGGGCTCGTCCACCCAGTCGTCGCGCGCATAGGACCCAAACAGGACGATCCGGTAGACCTTGCCACTCCGCTTGTGCGGCTGCGTGGCGCGCGCAATCGCCTTGTCGAACTCTTCGAGCAGGATGTCCCGGATGCGCTCGAGCTCGCGCTGTTGCCGCTCGGGCAGATGATCGGGATCGGTCCTCATCGCCTGTTACCCTAGCGGCGCAATGCCGGTTCGCACAGCCTCGCCGGCCGTGGCCGACGAGGCGCGAATTCTGGCGGCGATTGCTAACCGAACCAGCATCGCCACCAAGGGCGCAGAGGTGGCCTCTCGCGCCGCTCAAGGCGTCGGTCGATGTGGGCGATGGCGCGGGCGACCTCGCGCTCGACCTGCCTGATGGAAAGGCCGGTTCGCTCGGCAAGCTCGGCATAGCTCGTGCCGTCGAGCCGCACGGCGAGGAATATCGCCCGCCGCCTGCGTGGCAGCGTCAGCAGCGCCGCTTCGATCCGTGCGAGAAGCTCAGGATCGCTCGGCCCGTCCCATGGTGGGGCGACAGGCGCGAGCGAGCACTCCAGCGCGCGCCGGGCGCGCTCGCGCAATCCGGGGTCGGGTTCGTCGGTCATCGGAAATCTCCCGCGTGGGGCCGTGACCGGCGGCCCGAAGGCCACCGGTCTGGACAGGTCACGCAGCCTCGCGGACCGACTCGACGGGAAGTTCACTGGCGTCCGGTTCCGCTGCCTCTTGCTCGGAAGCTTTCTCCTTGGGAGCAATCACGCCCGCCACCGCCGCGCTGCGGGCGGCAGACCCGACACCGCCGCGCGGGGTGTAACCGCTCGCCGGAAAGTGCAGCCAGCGCGGCACCCATGCTTCGGCCTTTGGTCTGCCGTTGGCACCGGCAAGGCAGTCGCGCACGATGGTCTTGAGGGTCTTGCCCTTCTCCTTGGCGTTGCTGTCGGCGACGGTCTTGCCCGCCACGTCCGCGACCAAGGCCAGCAGCACCTCGCGATCGCGAACGAGATCGAGCAGCGCATCGTCCGCCTGCCAGACCTTGCCCATGTCCACCGCCAGATGCTGACCCAAGAGATCGACGAGATCGCTGCGCGCATCGAGCGTCTCGCCCATGATCACGGCGATGATGGCCAAGACGCTCGCATCGTCGAGCTTGACCAGCTTGGCGAACAGCGCCGCCAGTCCTTCGCCTTCGCCGCCGGTTGCCGTGGGTGTCTCGGCATCGAACCCGAGCAGCGCCAGAACCTCGCGTCTCTTGGCATCGAACGCGGCTTCCGATGCGCTCGTCTCGACGCTCTCGGTCACCGCCTCGTTAGCGGAGCGCTGCGGCTCGACCCGCACGGCCCAGAGCGGCGAGCCTGCGATCATGTGCGCGACCGCAACCCGCAGCGCGACCCCCGGCTCGCTCGCCAGCTTCGCCCGCACCGCCGCATGGCGATGCAGGTCGATGTAGTCGTTCGTCGCTGTCGTGACCTCGGGCCGCACGGGCTTCTCGATCACGTCGCCGCGCTCAAGCCTGCGCGCCTCCTTGCAGGTCACATAGCCCTCGTGGAACGCGACCTCGCCGCGATGGCCGATGGCGATATAGACCTTGCCGCCCTTGCTCTTGGCCCGCCGCTCGTGCTCCCAAGTGTAGAAGTGCTGTCCGGGTTCGAGCACCACGACCTCGCTCCACCCGGCATCGCGGTAGGCAGCGGCCCGTTCCTCGATGGCCGCGTTCTGCGCGGCCCAGAACTGTGCCGCGTCGGCGAAGCAGCTGTCCTCGCCGAACAGGTCGGCGACGATTGCGCCCTCGAAGGTGGCAAGGTCGAACAGCGCCACACCGGTCGATATCGAGGCTCCGCCGAACAGCCATGCCTTCAACTGCTGGCCGACCGGAGCATAAGCGTCCTCGCTGTCGAACAGCGCCAGCCACTCGCGCTGCCTCGCCTTGGAGGCAAGGGTCAGGTGCCGCACGGTGACGGCATCGATCTGCTCGGCACGATACAGTCCCCGGATACGCGGCAGCAGGTTGCCGAGCGCGAGGGTGCGCTTCACCTGTAGCTCGGTGAGGCCAAAGGTCAGCGCGAGATCCTCCGGGCTGCGGCCTTCCCTGACCAGCCGGTTGAAGGTCTCCCACCGGGTGACCTCGTCGGGATCGAGCCGGGCGATGTTCTCGATCAGCGAGGCTTCGAGCGCTGCGGCATCGTCGCCCGGTTCGATCACCGCGCAGGGCAGTTCCTCGATCCCGCCGCCTTCTTCGGCCACGGCCAGCGCCGCATGGTAGCGCCGCTTGCCCGCGACGATCTCGTAAGTATCCGGGCTGCCTTTCTCGACCCGCTCGGGACAGGATTGTGCTCGCACGATCAGGGGGACGAGCACCCCGCGCGCACGAACCGACGGCAGGATATTGGCGATGTCGGGAGCCTTGCCCTTCGCGCGCATGTTGGCAGGCGAGACGGCAAGCTTGGCGATGTCGATATGCTTGAGTTCCATGGGTCCTTCTCCTTCTACCGCACACATGGCCGCCGGAATGGCGGGGGGAGCGGCAAGGAGCGGACCGGCAGGCCCGCCGAAGGGAGGCGGGCCGCATCCACCAGGACCGGAACGAAGTGGAGGACCTGAGCGCAGCTCAGGTTGCGGCACGCCGCGGCGGGCCTAGAGGGAAGCGCCCGCTCCCCCCGCCAGGCCGGAGGCCCAACAATCAGCGCCAGCGCGCAAACGCGCGCTGTCCGCACTGGCCGGAGCAAGGCTCCGGCCCCTCGCGTCATGCGATCGCAACCCGGATGGGCCGAGACGCCGCAGTGCGACTCGGCGCCGCCTCAGCGGCGTAGAGCGCGGTCACGCCAAAGGCGTGAGACGCCCTGGGACTTCGAGTTCAGCAGATCCTTAACGCACCAAGGTACCTCTCTGCCGACATTGGCCGCCACTGGCCGCCATGAGCCCCTCAGCCCCCTTGCGCGTATCCCGACAATCCCGATCCTGCTCGCGGGGAACCAGAGCAACGCAGACAGGATCATGCCATGTCCGACACTCCCGACCGCATCCTTCGCCTTAATGCCGTCCTCGACCGCACCGGGCTCAGCCGCTCGACGTTGTACCGAAAGATGCAGGCAGGCACGTTCCCGAAGAACATCCAGATCAGCACTCGTTGCGCCGGCTGGCGCGAGTCAGCGGTGGAGGCGTGGATGCGCAATCCGATGTTCTATTCGGCAGATACCGGCCAGTAGCATCTCACTCGAGCCGCGTTCGTCAATGCGTCACCGAGCACAGATCTGATTGACATCCAGGTTGCTCACTCCATTCCCTCGATGCTCGCTCGCAAGCTTCCAAGTTCCAGTACGAGCTTTGATTCCCCCACCAATTCTGCGGGATTCCTGAAGCACTTCGTGACAGGTGCCGCGGTACCCGCCTTGTAGACACGCCACAATTCATAGCTGTCTCGTTCGCGCAGCGCCTTCTGGAACTCCTTTTTCGACCAATCGAAGCGGCCGTCCACGCCCGTCGTCGCCTTGACCTCGATCCATCGAGGATTGCCGTGCTCGTCGATCGACTTGATGTCGTGGTCGGCGCCCGGATCGCCTGACGAAGTCCAGACGACGTGTTTTTCCGGATCAGCGTGACCAAATCCTCGGACACGCTCGATTTCCATTCGATAGATCAGTTCTTCACCCCGACGCCCGACTTTTGCGTCGCGGGCCGCCTCCTCCGGGCTCCGGGGCGTCCAAGTGCTCAGCCCTGAGCCGCCCCAACCGCCGCTCCCTTGGCTCCTTCGTGGTTCGATCTCCTGGCCCTCCGTAGGGACTACGATAAGCTCGACTTCGTCCAGGTCGGGCAGAACGAATGGCGGCGGCGGTGGGGGTTCGGGCGTCTCAGCGCCTTCCTCTTCATCCTCGTGGCTCGACTCGTCCGGCTGTCTGGACGTGCCCGGATAGGAATCGGGCGACGGAGTCTCTTTGGCGAGATCCTCGAACACTTGCCGGACGATTTCCTCGCCGGTGTCGTCATCACCATCATGGCCGCTCAGTGGAACCTCGTCGTCCTCTTCACCCTCCCAAGCTTCATGGTTGATCCCCATTCGCTCTAGATAGACGCGGATGTCCTCGTTGTTGCGGCACAAGACAAGGTAGAGAAAGGATGTCGAAAGTGAGCGCATCTGGGCCAGGTTTTCAGCCCCTGCGAGTTCGGCGAGAGCCTCTGCGGTCAGCTGTTGGAAGTCGAGCTTCGTCTTGGGGGCCACCATCCCGATGACGCCCCTGTCGACCGCAATCTCGACCGGCACACGGACGGTCTTGCCTCCGAGGCGATACTCGCGGCTGATCTCGTCGAAAAATGTGACGCCGCCGATACTCTTCAGGCGATGCTCAAGCTCCTGGAGTTCGATCGGCGAATAGCCTTTTAACGCATGCCGCTGCGAAGCGGCGATGGCATGCACCGCCCTCGCGAGAAGCGGGCGCTTGAGGAGCGCCAATAGCCGTTCCCCATGATGCGGCTTGAACCAGAACGGTTGCGCCGCGCTGGTGCCGAACACGGCCTTGCCCGTCCCCGCAGTCACCGTAAGCGGCTTTATGCCCAAGGCTGTGTAGAAGGGCCGGGTCCTGTCGGTCAGTTCAACCGTGACAACTGAGCTCTGAGCCGCTTCGAGCGCCGCCGCCAGCGCCGGATGATCACCCTCAACGAGCAGCTCGGTTCGCAGGTCGCGCAGAGCGTGCAGCCTGTCGTTGCGGTCGAGCAGACAATCCACGTGTTCACCGACCGCTTCGGGTAGGCCATTGCCTCCCCGTAGCCGATAAGCGTCGAGCAGGGCGTTCTTCCGCGTTCTGGAAAGGGGCTCGCCATCATCCCAGCTCTCGGAAACGTGCTCGAAGAATGCAGTCCAGTGACGATCTTGCGCATACGATTGGGCGCCTAGCGATTGATAGGCCTGGGCCACCGCATCAGTGCGTCTGAGGATCGGAATGGCATCGTCGAACAAGTACGGGACGAGCGTGCCGACGAGCACGTCCTCAGGTGCCCAATAGTCGTCGTTGACCCACAGAATGTCATCGCTTGAGAATTCGTCTTTCGAGCGGCGTTCGCGTGCTAGCGCCGCGACCAGGGCCGGATACAGCAACTCAGGACGAACCGGCGGTTCCCCGCGCGCCTTCGCCGCCTCGATGAGATCGATGATCGTCTCGACCTCGGGATGCTCGCGGATGCCAAGCTTCCGATACAGCAGGTCATGCGAGCCCCCGACAATTTGCTGCTCGTCGAGGCACAGCCGATTGGCGGGTGTGTCCAGGTGCAACTCTTGGGGGGCAGCGAGTTCTCCGGTGCGACTCCTTAGAAACCTGACGCTTTCGACCTCATCGGCAAAGGATGCTGTGACGAGCTTCAAATTCTCAGAGAGGAGCTTGGCGCACGCCTCGGCGTCTTGGGGGCGTTCGTCCATACTTTCCGCGAGACGAACCAAGTCATCGCGATTGATCTTGTCCCTGATGCGCAATTGCTTGAGCAGGTCGGGGCGCCGCATGATCTGCTTGGATGGGATGTTGACGATCGGCGCGAGAAGCTTGGCCGTCGCACCTCGCAGCGCGGCCATGTCTTCGGGTGCGCACCACTCTCCGCGTTGATCCTTGGCGATGGGGCTTTCGCGCACCGCAGCTAGCGCTCGGCGTCCCAGTTTCGTGCCGTCGGACAAGAGCTTTGCGTAGAGCGCCGTGCGCTCGGCGCTAGCGATGGCGCCCTCGCGCGCGCGTTCGCAAGCATCGACTATCCATTGCTGTTCGTCGAACTCGCGCGCGTGACTCGCGATGGGCCTGCACTCAGCCAAGGCTGGGTGGAGTCGGTTGTCGAGAGGTTCAGGGCACACGTCCCAGATGTCGGCATCGACCTGGACCAGCTCTCGGGCAGGCCGCAGGGTTAGGTTCGCTGTCAGCGTGGAAGGCGAGTATCCCAGGTCGTGCCTGTTGTAATTGCTCAAGCGCTTCGCGACAGCCGTGAGTGCACCAGCCATTTTCACCTGCCGTTCTACGCTTCGGAGCGCGGCGGCATTATCCTCGAAGCTGTAGTCTGCCTCGTCGTCGGTCGTCTTCGTCTGCAGGTTAGCGCCATTGGTGCTGCACCTTAGCCGGACGAGAGAAGAGATGGTGAAGCGCTTGGCGCCGCAGCGGAGTGCCAACGCCCGCGCTTCCGGGTTTGCTTCGAACGAATGATGAAGCAACTGGGATTCGTCCAAGAATCCGTCGAGTGCCGGCTCCGCCGGCGTCGTGACGCTCTCAGCCTCCGCGAACCGCGATTGCCCAGCCGCACGCGTGGGCCAACAGTTCTCTTCGCTTAGCAAGCGCAAAACTTCGTCGGCAAAGCGGCTTGACTGTGAGGAGGCCGATGGCGCGACGGCCCGGTAGGCGTCGGCTCCAAACCGTGCGAACCAATCGGTCTTGAGCAGATCGACGGTCAGCTCGGCGGCTTCGTCCTCGAGCCACGTGTTCCACTCATTTTCCAGCGTGTCGCTTCGGTCGTTGTTGAGCTCGAATGGCGCGCTAACGCTTACCGTGAAGCCCGTGTGCGCATGTGGAGCCTGGAGGGGATAGTAGTAGAAACCTTGGCGATCGTGATCGATGCGTTTGCGCGCCACGGGAAGCGAGACGGCGATCCGCAGCCTCGACGGTCCAGCATTAAAGTAAGCCGGAAAGCTGCGAGCGCGAAACTTAGCAGGCACGTCGATCGCTCGTGCAAACTCAAGCTCCTCGAACCGCTTGCGATTCGAACCTCGTCCCGAGGCGGCTTGCGACAAGGCCCCCTTTCGCATCGTAGCGGACACGCCAGGCGCTTTACATGGCACGCGCTTCGCATCCTGACGCCAGTCGAGCATGTTGCCGGTCCGCTCCGACGTTAGCGTCAACTTGCGCAGGCCTTTCCGGCGGCCAGCCAACGCCAGCTTTACGAGGGTGGCGAGCATCTCCTCCGCCATCACGTCGAATGCTCGTTGCTCGCGCTCGGCCGTGAAGGGTTCGAGCATCTCGAATGTCTCGGTGCGGAACGGCACGCGCAGCCGTACGCCTTTGTCGCCCGTGGACGACGGGTCCCGCACTTTGCCCGTCTCGAGCGTGCGCAGGTCGAGCACGGCAACCTGGCCGCCCGAGCGAACGTAGATCTCGTTCCCGAACAGGAAGAGTGACCTCAGTCCGAAATTCTTGGAGCCGATGCCATTGCGCTTCGCCTCGACTCGCTCAGCGTCAGCTTCACCGACCACTCGTCCGGTGCCAACGATGACTGAAAGCCTCTGCCAACCGTCGCTGGATATGCCGCGGCCGTTGCCGGCGATATCGAGCGCTTCCTCGCCGAAATTGACGATCAAGCTATCGCCGCCCCCATCAAACTCGTTTTGAACGAGCTCGCGAAGCACATCACTAGCATCGTGGCCCGCCACGAACTGCTCGACCACGCTGGCGCCGATGCGGGTGCGCCGTTGATTTCCGAAGTCGGGAGGCGACCATGCGCCATTTCCACTCTGGGCCAAACCCGACCTGACCCGGGACTTGGCCTTCGAGCCGGCGGCGCGTCGCCCGGCTACCGCAGCTGTCCCATTCGCGCTCAGGCGTGCGCCCTTCGGTTGCTTCGCTTCGCCTTCGTCCGGCCAATCCGTCCGCTAATTGCCGAGCGTTTCCCCGTAGCCGCATGTGCCTTTCCGGACAGCATGCGAAATGAGCGCAGCGTGGCGACCTCTTCCGGGTGCCGCGCGAGCAACTCGATCAGGCCCACGGCCGCATCACTCGGCGGCGTGCGTCCGCTTTCATACTTCTGAAAAGCTCGCTTGCCGCCACCGATGATCACGCCAGCTTCCTCCTGCGTCAGCCCGAGCTTCTTTCGAACCGACTTCACATGCGCCGCATACTCCTCGCGCAGAGTCTTAAAGGCTTCGTTGAGGACCTTGAGATCCGCGCCGCTGTGGATCGCGTCGCCGTCATCCTCCGGATACCAGCCTGGAACATCGATCTCGCGTGAAAGCGAGCCGACGCAAACGGTCTGCGGCCGCACATCGCGGTGCAGGACCTGGCCCGTCTCCGGATGAACACGCTTCTCACTCACTTAAAATCTCCTTGAACGACGTCAGTACAACGCCGATCAGCGTTTCGCCGGCAAACTTCAGATACAGGTGCAGGCCATCAAAAGGGATTGTGTAGGTATCGTGCCAAACCTTCGAATTCGGGGGGTTATGCGCCGTCTCCGACTTTACAAAATCTCCCGGCTCCAGCGCCTGCACAACATCGACAATATCCTCCAACGAATAGCCTATCGCCTGAGCATCGCGGATCGCCGTTGTCGTGGCCTCAAGAGAGTCGGCATCAGCAAATCTCTCTTGGATGGCAGCCAGCTCGTGATGGGGCTTCCGCTTTACCGCCACGGTGTATACACCTTAAAGGTCACTTTAGCAAGTACCCCCCCATTGAACGCTATCCTCGGGAAGCGGCTTTCACGATCACACGAAGCTCATCCAGGTGGTCGCTCCACCATTGGTGCATAGCGATCCGCTCCTCCCAATAGAAACCACGATTATAGATGCCACGGATCGCGTTCGTGTCGGCATGGGCGAGCGATCTCTCAATCGCGTCCGGACTCCATTTACCGCTCTCGTTGAGCAGGGTGGAGGCCGTGGTACGCAGCCCATGGGCCGTAATCTCGCCCGCCGCGTAGCCCATTCGCCGGAATGCCTGGTTGATCGTGTTCTCGCTCATCGGCCGACGCGAAGTATGGAATGCCGGAAGCACATAGCCGTGGGGGCCGGTCAGGGCAGCCAGCTCAGCGAGGTAAGCCAGCACCTGTCGCGATAGTGGGACCGCATGAGGCCGACGCATCTTCATCCGTTCGGGCGGGATCTTCCATACCGCGTTATCGAGGTCGAACTCGGACCATTGCGCTTTTCGAAGCTCGCCGGGCCGGGCCATGACATGCGGCAACATCAGCATCGCGAGGCGGGTGATGGCATTCCCTGAGTACGCCTCGATTGAACGCAGGAGGTCACCGAGGGCCTTTGGATCGAGAATGGCGCCGTGATGCGTCACCTTGGGCGTCACCAAAGCGCCACGAAGCACCGAGGTCGGATCGTTCTCTGCGCGACCGGTGGCCGCGGCGTAACGGAACACGCGGCTCGCGAACGAGCGGCAGCGCCGGGCAGTCTCGTGCTTTCCCCTTGCCTCGATCCGCTTGAGGGCAGCGAGCATGTCGACCGGCTTGAGGTCACCAATAGGGCGCTTGGCCACAGGGGAAAGCTGCTCAAGCAGCCAGTTGGCCTTGGACGTCGTGGCGACGGCCCGTCCTTCGGCGACCATCTTGTCGATGTACTCCTTGGCAATGTCCCCGAAGGTGTTCGCCGCCGCGAACTGCGCCAGCAGCTTCTCGCGTTGACGCTCGGCCAAGGGATCGATGCCGTCCCGCAGTTTCTGGCGCGCCTCGTCACGTTTGCGGCGAGCCTCGGCCAAGCTGACCTCGGGATAAGGGCCCAGGGCTATGCGCTTGTCCTTGCCGGCAAAGCGATACTTGAGCCGCCAGAGCTTCGCCCCGCCAGGTCTGACCTCAATGTACAAACCGCGCTCGTCAGTCTTCTTGTAGATCCGGTCCGCTGGCTTCAGCGCGCGAATCTCAAGATCCTTGAGTGCCATCGCTAACCTCCTCCATCGGCCATGACGACGGCGAGGCGATTTACCCTAGCAATGGGGGCGTGGGGCCACCGTTTAGATGGAGGTCCCGGTGGCCCCAATCGGTGGCCCCATTTTTGGGGGCACCGTGTGAAATCTCGTGAGATGCCGTCGGACATGACCAGCCGGAAAATGGCAGAATTCCGCCATTTTGTCGACTTTTTGGGATGTCTTGGAAGGGGTAAATGGTGCCCAGAAGAGGACTCGAACCTCCACGGGGTAACCCCCGCCAGCACCTGAAGCTGGTGCGTCTACCAATTCCGCCATCTGGGCACGGGGTAGGCGGCGCGCTCTAGGGGAGCGGCGCGGCGCTTGTCAACTGGCCGTTCGCTGGGGCAAGGGGGCGGGTACGAACGAACGAGGCGAGTATGCTCAAGGACAGGCTGGTTACGCTAATCGGCGGCGGGGGCTTTGCCGGCCGTTACGTCGCGCAGGCGCTCTTGAAGGCGGGCGCGCGGGTGCGCATCGCCCAGCGCGATCCGCGCCAGGCCTGGTTCCTGAAGCCGCTCGGCGGGCTCGGCCAGACGCAGTTCGTCGCCGCCGACGTGCGCAAGCCAGATACGATTGCGCGCGCCGTGACGGGCGCCGATGCGGTGGTCAACCTCGTCGGCGTGCTTTCGGGCGATTTTCAGGCGATCCACGTCGATGGCGCCAGGAACGTTGCCGAGGCAAGCGCGGCGGCGGGCGTCGGCGCACTGGTGCATTTCTCCGCGCTCGGCGCGGATTCCGAGTCGCCGTCCGGCTACGGCCGCTCGAAGGGGCAGGGCGAGCATGCGGTGCGCGAGGCTTTCCCCGCCGCGACGATCCTGCGCCCGTCGATCATGTTCGGGCGCGAGGACCGGTTCGTGAACCGTTTCGCCGAGATGATCTCGGCCGCGTCGGCAATGCCGTTGATCAAAGTCGTGCCGATCCTGCGGCCGGAGGTGAAGTTTCAGCCGGTCTATGTCGCCGATGCCGCGAAAGCCGCGGTCGCGGCGCTCGATGCGCCCGATCGCCTCGGCGGCCGGACGATCGAACTGGGCGGGCCCGACATCTATTCGATGCGCGCACTACTTCGCTGGATCGCCGCCGCGATCGGCCGCGATCCGACCTTCGTTGAATTGCCCGATTCGATCGGTCGTATGGTGGCACGGCTCCCCGGGACACCGATTTCATGGGATCAATGGCTGATGCTGCAGCGTGACAATGTCGCGAGCGCCGGCGAAGACGGCCTCGGTGCGTTCGGCATCGAGCCTACCCCGCTTGCGACCGCCGCGCCCGGCTGGCTCGTCCAATATCGCCGGCAAGGCCGTTTCGGAATCAAGGCGGTCGCCTGATCTTTCTTCGCGCCCGCACCCCAGCGGCGCACCAGCCAAGAGGCCCTTATCTTGAGCGACCTCCTCATCGTCATCCTCCTCGGCATCGTCGAGGGGCTCACCGAATTCCTGCCTGTCTCCTCGACGGGGCATCTGATCCTGGCGGGCGAGTTGCTCGGCTTCCACGGCAATGTCTCGACGACGTTCGACATCGTCATTCAATTGGGCGCGATCCTCGCGGTGATCGTGCTCTACTGGCGCCGCTTCTGGCACGTCGCCGACGGGCTGCTCGGCTGGAAGCAGGGGCCGGTCGCGTTCACGCGCAACATCCTGCTGGGCTTCCTGCCTTCCGCGATCATCGGGCTCTTCGTCTACAAGATCGTCAAGGCGATGCTCGAACAGCCGATCATTGTCGCAATCTCGCTGATCCTTGGCGGGATCGCCATCCTCGTCATCGAGCGGCTGGTGGCGAAGACGCCGGTCGACAGCGTTGAGGGCATGCCGGCCAGGACCGCGCTTGGCATCGGCATCGTCCAGTGCCTGTCGATGATCCCGGGGGTCAGCCGATCGGGCGCGACGATCATGGGGGCGCTCGCTCTCGGCGTCGAGCGCAAGACCGCAGCCGAGTTCAGCTTCTTCCTCGCCGTGCCGACGATGCTCGCCGCCTCGGGCTACGACCTTCTCAAGAGCCACGAGGCGCTGACGAGCAGCGATTGGATCGCGATCGCGATCGGCTTCGTGGTGTCGTTCATCGTCGCCTTGCTGGTGATCCGCTGGTTTGTCGGCGTGGTCGCGCGGCACGGTTTTGCGCCGTTCGCCTGGTACCGAATCGTGGCGGGGAGCGTTGCATTGGTGTGGCTGCTGGCAAAATGATCCGGATCGGTCATATTTTCGTGCGGGAGAGCGTAAGGATATAATCTGCGCTCCTTGTCCTCGCTAAAATAGAACAGCAACTCTGTCCTATAATGCGCTTTTCGCGTGACTCGCGGCGGCATGCGCGATAAGGCGCGCGCATCGGCAACAAGGTGCGGATGAAATGGCGCAGAACGCGATGCTCAAGTTCGTGGATCGAGGGCAGGCCTATCCGGCCAAGCGCTCGGCCGAGGAGCGCGCGCGCGATTTTCGTGAGATCGCGGACCGCTACGCGCCCAAAAAGGCTGAGGAGCAGGCCGGACGCTGCTCGCAATGCGGGGTGCCGTACTGCACGGTCCACTGCCCGCTTCACAATCACATCCCCGATTGGCTGCGCCTCACCGCCGAAGGGCGGTTGCGCGAGGCGTACGAGCTGTCGAATGCCACCTCGGCCATGCCCGAAATCTGCGGCCGCATCTGCCCGCAGGATCGGCTGTGCGAAGGCAATTGCGTCACCGAATTTTCCGGGCACGGCGCGATCACGATCGGATCGGTCGAAAAGTTCATCACCGATACCGCGTGGGAGGAAGGATGGGTCGAGCCCGTTCATGCCGGCCCCGCGCGGGGGCAATCGGTCGGGATCGTCGGCGCGGGTCCCGCGGGGCTGTCGGCGGCCGACTATCTGCGCAGCCTCGGCTACGAGGTGCACGTCTACGACCGCCACGATCGCGCGGGCGGCCTCCTCACCTACGGCATTCCCGGTTTCAAGCTCGAAAAGCATGTCGTCACGCGCCGCGTCGATCGGTTGAAAGCGGGTGGTGTCGTCCTTCACGAAGATTTCGAGGTCGGCCGCGACGCGACGTTGGACGAGCTGCGCCGGCGCCACGATGCGATCCTGATCGCCACCGGCGTCTATAAGCCGCGTGCGATCAAGGCGCCGGGCGTGGGCAGCGACGGCGTGGTCGAGGCGCTCGATTACCTCACCGCGTCGAATCGCAAGGGGTTCGGCGACGTCGTGCCCGCGTTCGATGACGGGCAGCTAAACGCCGCAGGCAAGAAGGTGGTGGTGATCGGCGGCGGCGACACCGCGATGGATTGCGTGCGCACCGCGGTTCGCCAGGGCGCTGCCTCGGTCAAATGCCTCTACCGGCGGGATCGCGCCAACATGCCCGGCTCGCAGCGCGAGGTGGCGAACGCCGAGGAGGAGGGCGTCGAGTTCGTCTGGCTCTCCCAACCACAGGCGTTCGAGGCCGCGGAGCGCATCACCGGCGTGCGCGCGCAACGGATGCGGCTCGGCCAGCCCGACGCATCGGGCCGCCGCGCGCCGGAGCCCGATCCCGGCAACGAGTTCGTCGAGTCCGCCGATCTCGTCATCAAGGCGCTCGGCTTCGATGCGGAAGACCTGCCGGCGCTCTTCGACGCGCCCGAACTCGGCGTCACCCGCTGGGGCACCTTGCTGGTCGACCGCGAGATGATGACCAACCTCGACGGGGTCTTCGCCGCCGGCGACATTGTCCGCGGCGCGAGCCTGGTCGTCTGGGCCGTCCGCGACGGCCGCGACGTCAGCCAGACAATGCACAATTGGTTGAAAGCAAAAGCGCAATCGGAAAAGGTGGCGGCGTGATCGGGCATGGTGCCCGTTCAGCCGGCCTACCGAGCGGGCCGGCCATGGGGGAATGCCGGCGCGCGCATGTGTTGCGTTGTCGGGGGCGACGGCGGCTGCCCTCAAACGCTGCCGTTTTCAGGGGGGAAGATATGCGTATTTCAGGTTCGATGATCGTGGCGGCAGCGTTCCTGGTCACGCCCATGTCCGTCGCGGGCGCCCGGCCGGTCGCCGCGGTGGCGCCCAATCCCACGACCGACCAGCTCGTCGCGCTGTTCACGCGCGAAGGGCATATCGCGCAGCTCCAGACGGCGTTTGTCGGGCTCTTCGTGGGCGAGATGAAGAGCGACCCCGAATTTGCGGAGCTCGAGGCGGCGCATCCGGGCATGATCGCCTCGCTCACCAAGGCGCTGGATGACGTGCTGGGGCCGGCGCTGCGCGCGCAGCTTCCCCAATTGCGTGAGAATTTGGCGGCGACCATTTCGGACGGGCTCACGCCCGGGGAACAGCAGGAGTTGCTCCGCTTCAAGACGTCGCCCGCGGGACAGAAGCTCGAGGCGATCGATGATTCGCTCTACGATCAGGACAAGGTGGAGGCGCTGGCGGCGCAGAAGAGCGAGCTGACGCAGGCCGACGTGCTCGGCATCGTCGACCGGAACGTGGCCGCGAAGCTGTCGAAGAGCGAATGGAGCCGGTTCGTCGATTTCTCGGCGACCAGCGCCGGGCGCAAGTGGCCGCTGGTGTCGCTGGAACTCACCGGCGTCGCGCTCGAATGGCTCAGCAACGTGGTCGATAGCCAGGACGCCGCCATGGACAAGGCCATGGAAGAGGCGGTGACCCCCTATGTCGCCGCGGATCAGGGAACGGGAACTGAATGAACGACGCCGACCGCCTCCGTCTCGCCCATGAGGGCATGTACCGCCCCGAGTTCGAGTCCGACGCGTGCGGCGTCGGGCTCGTCGCGGCGACCGACGGGCGTGCCTCGCGGCGCGTCGTCGCGTCGGCGATCGATGCGCTGAAGGCGGTGTGGCATCGCGGTGCGGTCGATGCCGACGGCAAGACGGGCGACGGTGCCGGTTTGCTCGTCGATCTGCCGGTCGGATTCTTCGACGATGCCATCGCGGCTTCGGGGCACAAGGCGATGCCCAACCGGCTCGCCGTCGGCATGCTCTTCCTGCCGCGCACCGATCTGGGCGCGCAGGAGACGTGCCGCACGATCGTCGAGACCGCGATCATCGAGGCGGGTTACACGATCTACGGCTGGCGGCAGGTGCCGGTCGATGTCTCGGTCATCGGCATGAAGGCGCAGGCGACGCGCCCCGAGATCGAGCAGATCATGATCGCCGGCCCCCTGCCCGGGGAGCAATCGGCCGCCGAGTTCGAGAAAAATCTCTACCTCGTCCGCCGCCGGATCGAGAAGCGGGCGATCGCCGCGCAGGTGCAGGGCTTTTACATCTGTTCGCTGTCGTGCCGGTCGATCGTCTACAAGGGGCTGTTCCTCGCGGAGAGTCTGTCGGTCTTCTACCCGGACCTCACCGACGAGCGCTTCACCAGCCGTGTCGCGATCTTCCATCAGCGTTATTCGACCAACACCTTCCCGCAATGGTGGCTGGCGCAGCCCTTCCGTTGTCTCGCGCACAATGGCGAGATCAACACCATCCGCGGCAACCGGAACTGGATGGCGAGCCACGAGATCAAGATGGCGAGCCTCGCGTTCGGCGACCAATCGGAAGAGATCAAGCCCGTCATCCCCGCGGGCGCGAGCGACACCGCGGCGCTTGATGCGGTGTTCGAAACGATCTGCCGCGCCGGCCGCGACGCACCCACCGCCAAGCTGATGCTCGTTCCCGAATCATGGAGCGAGCAGACGACGCCGTCCGGCCATCTTGCGCTCTACCGGTATCTCGCCAGCGTGATGGAGCCGTGGGACGGCCCCGCCGCACTGGCGATGACCGACGGCCGCTGGGCGGTCGCGGGGATGGACCGCAACGCGCTGCGGCCGCTGCGCTACACGCGCACCGACGACGGGCTGCTGATCGTCGGCTCGGAGACGGGCATGGTCGTGGTGCCCGAATCGAGCGTGGTCGAGAAGGGGCGGCTCGGGCCGGGCCAGATGATCGCAGTCGATCTCGACGAGGGCCGCGTCTTCCACGACCGCGAGATCAAGGACCGGATCGCGGGCGAGGCCGATTACGCTGCAATGGTCGCGGACTTCCTGACCATCGACGATCTTCCCGAACCGGCCGAGCCGGTCTGCCGCTACGACCGCGCCGAGCTTGCTCGCCGCCAGGTCGCGGCCGGGCAGACGATGGAGGATATGGAGCTGATCCTGTCGCCGATGGTCGAAGGCGCCAAGGAAGCGATCGGATCGATGGGTGACGATACGCCGCTCGCCGTGATCTCGGACAAGCCTCGGCTCATCAGCCAGTTCTTCCGCCAGAATTTCTCGCAGGTGACGAACCCGCCGATCGATTCCCTGCGCGAGCGTCATGTGATGTCCTTGAAGACGCGCTTCGGCAATCTCGCCAACATCCTCGATCCCGCGGGGCAGCAGAGCCGTGTGCTCGTCCTCGATTCGCCGGTGCTCACCTGCGCGGACTGGGACCGGCTCAAAGGCTATTTCGGCACGTCGGCCGCCGAGATCGACTGCACCTTCGAAACCGGTGGCGGCCCGGAGGCGCTGCGCGCCGCGATCCAGCGCATCCGCGACGAAGCCGAGCAGGCGGTCCGCCAGGGCAAGAGCGAAATTTTCCTGACCGACGAGCATGTCGGGCCGGATCGCGTCGCGATCGCGGGCGTGCTTGCGGCGGCGGCGGTCCACACGCATCTCGTCCGCAAGGGGCTGCGCTCCTATGCCAGTGTCAACATCCGCACCGCCGAATGCCTCGACACGCATTATTATGCGGTGCTGATCGGGGTCGGCGCGACGACGGTGAACGCCTATCTCGCCGAGGCGGCGATCCTCGATCGGCACGCGCGCGGGCTGTTCGGCGACCTTGCGCCCGCGCAATGCCTCGCCAACCACCGCAAGGCGGTCGAGGACGGGCTGCTCAAGATCATCTCCAAGATGGGCATTGCGGTGATCTCGTCCTACCGCGGCGGCTATAATTTCGAGGCGGTCGGCCTCTCCCGCGCGCTGGTGAACGATTTCTTCCCCGGCATGCCCGCCAAGATTTCGGGCGAGGGCTATGCCTCGCTTCACCTCAATGCGACGCTGCGGCACGAAAAGGCGTTCGACACCGGCGTCGTGACGCTCCCGATCGGCGGCTTCTACCGCCAGCGCGCGGGCGGCGAGACGCATGCCTATTCGGCGCAGCTCATGCACCTGCTGCAAACCGCGGTCGCGACCGACAGCTATTCGACCTATCTGCAATTCGCGCGCGGCGTCACCGACCTGCCGCCCGTCTATCTGCGCGATCTGCTCCAGTTCAACTTCCCCGACGAGGGGATCGCGGTCGAGCAGGTCGAGCCGATCACCGAGATCCGCAAGCGCTTCGTCACGCCCGGAATGAGCCTCGGCGCGTTGAGCCCCGAGGCGCACGAGACGCTCGCGATCGCGATGAACCGGATCGGCGCGAAGGCGGTCTCGGGCGAGGGCGGCGAGGACAAGAATCGCTACGCTCCTTACGAAAACGGCGACAACGCCAATTCGGGCGTCAAGCAGATCGCGAGCGGGCGGTTCGGCGTGACGGCCGAATATCTCAACGCCTGCGACGAGATCGAGATCAAGGTCGCGCAGGGCGCCAAGCCCGGCGAGGGTGGGCAGCTCCCCGGCTTCAAGGTGACCGAGTTCATCGCGAAGCTGCGCCACGCCACGCCCGGCGTCACGCTCATCTCGCCGCCGCCGCACCACGACATCTATTCGATCGAGGACCTCGCGCAGCTCATCTACGACCTCAAGCAGATCAATCCGCGCGCGCGCGTCTGCGTCAAGCTGGTCAGCTCGGCGGGGATCGGCACCGTCGCGGCGGGCGTCGCCAAGGCCCATGCCGACGTGATCCTCGTCGCCGGCCACACCGGCGGCACCGGAGCGAGCCCGCAGACCTCGATCAAATATGCCGGCACCCCTTGGGAAATGGGCCTCAGCGAGGTCAACCAGACGCTCACGCTCAACGGCCTGCGCGGCCGCGTCAAGCTGCGCACCGATGGCGGGCTGAAGACCGGCCGCGACATCGTGATCGCCGCGATCCTCGGTGCCGAGGAGTTCGGCATCGGCACGCTCAGCCTCGTCGCGATGGGCTGCATCATGGTGCGCCAGTGCCATTCGAACACCTGCCCGGTAGGCGTCTGCACACAGGACGAGCGGCTGCGGGCCAAGTTCACCGGCAGCCCGGAAAAGGTCATCAACCTGATGACCTTCATCGCCGAGGAGGTGCGTGAAATCCTCGCCCGTCTCGGTGTCCGCAGCCTCGACGAGGTGATCGGCCGCACCGAATTGCTCCGCCAGGTGAGCCGCGGCGCCGAGCATCTCGACGATCTCGACCTGAACCCGATCCTCTCGAAGGTCGATGCCGACGATTCGGAGCGGCGCTTCTCGCTCGCCACCTTCCGCAACGAGGTGCCCGACAGCCTCGACGCGCAGATCATCAAGGACGCGCAGGCGGTCTTCTCGCGCGGTGAAAAGATGCAGCTCACCTATTCCGTTCGGAATACGCACCGCGCCGTCGGCACACGGCTTTCTTCGGAGATCACCGGACGGTTCGGCATGTCCAAGCTCGCCGACGGCCACGTCACCGTGCGGCTGCGCGGCTCGGCGGGGCAGTCCCTGGGCGCATTCCTGTGCAAGGGCGTCACGCTCGAAGTGTTCGGCGATGCGAACGATTATGTCGGCAAGGGGCTGTCGGGCGGGATCATCGTCGTCCGGCCGATGGTGAGCTCACCGCTGAAGAGCAACGAGAACACCATCATCGGCAACACCGTGCTTTATGGCGCGACCGCGGGCGCGCTCTACGCCGCAGGCCAGGCGGGCGAGCGCTTCGCCGTTCGCAATTCGGGGGCGAGCGTCGTCGTCGAAGGCTGCGGCGCCAATGGCTGCGAATACATGACCGGCGGCACCGCGGTGGTGCTGGGATCGGTCGGCGCCAATTTCGGCGCCGGCATGACCGGCGGCATGGCCTTCGTCTACGATGCCGACACCAGCTTCGAAACGCGCGCCAACCCGGACAGCATCGTCTGGCAGCGCCTCGCCTCGGCACATTGGGAAACCGTGCTCCGCGACCTCATCGAGGCGCACGTCGCGGCGACCGACAGCAAATGGGCCGCGAGCCTGCTCGACGAATGGGAGCGCGCGGTCGGCCGCTTCTGGCAGGTCGTGCCCAAGGAAATGCTGGAGCGCTTGCCGGAGCCGCTCGACGACAGCGCGGAACTGGTGGCAGCGGAGTGATCCGCCGGATACCGGCTCAGCGCTCGGCCATCGGCCCGCGGACACGGCCCGTCGGGAATCGTGCTGATCGAGGTTAGCGCGAGCGATCTCGCACGTAACCCAAACGCCCCCCTTTCGTTGTCTCCATCAGGCGCCGGTCGCCCTCGCGCCGGCGCCTACCCTATCGCGACAGGAGGCAGGAATGGGACTGTTCAGCAAGGACATCAACACGCTCGACGCGCTGTATCTGCATACGCTGCAGGACATCTATTATGCCGAAAATCAGATCACCAAGGCGCTGCCCAAGATGATCGACAAGGCGACCGATCCGCAGCTCAAACAGGGATTCGAGACGCACCTCAAGGAAACCGAAGGGCAGATCGATCGTCTCGATCAGGTCTTCTCGATGATGGGTGAGGAGCCGAAGGGCGTCACCTGCCCCGCGATCGACGGCATCATCAAGGAAGCCAACGAAATCGCCGGCGACATCGAGGACAAGAAAGTGCTCGACGCGGCGCTCACCGCGGCGGCGCAGGCAGTCGAGCATTACGAGATCACGCGTTACGGCACGCTGATCGCCTGGGCGAAGCAACTCGGCCACAACGATGCGGTCCGGCTGCTCGATGCGACGCTCAGCGAAGAGAAGGCGACCGACGCGAAGCTCACCAGGATGGCCGAGGCCGGGATCAACACGAGCGCCGAGATGGCGACGGCCTGACGCGCTCCGGCGTGGACGCAGCCGGCTGAAGCGCTTACTGTTCCGCGACGCACAGGCGCTTGCGACGGCCGCCCGTGCGTCGCGGAGGTTCGTTGGATGCTCGAACACGTTCCCCGATGGCTGGGCGCGGCAATGAAGGGAATGCGCGCGGGGGCGGACAAGCTCGTGATCGTCCAGCTTGCCGAAGGTGCCGAGCTCGCAACGATCGATCTCCGGAGCCCCGCCTTTGCCAATGAGGGCCGGTTGCCACCGCGCTTCACCGCCGACGGCGAGGGCGCCTCGCCGCCGCTCGTGTGGGGTGAGGTACCCGAAGCGACCGCCTCGGTTGCGCTCATCGTAGAGGACGCCGATGCGCCGGCTCCGGCGCCGCTCGTCCATGCGATCGTTTGGGATCTGCCGCCCGACGAGCATCGGCTGCCCGAAGGCGCGATCGCAGCCGATGGGGCGGGGAGCGGCGACGGACGCGACGTGGGCCGCAATTCGTTCTTCGGCGAGGGCTGGTTGCCGCCCGATCCGCCGACCGGGCATGGCGAGCATCGCTATGCCTTCCAGCTCTTCGCGCTCGACGACATGGTGCCAGATCCGGGCGAGACGCCGCGGCGCGGCGCGCTCGTCAAGACGATGCGCGGCCATGTGCTCGCGGCGGGGCTGTTGATCGGCACCTATTCGCGCGGCGATCCGGCGCCGAGGGGAACGGCCGGCGCGGCGCAGCGGCTGCGCGCGGCGGGGAATTTCTAGCCGGTGACTCCGCCGGCATGGCCGACGATGAGAAGGATCGTCGTCGCGAACGAGGCGAGGCCGATCACGAAACTACGCATGTAAACCTCCATCGCGGACGACGGACTCGCCGTCCCGATCAGGCGACCGGGACGACGGGAACGGCGGCGCTGACCATCAGCGCGGCGAAGACGACGGCGCCGATCATCGAGAAGGCGACGCGCTGGGCGGATTCGAGACGGAAAGCCATGGTTCTTACTCCCTGCATGTGGCCGATCGGACCATCCGATCGGTGATGCCCGATACATTGCAGGGGGCGTGCCAGAATTATAACTAATTGAAATAAAACGAATACAAATTTCGCGGTTTACGATATTGGTAGATCGCGCCATATCAGAAACGCGAAACTCACTATCTCTTGGTGGGTTCTGCGACAGCGGCGCGGATGCAGTTCCGGCCCTGCGCCTTGGCGGCGTAGAGCAGGCGATCGGCGCGGCCGAGCACGGTGCCGAGCGTCTCGCCGACAGCGGCGCAGGTGAGCCCGGTCGAGAAGGTGATCTCGCCGAGCGGCGCATCCGATTCGCGCAGGCGATAACGCTTGGCGGCGACGGTGGCGCGCGCGCGATCGAGCATCGCTTCGGCCTCGGCGAGCGACACGCCGTCGAACAGCACGGCGAACTCCTCGCCGCCATAGCGCGTGACGAGATGGCCGCTGCAAATCTCCGCCAGCGTGCTCCCGATCGCGCGCAGCACGCGATCGCCGACGGCGTGGCCGAAGCGGTCGTTGACCTGCTTGAAATGATCGATGTCGCACATGGCGAGGCAAAGCGTCGCATCGGCATCGCCGGGGACGCGATATTGCTCCTCGAGCGCCCGACGGTTGGGAAGATCGGTCAATGGATCGCGCTGCGCGTCGGCACGCGCCTCGTCGAGCTCGCGGCGCAGCGCCTGCGCCTCGCGGGTCGCGACGTCCAGCCGTTCCTCGACCGTTCGCGTGCGGTCGACCATCGCGCGCGCAATCGCCACGATCTCGTCGATCGGGCTGGCGTCGCGCGCATCGCTGATCGCGTCGGCGCCCTCGGCGATCGTGGTCGCGAACGCCCGCGCTTCGGCCTGAACGGTGCGGACGATGTCCTCGACGCCCTCGATCTGCATCTGCGTGCGCGCGACCCATTGCTCGCCGGCCGCACGGTCGATCGGCGCGGGCCCGACGCGCTCGCCCAGCGAAGCAATGTCCGACAGCGTCAGGCGGACGCCGCCGTCGACCAGCCCGTAGACCGCGCGGGCGAGCGGCCCCTCGGGCTCGCTCAGCACGCGATAGACGAAGCCGTAGGTGACGGGATCGGCGGCGAGCCGATGATCGTCGAGGAACGCGCCGATCCGGTCGAACAATTGGCGTGAGGCCTCGGCCGGCGCTCCGCCTTGGGGCATGCCGGCGGCACCGGTTGCGTTATCCGGACGAACCGGACCCTTCTCCGACAAATGCGAAGCCATTCCCACTCCCGCCCGACATCATGGCGATCAACTGCTAAGAATCTGGTAACGCGGCAGAAACTCAGACAAAATCGCTATCGCGGGTGCGCTGCCTGCCAGGATCGCACCGCCGCGAGCGTGCCGGTGATATGTCCGGCGGGGGAAGGATCGCTGTGCGCATAGACGATGTGCCCGTCGGGCGCGATCACGTAGCTCGTGCGGCTGGTGATCTGGCGCGGCGCCGAGCCGTTGATCGCGACCTTCTTGCCGATATCGACGTCATAGGCGGCAATCACCTTGGGCCCCGCGCTCGCGACCGCGAATTTCCCGGCGCATTTCTGCGTCGAGAATTTGGCGAGCGTCGCCACATCGTCCGCCGACATGCCGATCACCGTCGCGCCCGCGGCCTTGAAGTCGCCGATCCGCTCGGCGAAGGCGTGCGCCTCGGCATTGCAGCCCGAGGTGAACGCCGCCGGGAAGAAATAGAGGACGACCGGCCCCTTCTCGAGCGCGTCCGCCAGATGAACGGTGAAGACCTTGCCCGCGATCGCGCCGCGGGTCGTGAAATCGGGCGCGGTCGCGCCCTTGTCCAGCGCAGCCGCGGCGGGGGCGCTGAGCGCCAGCGCCGATAGCGCGGCAAGTGCAGCACGCATCGGATTCATCCTTCCTGCGACCCCGCGTTCGATATTAGGCCGCACAGCCGCCTTGTGCAAATGTCCATCCGAGGGGATTGGACAAAAACGACATTCCGGTGCTGCGGCACCTGCCCTCTCCCCCGCCCCACCACCCATTCAGCATAATGTCTTGGATGGTGGGGTGGGGGAGAGGGCAGGTGCGGGCGCTTCCACGCGCCTCCAACAAACGCTACAGCGCCGCCATGCGTGTTTCCGCCGACGATATCGCCTTCGCCGAGCGCCTCGCCGATGCGGCGGGCGCGGCGATCCGGCCGTATTTCCGGGCGCCCCATGGGCTCGAGACCAAGGACGATGCCTCGCCGGTGACGCTCGCCGATCGCGCGGCGGAGGAGGCGATGCGCGCGCTGATCGTGGCGGAACGGCCCGAGGACGGCGTGATCGGCGAAGAGTTCGGCCGCATCGAAGGGACGAGCGGACGCATCTGGGTGCTCGATCCCATCGACGGCACGCGCGCATTCATTTCGGGGCGGCCGCTGTTCGGCACGCTGATCGCGCTCGTCGCCGAGGGCTGGCCGATGATCGGGGTGATCGACCAGCCGATCGCGCGCGAGCGCTGGGTGGGCGCGGTGGGGCGGCCGACCATGTTCAACGGCGCACCGGCCTCGGCACGGCGCTGCGCGGCGCTGGACGAGGCGCTGCTCGCCACCACCTCGCCCGCCTTGTTCGACGACGGGCAGCTTCACGCCTTCGAGCATCTCGACGGGGTGGTGCGCAGCACCGTGCTGGGCGGCGATTGCTACAATTATGCCTGCGTCGCGAGCGGCTGGCTGGACGTGGTGGTCGAGGCGGGGCTCAAGCTCCACGATTTCGCGGCGCTCGTGCCGATCGTCGAGGGCGCGGGCGGGCGGATGTGCGATTGGCAGGGCGATCCGCTGACCGCCGACAGCAAGGGCGAGGTGATCGCGGCGGGCGACCCGGCGCGGATCGAGGAGATCGTCGATCTGCTCGCCTGCCGGGGCAATCACCATCATCACGGGCAAAGTTGACCAACTTGACCGTCCGGCGGGGGTAGCGCGCCGCGTGAATTTGGCGCGTGAAGGCCGCGGGAATGCGGGTTTTCCGGGGCTTTCGCGACGATAAGCGCGCCGGCCCGGACCGGCCGTCGCGCCGGCGCGGAGGGCGGGCGAGTCAACTTTGTTGGAGGCGATCGACTCGGGATGGGCGGGACGGACGGTCATCCGCCATGTTGAACCAGAAAAGGCGCGTGTAGGACAGCGGCTTCGCTCGGGAGCGCCTCGATCGCGCCCGGGCAAGCGGGACCCCCGGATCGCGTCCGGAGTGACGGGTCGGTTCGCCTTCGGGTGTGCGCAAAGGTGGAACGAGCGGAGGCACGCCCTTCCCGGACCAGCCGATCAGAAGATGCCGAGGAATTTCTTCTTCTGCTTCTTCTCCTCGCCTTTGGATTGCTCGCCGCTCTCGGACTTGGCGGTGGTGCCCTGCCCCACATCGTCGCGCGGCTTGCCCTTGGTGGTGCGCTGGGCCCTGGCGGTGGCGCCCGCGAGCACGGGGCCGCAGGCGGCGGATTTCGCGTCGCCCACATCGACGAAGGCGAGCACCGAGGCGATCGGGCTGGCGATGACGCCGAGCCCCAGCCCGGCGCCCGCGCGGCCGAGGAGCTGCGGGCTGATCACGTCGATCCTGGGCTCGGCGAAATAGCCCTGGATGCCGACGGGCGACTGGCCCGAGAACAGGCTGAATTTCTTGCCGTCGGCGCGGAAGGCGAGATCGAGGCTTTCGTTGCGGAAGCTGAACCCGCCGCGGCCGAGCATCACGTTCTTCCTGGTATCGATCAGGATCGGATCGGCGGCCGCGATCCCGTTTCGCACCGTGAAGGCGATGAGGCCGCAATTGATCTCGACCGGGTCTTTCAATTCATGCTCGAACATCTTCTGGATGAAGGTGCCGATATCGAGTTCGGACAATTGGACGTTGCGCGTCCACATCGTGCCTCTGGGCAGGATGACGGCGATGCGGCCGTTCGCATTGGCGAGCGAATCGTGGACGGTGTTGCCGCTGCCCGACATTTCGGCGCGCGCCTTGACCGTGCCGGTGGTGCCCGATTCCTCGACGCCGAAGCCTGCCAGCAGCTTGCCCATCGGGGTGGGCGAGAGGCGGATGTCATAGGTGGTGAAGACGGGATTCCTGCGCGCGTTTATGCTGATGTCCGACGCGAGATGGCCGCGCGCCATGTCGAAGGTGAGGGGAGAGAGCTTCAGCAGGCTGTCGTCGAGATCGAGCGTCAGATCGACGTTCGAGACGGGGATGTCCTTCCCCGCAATTGCCGAAACGCGATAATGGACGTCAGCGTCGAAATTCCTGAGCGCGTCGATGCGGAGCGGGGCGTCGGGCAGGATGCGCGGCGTGCCGTCCACCTTCTTGACGATGCCGGCCTTGCCCTTGACGGCGGCTTCGGGATCATAGCCGATGAAGGGGCCAATATCGACGATGCTGAGCGATCTGGTGACGAGATCGGCGGTGAGCTTCAGCCGCGGATCGGTGAGCGCGACGATGAGCTTGCCGGCAATGTCGCTGTCGCCGAAATGGCCCTTCAGGCCGGTGAAGCGCCATTCATCGCCCTGCTTGGTGAGTGCCGAGGTGAGGCGGTAGGTGCGCGTTTCGGGGACGGCGATGCCGGCAACCGAAAAGGCGTCGGCGATGTTGGCGCCCCGCACGTCGACGTGGAGGTCCGCGCCCTCGATGATCGTCGCGCCGGGAAGCGTGCCGGTGATGTCGGCTTTGGTCGCGGCGCCCGCGATGTGGAGCTCGAGCCGGTTCCTGCCGCTCGAGACCGCGGCGTTGGGCGAGAGCAAGGCGCCCGAAAGGGTGAAGGGCGTGCCGCGCGCGGTGCCGTCTCCGGAAAAGCGGATTGCATTGGCAAAGCGGGTGTTCCGCGCCTTGACGGTGTCGACCGAAATGTCGGCCGAAAGCTGCATGTCGGGGTCGCGGTAGCGCAGCCTTGTGCCGCGCACGACGGCGCGCTCGATCGTGGGCAGTTCGAGCGGCTCGCCCTTTTCCTCGCTGAAGGTCCAGGTGTTGCGGCTGTGATCGGCATTCCATTCGAGATCGAGATGGCCGTTGTCGAGCGCGAGCCAGGTCACGCGGCGATTGCCGAAGAGCGAGGGGAAGGTCGCGATGCGGGTGTCGATCCGCCGCGCCGAGAAGAAGGGGCGCTTTCCCGCCCAGGCGGGGTTGGAGATCGTCATCCGCTCGGCGACGAACTTCAGCGTGATCGGATCGAAATAGAATTGGAAGTCGCCCGCGATGCGCACCTCGCGGTGCATCATCGCGCCCGCGATCGATTCGAACGGGTGTTTCAGGAAGCGCCCCTTGGTGACGTAGAGCAATGCCCAGGCGAGGACGACGAGGCCGATCAGCGTCGCGACGACCGCGATGACGCTCGCAAGCGGGGTGCCGATCGCGTTAGGCTCGGGCGGCGAAGTCGTTACGGGGGCGTCAGTGTCCGCCATTCGGCGAACAATCCGCGAGATCGCCGGTGTGTTCCGTGCGCGCCTTGCATCGCGCGGCCGCTTCGGCTAAGCGCGCGCCTTCCCGCGAGATCACAAGAGGGACTGCCCGGCCGGTATGGGCTGCCGTGGCCGTCCGCAATCGTCGCGCTAGCGTAAGGAGACGAAAATGCCCAAGCTCAAGACCAAGAGCGGTGTGAAGAAGCGCTTCAAGCTCACCGCCACCGGCAAGATCAAGCATGGCGTGGCCGGCAAGCGCCACCGCCTCATCAGCCACAACGCCAAGTATATCCGCCAGAACCGCGGCACCACCGTGCTGTCCAAGGCCGATACGGCGACCGTCAAGGCCTGGGCGCCTTACGGGCTGGACTGAGGAGGACTGGACCATGGCACGCATCAAGCGCGGCACGACCACGCGCGCCAAGCACAAGAGGATTCTGGATCAGGCGAAGGGCTATTACGGCCGTCGCAAGAACACGATCCGCGTCGCCCGCCAGGCCGTCGAGAAGGCCGGCCAGTACG
>CAZXFY010000002.1:0-152066 GCA_964639855.1 uncultured Stakelama sp. | reverse complement strand
CCGTAGAGCGTGCCGAAGGCGAGATCGGAAATGGCGCGGTGGCCTTCATCCATCACGACCACGGGCCGGATGATCCGAAGGGCGTTCCCGAGGGAATCCTTCACCATCGGGAACATGCCCGTATAGGCGGAGAGGTTCGGGGTGCGGTCGATGGCGGCCTGATGAGCCTGTTGTTCGCCTTCGGGCGGGAAGAAGCCGTGCACGTCGCCCCGGTCCTGAAACATTTTCAGGGAATCCTGCGTCTCGCGGTTCGCGGATTGCAGCATCAGCAGCATGACGCAGAGATTGGTTTCCACGTCCCGCGCATCGAGCCGGTCGGTTTTCTCCATGATCTTCACGCGCCCCGCCGCTGCGCGGTCGAGCGCTTGACGATAGGGGTGCTGTCGATCCTTCAGGTGCTTGAGGGTCTGCGTATAGATCGCCTCGTTCGGCACAATCCACAGGACGAAGCCGGTGTTGCGGTCGAGATAGCGGCCCATCACCCGCGACACGGCGGAGACGGCAAGCCATGTCTTGCCGCCGCCCGTCGGCACTTTCAGCACCGCATTGGGCACGGGCCGCTCGCAGCCGTCCATGCGCGGCGAGAACGGAATGGCTGCGCGGGAAGCGGGCAGTTTGCCCGCCGCCTTCATCGCTTCCCAAGCGTCTTTCGCGAAGTCCGGAATGGCGAGGCCAAGGTCCGGGTCCTGCGCGGCGAGCGCCGCCACCTTGTCGGCGCGCGTTTTCTTTTCCTTCAGGAGGTCCAGATAGGCGTCGAGCGTCGAGAGTACGCGGTCCTGATAATCGAGCTGGCGAAACACGGCGTCAGCTCCGATCTATCCGGTAGAGCGCGAAGGGTAGCGGCACGAACTCCACGGGGATGTTCTGTTCCGCCAGCATCTTCTGGCTCACGAAGCGTGCCGGGGCGAAAACAAGGTGCCGCTTGCCAGGATCGAAGGCGGCGAATGCCTTGGCGCGCGCTAGCGTCAACGCCGCTTCCGGCGACTTCAGCCAGTCGAGATCGGGCTTGTAGATCAGCCAGACGTGCTGGCCTTCCATAGCACCGAAATAGAAATCATCCTCGCGCACGGCGGCGGGATCGAGCGCGTGATTGGTCGCCATGTGGAACAGCGCCGCGCCGAGACCGGCATAGGACGGCAAGGTTTCGCCGCTGAGTACCTTGTCAAGCTGGACGGGATCGCCAAGCGTGCAATAGGTGAAGGTGCCGCCGAGGCCTTCGGCACGTTCCGCCACCATCTTTTCGCCAGTGACGATCAACTGACCGTCTTTCACCTCTTTCTTGATCTGGTCGTATTCATGGCCGTGCAGGTTTTCTATGGCTTCCACAGCATCGGTCAGCTTCTCAGCTTTCTTGAGCTTGGTCCAAGTGATCCCCTCGCGATGAAGTTCCGTCTTCTGAGTGCCTGTGAAATTGTAGCCGTTGATCACGCGCCGCATCCGCTCGGCCGTAAGATTGTCGGCATAGTCTTCCATCTCTACTAGGACGAAACGCCGCTCGCCGCCATCACGCCGGTTGGAGTTCAATACGGCATGGGCAGTCGTTCCCGACCCGGCGAAGGAGTCCAACACGATGGAGTCCTTTTGGGTTGCTATCTCGATGACACGCTCGATTAACTCGACTGTCTTTGGTGCGTGAATTGTAAGGTCGGCTTCTTCGTATTCCGAGAAAATCTCGAGAAGATGTTTCTTGGAGTCCTCTGTAGTGCCGACTTCGGACGCAGGCCATAAAGTCATCGGCACGAGGCCCTTAGCTTTATCCGGGAACTGCTTTATTCTCGGCTTCCCATTCCCGTTCTTCGGCCAATACACCATATTCTGTGCTTTAAGGCTCTCGAACTCTGGTTCCGTGGCCCCCCAGCAACGCCCCTTAGGCGGCTTGTGCTTGACCCCGGTGGGCGTGGTGATCTCGTAGACTTGGTTTTCGCGGTAGCCCTGCGCCGAGAACGGAATAGATGCCCATTCGCCACGTGGGTCGTTATCAGGATTGGCATATCCGCTGTCCTTAGGAGTGAGAAGATTACGACGGAGCTTCCATGTGTCTTTCAGAGCCTTCGAATACAAAAGGATATGATCGAAGCTGGGGGAGAGGACAGCCCGATTTTCACGCGAGGTTCGCTTTTGCCATGCAAGCTGTCCGACGAAGCAATTCTCGCCGAATATGTGGTCCAGCATATTCCGGGCGTGGTGAACCTCGTTATCGTCCAGCGTGATCCATATGCTGCCATTTTCGCTTAACATCTCATGCAGAAGCCGAAGCCTCGGCCACATCATCGCACACCATTTGTCATGGCGCAGACCGTCCTCGATGCCGATGGGATTGGATTCCAGCCACTCCCGGATCATCGGCGCATTGACGTTATCGTTGTAGCACCAGCCCTCGTTACCGGTGTTGTACGGCGGGTCGATAAAGATGCAGTCCACTTTGCCCGCGTAGAGTGGCAAGAGCGCCTTCAGGGCGTGGAGGTTGTCACCGTGAATGACGAGATTGCCGTCGAGCGCAACGGGGCCGATGCCTTTGGTTTCGTCGGGCACGAGCGGGCGGAAGGGCACCGCCAGATGATGGTTGTAGACAAACTCTTTGCCCTTGAAACTCAGCTCCGTCATGCCCGCCCCTTCGTCGTCATTCCAGTGTATCGCTCGACCTTGATCTCCGCTTCCCGCTTGCGGGCCTGGGCGATGTCGTAGCTGTTCTGCATGCGCATCAGCGTCTCCATCGAGACGCCGAAGGCTTTTTCAATTCGGATCGCCATGTCCGGCGACAGGTGCGCGCGCTCGTTCAGGAGCGCCGACAGTGCCGGTCGCGTGACGCCTAGCGCATCCGCCGCCTCTGTCACCGACAGGCCGAGCGGTTTCAAGACCTCTTGCTTCACGAAGCCACCCGGATGGGCGGGCGTCTTCAGCCGAAGGTCATCCTCATCGGTCATCGCGCGCTGCCCGTTGAATGTTCATCGATTCGGATGCAGCGTATCGGACGTAACGTTTCCTGTAAAGTGACGCTTTACGGAACATGGCGGTGCCAACCACCTATTTTCGGGCGCGAAAGCAGGCCAGAAGCCCGCCTCCAAAAAACCATTGTGACAGAGACCAAAAAAACGGACCCGGAAAGATCCCTCTAAACCATTGATTTAAAACAATTCTGAACACATCGTTGAAAAACGAGGCCGTGTAAGTAGTTGAATTAATAAATTAAGTAGTGTGACATGCCCTATGACCAGCGTTGCGCAGTACCTTTCCGAGCATGGTCCCTCACGTTCCTCACGGATCGTTGAGGCATTTGTCGCATCTGGTTTATCCGCAGAGGCAGCGCGTCAACGCGTATCGCGAGCCAAGCCGCCGGTCCGCAGCTTTCCTGTTCCGCTCCTGCCTAAACGCGAGGCGTTCCTCTATCTGGAGAAGGACCGTAACGGCGAACGGTTCTGGCAAAATTTCCTGCGCGATCTCCGCGAAACCAATTCGATTACGGCGGCGGCTATCGACGGCGTGATCGCTCGGGGCGGCATAATTCCTGTCGAGCAATTCGCGGTTGTAAGCGGTGCGACGGTCAGGCCTAAGACCGGGCAAGTCCCGGCTGATACGGTCGCCAGCCGTCTCATAAAGTCCGACTTCCTCAAGGAATTCCACGACCCGGAATATGGCCGCTGTTTCCACACGGCTCCGAGCTTGGCCATGGGCACACCCGCTGCCATGCGGGCGCGGGACATTACGGAACGTGTCTTGCTGGATGGCCTGCGCGAATGGTGCCGAAAAATTGGCCTCGCGAGCTACAACGCTATCCGCATCCGGGGCGACGAAGACTTGAAGCCGATCGGGCCTTTCGCATTCGATCTTGCCGGGCCGAGCTATCTCCTACCGTTGCAGGGATCGGCAAGCAAACCGGGTTTCGTTGTGGCGGACGTTTTCGCCGAAGGCATTTTGACCGTCCATGAGATTCAGTTCTTCATCCGCAAAGCTCGCGTTCTCAAAGCCAGCTTCAAGGATATCGGCATTCTGTCGATCATCGTCGCGGAAGGCTTCACGGGCGAAGCAATGACCGCAGGACATGCGGCGGGTGTTATGCTGGCAACCCCCAAAGACCTGTTCGGGAGGCGTGTCGGGGAGGCAATCGCCTCGCTGTGCGAAGTGCTCAAGAATGCCGCGAAATATGCGTCATCGAGCCCCCAACGCCTCACCATGCTGTTGAACAACCTGTTTGATATCGAAGGACGCAACAAGAACCTTCGGGGCATCCTGTTTGAGATGGTGGCGGGCTATCTTGCAAGGCGCACAGCCATGACGATGGATATGGGCGTCACCGCCAAAGACCCGAGCACCGGGAAGACAGCGGATATCGACGTTCAGACGATCACCAACCAGAACGCAGTCGTCACGGCCATTGAATGCAAAGGTAAGGAGCCGAGCGGTGTGTTGAGTCTGGCAGAGGTGGAGGAATGGCTCGCGAAGATTCCCACATTCCGCGCTCATTACGCTCAGCACGGGTATTTACGCGAGGCAGAGCAGCGCTTCGAAATCTGGACGAGTGGCAGCATCGCACCTGATGCGCTGGCGAAACTGAAAGAGGAACAGGTCCGCCGCGTAAAGGCGAAGATCGACTGGAAGGACGGCGATGCGGTTCTGGCGCTGGCGAGGGCGGGCAAAGAGAAGGCCCTTGCCGACGCTCTCAACCAGCATTTCTTCCGTCACCCGCTTGCCGAAGTCTCCAAGCAATTCGAAGCCGACGAGGCCGCAGGAAAAGTGCAGTCATGGATGGCTCCTACGAAATCTAAACCGCCTGAGTTCAAAGGTCCGGCGATTGAAGTCGTCTCGTTGGATGACGAGTTGGACGCCGCCGAGTGACCTAGCGCCCGACATCCGAATTGCCGCCGATAGCCACATAAATTCCGCTGAAAACCGCTGGCTGACGCAAAATCATGGATGCCTGAACAAACTGCCGGCCCGAAGCGAACGCGCTATTCGTTGCGCTGTAGAGAGCGGCCAGTGACATTGTCCCGGCGCTGTAGCGCCGGGTCCGTAGAAACACATGGTGAAAACGAGTAGACCGGAACCCATTGTAATACCAATGGTTTCCGGTCAATTCCCGAACCCTGATTTATAGGGCTACGGAGTAAACGTAGTTGTCATCTTCACCTGGCGCGGTGCGCCATTCCCGTTCGATGTTGGGCACCGGCCGGTGCGGCAGCGAACCAATGCGGCCAACGGCGTGCTCCAACGCCTTTGTCGCTCCCATGATCTTCACCTCGCTATCGCCAACCTCCACCCGGCCGACAATGCTGCGTACGTAGTATTGGCGCAGCGCGGGCTCGCCCTCGCGAAGGCGCTGGCGCATGAGTTCGGCAAATTGCTCGATGAGTTCGGGCGTGATGCGCCTTTCCGAGTTCGCTAGTTGCCGTTCGAGGAGGACGATATCGGCCTCGACCTGGACAAGCTGGGTCTTCTGCTCGGCATTTTTCTTGGCGAACCGCGGATCAGACGCGGTCAAGTGCCCCTCCGTGATCAGATCGAGCAATCGCTCGAGCCCTGCTTCGAGAGAGGTCTTGCGGGCCCGCAGCTGGCGCAGTTTCTCGCGGCGCGAATCTGTTGCGTGTTTTGAGTGATCGAGCCAGCCGGAGAGAAGATCGCGCAGGCGCTCGGGGGTCAGCAGCCGCTGCTCTAATGCGCTGAGCACGATATCGTCGAGCTTGCCCATTGGGATGCGCCGCCCCTTGCAGATGCAAGCACCTGCCCGGGTGCGATTGGAGCAGGCGTAGTATTTATACTGACCGCCCTTGCCAGTAGCGGTGGTCATGCCTCCGCCGCAGCCATCGCCGCCACAACCGCAGATGGTCAAACCGATCAAAAGATTATTGGTGGTCGTCACGCGCGCCGCACAAACCGTCGGCCGTCGCTTGACGAGCCGCTCCTGCACCGCCTCGAAATCGTCGGACGCGATGATTGGTGGGACGGGAATCGGAACCCACTCCTCCTCGGGGCGCTGGACGCGCAGCTTGGAATCGCGCTTGTTGTAAAAGGCCACACCAATGTAGGCCGTGTTCCTAAGCACGGCCTGCACGTTCGAGACGTGGAACTTCTTGCCGCGGTACTTGTAGCCGCATCAGCGTGCTCACGATCGACTATGACATGGGCGGCGAGAAGCCGGCAGGCCTGCTCGTTGCGCTGGGCGAGAACAGCGAGCTGGTGCTCATGTCACTACTGCAACAGCGCGTTCCGGCACTGAGCGATGCCGAATGCCGCCACTTTGCTGAATTCTCCGGTGGCAATGCCCGGATTGCCTTGAAGATTGCCGAAGGCGCGGAAAAGGGCATCGATCTGTCGACGCTCAACGACGGCGAGCTGCTCGAACGCTTGTTCCAAAGCGGCCGCCAGGAACGCGATCCGACCGCGCGTGCCTGCGCCGATGCCGCCTCGCTCGTCTACGCCTTCTATGTCGAAGCGGGCGACCATCAGATGGCCGAGCATCCGGTGCTGACGTCGATTGCGGGCGTGAACGTCGACACCTTCTTCCGCAATGTCGCGACCTTTCTCGAATGGGGGGTCGTCCAGCAGCGCGGGCCGCAACGTGCCGTGATGCCGCCACCGTTCGCGAACATGCTGGCGGCGCCATTCATCCGGCGAAGCGATCCCGAGACCTTGCTCGGTCACTTCCTGGCCGCGCCACCCCGGCTGCTTGCCTCATTCGCACGGCGGCTGGGCCAGCTCCACAACGAACCGGCCGCGGTCGGGCTCGCGCAGCGCCTGCTTGGCATCGATGGCGCGTTCGGCGAGCCGGCCGGGCTCGATGACGTCTTGCGGCAGGGCTTCATCCACATGGCGCCGGGCGCGCCTGACGCCGCCCTTGCGGCCTTGGAACGATCGCTCGCCGGTCCAATGCGCGACCAACTGCTCGATCCCGGATCGGAAGGAGGGCGCTACTATCCGGAGCTGCTCGTCCATCTCGCCCATGACCCGGCCCTGTTCGCGCGGGCAATGGAGGTGCTCCTGGCATACGCGCTGGCTGACGGCGATGCGCGGGATGACCGGAAGGCGGCGAAGCATTTTCTCGAGCGCTTCTGGCCTCACTTGTCGTTCACGCTTGCCGATCAGGCGACGCGGCTCGACTTCATCGACCGGCTTCTCGACGATCCTAGCCCGGAAGTCCGCGCGCTCGGCCTCGAGGCGCTCGACCACATGCTCGAGGCGGGCCACTTCAGCTCGTCGCTCAACCTCGAATTCGGGGCGAAGGCGCATCTGACCGAATGGCAACCGCGCAACAGCGAAGGCTATAGTAGCTGGTTCGGCGCTGCCTATAAACGCGCGATCCGCATTGCCCGCGCCAACGGACGCGAAGCGGAGCGTGCACGCGACGTCATCGCCAGCCATTTCCGCGAGCACTTGGACGTCGGCCTGCCCGAACTGCCGATCGCCGCGATACGGGCGGTGCGCGGCGATGGCTATTGGGATGCTGGATGGCGAGCAGTCACCGATGGCCTGAGTTTCAGCGGCAACGGTCTCGGCGACAATATGCTGGCGGAAGTGCGCGCGCTCGAGCAGGAGCTGCGTCCGCACACGCTCGATGAATGCTTCGACGCCTTCGTGATCGGCGAGCCTTGGCGGCATTGGCGTCCCGACCGCACCGAAAAGCGCTCGACACGCAATGTCGGAAAACTTTCGGAAGCGGTAGGCATCTGCCTCGCCCGAAGTGGTGGCGATCCGCTCCCCTTTCTCGCGCGGGCGATCGCGGCCGAAGGGCAGAATAGCGCTTGGATGTTCGCGCGCGGTGTTGCGCGCACCATTGCCGATCCGGCCGAGCTCTGGGAACGGACGCGTGCGACCTTCGCGGCAACGGACACCGCGCAACGCAATCCGGTTGTTCTGACTGGCATCATCGATGGTGCCGCAAGGCGCCACCGGGAGGCGGTCGATGCATGGCTCGACGCGGCGGTCACCGATCCGCTTCTAGCTGAGCATCTCGTCGTGCTGCAGCTTGCGGTGCCACTCGATGCCACCGCGATGGCTCGGTTCAGCCGCGGGCTTGCGCATGGCGCTGTTCCGCGGTGGCGCTTCGCGCACCTGCAAATTGGCGGGGTCACGAAACCGGTTCCCGGGCCTGCACTGGCCGCATTCCTCGATGAACTTTACGAGACCGAAGGTGGCGTCCTCCCCGCGCTTCAGATTCTCCATATGCGTATGTTCGGCGATTGCAGCGACAAGCGGGATGTCGATCCGGCGCTCATTGCGTTGGGCCGAAAGTTCCTGGGAGACCCGAGGACCTATGTTGAAGAGAATGCGCGGGAGGATCATGGCATTTCCACCATCGCCAAGGTCGCGCTGACCGGCAACGGCGGCGCCGAAGCGGCTGCGGCGGCCTGTCGGGCATTGCGCGGCGAACCCGGGTCGGACCGCTATTACAGCCGCGAATACGATCAGCTCTGCGGCGTGCTGATGAAGATGTTTCCGCGTGTCGTCCTCGACGAGATCGTCGCGCAGGATGCGCGTCGCGGACTCGCGGCCCACTTCTTCGGCGGGCATGTGCGCAACGACGACGATGTCGACCAAGCAAAGATCAGGTTCGACGAGGCGATCGCGCTCGAATGGGTTCGTGAGGCGCCGGCCGATCGCGCGCCGCTGCTTGCCGAGTTGGTGCCATATTCTCGCAAGGACGATGAGACCGGCCTGCTACAATGGTCCTCCTTCGCACTGGCACTGATCGATGCGGCGCCGGACCCGGTTCCTGTCTTGGAGAATTTCGGCCGTCGCTTCTTCACGGGAAGCGGGTCGGGACCGCTTGCCGCTCGCTTCGTGCGCCGACGGCCGCTCGTCGCGGCAATGCGAACGCATCCCGACGTTCGCGTTCGCAATTGGGCGCGGGCTGCCGCTCAGGCGCTCGAGGAAAGCATCCTTCGCTGGGATGAGCGGGACCGGGAGCGCGAGAGCCGGTTCGAATAGGAGCTCGCTATTCCGCCGGAGCCAGGAGCTGCTTCGTCGCCACCGACCGGTTCCAATAATCCCGGAACCACTGCCATTTTGCGGTGACCGTGTCATGGAACGTGGATCCGCTCGCATTGAGCGAGATCTGCCGGGCAATCTGTGCCGCAACGCCGTCAAGGACGACTTTCCCGACCGCCGGCGTCGGGTCATATTCCTCAAACTCGAGCAGCGTGTGGAGCATCGCCGTCTGGTCGGCGGGATCGATGCGCACCTGCTCCTCCAATCCCATGTCGGCACTATAGGCGCTGATCTCGGCGACGATGCTCGGGTCGAGCGCGATTCGTGGCGAGCTACCTGACTTGTCGAATCCATGCGCCGCGACCAAGCCCATGCCGAACAGCTCGCGGTCGGTGTGGGTCAGGTTGCCCATCGCGATGCCGCCGCGCAGCAGAATGCCGTGCGACAAGAGGTTTATCGCCAGCATCCGGCACCCCGAGAAAACGGCATGCAGCCCGAATGCATTGCAGTTCGCCGACATGACGATGCAGTCCGAGAATTGCGTGAACTGGAATCCGACACGTGGATTACGGGCCAAGGTCTCGCGAAGAATGGCGACGACGCCGAGGATTAGCTGCCGGATCGCGGGATCGGTGTCGCCGGCGCGGACCAGCGTACTAAATCCGAGCATGTCGACAAACGCCACATACTTCGGACGGTAAGCGAGTTCATCGGCCTCTTCCGTTGCCATGTCCTTCCCCTTTGAACGCGATCTTTCCGCTAAGTACCTAGAAGGCCGTTCGCCTGGCCTAAGTATCCAAGCCTGTCCGCAAGCTAAAGCGCTACCACGTCTAATTGCCCTCATCCTTATCAGCCGAACGTCAGCTCCGAACCGACTAGCCGACATCGAGCGCCGTCCGGTGAGGACCAAACCGGGTCCGCTACGTGGAGGCTTGGCTTCGCCGTCGAACGACCAACATGGGCGCAAAGCTGGCAGGCCGGTTCGCCGTCCGGAACGTCCGCTATCCCAATCAGCACTCCTGAAAGGAGACGTTCCGGTTCGTCCAACAATGCTGCCGCTCCGCGGCATGCAATTGACGTTCGCTTTCGGGCTGGTCGAATAAGGCCCCGCAACCACTGAGATGGGGCGCAGAGCGGATCTCATCCGCTCAGCCGGACAGAAATTTCCCATTGATTAGAGTGCCCATCATATTCATGTCGGGCGCGCCATTCCCATTGGAAGCACGAAAATCCGGCGTTTCCGCTCGCGACCGTTCCCGAACAAAAGAGAGAACTCAGCCGGGATGGACATGGTCAATCTCGTAACCGGCATCCCGCCGCCGGGCGATGGTCGCGGCGGCGGGATAGATGCGGTCATTCGGCCTTGTCGGCGGCGAACTGGAGCCCGGCCGTGCCGCCGGTCTCGATGAACAGGTTCATGAAGGCGGGCACTGTCTCAGCACGCTTCCAGTCGCGCTGAAGCTCGCAGAACAATTGTGGCACAGAGATCATCTTGCCACCGGCCTGCTCGATCCGGCGCAACGCCGCCTCGTGCGCGGCAACCGACGTGCCGCCGACCGCATCGACGGGCACATAGACCTCATAGCCTTCGGCGAGCGCGTCGAGCGCGGGGAAGGTCAGGCACGCCTCGGTCCACAGCGCTGTCATGATGAGCTTCTTGCGGCCGGTCTCCTCCACCGCCTTTTTAAACTCGACATCTTCCCAAGAGTTGATCGTCGTGCGGTCGTAGGTCGGATAGCCTTCGAGCGCCTTGCGCACCTGGGGTACGGGCGGCTTGTTGAGTCCGGTCTCGACGTTCACCGTCGAGTGGATCACCGGCAGGCCGTAAGCCACCGCCGCTTTCGCGCAGCCGACGATGTTGTTGACCAGGAGTTGGCGGTCCATCGAGGCGATCGAGTTCACTTGGACCGGCTGATAGTCGATGATGATGAAGGCTGCGTTCTGGGGGGTGAGCAGATGATCGGCCTTGGGATCTCGGATCGGTTCGCTGGACATGGATCATTCCTTCCTTGGTTTCAGGCGCTCGCCGGGGCGCCGCGCGGGCGCAGGCCCGGCGGTGAGGGACGGAAGCGAGCAATGCCGTCCCGATTGCATGAAGATGGACCCACCGCTTGACGGCGGCGGGTCCATCCGCTCAGACGGCGATCCTCGCGAACCGGCCGCTGTTATAATCGTCAATGGCCTGGCGGATTTCCGCTTCGTTGTTCATCACGAACGGGCCGTGGCCGACGATCGGTTCGTCGATCGGCTCGCCGGTCAGGACCAGCAGCTTCGCGTCGCCATCGGCATGGACGCTGACGCCGCTGCCTTCGCGGCCGAGCAGGATCATCTCGGCCTCGCCCGCGCCCTGCGCGCCGTTGACCGTGACATGACCGGTCAGCACCACCAGCATGGCGGTGTGGCCTTCGGGCAGGTCGAGCGTGATGTCCGCGTCGCGATTGAGCGTCACGTCCCAGACGTTGATCGGGGTGAACGTGCTGGCCGGTCCCTTCACGCCGCCGAACTCCCCGGCGATGATCCGGGCCTTGCCGGCGCCGTCCGGCAGATCGACCACCGGGATGTCGGCGTCGAGAATGCCCTGATAGCCGCCCGGTCCCATCTTGTCCTTCGCCGGCAGATTGACCCAGAGCTGGATCATGCGGAACGGCCCGCCGGTCTTCGCAAAGGCCGGTGAATGATATTCCTCATGGATGATCCCGCCCGCCGCCGTCATCCACTGCACGTCGCCGGGGCCGATGACGCCGCCGTTGCCGGCGGAATCCCGATGCTCGACCTCGCCGTCATAGACGATGGTGACGGTCTCGAAGCCGCGATGCGGGTGCTGGCCGACGCCGCGCCGATCCGTGGTCGGCTCGAAATAATGCGGACCCGCATAGTCGAGCAGCAGGAACGGGCTGATGTGGGCGCCCAACGAATTGTAGGAAAAGAGCGAGCGGACGGGGAAGCCGTCGCCCACCCAATGGCCGCGATTGTTGCCATAACGGCCGAGGATCGTCTTGGTCATGGTTCATCTCCGAGGCGAGGGCACCGTTGGGTTCCTCGCTGTTGCACTGGAGATAGACCTGCGACGCCGAAGCCGGAAGATTGTGAAACTCGCCGCTGTGTCCTACAAATAGGACGATGCAGGACCTCAACGATCTCTATTACTTCGTCCAGGCGGTCGATCATGGCGGCTTCGCCGCTGCCGGACGCGCGCTCGGCATCCAGAAATCCAAGCTCAGCCGTCGCGTTCTGGTGCTGGAAGAGCGTCTGAGCGTGCGCCTGCTCAACCGCTCTTCGCGTCACTTCTCTGTCACCGAGATCGGCCGCGAGTTCTACGATCGCTGCGTCGCCATGCTGGTCGAGGCCGAGGCCGCAGAGCAGGTGATCGCGCAAATCCGTGCCGAACCGCGCGGCGTCATCCGCGTAAGCTGCCCGGTCGCGCTCGCCAACTTTCAGTTCGGCGCGCTGATCGCCCGGTTCATGCTGGAGAACCCCGCCATCGAGGTGCATCTGGAAAGCACCAACCGGCGCGTCGACGTGATCGCCGAGGGCTTCGATATCGCGATCCGTGTTCGCTTCCCGCCGCTGGAGTCAACCGATCTCGTCATGCGCCGCCTTGATGAAAGCACGCAGTGCCTGGTCGCCAGCCCGACGCTGGTTACCGCCGCGCTGTCATCGCCAGGCGATCTTGCCGGGCTGCCCAGCCTCGATCTCGGCCCCCAGCATCGCGAGCATCATTGGCGGCTCGGTCATGACGATGGTCGGGAGGCGGTCATTCCACACCGGCCGCGTCTCGTTACCGATGACATGGCGGCATTGCGCGAAGCGGCGAGGGCCGGCGTGGGTGTCGTTCAGCTTCCGACGATGATGATCTGGGGAGACATGGAAGCCGGGCGGCTCATCCATGTACTGCCGGCGTGGCGGCCTCGTGCCGGCATTGTCCATGCGGTGTTTCCCTCGCGGCGAGGCCTGCTGCCGTCCATTCGTGCGCTGCTCGACTTTCTCGGCCGCGAATGCGCGATGCAGCGCCACACCGTCGGGAACATACCATCATAGCGTTCCGCTTGACTTGCGAAGAGTTGAGAATGGGGCATTGGCACCTCAAAGAACGATGGTCGACCAGTTCTCATCTTCATCATCTTGCGTGCGCCATTCCCGAACAAGCGAGAGAAGCGCGAGGACGTTCGGCCGTTTCTGCGTGGCGAATCGTTCGGCTATGCCGGAAATTCGGTGATCCTCGTCAGCCAAGCGGAGTCGGACATGAACGGATGGTCTGTCGAAAGCCTTCATATCGGCGTCGTGCGGCCATTGGGTCCGAAGGCCACCCCGAGCGGCATCGCGAAATACCCGGTGGATCGACCTGTCCAACTCACGAAGACCGGGTTCGCCGGGGACGAGCAAGGAGACCGGAAGAATCACGGCGGCCCCGAAAAGGCGGTCCACCATTATCCGCGCGACCATTATGCCGCCTGGGGCAGCGACCTCGGCGAACATCCGCTGCTGGGCGCGCCCGGCGCATTCGGTGAGAACGTCTCTACATCGGGGCTGACCGAGGCCGATGTCGCGATCGGGGATCGTTTTCGGCTCGGCGGCGCCCTCATCGAGGTCTCGCAGGGCCGCCAACCGTGCTTCCGTCTCAACCTGAGATTTGGGATCGCGGACATGGCGCTCAGGGTGCAACGCAGCGGCCGCACCGGCTGGTATTATCGCGTTCTGGAGGAGGGGCCCGTCGCGGCCGGGGACACGCTCCAGCTCCTCGATCGGCCGCACCCGGGCTGGTCGATCGACAGGCTTCGCCGCGTCCTTTACGTCGATATGCTCGATCAGGACGCGCTGCGCGCCGTCGCGTCGCTTTCGGCGCTTCCGGACCGCTGGCGCCGAATCGCCGAAAAGCGGCTCCAGACGGGCATGGTCGAGGATTGGACGGCGCGGCTACGCGGAACGTGACCCGCCCCGCAACGCTCCGGCGTCATCGTCAATGGGCCAGCGGCGCTCCGCGCCGCGGCCACTGCGCCGCCACCAGCCGGCCGGTGCCCGAAAGCGTGATGTAGGCCGTGCGCATATCGGCGCCGCCGAAGCAGATGTTGGTGCAATAGCTGTCCGGCGCCTCGTGGAATTCCAGGAGCGCGCCCGAGGGCGAGAAGACGCCGATCCCGCCGCGGCCGAGCGTCGCCACGCAGATGTTGCCGCCCGCCTCCACGGCCACCGAATCGAAGCGCTGATAGCCGGAAGGCCCGGCGACGAAACGACCACCCGATGGCGAGCGCCAGGGCTCCTTCGCGAGGTCGCCGGGGCCGCGGACGCGAAATGACCATAGCCTGCCCGTCTCGGTTTCGGAGACGTAGAGCATGTCGCCGCCGGGGGAGAGGGCGACGCCGTTGGGCGTCACCATCGGGAAGGCGGCTTCCTTGATGAACGAGCCGTCCGCCGCCGCGTAGAAGAGCGCGCCGCGGTCCATCAGCCGGCCGTAGCTCTTGCCGTGATCGGTGAACCAGAAGCCGCCATGCGAATCGAAGACGAGGTCGTTCGGCCCCTTGAGCGGTTCGCCGTCGCATGCCGTGTAGAGCGTTTGCGCCGCGCCTGTCGCGAGATCGACCCGCTGGATGCTGCCGCCCGAATAGCTCCGCGCGCGCCCGTTCGGGCGGGTGCGCCCGTCCGCGTCCGTCACCCAGTCGAAGCCGCCATTGTTGCACACGTAGCAGGCGCCGTCCGGCCCGATCGCCGCGCCGTTGGGGCCGCCGCCCAGCTCGGCGACGATGCGCGTCGTGCCGTCCGGCTCGATCCGGACCAGCGTGCCGCCCTGGATCTCGACGACGAGGAGCGCGCCGTCGGGCATCGCGACGGGGCCTTCGGGAAAGCGGAGGCCGCACGCGATCTCGCGCGCGTCGAGCGGACGGGCGATCATTCCCCGCTCGCGTCCTCCCGCTTGACCAGTTCGCCGAGAACGCGCGCCACATGGTTGCGGGCGGCGGCCTCCGCGGCCTCGGGGTTGCGCGCCTTCACCGCCGCGAAGATCGCCATGTGATCGTCGAGCGCGCGCTGCGGCCCGGTCGGCACCGCGCGCGCGATCATCGCCGAATGGATGCGGTCGTAGATCTTGCCGAGCGCGTCGGTCAGCACCGGGTTCCCCGCCGCCTCCAGCACGGCGCGGTGAAAGGAAATGTCGGTATCGATATGCCGTTCGAGATCGTCTTTCTCGATCGCCCGCCGCTCCTCCTCCAGCAGCGTGCCGACATGATCGACCCATTGCGGCGTGATCACGCGCGCCGCGAGGTTCGCCGCGAGCCCTTCGAGCGCCATGCGGACCTGATAGGCGGGCGCGAGCGCGCCGAGATCGAAGCGGCTGACGAAGGCGCCGCGACGCGGCTGCTCGGCCGCCAGCCCCTCGGCAACGAGCCGCTGCACCGCCTCGCGCACGGGGCTGCGGCTGACGCCGAGATGCTCGGCGAGCGCGGGGACGCTGAGGTGAAAGCCCGGTTCCAGCTCGCGGCGCGCGATCGCCCGGCGCAGCGTGCCGTGGACGACATCGACGATCCGCTCGGCGTCACCGACCTGCGTGAGTGCGCTCAGCCCCGCGGATTCTTTTTGTGTGGTGGCCATCAATGGAATCCCAGAAGATTGAGGATCGTTTTCTTGTATTCGGCGAATTCGACCGTCGCATATTGATCGAGGCCGGGCGGGCCGGGAAGGTCGATCGCGATCTCGCGCAGGATCGTGCCGGGCCGCTGCGTCATCACGATCACGCGGTCGGCGAGGAAGACGGCCTCGTCCACGTCATGCGTGATGAACAGGATGGTCGGGCGGTATTCGCGATGCAGATCGCGAAGCAACTGGTGCATCGACAGCCGCGTCTGATAATCGAGCGCGCCGAACGGCTCGTCCATCAGGATCACCTGCGGCTCGTTGAGCATCACGCGCACGAGCTGCACGCGCTGCGCCATGCCGCCCGAAATCTGATAGGGATAATGGTCGCGAAAGGCGTCGAGGCCGGTTTCCTGGAGCAGATGCTCGGCGCGGGCCCGCCATTGGTCCCTGCCGACACCGCGGACGCGCGGGCCGATCGTCGCATTCTCCCGCACCGTCATCCAGGGAAAGAGCGCGGGCTTCTGGAAGACGAAGCCGCGCTCCGGGCTGGGGCCGCGAACGGGCGCGCCCGCGATACGGGTGTCGCCGGCGCTCGCCTGCTCGAAGCCGGCAAGGATGTTGAGCAATGTCGTCTTTCCGCATCCGCTCGGCCCGACGATGCAGACGATCTCGCCCTTGCCGACAATGAGATCGAGATCGTCGAGCGCGAGCACGCCGCCGTCGAAGCGCTTGCGCATGCCGCGCACCGCGATCCACTCGCTCGCGTCCTCCGCTGTCGTTCGCGTCCCCATCGTCATACCAGCCCCGCATCGACCATATAGGTCTGCGCCGTCATCAGGCGGCTGTCATCCGCCGCGAGGAAGAGGACGAGGCGCGCGACGTCCTCCGCCTCGACGAATTGCTTGAGGCACTGCGTTGCGAGCAGGTCCTTCTCCGCCTCGGGCGTCAGCCACAGCGTTCGCTGTTTCTCGGTCATCGTCCAGCCGGGCATGACGGTGTTGACGCGCACGCCCGCGGTGCCGAATTCGCGCGCGAGGATGCGGGTCAGCCCCTCGATCCCCGCCTTGGCGGTGGCATAGGCGGCGAGCCCTGCCGTCCGGCGCCGGATCGACGGCGTGGTGAAGTTGACGATCGCGCCGCCGCCCATGGCGCGCATGCCTTCGAACACCGCCTGGCTGGCGAAAGCGACGTGCCGCAGGTTGACCGCCATCATCTCGTCCCACGCCTCGACGCTGAGTTCCGTCATCGGCGCGCGCACGTCGTTCGCGGCATTGTTGACAAGGATGCGGATCGGATCGGCAGGCGACGCGATCTCGTCGATCGCGGCGCGCAGATCGGCGATGTCGCGCAGGTCGCAATGGCGGAAGACCGGCGCATGCGCGACCCCGGCGCACCGCCCGATACAGGCGCGCGCCGCCGCATCGTCGATATCGAGGAACGCGACGCGAGCGCCCTGCGTGGCGAAATGCTCGACGATCGTTGCGCCGATGCCCGAGGCGCCGCCGGTGACGAGCACCTTCCTGTCGGCAAGGCTGGGATAGGATGCAAAGGCCATGGTCATCGTCCCTGCCAGTGCAGCAGCCGGCGCGTCGCGGCGACGATCAGCCGATCCATCAGGAAACCCAGCGCGGCGATGATGAGGATCGCCGAATAGACGACCTTCAGCCGGAAGAAATTGGACGCGTCGGTGACGATATAGCCCAGCCCCGAATGCCCGGCGACGAGTTCGGCGGCGACGACCAGCGCCCAGGAGATAGACAGCGTCGTGCGCATGCCGACGAGGATCGCGGGCATCGATCCGGGCAGGATGACGTGGCGGAAAATCTGGAAGCGATTCATGCCGACGCTGCGCCCCGCCCTCAGCAGGTCGGCCGGAAGCGAGCGCACGCCTTCGGAGGTGGCGAGCACCATGAACCAGAAGCCCGACAGGAAGATCAGCGCGATCTTCGAGGCGAGCCCGATGCCGAGAAAGAGCACGAACAGGGTGACGAGCGAGATCGGCGGGATCGGCCGGAAGAAATCGACATAGGGCATGATGATCGCGCGCGCGGTGGGATTGTATCCGGCGAGCAATCCGACAGGCACGCCGATCAGGATGCCCAGCACATAGCCGCCGAGCGCTTCCTGAAGGCTGGTGAGGACATGGAACCACAGGGGCCGGCCGGTATAGCCGTCGCGCACCAGGTCGATCAGCGTCGCGAGGAGCGCCTGCGGCGAGGGCACCGCTTCCGAATCGACGATCCAGAAGCTCGTGACGAGGAACCACAGCAGCACGAAGAGCGCGACCGACCAGATGCTGATCCAGACATATCGATTAGCGCCACGCAGCCGCGTCCGGGATCGCGGCGCGGCGCCGGCGCGTGCCGCCGCGGCCATGTCTCCCGGCCTAGACGTCATTCCACGACTCGACGGCATCATCCATCACCTGCGCCTCCAGCAGCCGCTCCTGCGCATCGATCCGCACGAGCAGGTCGAGCACGCGCCCAGCGGCGTCGCGGGGAATGCACACCACGCCCGTTTCATCGGCGACGATCACGTCGCGGGGAGCGATGGCGACGCCTTCGATCGCGATCTCCTGATTGACCGCGCCGAAGGTGAAGTCGTTGCGGCTCCGCCTCGGGCACACGCCCACTGCCCAGACGGGATAGCCGATCGCGCGGATTTCCTCGACGTCGCGACACGTGCCCCACAGGATCGTGCCGCGCACGCCGCGCCGCTGGGCGAGGCGCGAGGCGAGGCCGCCCCAGGCCGACGCCGATCGGGTGCCGCCGAGGTCCATCACCACGACATCGCCGGCGGCCATCGTCTGGAGCACCTGTTCGAGCGGACGCCCGACACCGCCGCCGAAGCGATAGGCCGCCGGGTCGCCGGTTTTGGCGACGAAGCGCACGGGAAGCGCGCGGCCGCAGATGCGCCCCTGGCCGACACGCTGTGCGGCAAGGCCGGAGAGCGCGCCCGCGATGCCCAATTCGTCGAGCGCGTCGGAGATCGCGGCGGTGGGATAGGCGCCGAGGCGCGCTTCCAGCGACAAGGCGGATGCGGTGTCGGTCATAGCGGCTTTCCGAACACCCGCGATTCGACCGCGTGCCGGCCGATGAAATCCCAGTCATAAGTGACGCCGAGGCCGGGGCCGTCGGGCACGGCAACGCAGCCATCCTCATCGATCGCATCCAGCGCGTCGCGATAACCGTCGACATAGATGCCCATGGAGCGCCCGATCTCCGCCGTCTTCGGATGGACCAGCGACATCTCGTAATAATTGGTGTTCCGCAAGGCCGCCATCATCTGCCGGTGCGCGGGGCCGGGGCCGTGCAGCTCGACATCGAGCCCGAACCCTTCCGCCGCGTGTGCGATCTTCATCGCGCCGGTGATGCCGCCGTCATATTCGGCGTCGGCGCGCGCGAAATCCGTGCCGCCTGCGACGATGAAATTGACGTGCTCCTCCAGCCCGCGGACGTGCTCGGTCTGGCAAAGCGGCGTCTTCAGCCGCTCGCGCAGCATCTTGTGCGCGGTCGAGGCGACGCCGGAATCGCGATAGGCGTCCTCGTACCACAGGAAATTCGCGACATCGCAGGCGCGCCCGATTTCGAGCGCCTCGGCGAAGGTCTCGAGCTTGCAGGCGGGGTCGAGCATCAGGTGCATCCCGTCGCCCACGGCCGCGCGCACCGCCTCGATCGTCGCGATCAGCTCGCGAACCGAATAATCCTCCCAGATGTGGAGCTTGTAGCCGCGATAGCCCATCGCCTGGCATTGCCGGGCGAAATCGGCATAGGCCTCGGGCGAATCGAGCCCGCCGCAACGATCGCCCGACATGGTGGAGGCATAGGCCGGCAGCTTCGTCCGCCAGCCGCCGAGCAACTCGCGGATCGAGGCGCCGTAGAGCTTGCCCGCAAGATCCCAGAGCGGAATATCGAGCAATCCGATCCCCATCTTGTCGAACTTGCGCAGGCAGCGCTTGGCGCTGTTGTAGATGTGCTCGCGCTCGGTGGGGTCCTGTCCGATGACGAAATCGGCGAACTTGGCGAGCTGCGCGACCGCGACGGCGTCGCTGCCCACATAGTCGCCCGTGATACCGCCATCGGTGTGAACGCGCACCGCATAGGCCTTGACCGACTTGGTGCCGCCCGGCTCGTAGATGATGCTGTAGCCGCTGGCATCGGTGCCGAGATCGCGAAGGTCGAAACGCGCGAGCGTCACCTCGATCGATCGTATTCGGAGCTTCGACATCACTTCATCGTCCTGAACCGGAAAGCATGGGGAGGCGCCGTCACACGCGGCATGTTTTCCCGAACACCCGGTTGAGGGCGTCGGGGTAGAGATAGTCGGCATAGGGCGCGGGCGCCGTCATCTGCCCGGTCTCCCGATAGAAGGCGCGGGCCTGATCGAGCGTGCGCGCGATCCCGCCGCCTTCCCCGGCCGAGCACATCGAGATGTCGGTTCCGGGGGTGACGTTGTTCACCAATGGCGGGAAGACGAGCTGCTCGAACTCCTTGCGCGCGGCGGCTTCGGGCATGCCGCCGACCGAGACCGCCGTGCGGACGATCTGCTCGCGATTTTCCTCCAGCCCGGCGCGCCCCGCCTCGAACGCGCGGTAGAAGTCCGCGAGCAGATCGAGGTTCGCCGCCGCCCAATCCTGCCGCGCGGCAAAACCCGTCCAGCTCCAGCCGCCACCCGGCGTGTCCGCGGCGCGCGCCAGCACGCGCCCGCCGCGCTCGACCACTTCGGTGACGAAGGGCGGCCAGGCAAAGACCGCGTCCGCCGTGCCGCTGAGCACCGCCGCGGCGGCCTGTGGCGGCGCGAGGTTGATGAGCTTGACCGAGCCCGGCGCGATCCCGTTCTTCTCGAGCAGGAGCTGCAGCGGCCCGTGCACCACGGTGTAGAAGGGCAAGGCGATCGTCTTGCCCTTGAGATCGGCAACCGTCCTGATGGGGCTGCCCGGCCCCACGGCCAGCCCGTCGGCACCGTTGAAATCGCCGACCGTCGCCGTCCAGACGACGGGTGCACCGCTCGATCGGATCGTGTAGAAGGTCGTCGCCGCGCCCCAGGCGAGATCGACGACCCCGCTTTGCAGCGCCGCGGTCTGCGCGGGGCCGGTGGTGAAGCCCACGAACTCGACCGCGAGGTCGCGCTGCGCGAACAGCTTTTGCGCATAGGCATTCCACATCGGCGAGACCATCACGGGATGCGTCCCGACCTTGATCACCCTGCGCGCGCCCGAGGGCGCCCCGCAGGCCGACAGCGCCGCCGCCCCGGCGCCGGCGCCCAACGCTGCCACAAATCGGCGTCTCGTGAGAATGATGTCCGCCTCCTCCCCTAGCACTTTACATGTAACATGTATTCTAGGCTCCTTGTCAATCGCAAAGCGTCGCCTGGATGTCTTCTCGCGTAGCCGCCAGTCGCGACCGGAGGACAAAAAAAGAAGGGCGCCCGCTCACCCGGGCACCCTTAGGTGGGAGGAGTGTCGCCCTCCTTCAGAAGCTGAGGCCGACGGTGAACTTGACGGTGCGCGGCGGATAGCCGCCGGTCGCATAATTGTTCGGTTGCAGCAGACCGAAATCGGGCGAATTGGCGTTGCCGACATAAGCGGTGCGATTGGCCGTATTGAACACGTTGAACACGTCCGCGCGCAGCCGCAGGCGAGCACCGTCATAGATCGAGTTGAGCGGGATATATTTGGTCAGCGCGAGATCGAGCTGGCGGATCGCCCACAGGTCGCCCAGGAGGAACGGATGCTTGTTGCGCCCCTCGGTCGTCACCGGCACGCCCGGATAATTTTCGGTGTCGGGGACGTCCGCCTTGCGGATGCCATAGATATAGGGCGGCGATTCGAGCAGCAACTTGCCCGACAGCATCAGGCCGAGCGGCAGATCGACGCTGCCGGTGGCGACCACGCGATGTTTGGGAACGCCCGCCGAGCGCAGCCACGGATAATCGTCCATCGTCGGGAAATCGAGCGAGTAATGCTCGCCGAACTTCCGGTTCTCCTCGGCGAGCGAGAAGGTATAGGTGACATTGACGCTCCACGGCGACGCGACGGAATAATCCTTGTTCAGCTTCAGGTAGATGGTGTCGAGATTGGTCTCGACCCCGTTGGTGCCGAGCAGCGGGCCCGCATAATTGGGGACGCCGTGGCCGAAGGGCGGCCGTGCGGTGTCTCCTTCCTTGCCGGGGTGGAAGAATGCCCCGTCCTCGTACCGGCTGCCGAGGAGGAACGCGAAGCCGTCGCGGCTCTCGACATGCGTATAGCCGATCTCCGCGCGGAGACGGCCGAACCGTCCGCGCGCGCCGAGGCTGAACTGGTCCGAATAGGGAACCTTCAGATCGTTGCTCATGATGTCGATCTCGCCGCCCGCGCCGGTGGTGCTGGTCGCCAGCGAGTCGCGCCCTTCCTGCGTCAGATAGATCGGGTCCCAGGGAATGCACTGCGGGCCGCAGCTATGCGCCGGATCGTTGTTGTCGAACAGGAAGGTGACCGACTTGAAGGTCCCCTTGAGCATCTCCAGCGAGAGGAAGTCGAACTGGTTGCGGTTGTAGGAACGCCCATAGCCGCCGAACAACTGATACCGGCCGTCCTCCGTCACGTCCCAGGTGAAGCCGAACCGCGGCTGGAACGCGCCGGTGAACGCCTTTCGGCTGTTCCCGTCCGAAATGTAGTCGCGCACGTCGTAATCGGCATTGTCGAGATTGTGATAGTCGAGCAGCGCGTCGACGATCTCCGGCGGCGTCACGAAATTGAGATAGGCCGGATTGTGCTCGTAATCCCAGCGGACGCCGATGTTCAGCGTCAGCCGGTCGGTGACGTCCCAATCGTCCTGGATGTAGAGGCCGAGCTGGAAATCCTTGCTGCGCGCGGCGCCGCCCGCGCTGCCCGCCACCGGAACGCCGAACTGGAGCTGCCAGGGGATCGTGTCGTTGAACCCGTCGGGATCGCCCGCATAATCGACATTGTAGAAATAATGCGGGTTGTAGGGCAGGAACTGAAGCGTCTTGAGCGTCGTCCAGTCCGCACGCGCGCCCAGCTTGATCGTATGGCCGACGAAGCCCGTGTAGGTGAAGTCGTCCTGTAGCGTCCAGCCTTCCTGGCCCTTGTTCTGATAGTTCAGCCCCGCGCCGAAATTGAGGATGCCCGCGCGCGTCGGGCGGTCCGGTCCGCCGACCCCCGTCTGAAAGGTGATGGCGGTGCCGTTCTGATACGGCGTCGGATTCCAGAACGCCTTGGCGTAGGACAGGCGCGCATCGTTGATCCAGGTGTCGGCGGTGTGCTGCCAGCGCAACAGGCCGCGGGTTTCGTTGTTGCGGATGTTGCCCGCATAGGATTTGGCGCTCACGCCGTTGTTCCAGGCGAGCCCGCTTTCGCGGCGGATCTTGCCGGACAGCTCGAACAGGTCCGAACTGGTCGGCGAGAAATCGATCTTGGCGAAATACAGGTCTTCGTTGAAGGTCCTGTTGAAGTTACCGTAATTGCTGCGATATTCTTCGGGAATGGTCGAGATGTCGACCTGCGCCGGCGGCGCGACCACGACCGGGGTGGTCTGCCGCTTTCCTTCGTAGGTCACGAAGAAGTGCAGCACATCCTTGATGATCGGCCCGCCGAGCGCGGCGCCGAACTGCATGTCCTTGGTATCGACCTTTTCCTTGTCGTCATGCTTCTCGGCCGGTGTCTTGGCGCGCAGATCCTGGTTCGAGAAATCGAAGAAGGCGTTCCCGTGGAACTCGTTGGTGCCCGACTTGGTGACGGCGGTGATCGCCACCGAACTGACGCCCAGGAACTCGGCCTTGTAGTTCTGCGAGATCACCTTGTACTCGGCGATGCCGAGCTGCGGAAACGGGTTGCCCTGGCTCGAATCCTGGCCGGTGATGCCGTTCTTGAGCACGTAGTCCTTCTGGCTGACGCCGTCGATGAACACGTTGACCGCATCGCCGCGCTGCGCGCCGCCCTGGAGCGACTGGTTGCCGTTGCCCGCCGTGTTGAACTGCACGCCGGGCGCGAGATCGGCGAAAGCGAGGAAGTTGCGGTTGTTCTGCGGCAGCGCCTCGATCTGGTGCTGGGTGATCGTGACACCGACCGCGCCGCCCGAGAGCGACTGAATCCGGTCGCTCGTGACGACGATATTGCCGCCGGCCGCTCCGGGCAGCGTCGTCTCCGTCTCGCCGGACGCGGCGGCGGCTGTCTGCGCGAGGTCGAAGCTCAGCTCGGCATTCTGACCCACGGCAAGCGTGAACACGTCCGTCGGCTTCGTCACGCCGCCCGCCTGCACTTCGAGCCGGTAGCTCCCCGGCGACAGCGAGGCGAAATTGTAGGCGCCGCCCGTGACCGGCGCGGAGCGGCGATAGCCGGTCTCGACATTGACCGCCGTGACCTCGCCCTGAACCGGGGCGCCCCCATCGGTGATCGTGCCGCGCAGCGAGGCATCGGCCTGCTGCGCATATGCCGGCGCCACGACGAGCGCCGAGGCCGCGCTGCTCATCATCAGCGCCGCGGCGAGCCGCCAGCGCGGGCGCCGCTGCGCATGATCGGTATCGTAAAATCGTGCCATCTCTAATCTCCTCCCCAAGAAAACCATGCCTTCCCAAATCCCCTTTTTTCGCGGCCCGGCTCCCGGAAACCGCCCCGCGCCCGATGGAACCGGTTTCACGGCGGCCGAAAAAAGGGACGCGCGCCGCCGCCGGAAGACGACCGCTCGGCACCGCGCCGCTGCGGGGCGGGCGATTCAGCCGGCATGATAGACTTCCAGTTCGGCGATCGAGGTGAAGCGCCCCGTTCCGCCGGGTGCGCCGATGATGCGCAGGCCGTCGCCCCAGGTGGGGCGAAACGCGATCGTGTAGGCGCGGCGCGGGCCCGCGCTCCGGTCGTAGGGATAATCGGGCGCGATCGACGCTTCCTCGACATCGATCCATTGATCCTGTCGCCGGACCTGAACCCGCAAGGGGCCGGAGCGATCGAACCAGCCGCCGTCGTCCGCCATCTCGCCGGTCGTGTAGACCACGCGATCGAGATTGTAGGGCCGGTCCCAGGTATAGCCCCAGAAATCGAGCGGCTTCAGCGCGTCGAAATCGCGGCTGTTCTCGCTGCCGGCGGGGCTGCCGTCATTATAGGCCGCGACCTGGCCGTGTGCGGCGCATTTCTCGATTCCCACGGCGCCGGGAAGCCGCGCGAGATTGCGCGCCGGATCGGGCCGGTTGGCCGGCCGCGCGGGCGTGAACGGCGCGACATTCAGCTTGCGCAGCGAGAAATTGTAGTTGGAGGTGCCGCACGCATAGACCCAGCGTTCCCACGAATCGGACTGGACCCACATCGTCAGCCCGTCCTCGCTGATGAACTTGGACGGGATCGTCGTGGTATAGCCGCCCTCGTTCGGACCGGGGCAGGCGGGATCATCCGATTCGCCGTAGAACGGCCCGGCGCCCCAATCCTTGTGCATGAACAGGCGCCACGGCCCCCAGGGCGTGGGCGCTTCGTAGAATTCCCAGGTATACCAGGTCCACGAACTGTAGATGTAGCGCTTGAGCGGCGCGTTGTAGACGACGCTCCCCTGCGAGATCACGCCGACGCTCGTGGCCACGTCGCCCTCGGGCCGCCCGCCGCCGCTCAGCTTGGGATAGACGACGCGCTCGTCGTGGAGCACGGCGCGGCGTTCGTCGATGTCGCGGCTCCAGCGGGGCGTACCGCCCGCATCCTGTCCGGCGAAGAACTCCCATGCCGCACGATCCTGGATGCGGTCCTTCGCGACGCGCGCGAGCCACAGGTCGGTCGGGCGCGGGCGCGAGGGATCGGTCGGGCTGCGCCAATTGTGATCGAGGCCGTAGGCATAAGCGTAGCGCGCGCCCTCCGGCCCGAGCACACGCGCATGCTCGCCACTCTTGCCGTAATCGAGGAAGAAGATCGTCGTGAACTTGTGGCCGGTGAACATCGGCGCGTCGGTCTTGCGCCAGGTGCGGCCGTGATCGCGCGATACGGAGATGGTCGCGCTCGGCGCGTCGTTGAAGCAGGCGGGGCATTTGCGCGAATTGAGGTTCTGGACGGCGAGGTAGAGCTCATCCTTGCCGTCGCCGTCGCCGTCGATCGCCAGCATGCCGGTCGGCTTGCGGTTATAGCCTTCGCCCCAGACGTTCGCGACCGCCTCGCCGCGTGAGAGCATCGTGCCCGACAACCCCGTCCCGGGCATGCCGACGACGCGGCTGACCACGATGTCGGCATCGTCCTCCTTCGTTCCGAAGCCCCAGCCGTCGCCATTGGCGACATAGAGATGCCCGTCATCGGCCCAGCAGGACGGCCAGAGATCACCGCGGCTGTCGGTGTCCACGCCGCTATACGTCTCGACCTGGGCAGTGGCGAAGAAGCGGCTGTCGGGATCGCCGTCGGGCACGCGCGGGCCGGAGAAGGTCGCCGCGCCGGCGGCCGTCCGCACGCCGGCACAGCCGGGCAGCAACGTCAGCCCGACTCCGGCAAGCGCCGACCTCTGCATCAAAACACGGCGGCCGATCTCCAAGGCCATTCACCCCCTCCTCATGATTTACATGCAACATGTAACTCATTTCAGGCATGCGGGGCAAGAGGCATTCGCAAGACGGGCGAATGCACGAATGTGGGGTTGAACGAGATGTAATGCGATCGCGCCTGCCGCATCGCGGAAAACCGCCGATCACACTGAGCTGATGGGGTCGCGCGCGCTCCCGGGAGCAACGCCGCGATACCGGGTTGGACCGGAAATGGTGCCCCTGGCCGGACTCGAACCAGCATGCCTTGCGGCACTCGATTTTGAGTCGAGCGCGTCTACCAATTTCGCCACAGGGGCAGCGCGCCGCTCGCTAGACGATGCGGCCCGCGCCCGCAAGCGGCACGCGGCCGATCAGTTGCGCGGCGCCTGCCTGCGATAGCTCAGCGCCTCCGCGACGTGGATGCGCCCGATCTGTTCGGCACCCGCCAAATCGGCGATCGTCCGTGCGACGCGCAGCACGCGCGTATAGCCGCGTGCGGAAAGCCGCATCGCCTCGGCCGCCTGCGCGAGCAGCTTGCGGCCGGCCTCGTCGGGCGTCGCCACCGTATCGAGCAGGTCGCCGTCGATCTCGGCATTGGTCCGCGCCTCCGCATCGGCGAAGCGCGCGGCCTGCACCCCGCGCGCCTCGGCCACCCGCGCGCCGATTTCAGCCGAACCTTCGGCGGGCGGCGGCAGGACGAGGTCGGCGGCAGTCACGGCCTGCACCTCGACATGCAGGTCGATGCGATCGAGCAGCGGCCCGGAGACCTTCGCCTGATAATCCGCCGCGCATCTGGGCGCACGCGAGCAGGCGAGCGCGGCGTCTCCCAGATGCCCGCAGCGGCACGGGTTCATCGCCGCGACGAGCTGCACGCGGGCGGGAAAGGTGACGTGCGCGTTCGCCCGCGCGACGCTCACCACGCCGGTTTCGAGCGGCTGGCGCAGCGAATCGAGCACGCTGCGCTGAAATTCGGGAAGTTCGTCGAGGAACAGCACGCCGAGATGCGCGAGGCTCACCTCGCCCGGCTTCACCTTGAGCCCGCCGCCGACCAGCGCCGCCATCGACGCAGAATGGTGCGGGCTGCGATAGGGCCGCGTCCGCGTCAGCCGCCCGCCCGTCAGCGTTCCCGCAACCGACTGCACCATCGACACCTCCAGCGCCTCGGCCGCGTCGAGCGGCGGCAGGATGCCGGGCAGGCAGCTCGCCATCAGCGACTTGCCCGCGCCCGGCGGGCCGATCATCAGCAGATTGTGCCCGCCCGCCGCCGCGATCTCGAGCGCGCGCTTGGCGGTCTCCTGGCCCTTCACCTGGCGAAGATCCGGGCCGACGCCCGGCTCCTCCGCGTCTCCCGGCGTTGGTGCCGAGAGCAGCCCGTGCCCCTTGAAATGGTTGAGCAGCGCCAACAGGTCCGGCGCGGCGACCACCTCGATCGAGCCGGCCCATGCCGCCTCGGACCCTTGCGGCGCCGGGCAGACCAGCCCCTTCCCCTCCGCCGATGCGTGGAGCGCCGCGAGCAGCACGCCCGGCGACGGCGCGATCCGCCCGTCGAGCCCCAGCTCGCCCACGACGACATAGTCCGCAAGCGTCTCGACATCGACCACGCCCATCGCGCCGAGCAGCGCCAGCGCGATCGGCAGGTCGAAATGCGATCCTTCCTTGGGCAGGTCCGCGGGCGACAGATTGACGACGATCCGCTTGGGCGGCAGCGCCAGCCCCAATGCCGCCACCGCGCCGCGCACCCGCTCCCGGCTCTCGGTCACCGCCTTGTCGCCGAGCCCGACGACATGGAATGCCGGCAGCCCGGGAATGAGCTGCACCTGCACCTCGACCGCGCGCGCCTCCAAGCCGAGATATGCCACTGTCGAGACGATCGCGGCCATGCTTCCCCCCCAAAGCCAACGCCTTGCCTCATAGCCGCTTTTCGCGCCGAGGAAACCGCGGCAAGGGGCATATCGTCTCCAATCCCGCTGCAATGCTGCCGGCTTGCGCGCGCAACACACCGACACCAGATGAGCAATGTGACGCCCGATCGCCCCAAGCGCCCCTCCCATCCCGCCTTGCGCATCACCTTGCTGGTGACAGGCGCGCTGCTCCTTATCTCGACGCCGGTGATCGGCGCGCTGCCGGGGCCGGGCGGCATCTTCGTCTTCGCCGCGGGATTGACGCTGGTGCTGCGCAACTCGCACTGGACGCGGCGCCGCTTCGCGCGGCTCAAGCGCCGCTGGCCCAAGCTCGGCGAGATGGCCGATCTTGGCCTGCGCCGCCGCAGCTTCCGCCGCCGCCGCGCGCGCGAGATCGAACAGGGCCTGCGCGAGCCGAGCCCGCCGCTCAAAACACGGATCGCGCAGATGCTCGGGCGGGTGCGCTGAGATTGACTTGCCCCCCGCCTTTGCCTATTGGCGCAGGCCGAACGGCCGTCCCTGGGGCGGCCCTTTTCAATTCAGAATTCCAGGGAATGAACGATGAAGCGGACCTTTCAGCCGAGCAATCTGGTGCGTGCTCGCCGGCACGGCTTCCGCGCGCGGATGGCGACGCCGGGCGGCCGCAAGGTGATCCGCGCCCGCCGCGCGCGCGGCCGCAAGAAGCTGTCGGCCTGAGCACGATTCGCATTCGCCGCGATTTTCTCGCGGCGAATGCAGGAAAGCGTGCGCCGATGCCGGGCTTCGTGCTGCTCGCGCGGCCGCGCGGCGACGGAGACGCGACGATGCGGATCGGCATCACCGTCACCAAAAAGATCGGCAACGCCGTCATCCGCAACCGGATGAAGCGCCGCTTTCGCGCGCTCGCGCGCGAGGTATTGCCCGAGCACGGCATTGCGGGCGCCGATCATGTCCTGGTCGGCCGCGCGGGCGGTGTGGAGCGCGATTTTGCGCAGCTCAAGGCCGAGCTGGTCAAGGCATTGGCGAAGGTGGCGAGATGAGCAGCCCTTCCCCGTCATACCGGCCTTGGATACCCACCAAAGTACTACGTTGGCGGAAACCCACTTGTTCCGGCATCCACGGATGGGCGAGCGAATCGCTCGATTATTTTAGCGCACGTCCAGCGCAACAGTGGACCCCGGAACAAGTCCGGGGTGACGGGTGTGGAGCATGATCGCCAAGGTCCTCATCCTCCTCTGCCGCGCGTGGCAGATCGGGCCTTCGGCGATCCTGCCGCCATCGTGCCGGTATCAGCCGAGCTGTTCGGCCTATGCAATCGAGGCGCTCCGCCGCTATGGGGCGCTCAAGGGGGGCTGGCTTGCGGCGAAACGCATCGCGCGCTGCCATCCCTGGGGTGGGTACGGGCCTGATCCGGTGCCCTGACACGAACGAGGATCACGCCTGGTGAGCCAAGACAATCGCAATCTCATCGTGTTCGCGATCATCGCGGTGCTCGTGTTCGTGACGTGGCCGCTGGTCCAGAACTATTTCGTGCCGACCGCGAATCCGCCCGCGACGAAGATCGAGGGCGGCGAGACCAAGGCGATTCCCCAGCCCTCGGCCGATCCCGCCGCCGACGCGCCCGCCGCGGTGCGCGACCGCCAGGTGGTGCTCGCCGAAACGCCGCGCGTGCCCATCGAAACGCCCTCCCTCTCCGGCTCGATCAACCTCAAGGGTCCGCGGATCGACGATCTCGTGCTCAAGAATTACAACGAGACGGTCGCGAAGGATTCCGCGCCGATCCGCCTGCTCTCGCCCTCGGGCACAGCGCACGCTTATTTCGCGAGCTTCGGCTGGCAGGCGAAGGGCCTCAACCCGCCGGGGCCGGACACGATCTGGCAGGCGAGCGGCGACAAGCTGACGCCCACCACGCCGGTGACGCTGAGCGCAACCAACGCGCAGGGCCAGCGCTTCCGGATCAGGATCTCGGTCGACGAGGACTTCATGTTCACCGTCGAGCAGAGCGTCGCCAATGGCGGCGCCGCGGCCGTGCCCGTCGCGACCTATGCGCTCGTCAACCGCAAGGGCGTCTCCAAGGACCCGGATAGCTGGACGATCCACACCGGTCCGATGTCGGTGCATAACGGCACCGCCGATTACGACGTCAATTTCGACGACGTGGACGAAAGCCCGTTCCGCTTCGATTCGACGGGCGGCTGGCTGGGCTTTTCGGATAAATACTGGCTGACCGCGCTGATCCCCGATCAGGGTCAGGGCTTTGCGGGCCAGTTCCGCGCGGGCGCCAATCAGGCCTACCAGGCCGATTACACGCTCCAGCCCAGGACGGTGCAGCCCGGCCAGGCGATCACGCAGACCGCGCGCTTCTTCGCCGGTGCAAAGGAGGTCCGCCTGCTCGATCATTACACCGACCAGGCCGGCGTCACGAAGCTCGATTACGCGATCGACTGGGGCTGGTTCCGTCCCGTCGAAAAGCCGATCTTCTATTATCTCGACTGGCTGTTCCGCATGGTCGGCAATTTCGGCCTCGCGATCATCCTGCTGACCGTCTCGATCCGGCTCCTGCTCTTCCCGATCGCGCAGAAGCAGTTCGCCTCGATGGCGGCGATGCGCGCGCTCCAGCCCAAGATGAAGGCGATTCAGGACCGCTACAAGGACGACAAGCCGCGCCAGCAGCAGGAGATCATGCAGCTCTACAAGACCGAGAAGGTCAATCCGGTCGCGGGCTGCCTGCCCACCCTGCTCCAGATCCCGATCATGTACGGCCTCTACAAGGTGCTGATGCTGACGATCGAGATGCGCCACCAGCCGTTCATTCTGTGGATCAAGGACCTGTCGGCCCCCGATCCGCTGACGCCGCTCAACCTGTTCGGCCTGCTCGATTTCACGCCGCCCTCGTTCCTCGCGATCGGCGTGATCCCGATCCTGCTCGGCATCTCGATGTTCTTCCAGTTCCGGCTCAACCCCGCGCCGATGGATCCGACGCAAAAGCAGGTCTTCGCGTTGCTCCCCTGGGTGCTGATGTTCGTAATGGCGCCGTTCGCGGTGGGCCTGCAGGTCTACTGGATCACCTCGAACCTGCTCACCATCGCGCAGCAGCAATGGCTCTATTCGAAGCACCCCGCGCTCAAGCAGGCGCCGGCGAAATGAAGGGTGCAACCGTCACCCCAGCGAAAGCTGGGGTCTCTCAATGCGAGGCGATCCCAGCTTTCGCTGGGATGACGGTTCATGGCTGAGTCGTTCGACGAGGAGGCGATCGAATCCGCCCGCAAGACCTTCGCCGGCCCGATCGCCTTTCTCAAATCCGCGCCCAGCCTCAAATTCCTGCCCGACGCGGACGTGCCCGAGGTCGCGTTCGCGGGCCGCTCGAACGTCGGCAAATCCTCGCTCCTGAACGCACTCACCGGCCGCAAGGCGCTCGCGCGCACCTCGGTGACGCCGGGGCGCACGCAGGAACTGAACTTTTTCGACGTCGGAAACCCCCTCGCATTTCGCCTCGTCGACATGCCCGGCTACGGCTTCGCAAAGGCGCCGAAGGATGTCGTCAAGAAATGGCGCTTCCTGGTGAACGATTTCCTGCGCGGCCGCGCCGTGCTCAAGCGCACGCTCGTCCTCATCGATTCGCGCCACGGCCTCAAGGATGTCGATCGCGAGGTGATGAAGATGCTCGACGATGCGGCCGTCAGCTACCGCCTCGTCCTCACCAAGGCCGACAAGATCAAGCCGACCGAGCTGGAGAAGGTGGCGAGTGCCACCGCCGGGGAAGCCCGCACGCGCCCCGCCGCGCACCCGGACATCATCGCCACCTCCAGCGAGACCGGCCTCGGCATCCCCGAACTGCGCGCTGCCGTGCTCGAGGCGATCGGCTAGACACGCAATCGGGCGTCCCGTACCTCGCCCGACTCGTCACCCCGGCGAAAGCTGGGGTCTTGCAGCGGAGAGATACCAGCTTTCGCTGGCATGACGGATAATCGCATCCCCGCACTCGTTCATGACGGAGATCGCATGAAGCTCATCATCGGCAACAAGGCCTATTCCTCCTGGTCGCTGCGCGGCTGGCTCGCGTGCAGGCAGTCCGGCCTGCCGTTCGAGGAGGTCGTCGTCCCGCTCTACGATGCGGACTGGGACCAGCGCCGCGGCGGCGCGGAGTTCGGCCCCTCCTCCGGCAAGGTGCCGATCCTGTGGGACGGCGAGGCGGTGGTGTGGGACAGCCTCGCGATCGTCGACTATCTCGCCGACAAGGCCGGGCGCGACAAATTCTGGCCCGCCGACGGCGCCGCCCGCGCGATGGCGCGCTCGATGGCCGCCGAGATGCATTCGAGCTTCACCGCGCTGCGCCGCAAGCATCCGATGAACATCCGCCAGGTCTTCGAGGCCAGGCGCCCCGACGACGACGTGATCGCCGATCTCAAACGGATCATGCAGATCTGGGCCGAGGCGCGCGCCCGCTACGGCGCGGGCGGCGATTTCCTGTTCGGCGATTTCGGCGCGGCGGATATCATGTTCGCGCCCGTGGTGACGCGCATCGTCACCTATCAGCTCCCCGTCCCCCGATTCGCACCCGCCTACATGCAGGCCGTGCTCGAACACCCCTTCCTCCAGGACTGGATCGCCGCCGCGCAGGAAGAGGAATGGGTGATCGAGCAATTCGAGCAACCGGCGACGGGGTGAGACTCCCTTATCCTCTCAAAACCCGCTCCCGTCCTTCCGCCGGAACGCCCCGTCGGCGGACAGGTGCATGTCGATGTCGGGGTAATGGCACGGCGTCTTCACCACCCGCCCGACCGCGACGAACACGCAATCCGTATCGCTGCGGTTCTGCAAATGGTGCCCGTTCCCGTCGCCTTTCGGGAACGCGGCACAGTCGCCCGCGCGCATCACCGTCTCGCCCGCATCGTCCACCAGCACCGCCTCGCCCGACAGGATGACGACGAACTCGTCCTCGCCCTCGTGCCAGTGGCGCTGCGAGGACCAGCCGCCGGGCTTCAGCGTCACATGGCTCACCCCGAAATCGGCGAGCCCGCTCGCCGGGCCGAGCCGCCGATACCATCGCCCGTCGCTGCGATATTCCGGCGGATAGCGGCTTGCATCGGTCTGCGGGATTGTGTCGAGGTCGAGCTTGGGCAATGGAGCCTCCCATGTCTGCCGCCACCATGCCCGATCCGGTCGCACTCACCAAGAAGCTGATCGCCTGCGACAGCGTGACACCCGCGCGCGGCACGGTGTTCGACGTGCTCGAAGCGGCGCTGACGCCGCTGGGCTTCGCGGTCGACCGGTTCATGGCGGGCGAGGCGCCCGACGGCCCGGTCGAGAACATGCTCGCGACGCGCGGCACCGGCGGAACGCACCTGGCCTTCGCGGGCCATCTCGACGTGGTGCCCCCCGGCGCCGGCTGGTCGGCGGACCCGTTCGCGGGCGAGGAGCGCGAGGGGCTGCTCTACGGCCGCGGCGCAGTGGACATGAAGGGCGCGATCGCCGCCTTCACCGCCGCGGCCGCGCGCCTCCCCGCCGACGCCGGCACGCTCAGCTTCATCATCACCGGCGACGAGGAAGGTCCCGCGCTCCACGGCACCCGCGCGCTGATCGAGCGGATGGAGACGCGCGCCGTCCGCCCCGATTTCTGCCTCGTCGGCGAGCCCACCTCGGTCGCGCGGCTCGGCGACACGATCAAGGTCGGCCGCCGCGGCTCGGTCAACATCTGGATCGACGTGCCCGGCCATCAGGGCCACGTCGCCTATCCGCACCTCGCCGACAATCCGATTTCCCCGCTGATCGCGATCCTCGCCGAGATCGAGGGGATCACGCTCGACACCGGCACCGACTGGTTCCAGCCATCGAACATCGAGGTCACCGAGATCGAGGTCGGCAACCCCGCGCACAACGTCATTCCCGGCCGCGCGAAGGCGCGGCTCAGCATCCGCTTCAACGATCTCCACCGCGGCGCCGATCTCGCCGCCCGGATCGAGGCGGTCGCGCACGCCCACGCGCCCGCCGCGCGCGTGACGCCGCTCATCTCGGGCGAGGCGTTCCTCACCCAGCCCGGCCCGCTCTCCGACGCGATCGGCGACGCGATCGAGGCCGCGACCGGCGCCCGCCCCGAGCTGTCGACCTCGGGCGGCACCTCGGATGCGCGCTTCCTCTCGGCGCTCTGCCCGACGGCCGAGTTCGGCCTCGTCAACGCGACGATGCACAAGCTCGACGAGGCGGTCGCCGTCGCCGATCTGCGCGTATTGGCCGATATCTACGCGGATATCGCGACGCGGCTGCTCAGCCGGCGTTGACCCGCCGCTCGTCCGCGCGCGCCCAATCGAGAAACGCGGGCTCCGCCATCGGCGCCGCCACCGCAAAGCCCTGGATCACGTCGCACCCCAGCACGCGTAGCAGGTTGACCTGCGCGTCGGTCTCGATCGCCTCGGCGACCGCCTGGCAGCCCAGGCCGTGAATCAGCCCGATCACCGCCTGCACCACCGCACGCGCCTCGGCCTGATCGACGATATGCTCGATCAGGCTGTGGTCGAGCTTGATGCGGTCGATCGGCAGCGTCTTGAGCCGCGTGACATTCGAATAGCCGGTGCCGAAATCGTCGATCGCGATCACCGCCCCGTCGCGGCGCAGATCGGTGATCGCGGCGAGCACGTCGTCGCTGCACTCCATCGCCAGCGTCTCGGTGAGTTCCAGCTCGAGCAGCCGGGCCGGCGCGCCCGCCGCCCGCATCGCGTCGTGCAGGCCGCGAAAGAAGCTTGCATGGTCGAGCTGGCGGCGGCTGACGTTGATCGCGAGGCGATGCTCGATCCCCATCCCGCCCCAGCGCGCGATCGTCCCCGCGACGGCGTCGATCACCCATTGGCCGATCTCGACGATCAGCCCCGTCTCCTCGGCGCGCCCGATGAAACTGCCCGGCAGCTTGAGGCCTTCGGTCGGATGATTCCAGCGCAGCAGCGCCTCGGCCGCGACGATCCCGCCGTCGGCAAGCCGCACCTGCGGCTGGAAGAGGAGCGCGAACTGGCCGCGCTCGATCGCCGCGCGCAAATCGGTCTCGAGCCGCGCGCGATCGGCGAGTTGGCCCGCAAGCGCATCGCTGAACAGCTCGACGCGCCCGCGCCCGCCCGCCTTCGCCTGGTACATCGCGGCATCGGCGGCGCGCATCAACTCGGTCAACGTCGCGCCGTGGCGCGGGCTGAGCGCGACCCCGACCGATGCCCCGATCCCGATCTCCTGCCCGGCGATCTCGAACGGCTCGGCCAGCGCGAACAACACCGCGCGGCCCGTCCGCTCGGCATCGGCAGCCGAGCCGATATCGGGCACGAAGATGGTGAACTCGTCGCCCGCGAGCCGCCCGACCAGCGCCTCGCGCGATTGCCCGGCACGCGCGGCCACCGCGCGCAGCCGGTTGGCCACCATCCCGAGCAGCGCATCGCCGATCGCGTGCCCCAGCGTGTCGTTGACGGCCTTGAACCGGTCGAGATCGATGAACAGCAGCGCCGCGGTCGTGCCCGGCGAAAGCGCCGCCAGCATGCGTTCGCAGCTCCGGCGGAAATGCGTGCGGTTGGGAAGCACCGTCACCGGATCATACATTGCGAGCCGCTGGGCGCTGTCGAGGCTCGCCCCGAGCTGCTCGAACAGCCCGTCCATCGCACTCGCGAGCTCGGGCAGCGTCTTTGCGATCTCGGGCGGGACGGGATCATCGAGATCGCCATTCGCGGCGTGCGACAGCCGGGCGATCGCGGCGTCGACGGCCGAGGCGACGCCCGCCAGCGCACGTTCGACGCACGCCCAGCTCATTGCCGCGCAGACGACCGCGGGGATCAGCGCGGTGGCGGCGCCTTCGGCATCGATCCGGCCGTGCGAGGTCGCCGCGAGCGCGAGGATGAACACCACCGCTCCCGCCGACAAGGCGAAGACGATGGCGCGGCTCTTCAACGAAACGCCCTCGTTGCTGGTGATCGCCGGTCCCCCGCATTGCGCCCGCGCCCGCCACGGACGCGCGCGCGATTATGACGGGGACTGGTTAAGATTTGGATGCGGCGCGGCTTCGGTCGCGGCGCAGGACGAGATAGAGCGCCCCCGCCCCGCCATGGCGCGGATGGGCGTTGCGTACCGCCGCGATCGCCCCCGCATGGCGCGAGGCGGCGAGCCAGTCGCCCACCGCCGCGCGGATCGCCCCGCGCGCATGCGGCCGCTCGCTGCCCGGCTTCGGCGGCCGCCCCGTCACCAGCAGCAGCACGCGATCCCCGCGCGCGATCGCCGCTGCAAGGCGCGCATCGAGCAGATCGTGCGCGGCCTGCAAGCCGAGCCCGTGCAGATCGACACTCGTATCGGGCGCCACGAGCCCCCGCGCGAGCCGCTTGTCCCAGCCTGCATCGAGCGTGGTGCCGAGGCCGGATGCAGGACGCGCGCCTGGGCCACCCTCACCCTTCCGCATCCCCGCTGCCGCGGGAACGCTCCCTCCCTCTCCCTCGAGGGAGAGGGAAGGGGCCCGCTCGGCGGCGCCGAGTGGGAAGGGTGAGGGTGGCCCGACCCTCACGGAATCGCGCCCCGCCAGCGGCCGCACGTTCGCCATCACCCGCGCCCACAAGGCGCGCTCGTCAGGGGCGAGCCGGCGCTCCAAGGCGTCCCTCCGCCGTCAGTCGGGCGATCGTCTCGCGCGGCACCAGCACGAAGGCCGTGCCGCGCGCCGACATCCCGCCCGCGATCGCGCGCGCCTCGGCGCCGCCGCCCCAGAACGTGTCGAAGCGGTTGGCGCCCTTGATCGCGCCGCCCGTGTCCTGCGCGATCCAGATGCCGTTCGCGTCCGCGCGGTCCATCGAGAGGAAGACGGGCGCGCCCATCGGCACGAACTTGGGATCGGCCGCCACCGTCGCGCCCGCGCTCACCGGCAGCCCCATCGCGCCCTCGGGCGGGCCTTGCAGTTCGCGGAAGAAGATGAAGCTCTTGTTCTCGCGCATGATCTCGCGGCCCTGGTCGGGGTGCGCGCGCAGCCACGCCATGATCCCCTGCATCGAGGCCTGGCCGGGCTTCAGCAGCCCGCGATCCATCATCAGCTTGCCGATGCCGGTATAATCGCGCCCGTTCTGGTCGGCATAACCCAGCCGCATCACGCCCCCGTCGGGCAGCCTGAGATTGCCCGAGCCCTGGATCTGGAGGAAGAATATCTCGACCGGGTCGGCGCCCCAGGCGATCACCGGCGCGACGCCCGCGAGCGCCCCCTCCTCGATCGCCGTACGGTCGTAATAGGGAACCAGATCCTCGCCCTCGACGCGCCCACGGATGCGCTTGCCCTTCAAACTGTCGGTGAAAAGGCCGAGATCGACGTCGATGAGATTGGCCGGCCGCCCGTAGATCGGCACCTCGTATCCCGGCCGCCGCTCGCGCGAACCGCGGATTTCGGGAATGTAATAGCCGGTCGCGAAGGCGCCCCCGTCGCTCACCTGCACGGCCTCGAACCACTGCCGGAAGAACGCGGCCGCGCCGCTCGCCGGCACCGATCGCGCCGCATCGCACGCGCTTTGCCATTCGGCGGGCCGCGTCAGCCCGCTCGCATCGGTGCGACGCACCAGCGAGGGGCACGAGATGCGGAACGCCGCAAGCGCCCGCGCCGCCTGATCGCCGTCAATCGGCAGCGCGGTGGCCGCCGGCCCGGCGACGAGGCCCGCCGTCAACGCGGTGACGGCGTTGGCGACCGGCGTCGAGGGCATCGGCGCCATCGGCGTGGAAGGCGTCGGCTGGCGCACCGGAAGATGGTAATCGACGCGCGGCGACGGCGCGGTGCCCGAGCTGGACGGCCCCGCGCCGGGCGGCACGATCCCGCCCGAGCAGGCAGCCACGAGCGCGGCGACTGCCAATCCCCCCCAGCCGCGCTTCACATCATGCCTCGTCGGTGTCGGACAGTTTCCAGTTCGGGTCGTCGCTCTTCAACGTCCGCGCGAAGGTCCAGACGTCGTGCGTCTCGACCGCGTCGGTCAGCGAGCCGGCGACCACATTGCCCTCGGCATCGCGCGTCACCGCGGCGATGTCCGCGTCGAAACGGACGGTGATCTGCGCATGCTTGCCGTTGACCGCCGCGTTGGTGATCGTCGCGCGCTCGATCGAGACGAGCCGGTTGTCGAGCGTGTGGCCCGCCGCCGCGCGCGCATCGATCGCCTCGCCGAAGGTATTCGCGACATCGTCCTCGACCAGCCAGCCGAGCGCGTCGCGATCGCCCTTCCAGAAGGCTTCGAGGATCATCCGATAGGCCGATTGCGCGCCCTCGAGGAACTGCGTCACGTCGAAGCCCGGCTCGGCATGGACGATCGCGCGCAGCCCGGCCTCGGCACCCGTTTCGATCGGCCGGTTGGCCGTGTCGCGCGGCTCGGCGGTGGCCTCGATCGTGCGCGGCAGCACGGGCGCGGGCACGCGCTCCTCGGCGGGGCGCGGCAGCGGCTGCTCGTGCCCGGTGCGCTTGCCGAGCACGCGATAGAGTTGCAGCGCAAGGAACGCGGCGACCATCGCAAGGATAACTACGTAGAACACTCTGCCTCCGGCATCTCGACCCCGCTTACATAGGCGCAACCCCGCGCCGGTTCAAATGAACTCGCTGCGCACGGCGTTGAACTGGCGGTGCCGTGCTGCTACGCGCGCACCCAATTGTTTTGCTGCGCTCACCCGCAGCCAACGCTTCACTCGAAGGAAAGTATCACGATGGCCGAAATCGACACCGGCGCCGCGACCGACGCGCAGCAGGGCAACGGCGCGGACAACGCGCCCGCCGCGGGCATGATCTCGCAATATGTCAAGGACTTGTCGTTCGAAAATCCCAATTCGCCGGGCATTTTCCAGCGCGCGGGCGCGACGCAGCCGCAGATCGACGTGCAGTTCAACATCGGCGCCAACCAGGTGGGCGACGATGTCCACGAAGTGCTGCTCAAGCTCGAAGTGCGCGCCGAGGCGGAAGGCACCGTCGCCTTCGTCGTCGATCTCACCTATGCGGGCCTGTTCGCGCTCCGCAACGTGCCGGCCGAGCATATCCAGCCCTTCCTGCTCGGCGAAGGGCCGCGCCTGCTCTTCCCGTTCGCGCGGCGCGTGCTGGCGGATGCGGTGCGCGACGGCGGATTCCAGCCGCTGCTGCTCGAGCCGATCGATTTCAACGCGCTCTATCTCCAGCAGGCGGCGCAGCAACAGCAGCAGGCGGGCGCGGAAGCGTCCGGCGAGGAAACCGGCCAGGCCTGATCCGGCCGGTGCGGGGGGCGCACCCATGAACCTATGGCGGTCGCTGGGATCGGTCGGCGGGCTCACGCTCGCCAGCCGCGTCCTCGCGCTCGGTCGCGACACGCTCCAGGCGGCCTATGTCGGCGCGAGCTTCGCATCGGACGCCTTCTTCGTCGCCTTCCGCCTCCCCAACATGTTCCGCGCGCTCTTCGCCGAGGGCGCGTTCTCGGCGGCGTTCATCCCGCTGTTCAACCGCAAGGTTTCCGAAGACGGCGAGTTGAGCGCGGGGCTGCGCTTCGCCGAGCAAGCGCTGGCCGTCCTGTTTCCGGTGCTGGTGGTCTTCACGATATTGATGCTCGCCGCCGCCTGGCCGATCACCATCGCCTTGTCGGGCGGGTTCGCCGAGCAGCAGCCGAGCGCGGCCGACATCGCCTATGCGGTGACGCTCTCGCGCTTCACCATTCCCTATCTGATGCTGATCTCGCTCGCCTCCTTGCTGGGCGGAATCCTCAATTCGCTCGACAAGTTCTGGGCCAATGCCGCCGCGCCGATCCTGCTCAACGTCGCGATGATCGGCGCGTTGCTCTTCTTCCACGGCGACAATCCGTATGAGGCCGCGCGCGCGCAGGCGATCTCGGTGTCGGTCGGCGGCGCGCTGCAACTGGGCTGGCTGGTGATCGCCTGCCGCGGCGCCGGCATCAGCCTGCGCCTGCGCCGTCCGCGGCTCGACGACGACGTCAAGCAGTTGATGAAGCTCATCCTGCCCGCCGCGGCGGGGGCGGGCGCGGCGCAGATCAACCTCGCCATCTCGACCGCGCTCGCCGGCGGGCTGCTCGACGAAGGCTCGATCTCGGCGCTCTATTATGCCGACCGGCTCAACCAGCTTCCGCTCGGGCTGATCGGGATCGGGCTCGGCACGATCCTGCTGCCCACCGTCTCGCGCCTGTTGAGCAGCGGCCGCGATGCCGAAGCGATGACGACCCAGAATCGCGGCGTCGAGCTGGCGCTCTTCCTCACGCTCCCCGCCACCATCGCCTTCATCGCCGCCGCCGAGCCGATCGTGCGCGGGCTGTTCGAGCGCGGCCATTTCGATTCGGTCGACACGCTGCGCACAAGCTGGGCCCTCGCCGCCTTCTCATTGGGCCTCCCCTCCTATGTGCTCATTAAAGTGTTCACCCCCGCCTACTACGCCCGCGCCGACACCAGAACGCCGGTGCGCTATGCGATGATCTCGGTGGCGGTGAACATCGCGGGCAACCTCGCGCTCATCCCCACGATCGGGATGATCGGCCCGCCGCTCGCGACCGCGCTCGCCTCGACCATCAATGTCGCCCTGCTCTACTGGACGCTCTCGCGCCGGGGCCATTTCACCGCCGACGCGCAGCTTCGCCGCCGCCTGCCGCGCCTCGCGCTGGCGGCGGTGCTGATGGGCATCCCGCTCTGGTTCGGCCGCGCGCTGATCGCGCCCTTCACGCACGGCAGCCTGCTGGTGACGCTGCCCGCGCTCGGCCTGTTCGTCGCCGCCGGTATTGCGATCTACGCGCTCGCGTGCTTTGCGACGGGCGCGTTCCGCCTCGCGGACGTGAAGGCGCTGCTCGCCCGCCGCGCCGCCCCCTGATTCCATAAGGACAGACAATGCGCATCGTCTCCGGCATCCAGACCACCGGCAACCTCCATCTCGGCAATTATCTGGGGGCGATCCGGCAATGGGTGCGGATGCAGGACGCGCTGGCGCCGGGCGACGATTGCCTGTTCTTCCTCGCCGATCTCCACGCGCTGACGGTCGCGATCGATCCCAAGATGCTCGCCGACACCACGATCGAGATGGCCGCGACCCTGCTCGCCGCCGGGATCGATCCGGCGCGCGCGATCCTGTTCAACCAGGCGCGCGTCTCCGCCCATGCCGAATTGTCGTGGATCCTCGAAGGCACCGCCCGCGTCGGCTGGCTCAACCGCATGACGCAGTGGAAGGACAAGGCCGGCAAGAACCGCGAGGGCCAGTCGGTCGGCCTCTTCACCTATCCCGTGCTGATGGCGGCCGACGTGCTGGTCTACAAGGCGAGCCACGTCCCCGTCGGCGAGGACCAGAAGCAGCATCTGGAGCTGGCGCGCGACCTCGCGACCAAGTTCAACACCGATTTCGGCATCGATCTCTTTCCCCTGCCCGAGCCGCTGATCAGCGAAGCCGCGCCGCGGATCATGTCCCTGCGCGACGGCAGTGCGAAAATGTCCAAGTCCGATCCGTCGGATATGTCGCGGATCAACCTGATCGACAGCGACGACGCCATCGCGCAGAAATTCCGCAAGGCCCGCACCGATCCCGAGCCGTTGCCCGACAGCATCGACGCGCTCGACGGCCGCGCCGAGGCGATGAACCTCGTCACCATCTACGCCGCGCTCGCGGACCGCACCCCGCAATCGGTGGTCGAGGAATTTGCCGGCCAGGGCTTCGGCACGTTCAAACCCGCGCTCGCCGATCTCGCCGTGTCGGTGCTCGGCCCGATCCGCGACCGCCTGACGCGCCTCCTCGACGATCGCGCCGAGGTCGGCCGCGCGCTCGCGGCGGGCGCCGATCAGGCCCGCGCGCTCGCCGCCCCCACGCTCGCCGAAGCGCAACGCGCGGTCGGGCTCCAGGTATGAGGTGGCGCCGTTCCGCCCGCACCGACGAACCGTGCGATTGACGCGTTCAACCGCTATTCATAGGCTGCGTGCTATCGTTGCGGTCAAGTGATGAACCTCGATCCAAACGCCGGAAGGGCCGTATTTTCCATGAAGAAATCCCTGATCCTCACCGCCGGCGCCGCGCTGTTGGCGCTGTCGGGATGTGCCAGCCCCTTCAACGCGCGCGTGTCGCGCTTTTCGCAGCTCGCCGTTCCTGCGGGGCAGACCTTCGTGGTCCAGACGCGCGACCCGCGCCTCCAGGGCGGGATCGAGTTCGGCCAATATGCCGCGCTCGTCTCCGCCAACATGATCCGCGAGGGCTATCGCCCTGCCGGCAACCCCGCCACCGCCGATCTCGTCGTCAACATGGATTATCAGGTCGATACCGGTCGCGAGAAGGTCGTGAGCGATCCGTTAGGCGGGCCGTTCGGCTATGGCGGCTGGCCCTGGTATCGCCGTTCCTATTTCTACGGCTTCTACGATCCGTTCTTCCACGACGATCGCGTGTCGAGCTACACCGTCTATACCAGCCAGCTCAGCCTCGATATCGAGCGCAGCGGCACCGGTGAGCGCGTTTTCGAAGGCACTGCCCGCGCCCGCTCGCGCACCGACCGACTCCAGCGGCTCGTGCCCAATCTGATCGAGGCGATGTTCACCGGCTTCCCCGGCAATTCAGGCGAGACGGTGAAGATCACGATCGCACCCGAACGGAGCTGAGCTTTCAGTGCTCCTGCGAAAGCAGGAGCCCAGAGTCACACGCGCAGACGCCCGTTATTCCGGATTCCTGCTTTCGCAGGAATACCGGCTTGGAGTTCACCCTTCGAGCTGGCGCATCAGCAGCCTAACGGCACCGTCGATCTCGCGATCGCTGTCGCGCAATTCCTCGATCCGGCGCACGGCGTGGATCACGGTCGAATGGTCACGCCCGCCGAACTTGCGGCCGATCTCGGGGAGCGAGCGCGTCGTCAGTCTCTTGGCGAGATACATCGCGATCTGCCGCGGCCGCGCCACCACACGCGCACGCCGCGCCGACACCAGCTCGAGCGGCTTCAGCTCGAAATGCCGGGAGACGGCGCGCTGGATCTCGTCGATCGTGATCCGGCGCTGGCTGCCGCGCAGCACGTCGCCCAGCGTCGCCACCGCGAACTCGACATCGATCCGCTCGCCGGTGAGCTGCGCATAGGCCACGACGCGGTTGAGCGCCCCTTCCAGCTCGCGGATGTTGGTCGAGATGCGCGCGGCGAGCAGCGCGCGCACATCCTCGGGCACGGCGAGATCGGGCAGTTCGGCGCAGCGCCGGTCGAGGATCGCGCGGCGCAACGTCGGCTCGGGCGCCTTGATGTCGGTGACGAGCCCACCTGCGAGCCGCGACAGGATGCGTGGCTCGACGCCTTCCAGCGCCTGCGGGCAGCGATCGGCGGTGATCACGATGCGCTTGCCCGCATTCATGATCTCGTTGATCGTGTGGAAGAATTCCTCCTGCGTCGAATCCTTGCCCGCGATGAACTGGAGGTCGTCGATCAGCAGCAGGTCGGCCGCGCGCAGCCGCGCCTTGAACGCGAACGTGTCCTTCGCGCGCAGCGCCTGCACGAACTCGAACATGAAGCGCTCGGCCGACATGCAGATCACCGCCGCCTCGGGCACGGCCTTGCGATAGGCGTGGCCGATCGCGTGCATCAGGTGGGTCTTACCCTGCCCGGTGCCGCTATGGAGAAAGAGCGGGCTGAACCGCGGCGCCCCCGGCTTCGCGAGCGCCCTAGCGGCGTTGAACGCCACCCGGTTCGACGCATCGACGACGAAGCGATCGAAAGTCAGCCGCGAATCGAGCGCGGGCGGCGCCGAGGGCGCGGCCTTGGGCTTCGCCACCGGCGCCGCCGACAGCACCCTGGGCTGCGGCGCCGCGCGCAGCGTCTCGATCGATACCTGCCGCACATTGGGCAGCAGCGCCCGGAATTCCTGGAACAATCGCTCCGAATAATGGCTGCGCACCCAGTTGGTCATGAACGCCGAGGGCAGGCTGAGGCGAACTACGTCGGGCTCGTCCCCGTCGATCAGGTCCATCGGCTTGAGCCACTGGTCGAACAGCCGGGCACCCGCCGATTCGCGAAGGTGGCTTCGGACGGTCTGCCATGCCCTGGCGATCTCGTCCGGCCCTTCCCCCGCTCGCTCGTTCACGTCGCACCCTCTCGTTCGTGTCCCCGCGCTACGTCCGTAGCGCGCCTTCGCCAGGCACAAGCGACCCCCAGCCGGAATCGCCCTCCGGCTGCTTCGCGACGCTGTGTCTTAACCTGCGGCGATGACCCGACCGCAGGAAGGAATGTGTAGGAACAGCCGCGCGAGTCGATCAAGACCCCGGCCGGTCACATTTCGGAAATAATCTCATTGACTCGCCGCTAACCCAGCAAACGCGTCGAAAATTTAACAAGGTGCTGATTCGACGTGAATTTTGCGGTAGCAACAGAGCCACGGCGACCGCGAATCGCGGGGAAAGCTGGCTTTGCTCGTTACGCACCCGGCGCGCCTCGCGCGCGCAGCAAAAAGGCCCGCCGGCATCGTTGCCGACGGGCCTGTCGAAACCCTTGCGGGCGCGCGTCAGGCGAGCGCGGAAAGCCGCTTGGTGAGGCGCGAGAACTTGCGCGCCGCGGTATTCTTGTGGAGCACGCCCTTGGCGACGCCGCGCGCCAGCTCGGGCTGGACCTGCGCGAGCGCGGCGGCGGCCGCATCCTTGTCACCCGCCGCCAGCGCCGTCTCGACCTTCTTCACGAAGGTGCGGATGCGCCCGACGCGATTGGTGTTGATCTCAGCGCGACGGTTGTTCCGCCGGATACGCTTCTTCGCCTGTGGCGTGTTCGCCATGCCTGTCCTCGACTATGTTCCATGAAAAAGGGCGCTGGGAACGCATCCCGCCGCCCTCGGAAAGCCCGGCCCTTAGCGATTTGGGCAGGCGCGGTCAACCTAATGCTGGCACGCAGGACACCAGAAGGTCGAGCGCCCGCTTTCGGTGCGCCGCCTGACCGGTGCGCCGCACCCGCACGGCTCCCCCTCCCGGCCATAGACACGCCATTGCTTGAAGAAATAGCCGAGCTCGCCATCGGGCCGCGCATAATCGCGCAAGGTCGATCCGCCCGCCTCGATCGCCGCTGTCAGTACTGCACGAATCGCCTCGACCAGCGCTTCGAGCCGCGCCGGCCCGATGCGTCCGCCCGCCCGCGACGGCGCGATTCGGGCGAAGTGAAGCGCCTCGCACACGTAGATGTTGCCCAGCCCCGCGACGATCCGCTGATCGAGCAGCAGTGCCTTGATCGGCGCCCGCCGCCCCGCGAGTGCCTGCTCGAGATACGCCGCAGTGAAATCCGGCCCGAGCGGTTCCGGCCCCATCGCGGCAAAGGCCGGAAATCCGGCCAGCGCCGCGGTCGGCACCAGGTCGAGCGAGCCGAACCGCCGCGGATCGTTGAGCGCGAGCCGCCGCCCGGCATCGGTCTCGATCAGCACATGGTCGTGCGGCAGCACCGCCTCCGGATCGATACGCCAGCGCCCGGACATGCCGAGGTGAAAGACGAGCGTGTCGCCGCGGTCGGTGCCGATCAGCCCGTATTTGGCGCGCCGCCCGAGCGTCGTCGCCACCGCGCCCGTCAGCCGCTGCCCCAGATCGGCCGGGATCGCGCGCCGCAAATCGGGCCGCCGCGCCACGACGCGCGCGATCCGCTGCCCCTCCAGCACTGGGGCAAGCCCGCGAACGGTGGTTTCGACTTCGGGAAGCTCTGGCATGACGCGACCCCGCACACGGATCCGTTCGTGCTGAGCTTGTCGAAGCACCGTTCTCTCTCGCGGCAGAAGAAGAACGGCCCTTCGACAAGCTCAGGGCGAACGGAAGAAGATTAGGTGCAGACAGCTAGGATGCGTTTGCTCCCCCCACAAGCCTTGGCTAGAGCGGCGCGATGACCGACACCGTGTCCTTCGGCTACGAGAATGTGGCCCCCGAGGAGAAGATCGCGCGCGTGGGCGGCGTCTTCACCAGCGTCGCAAGCCGCTACGATCTGATGAACGACGCGATGTCGGGCGGCATGCACCGGCTGTGGAAGGACCGCTTCGTGCGCCGCGTGAAGCCGCGCGCGAACGAGCAGATCCTCGACATGGCCGGCGGCACGGGCGATATCGCCTTCCGTCTCGCGCGCTCGGGCGCGGCGGTGACCGTCGCGGACATCAACCCGGCGATGCTCGAGGTCGGCATCACCCGCGCCCAGCAGCGCGGCCTGGACGGCCTCGTCTGGACCGAAGCGAACGCCGAGACGCTCCAGTTCCCCGACCGCTTCTTCGACGCCTATACGATCGCGTTCGGCATCCGGAACGTCACCGACATCCCCGCGGCGCTTGGCGAGGCGCATCGCGTGCTGAACCGCGGGGGCCGCTTCTTCTGCCTCGAATTCTCGACGACACTCTGGCCCGGTTTCGCCGACGTGTACGATTTCTACTCGCACAAGGTCGTTCCCAAGGTCGGCAAGCTGCTGGCGAACGATGAAGACAGCTACCGCTACCTCATCGAATCGATCCGCCGCTTCCCCGACATGCCCACCTTCGAACGCATGATTGCCGAGGCGGGCTTCGTGAACACGAAAGTCGAGCCGATGCTCGGCGGGCTGGTGGCGATCCATTCGGGGTGGCGGATTTGACCGTGTTCGTGGAATTCACGCGAAGGCGCGAAGATATTGACGTCACCCCAGCGAAAGCTGGGGTCTTTCAACGTAAGGCGAAACGACATGGAAACCCCAGCTTTCGCTGGGGTGACGGAACATGCGCGACGCGCCGCCTCCGCGCCTCCGCGCCTCCGCGTGAAGCTCTTCTTCCTGGCGTCTTTGCGGCTTCGCGTGAGCACATTTCTCCCGCCAACGCGCTTCCATTGGAGCACGTCACCCGGTGACCGCCCCCGTCGTCCATCTCTGGCGCCTCCTCAAATGGGGCCGCACGCTCGCCCGTTACGGCGCGCTCAAGGGAATCGAGCGCGATGCCAACACCCCCGCCCCCGTCCGCCGGCTCGCGCGGATCGCCCGGCTCGGCGCGCGCGTGCCGAAGACGCCGCGCTACGCCGACGCCTTTCAGGCGATCGGCCCCGCCGCGATCAAGCTCGGCCAGACGCTCGCGACGCGCCCCGATCTCGTCGGCGAGGAGGCCGCGCGCGACCTGCTGCGCCTTCAGGACGCGCTCCCCCCTGTCCCCTTCGAGACGATCTGCGAGACGCTGCGCGCCAGCTTCGGCAAGCCGCTCGACACGCTGTTCGCCTCGATCGAGGAAATCCCCATCGGCGCCGCCTCGATCGCGCAGGTCCACCGCGCCGTCGCGACCGACGGCCGCCAGGTCGCCGTCAAGGTGCTCCGGCCGGGGATCGAGAAGGAATTCGCCCGCGCGATCGACACCTATGAATGGGCCGCCGCGCAGCTCGAGGCGCTGGGCGGTGAGGTGGCGCGGCTGCGACCCCGCCTCGTCATCGAGACCTTCAAGCGCTGGACGGCGCGCGAGCTGGACCTGCGCCGAGAAGCCGCCTCCGCATCCGAGCTTGCCGAGGCGATGGAGGCCGAGCCGCATTATCACGTCCCCGCGATCGACTGGCAGCGCACCTCGGGCCGCGTGCTCACGCTCGAATGGATCGACGGCATCAAGCTTTCCGACCGCGAGGCGCTGATCGCGGCGGGGGTCGATGTCCATGCGCTCGCCGAAACGCTCGTCCACGCCTTTCTGCGCCAGGCAATCTCCGAGGGCTTCTTCCACGCCGACATGCACCAGGGAAACCTGTTCGCGCTCCCCGGCAACCGCATCGCCGCGATCGACTTCGGGATCATGGGCCGGATCGACCGCCGCGCGCGCGTCTGGCTGGCCGAAATCCTCTACGGCCTCATCACCGGCAACTACAAGCGCGTCGCCGAAATCCATTTCGAGGCGGGCTACGTGCCGCCGCACCACAATGTCGCCGAGTTCGCGACCGCGCTTCGTGCGGTCGGCGAGCCGATGCGCGGGCTGCCGGTCAAGGACATGTCGATCGGGATGATGCTCGACGGCCTGTTCAACATCACCCGCGATTTCGACATGCAGACCCAGCCGCACCTGCTGCTGCTGCAAAAGACGATGGTGATGGTGGAGGGCGTCGCCACCGCGCTCGATCCCGACATCAATCTATGGGACGCCGCGGCCCCCTTCGTGCGCGAATGGATCAGGACCGAGCTCGGCCCTGAGGCCGCGATCGCGGACCGCATCGTCACCGATCTGCGTACGCTCGCGCGGCTCCCCGATCTCGTCCGCCGGCTGGAGGCGCGCTACCCGCCCCCCGGCGGCGCGCCCCCCGCCCCGCCTCTCAAGGATATCGAGGTGGTGCGGATCGGCGGCGGCTGGCGCTATGTCGCGGTCGCGATCGTCACCGCGGCGGTCAGCGTCACCGCCACCTGGCTCGTGGTGCACTGACCGGTGGCGCGCGTCCGCCCGCCTCTCCTCACTGCGCGGCCGAGCCGCTTCGCCGGGCTAGACCGCCACAATGCCCGGCTCCTGCTCGCCATCCTCGCGGTGCTGGCGGGGATCGCGGTCGCGCTGTCGAGCGCGTCGACGCTCCCCGAGCCCGAGCAGGCTCAGGCGCCGCGCCAGACCGACGCCGCGCTCTACCGCTCGATCGTCGAGAATATCCGCCACGGCGGCAATTATTACGCCGTCGCCGCCGATGCCCTGCGCACGGGCCATTACCCCCTGCGCCCCTTCGTCGCCTTCCGCCTGCCGACGCTGGCGGTCGTCGAGGCGGCGATCCCGCCGATCGCCACCACGCTGCTGCTCCTCGTCCTCGCCGCGTTCACCGCCGCCGCCTGGCTGACGCGGCTCAGGGCGGCGCTGCCCCGCCCCGCGCCACTCGCCGCCGCAATGGTGCTGCTCGCAGGCGGCCTCGTTGCCTTCGTCCAGCCCGAGCTTGCCGTCTTCCATGAAATCTGGGCAGGGCTGCTGATCGCGCTCTCGCTCGCGCTGCGCCGCCCCGGCCGCTGGCTCGACGCCGTCGCGATCGGCCTCGTCGCGATGCTCGTGCGCGAGACGGCGTTGCTCTATGTGCTCGTCATGGGCGCCCTGGCACTTCTCGAAGGGCATCGCCGCGAGGCGCTGGCCTGGGCCGCGGCAGTGCTCGTCTTCGCAGGCGTCGTCGCGTTCCACATGCACGCGGTCGGACAGGTCGTGCGCGCGGGCGACCTCACCTCACCGGGCTGGAGCGGCATGATGGGGTTCGGTTTCTTCCTCGAAGCGGTATCGGTTTCGACCGCACTCGCGATCCTCCCGCTTGGGTTGTCATCCGCATTGCTGCTCGCTTCGCTGATCGGCTGGGCCGGCTGGAACACGCCGCTCGCGCTGCGCGGCCTCGCCACCATCGCGGCGTTTGCCGCGCTGATCGGCCTGTTCGCGCGGCCCGACAACTTCTATTGGGGGCTGATGATCGCCCCGATCTCGCTCATCGGCATCGTCTTCGCGCCCGACGCGATCCGCGATGTGATGACGAGCGCCCTCGACAGGCGGCGCATAACGGTGACAAGAATTAGCCGATGAAGCGCATCCTGCTGATCGTCGGCGGCGGCATCGCGGCCTACAAGGCATGCGAGCTGATCCGCCTCGCGCGCAAGGCCGGCATGGTCGTGCGCTGCGTCCTCACGACGGGCGGCGCGCAATTCGTCACCCCGATGACACTTGCGGCGCTTTCCGAGAATCAGGTCTTCACGAGCCTGTGGGATCTCAAGGACGAGGCCGAGATGGGCCACATCCAGCTCAGCCGCGAGGCCGATCTGGTCGTCGTCGCCCCCGCCACCGCGGACCTGCTCGCGAAGATGGCGGCCGGCATCGCCGACGATCTCGCGACCACCTTGCTGCTCGCCACCGACAAGCCCGTCCTCGCCGCACCTGCGATGAACGTGCGGATGTGGCAGCACGCGGCGACGCGCCGCAACGTCGCGCAGCTCCGCGCCGATGGCGTCGCCGTGCTGGAGCCGGACGAAGGCCCGATGGCCTGCGGCGAATACGGCCCCGGCCGCCTGCCCGAGCCCGAGGCGATCCTCGCCGCGATCGAGCAGGCGCTGGGCACGCCCCGTGCGAGGCGCCTCGCCGGCCGCCACATCCTCGTCACCGCCGGCCCCACGCACGAGCCGATCGACCCGGTGCGCTACATCGCCAACCGCTCGTCGGGCCGTCAGGGCTTCGCGATCGCAGAGGCCCTCGCCACCCAGGGCGCACGCGTCACGCTCGTCGCCGGCCCGGTGGCGCTCCCCACCCCCGCCGGAGTCACCCGCATCGACGTGGAAACCGCGCAGGACATGGCGAACGCGGTCGCGAAGGCGCTCCCCGTCGATGCCGCCGTGCTGGTCGCCGCGGTCGCCGACTGGCGTACCGATCCCGCGCCACAGAAGATCAAGAAGGCCGGTGCAGCGCCCAGCCTCACCTTCACCGAAAACCCGGACATCCTCGCGATGCTCGCCAAGATTCCGCACCGGCCGGGGCTGCTCATCGGCTTTGCCGCGGAGACCGATCGCGTGATCGAGCACGCCACCGCCAAGCGCAAACGGAAGGGCGCCGACTGGATTGTCGCCAACGACGTCTCCGGCCCGACGGGAGAGAGCGTGATGGGCGGCGACGCCAACACCGTCCACCTGATCCGCGCCGACGGCGTCGAAAGCTGGGAAACCCTCCCCAAGCGTGCCGTTGCCGAACGATTGGCGACGCGCATCGCGGATGCGCTTGCGACTGAACGCGATTGACGAGACAAATCGCGATCGCCCGCACCCTTCCCACTCGCTTTCGGCTCGCGGGAGCGCGGAAGAATGAGGATGGCGACGTTCGAGTACCAGGATCAACACCTTCGCTGGCGAAACGATCGGCCCTTCGCTACATCCTTGGCATGCAACCCATCACGATCGCCATCAAGCGCCTCCCCCATGGCGAAAGCCTCCCTCTCCCCGCTTACGCAACCGACGGCGCGGCCGGGATGGACGTCGTCTCGGCGGAGGAGGTGACGATCGCCCCCGGCGCGCGCCACGCGGTCGCGACCGGCTTTGCGATCGCGATTCCGCCCGGTTACGAGGTTCAGGTCCGACCGCGCTCGGGGCTCGCGCTCAAGCACGGCGTCACCTGCCTCAACACGCCCGGCACGATCGACAGCGATTATCGCGGCGAGGTGAAGGTGATCCTCGCCAATCTCGGCAGCGATCCCTTCCCGATCGCGCGCGGCGATCGCATCGCCCAGCTCGTCCCCGCCGCCGTCCAGCGCGCCGCGCTCGACGAAGTGGAGGCGCTCGACGACACGATCCGCGGCGCCGGGGGATTTGGCTCGACCGGTCGATGATCGCCGCCATCCTCTTCGCACTCCAGGCAGCGCCGCCGCCCGCCATCGCTGGCGAACCGCCCGCGGGCACGCAGCCGTTGCAGGCCTTGCCGACCCCGATCGACTGGGAAGCGCTCCCCCCGCTCAACTACCGCAACCCGCCCACGATAACACCCGCGATGCAGGCGTTCGTCGCGGGCGAGGTCGCGGCCGGCCGATGCACCCCGCCACGCGGCCCCGAAGGGCATTACTGGATCAAGCTCGACGTCGCGGTGCTCGTCGACGGCGAGGGGCAAGTGCTTCGCGTCATGCCGCACGCGATCGACTGTCCCACGGTCGAGCAGTTCGGCGCCGGGCTCGCGCTCAGCTTCGCGCGCGAGAACCTGTTGCCGCGCGCGCATCGTGACGTTCGGTGGTTCCGCGCGACTTTCCTTTTCACCCGGCCGTGACGCTCACCGACGCTCAGCTTTCGCGCTACGCCCGCCACATCGTCCTCAAGGAGATCGGCGGCGCCGGTCAGGCGCGGCTGCTCTCCGCCACAGTCGCGCTGGTCGGCGCGGGCGGGATCGGCAGCCCCGCCATCCAGTATCTCGCCGCGGCCGGTGTCGGTACGCTGATCCTGATCGACGACGACACGGTCGATCTCTCCAACCTCCAGCGCCAGACGCTCTACGCCACCGCCGATCAGGACATACCCAAGACCAATGCCGCCACCGCGGCCATCGCGCGCCTCAATCCCGACGTGCGTGTGATCGAGCGGCCCGCGCGTCTCGACGCCGCCAACGCCGCCGCGCTGATCGACGGTGCGGACGTGGTGATCGACGGTTCGGACAATTTCGCGACAAGGCTCGCGGCCGCCGACGCGGCATTGGCCGCGCGCATCCCGCTGGTTTCGGCCGCGATCGGCCAGTTCGAGGGCCAGCTCGCCGTTTTCCGCGGCTGGGAGCCGGACACACCTTGTTATCGCTGCCTCGTCGGGACCGATCCCGACCGCGCCGAGGCGAGCTGCGCCGAGCAGGGCGTGATGGGCGCGATGACCGGCATGATGGGCAGCCTCGCCGCCCTGGAGGCGATCCGCGCGCTCGTCCCCTTCGGCACCGATCCGGCGGGATCATTGCTGTTGGTCGATACGCTCGATTTCCGCTTCAGGACACTGCGTCTGCCGAAGGACCCGGGGTGCGCGACGTGCGGTCGGAGCGGGCACCGCGAGTAATCGGCTGCGGGCGATCAGCCGCCATCGCTGCGGAAGCAATCGACCTCGATTTCGACGAGCCAATCGGGATCGATAAACCGCGAAACGCCGACGAAGGTACAGGCGGCATCCCGTTTCCATTTGCTCGGACTCCGGGAAAGCCGGCCCCGGATCAAGGGCGCCCATCAAAATAATATCTTGATAGGAACTCAAGTCCGCAGTGGCGACTCGACCCGATCGAATACCGGTCCGGCGAACAGCCTTTCCCCGAACGCCCGAACCTTCGCGCCGATCTCCGGGTGCGCCAGGGCCAGTTCCAGGTTCGCCTGGATATACCCCGCCTTGTCGCCGCAATCGTAGCGCTTGCCCGAAAAGGTGAAGGCGTGGAACGGCTGCGTGCCGATCATCTGCGCCATGGCGTCGGTGAGCTGGATCTCGCCGCCCGCACCCTTTTCCTGCGTCTCCAGGATGCGCATCACCTCGGGCTGGAGGATGTAGCGGCCGGGGATCATGATGTTCGATGGCGCGGTCCCCTGCTTCGGCTTCTCGATCAGTCCCTTCACCTCCACCAGCGCGCCGTCGCGCGCGCCGGGATCGATGATGCCGTATTTGTCGGTCTCGCTGTCGGGCACTTCGAGCCCGCACACCACGTTGCCGCCGACCTGGTTGTACGCCTCGACCATCGCCTTCATGCAGCCGGGCTTGCCGATCATCAGTTCGTCGGCGAGGAAGATCGCAAACGGCTCGTCGCCCACGATGTCGCGCGCGCACCACACTGCATGGCCCAGCCCCAGCGGCTCCTGCTGGCGCACATAGGCGACCGCGCCGGGTTTCAACCGCGTCTGCTCCAGCACCTCGAGCGACTTGCCGCGCTCGGCCATCGTCGTCTCGAGTTCGAAGGCGATATCGAAATGGTCCTCGATCGCGGCCTTGTTGCGCCCGGTGACGAAGATCATCTGCTCGATCCCGGCCTCGATCGCCTCGTCGACCGCATATTGGATCAGCGGCCGATCGACGACCGGCAACATCTCCTTCGGCGTCGCCTTGGTCGCGGGCAGGAAACGCGTGCCCAACCCGGCAACGGGGAAGACGGCCTTGCGCAACGGCTTGATCGACATCGGGAAAACGGTCCTTTCCAAATCGCAACGACCCCCGCCGGCGCTGCCCCTAGCAAATCGCGAGGCTGCAAGCCACAAGCCATGATTAGGCCGGTCTTAACGGCGGAGGCGATACGGCGACGGGCATGACCAAAGACGCGCTACGCACGGTGCTGGTGGTGTTCGGCACGCGGCCCGAGGCGATCAAGCTGTTCCCCGTGGTGCGCGCGCTCACGGCGACCCCCGGAATCCGCGTGCGCACCTGCGTCACCGCGCAGCATCGCGGGCTGCTCGATCAGGTGCTCGCCATCGCCGGCCTCGTGCCCGACGTGGATCTCGACCTGATGGAGCCCGGCCAGTCGCTCGACCGGCTGACGGCGCGGCTGCTGACGGGCATCGGGGAGGCGTTCGACGCCGAAAAGCCCGATCGCGTGCTCGTCCAGGGCGACACCGCCACCGCAATGGCAGGCGCGCTCGCTGCTTATTACCGCCGCATTCCCGTCGGCCATGTCGAGGCGGGACTACGCTCGGGCGACATCTACGCGCCCTGGCCCGAGGAGGTGAACCGCCGCATCATCGCGCCAATCGCCGACCAGCATTTCGCGCCCACCGAGACTGCGGCCGAGGCACTGGCCGCGGAGAATATCGATCCCGCGACCATTCACGTCACCGGCAACACGGTGATCGACGCGCTCCACGCAACCGCGGCGCGGATCGCGGAGGCGCCGTCGCTCGCCGCCGGGCTCGACGACATCGCCGAACGCTTCACGGGGCGGAAGGTGATCCTCGTCACCACGCACCGGCGCGAGAATTTCGGCGGCGGCATGGAATCGATCGCCCGCGCGATCGCCCGGATCGCCGAGCGGCCCGATGTCGCGATCCTGTTCCCGATGCACCCCAATCCCAACGTCGTTTCGGTGATGGACGCCATCCTCGGCGATCGAACCAACGTGGCTCGTATAGAGCCATTGGATTATCCAAACTTCATCCGCGCGCTTGGCCTCGCACACATCGTCCTCACCGATTCGGGCGGGGTGCAGGAGGAAGCGCCCGCACTCGGCAAGCCCGTCCTCGTGATGCGCGAGATCACCGAACGCCCCGAAGGCGTCGCCGCGGGCACCGCGAAGCTGATCGGATCGAACGAAGATCGCATCGTTTCCGAAATCTTCACGCTCCTCGACGACAACACCGCCTGGACCGCCATGGCCCGCGCCCACAATCCGTTCGGCGACGGCCACGCGGCAGAACGGATTGCGGGGATCGTCGCCAATGGTTTCGGACGCTGAGCTCAAGGTCGCGGTTCTCGGCCTCGGCTATATCGGGCTACCCACCGCCGCGGTGATCGCGCGGACGGGCATGAAGGTGCTCGGTATCGACGTGTCCCGGCGCGTCGTCGAAACGGTCAATTCGGGACACGTCCATATCGAGGAGGTCGATCTCGACGGCCTCGTCTCGGGCGTGGTCGCGCGCGGTAGCTTGCGTGCCGCGACGCAGATCGAACCCGCCGACATATTCGTGATCGCCGTGCCGACGCCCTTCGCGGACGATCACGCGCCCGACATCGGCTACGTCCTCCAGGCCGCGACGACGATCGCCACGGTGCTCAAGGTGGGCGATACGGTGATCCTCGAATCGACCTCGCCCGTCGGCACGACCGAAAAGGTGCGGGACCTCCTCGCCGGGCTGCGTCCCGACCTCAAGGTTCCGGGCCGCACCGGTGAAACCGCCGACATCGCCATCGCCTACTGCCCCGAGCGTGTGCTCCCGGGGCGCATCCTCGTCGAGTTGATCGACAACGACCGCGTGATCGGCGGCATCACGCCACGTTGCGCGCGGAAGGCGCTCGCCTTCTACCGCCGTTTCGTGCGCGGCGCCTGCGTCACCACGACGAGCCGCGCCGCCGAGATGACCAAGCTCACCGAAAACGCCTTCCGCGACGTCAACATCGCCTTCGCCAACGAATTGAGCCTCGTCGCCGACAAGATGGGCGTCGATGTGTGGGAGGTGATCCGCCTCGCCAACCGCCACCCGCGCGTCAACATCCTCTCGCCCGGACCGGGCGTCGGCGGACATTGCATCGCCGTCGATCCCTGGTTCCTCGTCAGCGCCGCGCCGGAGGAAACCCCGCTGATCCGCACCGCGCGCGAGGTCAATGACGGCAAGGTCGCGCACGTCATAGAATCCGCGGCGGCACTGATCGAGGCGCATCCGGGCGCCCCGGTCGCGTGCATGGGGCTCGCCTTCAAGGCAAATATAGATGATTTCCGGGAGAGTCCCGCGGTCAAGGTCGCCGCCGCGCTGGCGCGCCGCTTCGGCGAGCGCATCCGCATCGTCGAGCCCTATGCCGAGGGCTTGCCGGCGGAGTTCGCCGGCACCGGCACCCGGCTGATCGATCTCGACGAGGCGATCGAAACCTGCCCGTTGATGGTCGTCCTCGTCGATCACGAATTGTTCAAGTCGGTCCCGCTCGACGAGCGTGCGGGCAAGCGGGTTTACGACACGCGCGGCATCTGGCCCGATCAGCCGGCCGCGACCAAATCGAAGCAGGACATGCGCCTGGCAAGTTGATGCCGCGCCGCGATTGTGCGATGCGGCTGCCCCTCATGCGACCAATTCGTCCGTAAAGCGTTCGACCGCCTTCGATGCTGAACCTCTTTCGCAAGCGTGCCGTGCTCCAGCCGGTGCCGTTCCGCTCCATTCCCGCCGGCCGCCGCGTCTATGCGATCGGCGACGTGCATGGCCGGCTCGACCTGCTCGACGAGCTCATCGCGCGGATCGACGAGGATGACTCCGCTCGGGCCGATGCGCGCATCGAATTGGTGTTCCTCGGCGATCTCGTCGATCGCGGGCCGCACTCCTCGCAGGTGATCGATCGGATCATCCACCTGTCGGAAGCGCCCGCGCACGTCCGCGTGTTGATGGGCAATCACGAGGAAGTGTTCCTCGAGGTTCTCGACGGCAATCTCGAAGCGATGCGGCTGTTCACCCGCATCGGCGGGCGAGAGACGATCCTGAGCTACGGCATCACCGAACACGATTACGATCGGCTGGACACGCCATCGCTTTCCGCCGCGATCCGCGAGGCGGTGCCCAAACGGCACGTCCAGTTCCTGCGCGAAACCGAGGATGTGATCGAGATCGGCGATTATCTCTTCGTCCATGCCGGTGTCCGGCCCGGCGTCCGCTTCGCCGATCAGCGCGCGGCGGACCTCAGATGGATCCGCGGCCGCTTCCTCGATCACGACGGCGAATTCGGCAAGATGATCGTCCACGGCCACAGCATCAGCGACGATGCGGTGGTGCTGCCCAACCGCATCGGCATCGACACCGGCGCGTTCGCGACCGGTCGGCTGACCGCGCTCGGCATAGAGGGCGAGGAGCGCTGGTTTCTTGCGACGGCGCCCGCGGCGCCTGCACCGGTCGGAGTTCTGGCCGCTCAGGCGTGATCGCGCGCGGGAGGCTCCTCGGCAGTCAGGTGCCAGCCGTCGAATTCCCGATACATCGGCCGCCCACAGCCGACGCATGTCGAGCGCCAGACATTCCCGTCAAACCAAGCAGTACGGCGATTGCGCAGATGCTTTCCGAACCGGCACCGCACAAGCTGCACCATATTGGCCATAGTTACTTCCCTCGGCGGCCAATCAACGCGTGTCACATAGCAGTGGCGGGGGCCGGCCGCCACGCATTCCCGTCCAACAAGCGCAGGCGCTGCACGTTCCAACGCGCATGACAAAAGGGTGACGTCGCCGGAGGCGGCTGATAACGACGCGCACGCAGATCACAGCGGAGAAAAGTATGGCGATCCTGGTGACGGGTGTGGCGGGTTTCATCGGCGCGGCGGTTGCGGAGCGGCTGCTCGCCCGCGGGGACGCCGTCGTCGGTATCGACGACTTCAACGATTATTACGACCCCGCCCTGAAGCGCGCGCGCATCGCCCGGATCGATGGCGGCGGTGATTTCACGCTGCTCGATCAGGATTTCGCCGACTGGGAAAAGCTCGAACAGGCGCTCGGCAGCCACCGGATCGATCGCATCGTTCATCTGGGGGCGCAGGCCGGCGTACGCTATTCGCTCGTCAACCCCCATGCCTATGCGCGGGCGAATCTCGCCGGGCACCTCAACCTGCTCGAAATCGCGCGCGCGCGCGGCGTGGCCCACATGGTCTATGCCTCGTCGTCATCGGTCTATGGCGGCAACACCGATTTCCCGTTCCGCGTCGAGGACCGCGTCGATCACCCCGTCTCACTCTATGCCGCGACCAAGAAGGCCGACGAGTTGATGAGCGAGAGCTACGCGCATCTCTATCGCATCCCGCTCACCGGTCTCCGGTTCTTCACCGTCTACGGCCCTTGGGGACGGCCCGACATGGCGGCGTGGATCTTCACCTCGAAAATCCTGGCGGGCGAACCGATCCCGGTCTTCAACAACGGCGCGATGCGACGCGACTTCACCTATATCGACGACATCGTCAGCGGTGTGATCGCAGCGCTCGATCGCCCGCCCGCCGACGACCGCGCGGCCAAGCCCGGCGGCAGCGTCAAGCCGCATGCGCTCTATAATATCGGCAACAACAATCCCGAGGAACTCGGCCGGCTGATCGAGGTCATAGAGCAGGCGTGCGGCCGCAAGGCGGTCCGCGACTATCAGCCGATGCAGCCCGGCGACGTGGTTGCGACCGGCGCCGATATCACCGCGACGACGCGCGATTTCGGCTTCGAGCCGACCGTGTCGATCGAAGAAGGAATCCCGCGGTTCGTGGATTGGTATCGGCAATATACCGGCCGCTGAAATGGGGCGCGGCGGCGCGGAACGGTCTCCGGCCAGCCGCTCCTTTGGCGATGCGGCTCTACATCGAAGATATCGTCGGAGAGCAGGCCGGCCTTATCCCTCGATCAGCACCGTCGAGGGATGATGCTTGTTGAGATGCTTCTTGATGATCCTGAGGTTGCGGGTGTTGGACCGGAAGAAGAAATCCGGCACCGCGCCCAGCAACGGAACGAAGCCCAGCGCGAAATCCACCCCGACATTGCCCATCATCCGCGCCATCTGGAATTTGGACATGCCGAGATTGCGCGCTTCCCACACCATCCATGCGCCGAGCACTGCGCCTACGGTGTCGCCGACAATCGGGATGATACCGATGATCGCGTCGAGCCCGATCGGCCGGTTGATGCCGGGGACGACGAACATCCGCTCGAGCAGCTGCTCCATCCCCTCGATGCGTTTGCGCACCGAGGCGGGATCTCGGCCGAGCTTCGCCATGCCGGCGATCTTGTCGAACATCTCGGGATCGATACGGGTCGTACGGTTCGCCATCGGACTCATCTGGTGTCCGATCGCAGGTGATTCAACGGATGCCACGCGCGGGCGTTGGGCTGCCATTGGTCGAGCCGGTCGGCGACGAGCGACCAGCGCAGCGGCTCGGCAAGCGGAATGAACGCGACATCGGCGGCAAGCGCGGCATCGGCGCGGGCGATCGCCTCGGCCCTCGCGTCGGCGCCGGTGGCGCTGCGTGCCGCCTCGATCAACGCCTCGACGTCCTCGCCACACGGTCCGCAGGCGGTGGCGAGATACCAGCGCGCATTGTCCGCGGGCGCGACCTTGTCGACGAGGCGGAGATCGGCGTCGGCGTGGAGCGCCACGCGCTCCGGCTCGATCCCGATCTCGATCAACGATGCGGCGATCCCGCCGAACAGGATCGTCGCGCCGGGCCCGTCGGGAAGTGCGATCCGCAGACGGAGCGGCTCGTCATGATCGGCCTTCCAGGCCTGCACCTGCGCGCGGGCGCGGGCGCGGCGCTCGTCGAGCGTGCCGATGATCCAGCCCGGCAGGTTGGGCGCGGTGGTCGAATCGGTCGGTTGGGGCAGGATGCCGTCGCTCGTCGTCCAGCCCGTACGCACCGCGCCGACGATTGCGCCCCTGTCGAGCGCGCCGGCCACCGCCGCACGGTTCTCCGCCACCGCGAGAAAGCCGGAACGCTCGACCACCGCAAGCCCGAAGAGCCCCGCGGCAGGATCGATCCGGATCGCGGTGGGCGCGAGATCGGCGATGGCGACGAGCGGCCAGTCACGGAAGGTCCCGCCGTCGACCAGGTCCGATCGCAGTTGCTTGAAGCGCACGATCGCCTTGGCCGCGCGCTCTCCCAGCAGGCGTACGGTTCGTTCGGGCGGCGGGGCGGCGGGCGCATCCTCGTAACCGTCGACGCTGTCGGGATCGGGCACCGGTTCGAGCAGCAGCCCCGGTGCCTCGTCGTGCCGCACGCGGAACGGGCCGGTGCCGGCGGGCGGCCCCAGCCGGAAAATCGCAAGTTCGGGCTGGGCGAGCAGGCGCAGCATATCCGGGCGCGGCGCTGAAAGATCGATCTCGACGACATCGGGCGTCATCGCCTTCACCTCGTCGATCGCGGTGAGGAAGGGCCGGAGCGGATTGTCCGATCCGGGCGCGATCTCCCGGCGCAGGCGCGAAGCGATGTCGCGCGCGGTCACCGCGCTCCCGTCGGGCCAGGCCGCGTCGCCGATCCGGAAGATGTAGCTCATGCCATCGTCGATCACGATCCAGCGCTCGGCGATACCGGGCTCGACCTGCCCGCCCGCGTCGAGCCGGACGAGGCCTTGCGCGACCGCCCCCATCAGCACCTGCGAGGATCTGTCGAGCCGATGCCGCGCCGGATCGGCGAACTGAGGCTTGTCGCCGATCGCGCTGACGATCACCGGGCCGACATCGCTGCGCTTTTCGCATCCGGTCAGGCCGAGCAGCGCGATGCCGAGAAACGCGGTCACCATCGTCTTCAGCGCCACGCAATGCTTCCTTTCTGCCATGCCGGCACTGTGCCATGCCGCCGCGGCGAACGCCATCGGCGCGGGAACAGGTGCCGCCGCGAAGAGTCATTCAGCACATGCCACGGATCGAAACGCCTCCGCCGGCGCCGATGGAGGCGAAACTGGTCGATCACCTGCCCGACGATCCGGGTTGGCAGTTCGAGCCCAAATGGGACGGATTCCGCGCGATATCGATGCGAGAAGGCGGCTGCATCGGCATCTTCTCCAAGTCGGGCAAGCCGCTCGGGCGGTATTTTCCCGAGATCGCGACGATGCTCGCAGCGGTGAAGGCGGATCGCTTCGTTCTCGACGGCGAGTTGATCCTGCCGATCGGCGACGTACTGTCGTTCGACGCACTCCAGGCACGGCTGCATCCGGCCGCCTCGCGGATCGAGCGACTGTCGTGCGAGACCCCGGCGAAGCTGATGCTGTTCGACTGCCTCGCTCTGGGCGGCGAGGACCTCGCCTCCGCGCCGCTCGAAAAGCGCCGCGCGGCGCTGGAGCGCTTCCACCAAGAGCACGCTGCACCTTCGCTGATGCTGTCGCCGTTCAGCACCGACCCGGATGCTGCCGAGCAATGGCTCCGCGCGAGCGGCGGTGCGCTCGACGGCGTGGTCGCGAAACGGCGCGACGAACCCTATCGCTTCGGCGAGCGGGCGATGCTCAAGGTCAAGCAGCGCCGCACCGCCGATTGCGTCGTAGGGGGTTTTCGGAAGACGAAGGAGGGCGACGGCGTCGCATCGCTGCTGCTCGGGCTCTACGACGATGCGGGCAAGCTCAACCATGTCGGTTTCACCTCGGGCATTGCCGCCGAAGAGCGGGTGCCGATGCTCGACGAGCTGACGCCACATGCCGGCGGCACGGGCTTCACCGGCAAGGCGCCCGGTGGACCGAGCCGCTGGAACAACGGCCGCAAAACCGAATGGCAGCCACTCGCGCCCGACCTCGTCGTCGAAATACTCTACGATCAGGTGACGGGCGGGCGGTTTCGCCATGGCACGCGGCTGCTGCGCTGGCGGCCCGACAAGGCACCGGAACAATGCACGGCGGACCAACTGATCCACGAACTGCGCCCGGCCGTGCTCGGCGCCGCCATCGAAGGTGGTTAGCATCGCGCACTGGCGAGCGTAGGAAAAAGGATCGCCCGATAGGCTATACTCGCGAGCGGCGTGATCGTGCGCGGCATTGGGCGGCCTGTTCGCGCGTGCATCGGGCCTTCGGTTTCTTTCCTCGTACAACTGTATTATATAAGTAATGCACGCTGTCTGTGATCGGGGCGCGCCGGGGAGATACGGAATGTGGAAAGCGAGTGCGGCGCTGTTGTTGGGCTTGTCCGGTCTGGGAAGTGGGCATCCGTCGATCGAGCCGGACGAGGCGCGCGCTGTCTTCGCGGAATTTCGCTCCTTGTGCACGCCGGAAAACACCGCCTTGTGGGGGAAGAAGCTATGCGGTCCGCTGATGCTGGTCGGTGCGGACGGAGAGATTGCTGCCAATCGCCCGGCGCCGGGACTCGATAACGCGGGAGACGGGCTGTACCGCGGCCGGCTTCCGGAAGGCACGCCGACGGCGAACACCGCGATCGAATGGCAAGGCATCCGCTGGACCCAACTCGTCTGGCCGATCCAGGCGGGCAATGAGGATCGCCGCGTATTGCTCGCCCACGAAGCTTTCCATCGTATTCAGCCGGGAATCGGAATTGCCGTCACCGGCGCGGACAATTCCCACCTCGACACGCATGACGGACGCCTTTGGCTGCGGCTGGAGGCGAACGCACTGGCGGCCGCACTCGACGATGCGGGGGATTGGCGCACGGCGGCGCGCGATGCATTGCTGTTTCGTGCGACCCGGCTCACCGCCTTTCCCGAAGCGGACGCGAACGAATGCAGGCTCCTCATCAACGAAGGTCTTGCCGAATATACCGGGGTGAAGGCGGGGGGCGGTGCCGACACCCGCCGGCTCGCGGTCGAGCGGCTCCGCTCGATGACCGAGCGCCCGTCGTTCGTGCGGACGCTCGGCTATATCGTCGGCCCCGCCTACGGATTGCTGCTCGACCGCGCGGGTGAGGATTGGCGCGCTGCCACGCGTGGCGGCGGCGGCTGCCCGCCGATGCTGCTCCAAGAGGCGATCGGCAGGAGCACGGGCGATGCCCGCGCACGCGCCGCCCGCTATGGCTTCGCGACCGTCGCGGCCGATGAGGAACGTCGCGAAACGGCGCATCGCGAAGTGGTCGCCCGATATCGGGAGACGTTTGTCGCCGGTCCCGTGCTGCTCGTGCCGTTCGAGGATATGCGCATCTCCTTCAATCCGAGCCGCATGACGGCGCTGCCGCCCCTGGGTACCGTCTACGGCACCGGACGCGTGCAGGACGCCTGGGGGCACGTTGCGGTGGACGGCGATTTTCTGGTGAGCGCCGACTGGAAGAGCATGCGGCTGCCGGGGCCCGTCTCGATCGACGGCGACACCGTCAGCGGGCCCGGATGGACGTTGAGCCTCGCTCCCGACTGGACCGTGCGGCGAGGCGAGCATGATGGCAGCTTCGTGCTGGCGCGGACCGACGGCTGAGCGCACCGCCCCGACCTCGGCATCATATGGTGCGGACGGCGGGACTCGAACCCGCACGCCCTTCAGGGGCAGAAGATTTTAAGTCTCCAGCGTCTACCGATTCCGCCACGTCCGCACGCGCGCCGCGATGCCCCCGATCACCGGCCTTGCGCAAGAGCGTTCGTGGAGAAGGAACGGCCGTCAGACGTTGAGCCGCGAGCGCATTTCCTTGCCGGGCTTGAAATAAGGCACGCGCTTCGCCTCGACCTTGACGGTCTCGCCCGTGCGCGGGTTGCGTCCGGTGCGCGCGTCGCGCGCCCGTGTCGAGAAGGCGCCGAAGCCGCGCAACTCGACGCGGCCGTCATCGGCCAGCCGCTGGGTGATTTCCTCGAAGAAGGTGGAGACGATCGCCTCCACGTCGCGCAGTGCCAGGTCCGGATTTTCGTCGGCAAGCAACTGGACGAGTTCGGATCGGATCATCAACGCCCTCCAATGTTGGTCGTGTCGGCCGCAGCGGCGCCTCGCGCTCCGTAACCACTTCCGCGTGCTGCGGAAACCCGACCTTGATCGGGACCGGTTCCTACACGCGATTCGGCGCCGTCGATAGGATCATTGCGACACAAGGATGATCCGGCTCCGGCGGGAAGGCGCGATATGCCCCCCGCCGGAAACGGCAGACGCCTACTTCTTGGTCTCGCGCGCCTTGAGCGCTTCGCCCAGGATATCGCCGAGCGACGCGCCCGAATCGGACGAGCCGTATTGCTGAACGGCCTGCTTCTCCTCGGCGATCTGCATCGCCTTGATCGAGAAGGTCGGCTTCTTCGAGCGGTCGAAGCCCGACACCATCGCGTCGAACTTCTGGCCGACCTGGAAGCGCTCGGGACGCTGCTCGTCGCGGTCGCGGCCGAGATCGGTGCGCTTGATGAAGCCCGTGGCCCCATCCTCGCCCGCCTGCACCTCGAGACCCGCATCGCGGACCTCGAGCACGTTCACCGTCACGATCGCGCCCTTGTTGAGCTTGCCGCCGGTGACGACCGCGCCCGGTGCCGGGGCGCCGCGCTCGAGCTGCTTCATGCCGAGCGAGATGCGCTCCTTCTCCGGGTCCACGTCGAGCACGACCGCCTGCACGGTCTCGCCCTTGCGATGGAGGTTGAGCGCGTCCTCGCCCGAAATGCCCCAGGCGATGTCCGACATGTGGACCATGCCGTCCACATCGCCATCCAGGCCGACGAATAGGCCGAACTCGGTCGCGTTCTTGACCTCGCCCTCGACGGTCGAGCCGATCGGGTGCTTCTCGGCGAACGCCTCCCACGGATTGGCCTGCGCCTGCTTGAGGCCGAGCGAGATGCGGCGCTTCTCTTCGTCCACCTCGAGGATGACGACTTCGACTTCCTGGCTGGTCGAGACGATCTTGCCGGGGTGCACGTTCTTCTTGGTCCAGCTCATCTCGGAGACGTGGACCAGGCCCTCGATGCCCGGCTCCAGCTCGACGAAGGCGCCGTATTCGGTGATGTTCGTCACGCGGCCGTTGAGCTTCGCGCCGACCGGGTATTTGGCCGACGCGCCTTCCCACGGATCGCTTTCGAGCTGCTTCATGCCGAGCGAGATGCGCTGCGTGTCGCGGTTGATGCGGATGATCTGCACCTTCACCGTGTCGCCGATGTTGAGCATCTCGGACGGATGGCCGACGCGCTTGTACGACAGGTCGGTGACGTGGAGCAGGCCGTCGATGCCGCCCAGGTCGACGAACGCGCCGTAATCGGTGATGTTCTTGACGACGCCGTCGATCACCTGGCCCTCGTGGAGCGACTGGATCAGGCCCGAACGCTGCTCGGCGCGCGTCTCTTCGAGGACGGCGCGACGCGAGACCACGATATTGCCGCGCTTGCGGTCCATCTTCAGGATCTGGAACGGCTGCGGCATGTCCATCAGCGGGGTGACGTCGCGCACCGGGCGGATATCGACCTGGCTGCCGGGCAGGAAGGCGACGGCGCCGTTGAGGTCGACCGTGAAGCCGCCCTTGACGCGGCCGAAGATGACGCCCTCGACGCGGCTGCTCTCGGCGAATTCGGTTTCGAGCTTGTCCCACGCGGCCTCGCGGCGGGCGCGGTCGCGGGAGAGCATCGCTTCGCCGTTCACGTTCTCGACGCGATCGACATAGACTTCGACCTCGTCACCGATCTTGAGGTCCGCCTTCTGCCCCGGCGCGGCGAATTCGCGCAGCGGCACGCGGCCTTCGGATTTCAGGCCGACGTCGATGACGGCGAGGTCGTTCTCGATTCCCGTGACGGTGCCCTTGACGACATGGCCTTCGAAGCTGTCGAGGCCGCCGAGCGTCTGATCGAGCAGGGCGGCGAAATCGTCGCGGGTGGGGTTTGCCGTAGTGGCCATAAAAATGTGTTTCCTGAACTAACGTTTTTCCGGCCTGCCGGTTGGTTCCGGCGGTCTTTTGGCCGATCTGCCGCGCACGCCCCATGCGGGCACGGCATCCGGGCGAACCGGCACACGAGGGAGCACCCGCCGATAAGCGAAAAGGGCGCGAGAGGGACTCCCTCCGCGCCTTGCTCCGCGAGCGCCTGCCCGCCGGACGGGCGCGCACATAGCGCTTGTGCGGGCGCGAGGCAAGGTACGCGAACGGATGGGCGAAGTTGACCAACTTGACTGCCGGGCGGGGGTGCGATCGGGAGAAACGCTGGGGTTGCGGCACGGAGCGCGTATGGTCGAGTCAACTTCGGTCTGCCCCTACCGGATGCCCTCCTCAGCCTAGGATCGCGATGGAGCCAATTTTAGCAGAAAAACGCGCTGTAGGACAGGCGGCTTACGGTCACTCCTCCTCTAAAAGCGCCAGCGCTTGTTGCGCGTTGGATGCCGGAACAAGTCTAGCATGACGGTTTCTCTACGAGGTGCCTTTGCGCCGCTGCTCCACCAGGTCGATCGCCTTTTGAACCGCGGCCTCGACCGAGAGGAAGCTGGTGTCGAGCAGGACCGCGTCGGGGGCCTGCACCAACGGGGCGGCGTCGCGCTGGGCGTCGCGCTGGTCGCGGGCGCGGATGTCGGCGAGGACGCGGTCGAAGCTGACCCCGGAGCCGCGGGCCTGAAGCTCGGTGTGGCGGCGGCGGGCGCGGATCGTCGGGGTGGCCTTGACGAACAATTTCACCTCGGCCTCGGGCGCGATCACGGTGCCGATGTCACGCCCGTCGAGCACGGCGCCGCCCGGCTGGTGTGCGAAGCGGCGCTGGCGCTGGAGCAAGGCGGCGCGCACCAGCGGGTGCGCCGAGACGATCGAGGCGACCTTGCCGATCTCGTCGCTGCGCAGTTCGGGATCGCCGAGAAGCAGGTCGTCGAAATCGCAGCTTGCGACCGCATCGGCCTCGATTGTGGGGTCGAGCTCGTGGTGGAGCACGGTTGCGGCGACCGCGCGGTAGAGCAGGCCGGTATCGAGGTGCGGCAGCTTGTAATGGTGCGCGAGCGCACGCGCGATGGTGCCCTTGCCCGATGCGGCCGGCCCGTCGACGGCGATGATCATTGCTGGTCCGTAAGTTGGTCTAACGTATCGAAGAACGCCGGATAGCTGGTCGCGACCGGCGCGATGTCGTCGATCGTGATCGGTGCGGAAGCGGCAAGTCCAGCCACGGTCATCGCCATTGCGATGCGATGGTCCAGATGCGAGGCGACCCGTGCGCCGCCCGGCAGCGGATCGCCACCGCTGCCATCGATGGCCAGGCCGTCCTCGAACTCCTCGACGCGCGCACCCGCGGCGGTCAGCGCCTCGGCCATGGCGGCGATCCGGTCCGATTCCTTGACGCGCAACTCCTCCGCGCCGCGGGCGATCGTGCGCCCCTCGGCGAGCGCGGCGGCGACGAACAGGATGGGGTATTCGTCGATCATGCTCGGCGTGAGGTCGGCCGGCACCTCCACGGCGGAAAGGGCTGCGTGGCGCACGCGCAGGTCGGCGACGGGCTCGCCGCCGACGATGCGGCGGTCCTGCTCCTCGATGTCCGCTCCCATTGCGCGCAGCACGGTGAAGAGCCCGGCGCGTGTCGGGTTGAGACCCACGTTCGCGATCACCACGTCCGATCCCGGCACGATCGAGGCGGCGACCGCCCAGAACGCCGCGGACGAGGGGTCGCCGGGGACGGTGATGCGTTGGGGCTTCAGCTCGGCCTCGCCGGTGATCGAGATGATGCGCGCGCCGTCCGCCTCTTCGACCGTCAGCGCGGCGCCGAAGCCCTGGAGCATCCGCTCGCTATGATCGCGCGTCGGCACGGGCTCGATCACGCGGGTGATGCCGGGCGTGTTGAGCCCGGCAAGCAGCACCGCCGACTTGACCTGCGCCGAGGCGACCGGAAGCCGGTATTCGATCGGCACCGCGGGAACGATCCCGCGCACCATCAGCGGCAGGCGGCCGCCGGGGCTGGCGGTGAACGCCGCGCCCATGCGCGACAGCGGCTCGATCACGCGGCCCATCGGACGCTTCGAGAGCGAGGCGTCGCCGGTGAAGGTGGCGATGACGGCGTGGCTCGCGACGAGCCCCATCAAGAGCCGCGTCGAGGTGCCCGAATTTCCCATGTCGAGCGCGGATTCGGGCTGGAGCAATCCGCCTACCCCGACGCCGTCGACGATCCAGGTGCCATCCTCGTGCCGCTCGATGCCGGCGCCCATGCTGCGCATCGCAGCGGCGGTGGCGAGCACGTCCTCGCCTTCGAGAAGCCCGGTGATTCGGCTGGTGCCAACCGCGAGCGCCGAGAGCATCAGCGCGCGGTGGCTGATCGACTTGTCGCCGGGCACGGTGAGCCGTCCGGCAAGCGGGCCGCGCGGGGAAATCGTGATCGGGCGGGGGGCGGGGTGCGGCATCGCGCGCGGCTTTTGACAGCGCGGCCCTGCTATGGCAAGGCGCGCCGCGATTTGGCGGGCATGCCCCGTAATTCCATCATTAAAAAGGTTCGAGACGGCACATGGTCAAGCCGGAATGGGGCACGAAGCGTAGCTGCCCGAAATGCGGAACGCGTTTCTACGATCTGGGGAAGGACGATCCCGTCACCTGCATCGAATGCGGGACGGCGTGGGAACCGGAGCCGATCCTCAAGTCCAAGCAGCCGCTGCCGTTCGAGCAGCCCAAGGACGACGAGAAGCGCAAGAAGGAAGACAAGGCATTGTCGGGCGGCGACGACGACAATGACGACGATCTCGACATCGACGAGGATGACGACGAGGCGTCGCCCGACGACGAGGTCGATCTGGGCGGCGACGACGATCTGGGCGTCAAGACCAGCGACGACGACGACGAAAACTGATGCTTGCCAAGGGGGCGTGCCACCACTAGAGGGACGCCTCCTGGCAAGGATGGGGCCGTAGCTCAGCTGGGAGAGCGTCGCAATGGCATTGCGAAGGTCAGGGGTTCGATCCCCCTCGGCTCCACCATTCAAGCAAAAAGTTGCTTGATTTTCCTGTCGCTTAGAGAAAATCGGCAAGATCGGTTCCTCGTTCCGGTCCCACAGAATGGCGCGCTTGGGTGGGCCATCCTGAGCGCGGATGAAACCCGCCAAAGCCGGATGCGGCCGTCAGCGCAGATCGTTCACCGAGAAGAACATCGGATTACGCATCCAGGCGTTGACCTGCGATTCGCGCCAAGTCGCGCACCGCGCACCGATGCGCACCTGTTTGGGAAACGGGCCGTTCTGAATTTTGCGGTAGAGCGTCGCACGGCTGAGGCCGGTGCGATCGAGCACCACGGGAAGACGAAGGACGCGGTCGGGCTGTTCTGACTGGCTATGCCTACTCCTTTCTGACGCTCCCGAGTAGGAATGGGGATTAACAAGACGCACGCAAGAGTGCCGAAAACGGTGCCAAACCGCCGTCGATCTGCCTTGGCACGACTACGGACGACTGCGCACGACACAACACGACAAAATATTTTCGTGAGCGGTGGGCCGAGAAGGCTGCTAGCTGCCCCGGCTCTTTTCGAGCCGCTCGACTTCGCGTTCCACGACTGTCGCGTTTGGCTTTCCTTTGTCTCGACGGACGGCTTCAAGCGCGGCAAAGAGGTTGACGGCGAGTTCACGGTCGAGCGGCTTGCCGGCGGCGTCACACTCTTCCGCGCCAGTCGGGATGAACCACGGCGACAGGGTCCGACGATCAGGCCGCTTCTTGCGACCACGGGACGTCGCTATGAGGGACCCGCATACCACGCACCAACATTCTGAGCACTTGGGTCATTGGAAAATTTCGATCAAGCAGATCTGAAATGATTCGCTCGGATTTTTTGGCGGACGGAATGGCGCCGGGTATCGGCGGTCGCAACCGCTGCTCGGTGGCATGCCCCTGGCAATGTGCTCGTTGCTGACTGCGATCGCGCCCAGATCCGGAGCGACCGACCTGCCCTTCCTACGGGATGAACCGACGTCGTAAATGAATCTCCGATATGGCCACCACGCTGCAGCACGCCGTGCGCGTAGCCGTGGTAATCGCCAAGCAGCCGGACGCCACGATGTTCTCGCTGCTTGAAAGCGGTGCCTCCCCCGGAATTGATCCGGGGACGATGCTATTGCCGAAAATTCTACCGACCGCCGAATTTTATCTTACCGGTCATGCCGATGACCCTAGGATGGGGGCGTAGCCGAATGCCGCCCAGGCCGAAATTGTCCTGGGTGCCGGTGTAGTAATCGGTCTTGGTGAGATTGTCGACGAAAGCCCCGATCTCGAAACGATCGTTGCTGAGGCCCGCGCGAAGGTTCACGACAGCATAGCCTTGCGGAACATAGGGGAATCTCGGCAATCCGAGCTCGGCGGCCGACACGCCCTCCAGATCGCCCGGAGTCGAGGAGCGCATATTCAGCTCGCCGCGCCCGTGAATCTTCCAGTCCGATCCGACTTCGCGCTCGTAATCCACGAACGTGCTCACGGTATATTTCGGGGTTTTCGGCAGGCGCTTGCCGGTAAGATCGACCTCGTTATTGCCAGCGAGCACCGCCGAGGGGAAGCTGTCGAATTTGCTGTCGAGATAGCCGAACGCCGCGCCCGCGCTGAATTCGTCGCTCAGCCGCGCCTGCAGCTCGAATTCGAAGCCCTTGTTGGACGCCTTTGCAGCATTAAGCGTCAGCTCGACCGCAGAGCTGATGTCTCCGGGGATGCTGAGGTAATTCGTCTGTACCTGGAGGTCCGACCATTTCAGGTAGAAGGCGGACAGGCTGTACGTCAGCGCGTGATCGAGCGCCGTTCCCTTCAGGCCGACCTCGTAATTCCACAGCTCTTCGGGTTCGAAACGCGAGACGATACCGGAGTTGATGTCGACGCCGCCGGCCTTGTAGCCCTTGGACACGGTCGCATAGACGTTCGCGGCATCGCTCAGCTCGTAGCGGGCGACGAACCGCGGCGAGAAATCATCGAACGACGAGGAGCCTGCAATGTCGGGAACCGGCGCTTCGAATGCGACCACGCCAAACGCGCTGTTGGTGATCTTGTCGTGTGTGTATCGGCCGCCCGCGGTGAGATGCAGCCGATCGAGGTTCAGCGTCAGATCGACGAAAGCGGCGAGACTTTCGGTCTTGAAGATCTTGTTGTTCTCATTGATGCGGAAGCCCGCCGGAATCGGCGGGAGCAGGCCGATCACCTCGCCCGTTTGCGGATCGGTATAGGTGGTGTCCGCGCCTGCAAACACGCTGTTGAACTGTCGGATGCGGTCATTCGCGTAGAGACCGCCGACCACCCAATCCAGCTTCTGCGTGCCGTTGGACTGGAGCCGCAGCTCCTGGCTGAACGAACGACCGGAATTGCGATTGTGCCGGTTGATCGCGTCGGCCGAAATGTTGTCCTGATCGAAATAGCGGCGGTTCTTGCTGCCGATATACCCGGTGACCGAGCGCAGCGAGAATCCGCCGAGATCGACATCGACGCGGCCGTTGAGCACCAGGAACCGGTTACGGTTATATTCGGGCGCATTGTGGTTCACGTAGCGCTGGTTGTCCGGATAGAACTTCACGTCATCCGGAATCGGTTCAAAATCGCTGCCGAAGATGCTCTTGGTGTCGAGGTCGAGGACGCCCGAAGGCACCGATGCGTCGAACCCTTCATTCTGGTGGTTGTACGCTGCGGAGACGTCGATCGTGATATCGCTGGTCGGCTCCGCCCTGACGGCGCCGCGCAGATAATAATATTTGTAGCCGCTATCCGGCGTGCCGTTCGGGTTGATGTTCTTGACGAGCCCCCCGCTCTCGTCGCGCGATGCGACGCCGCGGAAATAGAGTCCGTCCGAGATCGGCAGATTGACGATGCCGTAGGCGTTCCAGGTATCGAAGCTGGAATATTGGCCGCCGGCTTCGGCATAGAGATCCGGCCCCGGCTTCTTGGTCGTGATGTTGAGCGCGCCGCCCGACGCGTTGCGGCCGAAATACGTCCCCTGCGGACCGCGCAGCACCTCGATCCGTTCGATGTCGATGAGCGGCGGATTGTACGTGCCGTTCGCCGTGGAGCCCACGCTGAGCTCGTCGAGATAATAGCCGATCGACTGCTGGGTCGACGCTTCGCCCAGATCGAGGTTACTAACGCCGCGGATGGCGATGTTGATCGATCGGTTGCCGGTCTCGCCGTCTTCGGTAAAGCTGACATTGGGCGCCAGGGCGAGATAATCCTTGGCCTCGGCGATGTTCGCCTTTTCAATCGTATTCGCATCGAAGGCTGAAATGCTGATCGGAACATCCGTCAGCACCTGTTCGCGCCGCTGGGCGGTGACGATGATCGCGCCGGCGTCATCGGATGGCGGAGCCTCCTGCGACGCATCCGGCGCGATGTCCTGGGCCAGAGCGGGCGTGGCCGCGACAAGGGCGGTGGCGCTGACCAGACACAGAGCAATTCGGCGATCGATACGCATTCCGGTTCCCCTCCCGTGGACCAAAGAGATATTCCGCGCCCAATGTCGCGCGGGACTTGAGGGACGACATATCCGCCGAGCCGGTCTGCCCGTTCAAACGAGGGATACTGATCGTTGCCATAACGACGGCTAATCGACGCGGGGCGAGGCGACATGCGGTCGGAACGGCACGGCCCCGCCCACGGCCACATCGGCTGACGCGCTCTATAAGCACAGCTAATCCGTCTCGGCAGTTTCTTTCAATTGCGCGCCGCGCCCACCTGATTCACTTCGGACCCACCGCGAGACGCGATGCATGATCCGCCGTCGTGCGGACGAAGCAAAACAAATCGGGACCCACAGCAACAATGTCGAAGATGATGACCGGCGCCCAGGCATTGCTCGGGCAAATTCTGGCGAACGGCGTGGACACGGTCTTCGGCCTTCCTGGTGGGCAGCTCGACCATTTCTTCGATGCGATGTTCGAGCGGTCGGATCGCCTGTCGGTCTATTGCACGCGCCACGAACAGGGCGCCGCCTATATGGCGTTCGGCTACGCGCGCTCGACCGGAAAGGTCGGCACCTACACGGTCGTTCCCGGCCCCGGCGTGCTGAACAGCACCGCGGCCTTGTGCTCCGCCTATGCCACCAACACGCCCGTCCTGTGTCTTACCGGACAGATCCCCACCAAGGGGCTGGGCCGCGGCATCGGCTATCTTCACGAGCTTCCAGACCAGCTCGCGACGATGCGCACGCTCACCAAATGGGCCGATCGCGCGATGTCGCCGGGCGAAGCGCCGGGGCTGGTGAACGAGGCGTTCCGGCAGATGCGCTCCGGGCGGCCCCGCCCGGTCAGCCTCGAAATGCCGATGGACACGATGGCCGAGGCCGCCGACGTCGCGCTGCTGCCCGCGGCCGAATCCGCCGCCGGCCCGGCGCTCGATACCGACGCGATCGACCGCGCGGCGAAGCTGCTGGCATCGGCTAGGCGCCCGCTCATCGTCGCAGGCGGCGGCGCGCTGGCGGCGGGCGGCGACGTCGAGCGCCTCGCCGAGCTGCTCCAGGCGCCGGTGGTGGCGTTCCGCAGCGGGCGCGGCATCGTCTCGGACCACAGCCATCTTTCCCAGATGTTCCCCGCCGGAAACGACCTGTGGCGAACCGCCGACGTGGTGATCGGGCTCGGCTCGCGGATGGAGCAGCAATATCTCTATTGGGGGATCGGCCCAAACATGAAGGTGATCCGCATCGATATCGATGCCGCCGAGATCGACCGCATCGCCGCGCCGGACGTCGCGATCCACGCCGATGCGGCCGATGCCGTGCCGGCGCTCGTCGCCGCGCTCGAAAAGGCGGGCGTGCGCGGCGCGTCGCGCAAGGACGAGCTTCTGGAGCTGAAGGCGCGGGTGCAGCGCGATGTCGCCGCGCAGGTCCAGCCGCAATATGATTTTCTCCACGCTATCCGCCGCGCGTTGCCCGACGACGGTATCTTCGTCGATGAGATCACCCAATGCGGCTACGCATCGTGGTACACGCTTCCGGTCTATAGGCCGCGGCAGCTCATCAACTGCGGCTATCAGGGAACGCTGGGCTACGGATACGCGACGGCGCTGGGCGTGCAGGCGGCGCATCCCGACAAGGCGGTCGTCAATATCGCGGGCGACGGCGGCTTCATGTTCACGGCGAACGAGATGGCGACCGCCGCGCAATACAATCTGCCGCTGGTGACAGTGGTGTTCAACAACAACAAGTTCCAAAACGTTCAGCGCCAGCAGAAGGAATGGTTCGGCGGCAGGCTGATCGCCTCCGACCTCACCAATCCGGATTTCGTCAAGTTCGCCGAGAGCTTCGGCATCAGGGCGGAGCGCGTCGGCACGCCGGCGGCGCTGGAAGCCGCGATCAAGGCGGCGCTAGAGCGGCGGGCGCCCGCGCTCATCGAGGTGCCGAGCCCCGACATGGCATCGCCCTGGCCCTTCATCATCCGCCCGCCCGTCTTCCCCGAGGGGTGCAAGTGATGTCCGCGCGAGGAGATGGAATACCGCCCGCCGACACGCTCGATCGACCCGGCCGCGCCGATGCTGCGCCGCAACCGACGGCGGGCGTGCAGCGGCTCGCGCCGTACAAGCAGGGCAAGTCGCGTATCGACGGCGTGGCCGATCCGATCAAGCTTTCATCCAACGAATCGATGGCCGGGCCGAGCCCGAAGGCGCGCGCCACGTATCGCGGACTCGCGGACTCGCTTCATCTCTATCCGGACGGAAGCCAGAGCGGGCTGCGATCGGCGATCGCCGATACGTTCGGCCTGGATGAACGCCGCATCGTATGCGGCAACGGATCGGACGAATTGATCCAGTTGCTGATGCGCGCCTATCTCACGCCCGGCGACGAGGTGATCGTCAGCAAGTACAGCTTCGCGATGGCGATCGTCCATGCGACCTCGATCGGCGCGACCGTGCGCATCGCCGACGAGCCGGATCTGAAGCCCGACGCCGACGCCTTGCTGGCGGGGGTGACCGACAAGACCCGAATGGTCGTGCTCGCGTCGCCCAACAACCCGGTAGGCCAGTATATCAGCCGATCCGAGCTGTACCGGTTGCACCACGGCTTGCCCTCCGACGTGATCCTGCTGCTCGATTCGGCCTATGCCGATTACGTCACCGCCACCGATTACGATGCGGGGGCGAGTCTGGTGGACGCGGGCGAGAATACGGTGATGACACGCACCTTCTCCAAGCTTTACGGGCTGGCCGCGCTCAGGATCGGATGGATGTACGCGCCCGCCGCGATCGTCGATTCGGTGCAGCGCATCCGTACCCCGTTCAACGCCAATGCGGCCGCGCTCGCCGCGGCAGAGGCGGCGGTACGCGATCAGGATTATGCGCGCGCGGTGCGCGACACCAACAACGCCGAGCGCGCGCGGATTGCCGCCGCGATCGAGGCCATGGGACTGTCGTTCATCCCCTCCTTCGCCAATTTCTACCTCATCCGCTTCCCCGACCCGGGCAAGACCGCCGAAGCCGCCGCGGCCTTTCTGGAAGCGCGGGGCATCATCCCGCGCCCGGTCAATGCCGGCGGGCCGGAGGCATGCCTGCGTATCTCGGTCGGCCTGCCCGAGCATAACGACAAGGTGATCGAGGTGCTCGGCGCGTTCGTAGCCCGATGACGAGCCCCTTTTCTTCCGAGACCGAGGCGTTCCTGAAGCGCCGCCACGGGCTTATGATCGACGGCCGATCGGTGACCGGACGCGCGCCGCTGGCGTGCATCGATCCGGCGACCGAGGAGGTGATCGCGGAGGCCGCGCTCGCCACCGAAGGCGATATCGACGCCGCCGTTACGAGCGCACGCCGCGCGTTCGACGATCGGCGCTGGCGGGGGAAGACCCCGGCCGAACGTCAGCGCATCCTGCTGCGCGTTGCCGATCTCATCGATCGGGATGTCCGATTGCTCGCCGAACTCGAGACGCTCAACGGCGGCAAGCTCTTCGCGTCCGCCCTTCACAGCGAGGTACCGCACGCGGCGGAAACCTTTCGCTATTATGCGGGCTGGGCGACCAAGCGGCCGGGCGAGACGTTCGAGCCCTCGGTGCCGGGCCGGCGCTATCACGGCATCGTTCGGCACGATCCCGTAGGAGTTGCGGGCCTCATCACCCCATGGAACGGCGCGCTCGTGGCCGCTGCGTGGAAGCTGGCGCCTGCGCTCGCCGCAGGCTGCTCGTGCGTGCTCAAGCCCGCGGAGCTAACGCCGCTGACCTCGCTTCATCTCGGCCGGCTGATGCTCGAAGCCGGTGTGCCGGAGGGCGTGGTGCAGATCGTGCCTGGTCTCGGGCGCGAGGCCGGGGCCGCGCTCGTCCGCCATCCGGCGATCTCGAAGATTTCCTTTACCGGCTCGACCGCCACTGGCGAGGCGCTGATGCGCGACGCGGCGGGCAACCTGACGCGGCTTTCGCTCGAGCTCGGCGGGAAATCGCCGGTGCTGATCTTCGGCAATGCCGATCTCCATCAGGCGATTCCGGCGGCGGCCGATGCGATCTTCGCCAATGCGGGCCAGGTTTGCGTCGCCGGGTCGCGCATCTACGCGCATCGTTCGGTGTTCGACCGGGTCGTGTCGGGCATCGCCGCGATCGCCGGGGGGCTCCGGCTGGGGCCGGGCATCGATCCTGCGAGCACGATGGGGCCGCTCATCAGCGGCGCGCATCGCGACAAGGTCGAGGCAATGGTGCAGGCGGCTGCGCGCGACGGCGCCGATCTCGTCACCGGCGGCGGGCGCACAGCCGGGCGCGGTTTCTTCTTCCAGCCGACCGTGATCGCAGGCGCCGGGCAGGACAGCGCCGTGATGCAGGAGGAGGTGTTCGGCCCCGTCGTCACCGTCACCCCGTTCGACAGCGATGCGGAGGCGCTGCACCTTGCCAATGCCAGCAACTATGGCCTCGCGGCGAGCATCTGGACGGCGGATGCGGCGCGCGCGCTCCGCCTGTCGGAGGAGCTGCAGGCCGGGATCATCTGGATCAACGAGCACGGCATTCCCGAGCTGGCGATGCCGATCGGCGGGGTCAAGCGTTCAGGCATTGGCCGCGAGCATGGGCTCGAAGGGTTGATGGCCTATACCGAGACGCGCTCGATCATGTTGCGCCTGGCCTGATCCCGCGATGACGACGACAGTCGGCGAGACCATGTCGATCGCGCTTGAACGGAGAGTGGATCCATGAAGATCATCGCGGCACGCGTCATCGTCACCTGCCCGGGGCGCAATTTCGTGACGCTCGTGATCGAGACCGATGAGGGCGTCACCGGCATCGGCGACGCGACGCTCAACGGGCGCGAGCGTTCGGTCGCGAGCTACCTCACCGATCATGTCGTTCCGTGCCTGATCGGCCGCGATGCGCACCGGATCGAGGATGTCTGGCAGTTCCTCTATCGCGGCGCCTATTGGCGGCGCGGGCCCGTGACGATGACGGCGATCGCTGCGGTCGACACCGCCTTGTGGGACATCAAGGCGAAGACCGCGGAGCTGCCGCTCTATCAACTGCTCGGCGGCAGGAGCCGCGACGGGGTCATGGTCTACGGCCATGCCAACGGACGCGATATCGAGCAGACCTGCGACGAGGTCGCGAAATATGTGGAGCTCGGCTACAAGGCGATCCGTGCGCAATCGGGCATTCCGGGGCTCGCATCGACCTACGGCGTGTCGAAAGACAAGATGTATTATGAGCCCGCCGACGCGGCGCTCCCGACCGAGAACGTCTGGTCGACCGAGAAGTATCTGGATCACGCGCCCAAGCTCTTCGATCGGCTGCGGTCGGTCCATGGCGACGAGATCGAGTTGCTCCACGACGTCCACCACCGGCTGACGCCGATCGAGGCGGGGCGGCTGGGCAAGGCGCTCGAGCCCTATCGATTGTTCTGGATGGAGGATGCGAGCCCGGCCGAGAACCAGGAGGCGTTCCGCCTGATCCGTCAGCATACGGTGACGCCGCTCGCCGTGGGCGAGATCTTCAACACGATCTGGGATTGCCGCGAGCTGATCCAGAACCAGCTCATCGACTATATCCGCACCACCGTCGTCCATGCCGGCGGCATCACGCATCTGCGCCGGATCGCCGATCTCGCGAGCCTCTATCAGGTGCGCACCGGCAGCCACGGCGCGACCGACCTGTCGCCCGTCTGCATGGGCGCGGCGCTCCATTTCGATACCTGGGTGCCCAATTTCGGCATCCAGGAATATATGCGCCACACCCCCGAGACCGACGCGGTGTTCCCGCACGACTACCGGTTCGAGGACGGCTATCTCATCGCGGGCGAGACGCCGGGCCACGGCGTCACGATTGACGAGACGCTCGCCGCGAAATATCCGTACAAGCCCGCCTGCCTGCCGGTGAACCGGCTGGAGGACGGCACGCTCTGGCACTGGTAGGGCCGGGTCTCACCAGGGTTTGTTGAGCCCGGTCCGGTTTCTCCGCTGCTCCCAGGCATCGCGCCCATCGGGCGCGGCGCGGCGGAACGAGGCGAAGGGCAGCGAGGCGAGGAACAGCCAGACCGACGGGCTGACGAGCAGCGCGCCGATCGAGCGGCGCGCATCCCGCGGCGTCACCGTGACCTTGGTCGCGATGGTGCTGTCTTCGCTGCTTTCGATCACCAGATCGCGCCCGGCGCGCACGATGCGCCCGATCGAGAAATCGATATCGGCCAGCGAGCTGACGACGCGCATTTCCGTTCCTCCTCGCTCAATCGTCGCGCTTGAGCGTGCCGATCGACTGCGCCGCCTTGACGCGCCGTTCGTGCTGGTTCGCCATGTCGTCGACCGTCATGCCGGCGGGCGGTGTGAACTGGCCGCGGCCGTACAGATCCCGGAACACTTCCTTCACCGGCCCCATCTTGTCCGCCAGCGTGCGGGGCGGCTTGCCGCTGGGGAACTGGTTCGCGGGATAGATGGGCTTTTCATAGATCTGCCGGAACCCCTCGGTGCGGACGTCGACCCATGTATTGTGGTTGCAGCGCGAACGATGCTCGCGCAGACCCTCGATATCGATCGTGACGCCTAGCACCTGTTCCTGCGGATAGGGCACGTGGCGCAGCATCATGCCCGTATAATCGATCGCGAAGCTGCCGCCGGGGCAGAAGGCGCGGGGATAGAAATCGTAATCGACCGTTCCCCAGTTCGATCCCAGGACGTAGGCCATATTGTCGTGCGCGCGCGTGCGGCGGGTGAACACCCAGAAATCCCAGGGCTGCGACACGCCTTCCACTTCCTGGAGCGCGACCGGGTGGCAGATGACCTCGGCGCCGTTATAGCCGAGCGCACGGGAGACCTCGGGCGTGCAGCCGTCGTGGCAGGTCATCGTGCCGAGCTTGCCGATCTCGGTATCGATCACCGGGAAGAGCGTGGCGATGTCTCCGCCGAACACCTCGCAATATTCGTCGAAGATATCGTGCGGGCTGGTGCCCAGCCCGATCGAGGCCGGGATATGCCATTTGCGATATCTGAGCACGACCTCGCCCGACGGGCCGATGATGAACGCTGTGTTGAACCAGCGATCGGGGAATTCGGGGATCTTTTCGACCACGCCGCCGCCCGCGATATACATGTTATACTCGCGCGCCTTGTCGCCGAGCCGCTGCATCTCGGGCCCGTCGAGCGTGATCGCCTTCTTCATGAAGCTGTCGATGCCGTGCTCGCCCTTGCCCGGCGTCGTCACGCCCTGGAGGAAATATTCGGGGAACACCGCGAGCCGCGCCGGCAGCTCCCAGAAATAGCCGACGCCGAAATCGATCATGTTCAGCGCGCGATCGAGGTTCCGCGTGATGCCGTCCCGATCCTCGGCGACGTGGACGTGCGGCTGCATCACCAGCGCGGTATATTTGTCGATCTTCTTCTGCGCAGCGGCCATCGCCGTGATCCTTTCACTGAAAATTACCAGAAATCGGCGGGCTCGATGCCCATGTCGTCGAGCATCACCCGCGCCGTGATCGTGCCCGCCGCGGAAATCCCGCCGCCGGGATGGCAGTGCGGGCCGGTCATGTAGAGATCGCGGATCGGCGAGCGATAATGCGCATAGCCGGGGAACGGCCGGAACGAGCCGAGCTGCGCCGCGATCCGCTCGCCGCCGTTGGTCGTCCCGTCGACGAAGCTCGGATTGGCGGCCTCGAGCGTGTAGCGATGCTGCACATACATGCCGAGAATCGTCTTCTCATTGATATTGGGCGCATATTGCTGAAGCTTGGGCAGCAGCACGTCGTGCGTATATTGCTCCGCGATCTCGTCCCACCGGCGGCCGTCGGCGAGCCAGTTGGAGACGTAGGTATCGAAGATCAGCGTGTGCCTGCCCTCGGGCGCGCGGCTCGGATCGAGCTTGGTCCAGCAGGCCGACCAGAGAAACGGATCGCTCGGCGGCTTCCCCGTCGCGAGCTCGGCGTAGAAATTCGTCATCTGATCCATCGAATCGACGATCCGGTGGAAGGGGCAGGCGCTCATATCCGCGCCGTTCAGGAATTCGGGCGCCTCGGACAGCGCCAGTTGCGCGCGGCAGATGCTGATCTTGCCGAACGAGAAGCTGCGCACCATCGCGGCGAAATCGGGATCGAGCCTGTCCTCGCCGACGAACTCTAGGAAGGTCTGCTTCGGTTCGAGCGCGGACACGACCGCCCGGTGCGCGCGAACCTCCTCGCCGCTTTCCAGTCGGACACCGACGGCGCGATCGCCCTCGATGATGAACCCGGCGATCGGCGCCTCGCATCGGACGGTTCCGCCCTTGCTCTCGACATAGCGCGCCATCGCCTTCGGCAGCTCCATGCTGCCGCCCTTCGGGATCGCCTGACCGTAATAATGGATGGCCGGAATCATGATGTAGAACGACTGCCCCGCGCCTTCCTGATCGGGCAGGATCTGCGGTGCAAGCGCCCAGTTGAGCATCACCGCCTTCACGAAATCATTCTCGAAATTGGCCTCGACCCAGGCGCGCGCCGACATCGAGAATTCGCGCAGCCGCCGCAGCCCCGCCTCGCTCGTCTCGAGCGCGCGCGCGAGCGCCGACGGCGGCGACGGCGGCGAGAAGAACGCCTTGATGAAGCCTTCGCGCACCTGCTCGAAATCGGCATAGACGGCGCGATACCGCTCGGCATCCTTCCGCGAATAGGCAGCGATCGAGTTGCACGTCTTGTCGATCGATTTATAGATGACGATGCCGGGGCCGCCGTTGCGGTCCGGATGGCCGGTGATGTGATCGGCGGGCTCGATATAATCGAGGCCGAGCGCCTCCAGCTCGGGGCGAATCTCCTTGAAGTCGGGATTGCACTGGATCCAGACGTGTGACGAGCCGTACAGGTCGTGTTTGAATCCCGGCAGCGTCACCTCGCGCGTCACCGCGCCGCCGCCGATCCAGGGGTTACGCTCCACGACGCAGACGCGAAGGCCCTTGCGCGATAGCGTGGCGGCACAGGCGAGGCCGTTGACGCCGCCGCCCGCGACCACGACATCGAATTCAGCCATGACGGCGCTCGTTTGTGGAATTTTGCATGGCAGCGAGCGTAGCGCCGGGGCCGCATCGCGAAAAATTAGCCCGCCTCAGGTCGGCGATTAGCAAAAGTCATCGGTGCAATCGTGCGTCGTCCGCGTATCGTGCGCCGATGGCGCGATACTCCCGAGAAAATGACGGCTGGCCGGATCGATCATCGGCCCGTGGGAGGCATTCGTGCAATCGGTGCTGATCAGCGGTGCCTCGCGGGGGCTGGGGCGCGCGCTTGCGGCCGAATGCGTCGGGCGCGGATACACGGTCTACGCCGGCCTGCGATCTCGAGCGGATGCGCCCGCGGGCTGCCGCCCGCTGGTTCTGAACGTCCGTGATCAGGGCTCGATCGACGCCGCCGTCGCCGAGGTCGCCGCAGCCGGTACGCCGATCGACCGGCTCTTCAACAATGCCGGCATCCATATTGGGGGCAGCCTGCTCGATCTCGCGAATGACGATTTCAAGCATATGCTCGACGTCAATCTGCTGGGAGCGTGGCGCCTCACCAAGGCGGTCGTTCCGCATATGCGCCCCGGCGGCGTGATCGCGATGATCTCGTCGCTCTCCGGGCTGGTCGGGCTGCCCGGCGACGGCGGCTATGCAGCGAGCAAGTTCGCGCTGGAGGGGATGACCCAGGCGCTCGCGACCGAGCTCGCCCCGTTAGGCATTCGGGCGTGCCTCTTCGAGCCGGGGGCGATCGCCACCGGCTTTGCGGGCGTGGAGCAGGGCATGTCGCCCGCGGCGGTCGCGCAGGAAATGGTCGACATCGTTCACCAAGGGCCGCGGCGATTGCGCTATCCGATCGGCGAGACAGGTCGCCGGGTGGCCGATGCGCTCGATCTCGACCTCGGCGAGCGTGCGGCGGCGATCGTCGAACACACGACCGGCACGCGCTGGCTATCCGATTAGCAGCGCCCGCGCCACACGCCGATCCGCGACACGAGGAGTTTCCAATGCCGATCATCGACCCAGAAAACTATCCGGCGCTGATAGCCGCGATGCTGGGCCTGGTATGGCTGGGCTTCTGGAGCGAGCGGCATCCGATCGGGCGCAAGATCCCCGCGGTCGTGTGGATCCTGTTCGGCGGCACGCTGCTGTCCAATTGCGGGCTGTTGCCGTACAGCTCCCCGCTTTACGGGTTCATCGGCGCATACCTCATGCCGATCTCGATCCCGCTGCTGCTCTACAAGGCCACCTTCACGAAGATTCTCGGCGAGAGCGGTCGCGTCCTGCCGCTGTTCGTGATCGGCATGCTGGGCGTCAGCATCGGGGGGATCGTCGGCTATTGGCTGCTCGATCTCGGCCCCTACGGCCCGCATATCGTTTCGACCTATGTCGCTGCGTGGATCGGCGGGATGACCGATATGGTCGCGATGGCCGAGGTCACGCAATTGCCGCAGGACGTCTTCTCGGTGGCCGTCAGCGCGAGCGCGCCGGTCAGCATCATCGGGCTGGTGATCCTGGCCTGGCTGCCGGGGATCGCCTTCGTCCGCCGCAGGATTCCATCGCCGATCGCGGACAAGGAAGCAGCGGTATCGACCGTCGAGGCCAACAAGGGCGAGGAGCGAGCGGAGTTCGATCTTACGCATGTGGCAGGCGGCCTCGCGCTCAGCGCCCTCATCTGCTGGATCAGCGCCCGTATCGCCGTCGCGACCGGCCATGAGAACTACTCGCTGTTCATCGTTTCGCTGATAACGGTCGTGATCGCCAACCTCGTTCCAGGCCGGATGCAGGCGATCAAGGGCGATTTCGACCTGGGCATGCTCATCATGTATCTATTCTTCGCGATGATCGGCGCGGGCACCAACATCACCGCCTTTGTGACGGCGGCACCGATCTACTTCGTCCTCGGGATGATCATCATCCTCGTCCATATCGGCATCGTGCTGCTCGCCACGCGCCTGCTTCGCGCCGACCTTGCCGAGGGAATCATCGGATCGGGCGCCAATATCGTGGGCGCGGCGGCGGCGGCGGGTATCGCATCGTCGAAGGGCTGGAAATCGCTCGTGACCCCGGCGATCGCGACCGGAATGCTCGGCAAGGCCGTCGCCAACTTCATCGGCGTCGGCGTCTTCCAGCTTCTGCGCTGGTGGTGACGAACCGCGTACTGCTCAGGGCTTTGCGCCGAAATTGCTCCGGAACAGCTCGGCCTCGTCGAGCAGCCAATAGGCGAACGCCTTGACCTCGGCCTGATCGGCGATGCTGCGCCGACAGACGACATAATAGGAGTTTTCCAGCGCCAAGGTCTCGCCGAAGGGCCGGACCAGCGCGCCCGAAGCGACTTCCGCCGCGACCAGCGGCCATTGCCCGAGCGCCAGCCCGAGCCCGCCGAGACAGGCACGCTTGACGAGGTGCGAATGGGTGAAGCCGTAGCCGCGACGCAGCCCGACCCGGCCGACCCCGAAGCGGCCCAGGAATTCCGCCCAGTCGATCGCGAACACGTCGTGGAGCAGCGGATAGCGCCCGATGTCGCCGAGATCGGCCGGCGCCCCGTGTTCGTCGAGGAACGCCGGCGTGCAGACCGGCGCAACGGTTTCCTCGAGCAGATGTTCAATCTGGTGGTTCGGCCAGTTGCCGTTGCCGTAGCGAATCTCGATATCCGCTTCGCCGGAGGACAGCGCATCGTCTTCGTGCCGCTTCGCCTTGAAGCGCACGTCGAATTCGGGAAAGCGCGCGCGGAACCGGTGGAGCCGCGGGATGATCCACTCGCTGGCGAAGGAATCGAAGACGGCAACGGTGATGACGGTCGTCCGCTCCTCGTGCAGCGCATCCTCGGTCGCGTCCGACATGAGATCGAAGGCCTGCCCCAGCGGGGCGGCCAGCTTCATGCCAAGATCGGTCAGCTTGATCGATCGGCTGAGCCGCTGGAACAGCGGCTCGCCGAACCATTCCTCGAGCGCCTTGATCTGGTGGCTCACCGCGGCCTGGGTCACGCACAGCTCATCGGCGGCGCGCGTGAAGCTCTCGTGACGCGCGACGCTTTCGAAGAAGCGCAAGGCGAGCAGCGGGGGCAGACGGCGGGTCATTGCGGCAGGGCTCCTGTATCCTCCTCTCGCCGGTATAGCGCACCTCGGCCCGCACGCGAGCACCTGCTTTCGGGCGCGCCCGCTTCAGGCGCCGAGGAAGTCGGCGACCAGCGCCTCGAACTCGGCCGCCCGTTCGACATTTGCGAGATGCGCGGCATCGAGCATCGCCAGCAGGGCGCCGGGGATCGTCCGGGCCAGCGCCTCGCTGTGCGGGGGCGGCGTGGCCGAATCCTGCGCGCCGCCGATGACCAGGGCGGGCACCTCGATCAGGCGCGCCGTGCGGCGCAGATCCATGTCGCGAATCGCGGCGCAGCAGCCGGCATAGCCCGTCGGGTCGGTTCGAAGCAGCATCTCGCGGATCGGCGCCACGGCCTCGGGCGCGCGCGCGGCGAAGTCCGCGGTGAACCACCGCTCGACCGATGCCTGCGCCAGCGGCGCCATTCCTTCGGCGCGCACCAGATCGATCCGCTCGTTCCAGGCGGACGGCGGCCCCATATGGCTCGACGTATCGGCGAGGATCAGACGGCGCAGCCGGTGGCCCGCGTGGATGCCCAGCCATTGCCCGACCATGCCGCCGAGCGACAGGCCGCAGAAATGCGCCGCCTCGATTCCAAGCGCGTCGAGCAGCTCGATCACGTCGCGGCCCAGCCGATCGAGCCCGTAGGCGCCGGGCGGGACATCCGAGCGCCCATGCCCGCGCTGATCGTACCGCACTACCCTGAAATGCCGCGCCCAGCCCGCCATTTGCGGCGCCCACATCCCCATGTCGATGCCCAGCGAGTTGGACAGGACCAGCAGCGGCGCCGATTCGGGGCCGTCGGCACGCCACGCGATCCGGCAGCCGTCGCCGGTCATCACATGGCGCACCTCCATCAGACGCGCTCCACTGCGACGGCGAGCCCCTGGCCGACGCCAACGCACAGGGTCGCGAGCCCCAGGTGGCCGCCGCTTCGTTCCAGGTGATGGACCAACGTCATCAGGATGCGCGCGCCCGACATGCCGAGCGGATGGCCCAAGGCGATCGCCCCGCCATTGGGGTTGACGCGCGGATCGTCGTCGGCGACGCGCAATTCGCGCAGTACCGCGAGCGCCTGCGCGGCGAAGGCCTCGTTGAGCTCAATCGCATCGAACGCATCCAGATCGAGGCCGAGCCGCGCCAGCAGCTTGCGCGTGGCCGGCACGGGGCCGACCCCCATGACGCGCGGCGCCACCCCGGCGCTCGCCATCCCCAGCACGCGGGCACGCGGGGCCAGACCGTGGCGATCGATCGCCGCCTGGCCGGCAAGGATCATCGCCGCCGCGCCGTCATTGACGCCCGAGGCGTTTCCCGCGGTCACTGTGCCGTCGGGGCGGACAATGGGGCGCAGCACCGCGAGCGCATCCAATGTCGTGTCGGGCCGCGGATGCTCGTCGGCATCGACGATCGTCTCACGCCCCTTCCGGCCGGTGACGACGACCGGCACGATCTCCTCGGCAAAATAGCCCGATTCTACGGCGGCGGCGGCGCGTTGCTGGCTGCCCAGTGCGAACGCATCCTGATCCGCGCGTGAGATGCCGAAATCGGCGGCGACGTTCTCCCCCGTTTCGGGCATCGATTCGACGCCGTATCGCGCCCGCATCCGCGGATTGACGAAGCGCCATCCGATCGTGGTGTCATGGAGCTCCGCGTGGCGGGACCAGGCACTTTCCGCCTTGGGCATGACGAACGGCGCCCGGCTCATGCTCTCGACGCCGCCGGCGATCATCAGATCGGCATCGCCCGCGCGGATGGCGCGCGCCGCGCCGCCCGCCGCCTCCAGCCCGGATGCGCACAGGCGGTTGACGGTGACCCCGCCGACGCTGTCCGGCAGGCCCGCCAGCAGCGCCGCCATCCGGGCGACGTTGCGGTTGTCCTCGCCCGCCTGGTTGGCGCAGCCAAGGACGACGTCATTGATCGCCGCCGGATCGATGCCGGTGCGCTCGATAAGCGCCGCGATCGGCAGCGCGGCCAGATCATCGGGGCGGACCGCTGCCAGCGCACCGCCGTAGCGGCCGATCGGCGTGCGTGCCGCATCGCATATGAAGGCTTCGTTCATGCCGTCTCCCGCTCGCGCGTCGTCAGTTTTTCGATGCGCTTCTCGTTGATCGTGCTCTTTACGATGCGATCGACATAGATTCCGGGCGTGTGGATGCAATCGGGGTCGAGCGCGCCCGGCGCGACGATCTCCTCCACCTCCGCCACCGTCGTCTTTCCTGCGGTCGCCATCGCCGGATTGAAGTTGCGCGCCGTCTTGCGGAACATGAGGTTGCCCGCCGGATCGGCGCGCCATGCCTTGACGATCGAGAGATCGGCGCGCAGCCAGGTCTCGCGAAGATAGGCCTCGCCGTCGAACGTCTCGACGGGTTTGCCCTCCGCGACGAGGGTGCCGACCCCGGTCCTGGTGTAGAAGGCGGGGATGCCCGCCCCGCCCGCGCGGATGCGTTCGGCGAGCGTCCCTTGCGGGTTCAGCTCCAGCTCCAGCTCGCCGGACAGATATTGCTGCGCGAACAGCTTGTTGTCGCCGACATAGGAGGAGATCATCTTGCGGATCTGGCGGCTTTCCAGCAGCATCCACAGCCCGAATCCGTCGGCGCCCGCATTGTTGGAGACCACCGTCAGGTTGCCGACGCCGCTCTTGCGGATTTCGGGGATCAGGCTTTCGGGATTGCCCGACAGGCCGAAGCCGCCCGACATGATCGTCATGCCGTCGAACAGCAGCCCGTCGAGCGCCGCCGCGGGGCTATCGTAGATCTTGTCCATGCACCCTCCGCCCCTTCAAGGCCTGCCCCCGCCGCTTCATGCCGCGGCGCGCCGCCGCACCGAAAAGCCCTCCTCGTCGGACGCGCTCGCGGGCTGCAGCTCGAAATCGAACGAGATATAGGCGCTGTCGCCCTGCCGGTTGGGGACCGGCAGCAGCCCTTCGCGCGTCGCAAAGGCGAAGTCGTCCGCGGCGAGGGGATCGTCGCCGAAGTTGATCTGCGTGGTGAGCGTCCGGTGCCCCGGCGCCTCGACGAAGAAATGTACATGCGCGGGGCGCTTGCCGTGCCGGCCGAGCCCCTCCATGAGCTGATCGGCCGCGCCGCCGGGCGGCACGCTGTACCCGTTCGGCATTTTCGAATGGAACGAATAGCGCCCGTCGGCGCCGACCTTGATCCGGCGTCGGTTGTTGAACGCGGTCTGTTCCCCGGTCGGGTCGAAATGCGAATAGAAGCCCTTCGAATTGGCGTGCCACACATGGAGGATCGCCCCCGCGACGGGCGCGCCGTCCGCGCTTCTGACCTGGCCGGTCATGTAGAGCGTACCGGTGTCGTCGGGATCGTCGGTGAGGTTCGCATCGCCCTCCACCAGCGGCGCGCCCTCGACATAGAGCGGGCCTTCGATCGTGCGCGGCGTGCCGCCCGATTTGCCTGCCTCGGCATCGCGCGCGTCGAGGACGAGGTCCATGAAATGCTCCAGCCCGACGCCCGGCACGATCAGGCCGAATTCCGGCGCGCCGTCCTGAAGATATTTCACGGCGGCCCAGAACTCGTCCTCGGTCACGTCGTGGCGGACAATCGTGCGCATCAGCCCTTCGACGAGATCGCGCAGGATCGCCTTCAGGCGGGCATCGCCCCCCTCGGCACGCATGCCGCTCGCGCGGTCGAGCAGGTCCTGGACGACGGGGCCATCGACGAAATCGACGTTCATGTTCACTCTCCTGGATGATGATGGGCGGCGGTCAGCGGTCGTCTTCGTGGAGCGACGACGGGTGGCGGCAGAGCGCCGTCACGCGAACCTCCATGAAGGGATAGAGCGGCAGACCGATCAGCAGATCGTGCAGCGCGGCATTGCTCTCGACATCGAAGATGCTGACGTTGCTGTACCGGCCGACGACCCGCCAGATGTGGCGCCACGTTCCGGCGCGCTGCAATTCCTGGAACCGCGCCTTCTCTGCGGCCTTGAGCCGCTCCAATTCGTCGCGATCGATACCCGGCGGCACGACGACATCCATCTCGACCTTGAACAGCATGGATCAAACCTCCTGACGCGTGGGAACAGAGATGGTGGGGCGCGCGGCATCGCGGCGCAGAAAGGCAACCCGGTCGTCGTCCAGCGCGATGCCGAGGCCGGGGCCGGCGGGCACCTTCAGCCCGAAATCGGCATAGGAAAGCGGCGCGGCCAGAATTTCCTCGGTCAGCAGCAGCGGGCCGAACAATTCGGTGCCGAAGCCGAGCGTCGGAAAGGTCGAAAAGACGTGAGCCGAGGCGATCGTGCCCACGCCCGCCTCGAGCATCGTGCCGCCGTACAGCGCCACGCCCGCCGCGTCGGCGACTGCCTGCACCTGCTTGGCTGCGACGAGCCCGCCCGATTGGGCGATCTTGACCGCCAGCACGTCGGCGGCGGCATGCCTCGCGGCGTCATAGGCCGTGGCCGGGCCGCGCAGCGCCTCGTCAGCCATGATCGGGATCCGTGCGCCCGCCGTCAGGCGCGCCATGCCTGCGCGATTGTGGCTCGCGATCGGCTGCTCAACCAGATCGCATCCCGCGTCTGCGAGCATCGCGATGCCGCGCTTGGCGGTGGGCTCGTCCCAGGCCATGTTCACGTCGACCCGGATGCTCGCGCGGTCGCCCAGGGCGTTCTTGATCGCGGCGACGTGCGCGACGTCGTCGGCGACGGGCCGCTTGCCGATCTTCAGCTTGAACGCGTTATGGCGGCCGCACCCGATCATCCGCTCGGCTTCGTCGATATCGGCCGCGGTGTCGCCGCTCGCCAGCGTCCAGAGCACCGGCAGGCGATCACGCACGCGGCCGCCCAGCAATTCGCTGACCGGCAAGCCGGCACGCTTGCCCTGGGCGTCGAGCAGCGCCGTCTCGATCGCGCATTTGGCGAAGTGGTTGCCCGAGATATGGCGCGACAGCAGCGCCATGGTCGCGCCGGGTCGCGCAGCATCGGCCTTGTCGAGCAGCGGCGCGATATAGGTGTCGATGACGAGCTTGATACCCTCCGGGCATTCGGGGCCGTAGGCGAGCCCGCCGATCGTCGTCGCCTCGCCGATCCCGACGATGCCGTCGGCGCACCGGATGCGGACCAGGCACACGGTCTGGCAGCACATCGTGGCCATCGCCAGCACGTGCGGCCGGATTGTCGGAACGTCGAGGAGGATTGCCTCGATATCGACAATGGCGGACATGGCTCCTCCTCGATGTGCCGCGCCGGGGATCATGCCCGCCGCGCCTCCGCGAGCGGCGTCGCCGGGTTGGCCAGCAGCGTCCGATCGACCGCGCATCGGTCGAGGATCAGCGGCTTGGCCTGAACGAAGTCCTTGACGCGATTGACCGCATCAATGGCGATCAGGCGTTCTCCGCGCAGATAGGCGACCGAAAAGCTGCGCGACGCCGGATCGCCGCGGACGATCGCATCGTCGTGTCTGCCCGACAGGCCCGCCGTCTGCAATTTCAGGTCATATTGGTTCGACCAGAACCAGGGCAGCGCGTCATAGGGGCGCGGTTGCCCGACGAGATGCGCGGCGGCGGTTTTCGCCTGATCGTTTGCGTTCTGCACCGATTCGAGGCGGATGTCGCCCTCGCCCGCGAACCGGTTGGCGTGCGCAGCGCAATCGCCGACGGCATAGATGCCGGGCAGCGACGTCCGGCAGAATTCGTCCACCCGCACGCCATCGGCAATGTCGGCCCCCGCTTCGCGCAGCGGCGCGACATTCGGATCGATGCCGATGCCGACGATCACCATGTCGGTCCGGAATGTGTCCCCGTCCGCCGTCCGGACCGACGCCACGGCGCCGTCCTTCACCGCAACGGCGTCGATCTTCGAACGCACCCGCAGGTCCACGCCCTGTCGACGATGCTCCGCTTCGTAGAAGCGCGAGAGCGCCTCTCCTGTCACCCGACCCAACACGCGTTCGCCCGCTTCGAGCAGCGTCACGGCCTTGCCGAGCGTGCGCAGCACCGCTGCCGCCTCGAGGCCGATATAGCCGCCGCCGACCACGGTGACGTGCGCGACGCCGGGCAGCGCGACCATTACCGCCTCCACGTCGGCGCGCGCGCGGACGACATGCACGTTGCGCGCACCTGCCGGAACGGCGGTCAGGCGACGCGCCGATCCTCCGGCCGCCCAGACCAGCGCGCCGAAGCCGATCTGCCGACCATTCTCGGCGCCGATCGAACGGCGCACCGGATCGACGGCGGACACGCGGGCGTTCGCGATCCGATCGATCCGCTTGTCCTGCCAGAAGCTTTCCGGCCGGATCAGGATGCGCTCGAACGAGCGCTCGCCCGAAAGGACATCCTTCGACAAGGGCGGCCGCTCGTAGGGCGGGTGCGCCTCTTCCCCCACCATCGCGATCGAGCCGTCGAACCCCATTTGCCGCAGGGAGATCGCCGCCTGCGCGCCCGCATGCCCGGTCCCCACGATCACGACGTCGAATGCCGAGGTCACGATCGGCCCTCCGACGCATTGGTGCCGCACGCGCCGGCAGGCCGCATCGGCAACGGGTGATAGTTGCGGTCGAAATAGACGAGGCCCGGCTCCCCATTGCCGACCCGCAGGTGCTCGACACCGCACAGGAACACGCTGTGGCTGCCCATCGCCATGGTCGAGCGGATCGAGCAGCCGAACGAGGCGAGCGCCCCGGACAGGGCAGGGACGCCGTGATCGAGCATGACCCATTCGGCGGCGGCGAAGCGAGCGTCGATCGTCGTGCCCTTGTCGGCGAAGAGGGCGGACAGCGGCGCCTGCGTCGCGGAGAGGACGTTCACCGTCAGACGGCCGTTCTCGCGAAGAATGTCGTGGATGCGCGCCGCCCGGTTGATGCAGATGAGCAGCGAGGCGGGGTTATCGCTGACGCTGCATACCGCCGAGGCGGTCATGCCGTGGCGCCCCGCCGGGCCGTCGGTGACGATGATGTTCACCGCGGCGCCCAGCCGCGCCATCGCGGCGCGAAATTCCTGTGCCTCGATCATCGCCTCACCGCATCAGCAACCCGCCATTGATGTCCCACACCGCGCCGTTGACCGACGCGGCATCCGGGGACGCCAGATGCACCGCGGTCTCGGCCACGAACTCGGGCGAGCCGAGGCGGCGGACCGGAATTCCGGCCACGATGCCGTCCAGCTTGTCGGCGGGCACGAGCGCGCGAACCGACGGCAGATCGAGCGGCCCGGGGGCGATCGCGTTGGTGGTGACACCGAACGGCGCGAGATCGCGCGCGAACACCTTGGTCAGTGTGATGATCCCGCCTTTCGAGGCGGCATAATGGGCGCCGGTCGCGGTGCCGCCGTTCTGCCCGGCGAGCGATGCGATGTTGACGATCCGTCCGTGCCCGCGCTCCTTGAACAATCGCCCGAAGACCTGGCAACCGACGAACGTGCCACGCAAATTGACCTCGAGCACCCGGTCGAACTCGTCGGGCGGAATGTCGAGCACGGGGCGCACGATCGTGACGACGGCGTTGTTGACTAGCACCTCGACCGATCCCCAATCCGCGACCAGCCGATCGCACGCTGCCTCGAACGCACCTTGGTCGCGCACATCGAGCGTTATGCTCGTCGCGGTCGCGCCCGCGGGATCGAGCGCATCCGCAACGGCGGCGGCCGCCGCGCCGTCGATATCGGAGACGGCGACGCGGTAGCCCGCGGCGTGGAAGGCGCGCGCGATCGCCGCGCCCAGCCCTTGCGATGCGCCGGTGACGAGGACGACCCGGCTCACAGCAGGTATCCGATGCCGAACTGGTAATCGTCCGCGTTGATGAGCATCACGACCTTGCGATCGAGCCGCAGCGCGCCGTCGGCATCGCGAACGATGCGATAGAGCACGTCCGCAGGCAGGACGCGCATGTGCTGATATTTGTATTCGGCGAGCATCTGTGCGGCACGCACCGTGATTGCGCTGCCTTCGCGATCGACCGTGACGAAGCGTGATACCGTGCGCACCGTGCGCGCAGGCGGCGCCGAGGACATCGAGAAGCCCGACAGCAGCCGCTTGACGCGAGCCTCGCGCATCTCGCGATCATCGAGGACGATATTGAGCGCGTGGCGATAGTCCGCCGCGTCGCGTTCGAGCGGCACGACATAATCGCCCGCATCGGTCCACAATCGGAGCCACGGCCGATAATCGAGCCGATCGAGCATCTCGGCCTCCGCCCAGATGAAGGCGATCGCCTCCTCCAGGCTCGGCGCTGCCGCCACGGGCGCGCTGCTCGCCGCCGATCCGGTGCTCATGCGCTCATCATCCTCTTCCACATCTGATAGGCGGCCCGCATTCCGGTCTCCGAGCTGACGTCCCCGGCATTATGACCGGGCTCGGCTCGGCCGGGGGGCGCCTCGGCCCCGCGGTTGAACATGATCCACACGTCATCACCCGCACGCACGCCGCGCTGGACGCGCTCCCATCCCTCGGCATCGTCGGGGGTGCCGAACCCCATCGGCCCCTGAAAATGTTCGTGCAACCGCAGCCGCGCGCGGTTCCCCGCCTCGGGGCCGCCGTCCATGCCGATCGCGACATGGGTAATCTCGGTCTCGTCGACCGCGATCGGGCGGAGCACGCGGAAGAACGCCATCGAGCAGGCGACGTTGGGGAACAGATTGAGGTTGAACCCCGATCCGCCGACCGCGCGCACGATGCGCCGCACCTGATCGTCGGGATAGCCTTCCTCGGCCAGCTCGCGCGCCAGATCGGCGAAGCGATCGGGAATCGGCGCGTCGAGATTCTCCTCGAGGTCGATCAGGTCGGGCATCATGACCATGACGCTGTGGCCGTTGCCCAGATCCTCGACCCAGCCGCCCTTCCCCAGCACGTCGAACACGTCCTCGGTTTCGGCATCGAGCGAATCGAGGAAGGTCTTGTGGACGATCGGAAAATGGTAGGCGTCGGTGGTGTTCTCGAGCTGGATCTTCCAATTGCCGGGAAAGCGGAAGCGGTGCTCGCCCATCGTCTTCACACCGAAGCCCGCGCCCTGCTTCATGAACAGGTCGATCCACTTGCGCGCCGCGCCCAGATAATCCGCGAGCGGCTCGATATCCTGCCTGAAGGTCGCGAAGATCAGCCCGTTATATTCCTCGACCCTGAGCGAGATCAGCGGGAAATCGGCAGTGTCGAAATCCTCGCCATAGCCCTTGGCATGCGGCACCTTGCGCAGCCTGCCGTCGACCTCGTAGCTCCAGCCGTGATAGGGGCAGACGAACACGCTGGCCTTGCCCTTGCGCTTCTCGCAGACGCTCGCCGCGCGGTGGCGGCAGCGGTTGAGCAGGACATGGACCTTGCCTTCCCTGTCCCGCGTGACGATCACGGGCTGGAGGCCGACGAAGCTCGTCTTGAACGTGTTCCTGGCGGGCACGTCGCTGGCATGGGCGACCCAGACCCATGTATTCTTGAAGATGCGCTCCATCTCCTCGTCGAAAATCGTGGGATCCTTGTACAGCGCGCTATGGGCACGATCGGCCTTCACCAGGCCGGCGAAATCGGTGATGGTCATGCGCCCTCCTCGGCGGCTGATGCGGGGACCGAGATAGCGGCCTCGTCGTTCCAGGGGCCGACATCACGGGAAAAGAGGTGCCGCGTCGCGAAGCGGGCGATGCGCCAAGCGCCGCCCTCGTGCGCGAACTCGATTCGGAGCGCCGCGCTGCGCAGGTCGGACCGGCCGTCGCGATAGCTCGATAGCTGGAGCATCATCCATCGGCCGGTCGCCGACGCCTCGTCGCAGACCTCGATCGCTTCTGACGAGAGATAATGGCCGTTGAGGATGAAATGCGGCGGGTCCGCATAGCGGCCGAGCATCGCGACGATCGCCGCGCGCCCTTCGTACCTGCCGAGCGCATCGCGATAGCGCCCCTCGCCCTCCCACACCGCATCGCGCGTGAACAGCGCGGCCAGCCGATCCATCGGCGTGTCGAGTCCTAGCGTGTCGCAGAGCCCGAAATACGCCGCCGCGACGCGCCGGACGGCGCCCTCGGCCTCGAGCAGCGCGATCCGCCGCCGCAGCGGTTCGAGGGCGGCCGCCTCGCTCATGCCGGGATCACCAACTCGCGGCCGATCCGCGCCTCGACGCGCATATACTTCCACAGGCGGTGCTCGCCGACCTCGATCGTGCGGAACAGGTTGCATGCGGCGACCACGGCCGCGCGATCGGGCATGTCGGCGAGGATGTAGAAGGTCCACGGCCAGCCGTTGGGCGAGGTGCCCACCATCGTCTCGTCGTCGTCGAGCGTGCCGAGCACGCGTGCGCCCGGAACATCGCGGATGCCTTTCAGCATCGCGCCGGTGGCGGCCCAGACCTTGCCGATCTCGGCAGCGGGCAGATCGAAGAAGTTCTGAAGCACCGCGCCGCAAAACAGGACGCGCACGGGCTTGGAATTGCTGTCAGACATGGTGCGGCCTCCATTCAACCATCAAGGAAATCCGGGTGGGGTATCGAGCCCCAGCAGCACGCGCCCCGCGCTTTGCCAGGTTCCTTCCGACAGGAAGGCGTGCTGCGCGACCACCATCGCGTCCTGCACATACGCGGCGATCGGATGCTCACTATAAATTCCGGTCGTTCCCGAGAGGGTGAACGCCATCTGCGCCACCTCACATCCCGCCCGCGCGACATGACTCGACGCGAGGCGCAACAGCGCGGTCTGGCGCAGGTCGGCAGCGCCGCCCGCACACAAGGTCTGCCAGACATCGTCGGTTGCCTCATAGAAGAAGGCGCGGGCGGAACGCAGCTTGGCCTCGGCCTTAGCGATCTCGACTTGGACGTAGGCACGATCGGCAAGCGTGGGCGCACCCGTGATCGACGTGCGGCCACCCGCCATCGCCGCGATCTCGTCCAGCGCGGCGCGCGCCACGCCCGCGCCGACGATTGCCAGCACCTGCGCCGCCAGCGCCATCGCCGGATAGCGATAGAGGGGCGTATCGAGGGCGGGCGCGCCGCCGCGAACGAAGGTCCATTCTTCGGGGACGACAACGCCGTCGACGACCAGATCGTGGCTGCCGGTGCCCCGCAACCCGATCACATCCCAATTGGGGTCGATCGACACCGACGCCGCTGGCATCACCGCCATGCGCGGCAGGCCATCCTTCTCGCCCTCGACCTTGATCCCGACCCCGATCAGGTCAGCGCCGGTCGCGCCGCTGGCGAACTTCCAGCGGCCGGAGACCTTGAATCCGCCGTCGACCTGTTCGACAGGATGCGGCGGGAACAGCGCGCCCGCGAAGATCACATCGGGCCCGTCGGCATAGACCTTCGCCAGGGTCTCGGTCGGCAGCGACGCCAGGTACATGCTCGACACGCCAAAGCTGGCCACCCAGCCGACCGACCCGTCGGCCTCGGACAATCGTTCGACGATGCGCAGGAACGCGGCAGGAGAGATTTCCGCCCCTCCGTACTGTCGCGCCGTGAGCGCCCGATAGACGCCCAGATCGCGCAGCGCCTCGACGATGTCGGACGGCAATTGGCCTGCCGCCGCGAAGTCGCGCCGCCGCGCCTTGAGATCGGCGATCAGCGCATCGCTGATCGGCGAGATCCCGGGCGTCGGCGTGTCAGCCTCGTCACGCCGAAGGGTTGTCGCGTCCATCGTACATATCCTTTTGCTGAAGCAGGTCCGCATCTGCGAACTGCCGCGCGACGGCGCACAGCCGCGCGTCGCCGCCGCGGCGCCCGACAAGCTGGATCGCCGCCGGCCCGGAACGAGCCGCCACGGGAAGCGAGATTGCGGGATGGCCACTCAGGTTGAACGGGCGCACCAGCGAGGACAGCCGCAGCAGCGGGACATCCTCGACCGCATCGACGCGCGGGGGCAGCGTCGGCAGCGTCGGCAGCGCGAGGACGTCTACGTCGTCCAGCAGTTCGTCGACCTGGGCGATGAACCGCTCCCGGACGGCAGCGGCCCAATCGAGCCGCGCGCGCGTCGCGAGCGCGGGCGCCGCCCGCAATCGCCGCTCGACGTCGTCACCGACAAGACCGCTCGCCAGCAAATGGCCGAATGCCGAATAGGCCTCGGCCGCAATCTGCGCCACGCCCGCCTCGAACGCGTCGTCGAGTAGGGACAGGCGACACGGCCGAGCATCGGCGCCCAACGCGTTCAACGCAGCCGCGACCACCGATTCGATGGCGGGATCCGCGTCGGTCGCGACCGCGCCAAGGCGGATGCGGCCGGGATCATCCTCGGCGACAAAGCCGGGGTCCATGGTGGCCATGGCGCGCTCGATCTGCAGCATGTCACGCGCGAACAGACCTACGCAATCGAGCGTCGATTGGGTAGGCGCGACGCCGTCGCGGCTCAACCGTCCGAATGTCGGCTTGAACCCGATCACGCCGCAGCACGCGGCGGGGAGCCGCACCGATCCTCCCGTGTCGGTTCCCAGCGCGACATCCGCCAGCCCCGCCGCGACCGCTGCGGCCGAGCCGCTCGACGATCCGCCTGCGATGAGCTCGGGAAAGCGGGGATTGCAAACATCGCCGGTCCAGCCGTTCAGGCCGGTCATGCCGTAGGCGAGCTCATGCATCGCCGCCTTGCCGACGACGCAATAGCCACCGTCCACGAGCGCCTGTACCACGGCCGCATGGCGCGGCGCAGGCTCGGCATGGCGTAGCGCCTTGCTCCCGCACATCGTCTTCCGGCCGGCAAGGTCGATGCAGTCCTTGACCGCAACCGAAGGCCCTTGGCCTACGATCGGATATCGCTCGACGAAAACGGCGGAGTCATCGTACTGCATGGCTACGTTTGTTTGCTTATTTACGTGAATTGTCAACTGATCGATCACATACTTATTGCCGTATCTAATGCGTCGGATTACGAGCGCGGTACGACAGCGCCCCGAGAGGCACCGGACGCCGAGGAACTTCGCATCATGGCTGACCCAACAATCAGTGCCGAGACCTTTCGGATGGAGGAATGGCCGTTTTATTGGCTGACGCGCTTCACCGGCGCCTATCTGCTTCGCATCGAGATCGGCCTCAAGGCGATCGGGCTGGATGTGCCGCAGTGGCGCGTTCTCATGGTTCTGCGGGGTGCGGACGTCATGAGCGTGAGTGAGATCGCCGATCACGCGATCGTGAAGCTTCCCACGATGACTCGAATCATCCAGCGGATGCAGATGGAAGGTCTGCTGATTTCAAACCAGAGCGCACATGACGGCCGGGTGACCGAGATTCGCCTTACGGAGGCCGGCCAAGCGGCAGGCAAGCGCGCTTTTGCAGTGGCCAAGCGGATTTACCAGCGCGCCTTCGAGAACGTATCGGAGGCGGAAATCGCGACGCTGAATGCGGTTATGCGAAGGATGTTTCACAATGTATCCGATCGACCGCCGCCGGGACACGATCAGTTCGTCCCTGCCTCGACATAGCGCGCGATGCGGCGCCTCGCTTGTGTGCTACTGGAGTTGCGCCTTCCGAAAGGTCGCCCTTCCACGTACGCAGTGTAATAAGCCCGTGCCAATACGGCGTTTGCTTCCGGATCGACGGGTGACCCTGACGTGCTCCCCTGATTGTTACCATTCAGAGGTAGAGTCCGGCTCCTTCATGATAGTTGGTTGATGGGATGGCAACGGGGTTGGGGGCATGCCCTCAACCCCGTTCGCTGGCGATCTCGGCGGGGTGATGGCGCTGCGGCGACCCTGTAGATAATGTTCGGGCCTTCCATCTGGCATTCGCATCTCATTTTAAGGACGGTGAGGACCACCGCCCGCGCGAAGCTGAATCCTGTGTTTGCTATGGCCGAGAGCGCTTTCCTTGACGATGGAAACCTTCTGGATCAGAACGACATCAGCGCTGATCATGATCGGCGCAACGAGACCTGCTGGCCGTTTTCCGCCGCTGCTTCCTGACCTAGGACGTTGTCGCTGACGATCGTGTGCGGCTTGCCGCGCAGCCCGATCAGCGCGGTCAGCTCCGGGCCACTCTGGCGCCCGATAGCGACGTATCCGCCACCAGCGCCAGGTTCTCGCGCGTGAAGTTCGCCGTGCTAATCCCGTGCCGACGGCATACATTCGCCGTCGCCATCCCAACTTCCTGTTCCTTCAAGATCGCGATGATCTGCTCCTCGCTGAACCTGCTCCGCTTCATTCTCGTCCGGCTCCTTCGCGTCGGACTCTAACCAAATTCGGTCACATTCCGGGGGAGCACGTCACCCAGCCCAAGCTGTTGTTCCATTGACGAAACAATGTTCTGTATATAAGTAGCTGACCGACGCCATATCATAGCGATGCCGCGTCATACCCGCCGATATCGTATCGGCTTCCGATTCGGCGGCGGCGATGCGCGTGCGATCGCGTCGCTTCTTCTTCAAATTCGGTCGAAGGAATCCCCGCATGAAGCTCTGTCGTTTCGGACGTGCGAACAACGAGAAGCCCGGCATAATTGATGGAAACGGTCGTATCCTGGATCTCTCCGCCATCATCCGCGATATTGATCCGGACGCGTTGGCGCCGGAACGACTGGAGGCGCTGGCCGCACTCGACCTCTCCTCGCTTCCCGTCGTCGAAACGCCGGAGCGGCTGGGGCCACCGCTCGCCGGCACACGACAGTTCATTGCGATTGGGCTCAATTATCTGGATCACGCCCGCGAGGCGGACATGGACATTCCTGCCGAACCGGTGATGTTCACCAAAGGCGTTAGCTGCATCCAGGGTCCCGACGACCCCATCGCGATCCCGCCGGGATCGATCAAGGCCGATTGGGAAGTCGAACTCGGCGTCGTGATCGGAACGACTGCGTCATATGTGGCCGAGGCCGAGGCACTGCGTCATGTCGCCGGCTATTGTGTCGTCAACGACGTCTCCGAACGCGAATACCAGCTCGAGCGCTGCGGCACATGGGATAAGGGCAAGGGGTGCCCGACCTTCGGGCCGATCGGCCCCTGGCTCGTGACGACCGACGAGGTGGGGGATCCGCAAGCTCTATTGTTGTGGTTGGATGTCAATGGCGAGCGCATGCAAACGGGGAGCACGCAAACGATGATCTTCGGCGTCGCCCGGCTCGTGTCCTACGTTTCGCACTTCATGACGCTGCTGCCGGGCGACATCATCACTACCGGAACCCCGCCAGGTGTGGGCATGGGCCAGAAACCGCCCCGCTATCTGACAAGGGGAGACGTGGTGACGCTGGGAATCGAAAAACTAGGCGAACAGCGACAGGATGTGATCGGCGGATGATGCCCGTCAGGGCAGCTTGGACGAGATGACAGCTGCGACGGTCGCCAGCATGTCAATCGCCTCGCGTTGCGAGACCGGAACCCCGATCCGTTTCATATATGGAATCGCCAACGATGCGACCGCCGTGCCGTTGCTCATCACCGGCACCGACACATCAGTGATTCCCGGCACGACCGAACTCTTGATCGCCGCGAAGCCCTTCTGTTCAATTTGATGAAGCTTCTCCTCCAATTCGGCACGAGCTTTGGGCGACATCTCCCCTCCGAAATCCTCGATCCAGTGCTGACGTACCGAATCGAGCTGAAAAGCGGTGAGCACCAGCCCTGACGTTCCCTCGAGAATCGGACGCCGATGGCCGATCCGTACCACGAGGCCCAAATCAGCCGGCGGATCGATGCGCGCGATCACGACCATGAACTGCTCGGACGGGACCACGAGATGGCACGATTGCTGTGTATCGTCCGAAAGCTGGTGCATCATCGGAAGCGCGATATCGAGCAATCCCTTGAGCGGCGGACGCTCCATGCCGAGCAGGAACAGACGGTTGGTGAGCGTGTAGAGATCACTGCCCTGCGCGCGCTCGATATAGTGACGGCGCTCCAGCACATGGAGCATCCGGAATATCTCGTTCTTCGACCGTCCGACCGCCTGTGAGATATCCGAAAGCCCCATCGGCCGCGACACGCTCGACAACAACTCCAGAATATCGAGGCCCTTTTCGAGCGCCGGTGCGGCATAGATGGTGGTTTTCGCCGGTGTCACCCCGTTGGGCATCGATTCCGATCTTTCGCCTGTTGAATCTGCGAGCGGCGACCAAGCCGGCTGACCCGCCCGCCAGATCATCGCCCTATGCCATGAAATAAAACACGGTTCCATTCCGGGAACACGAGAGTTCGGGAATGTCTATGCGAGTCGGTAGACGCGCTCGGCATTTCCGCGGAAAAATCGCTCGCGATCATATTGGCCCCAGTCATCCGCAAGCTGCTCTGCCAGGTGGAACCAGCGCATATAACCGCCTGCGACCTCGTTCACGGGCCAGTCGCTGCCGAACATGATTCGCTCGGGCCCGAACGCTTCGGCAGCGGCGCGCGCATACCAAAGCACCTCCTCGGCCTTCCAGTTCATCCAATCCGCCTCCGTGACGAGGCCGGAAATCTTGCACACCACGTTGGGCAGTGCCCCCATTTTCGCGATCTGAACGCGCCAAGGCTCGCGCACGCCCGCGGCGATGTCGGGCTTCGCGCAATGGTCGAGCACGAAACGCGCCTGCGGGCAGCGACGGACAAGCTCGATCGTCTCATCGAGTTGGTGGTGCTTCAGGCAAAGCTCGAAATGAAGCCCGCGCCGCGCCACCTCCGCGACACCCTCTACGAACCGTTCGCGCAGCGCGAACCCGGGCTCGTGCCCCTGAATGTTGTCACGCACGCCGCGGACGAGCGGTATCGCCGCGATCGCATCCAGCCGCGTCAAGACATCATCGTCGAGCAGCGGCACCCGCGCGACGATCGCCTGAATGCGCGGATCGATCGTTGCGAGTCCTGCCACCCATTCGGCTTCCGCGACCGAACAGCGCGAATGCGCATCGCATTCGACGAACACCATCCGCTCGACCGGCACCTCAACCGAGGCGCGCTGATAGTCTGCCAGGTCGAAGACGCGATGAAAAGGCGATCCAACTTCGATCCATGGATAATCGAACCGCTCGACATCCCAGAAGTGCGCATGAGTATCAACGACGCGCATACCTCGTCCCTTGCTGTTCAAAGATTATTGGCGACAATATTGCGCATGCCGGTGGCACCGTTCCGAAGACCGCCGCTCATATTCTTCCATATGATGTTGTCAGCGATCATGTAATCATTGCTTGCTCCGGGCGCGACGAGCACCCCATAGGACTGCGAATTAGCAAAGCCGTCCGCGGCGCCGATCGTATTCCCCAATATTTGGAAATCGCTCACGCCCGCGGCGATACTGATCCCTGCATGCTTATCTGGTGCAAGACGCGAATTGCCGGTGATTGTCGAATTCTTGATCGTCAGATTGGTCGCGCCGGGCTGCACCAGAATGCCCTCGGCGCCATTGTTGTAGATGCGCGAATCGGTGATGCTCAGCCCGTCGACGTCATTGACGATCATGCCATAGACCGCCGCCGTGGCAGACCAACTGTTGGTCAGCCGCATCGATTGCGCCGCCTGGAAGTTCCAGCCGACGCCGTTCAGCGTATCCGCCAGGCAGTTGACGAAGAAGCCGAAATTCGGCGGCACCGCACCTTGCGTGTTCTCGAACAGGAAGCCGGTATGGCCGCTGGTGATGTTGACGTTGACGGCATAGATGCCGCCCACGCCAGTATCGAAGACAATACCTGCGGAACGGGTGCTGTCCTCGCGCTGGTTCACCTCGACGTCGGACAGAAACACGTCTCCCACCCTCGCGAAATATAGGCTTTGGGCGGTCGCGTGGGTGATCACGCTGTCCTGGACGAACACCTGGTTGCCGCCGGCCACCCAGATACCGGTGCCCATGTAGAAATCGGCAGCGGCGCGGCCGATGTTCAATTGCTGAAAGTAGGTTCGCCAGCAGGTGTTGCAGAGGATCGCGAACCCGGTGGGATTCGGCGTCGAATAGAGCAACTCGAGATTGCGTAGCTGGATTCGGTCGATCACGTTGCCATCGTTCGATATGTCGAAGATGTGCGCGGCGCCGTTGGTCTGCACGATCGTCGTCGTCGTGCTGGTAGTGCCGTAAACGGTCGCATTGCTATTCGCGATACGCAGCGGCGCGGTGATGCGGTAGACGCCGGCGGGAATATAGACCGCCTGTCCGGTATGCGCCGCTCGATCGATGCACGCCTGAATCTTGCTTGTGTCGTCAGCGCCCCCATTGCCCTGCGCGCCGCAATCGGTCTGGACGTTGAGATCGCGCGTAGTTGCCCCTGCGGGTGCCGCAGCAAGCGTGGCAAGACCGAAAGCACCCAGCAGGACGCAGATGCGCGAGAACGATACTGCTTTCATTTCTTCCTCTTTCCCGCCTGTTCAGGCCGACCAGCCGCCGTCGATCATCAACGCCTGGCCGGTCATGAATGCCGAGTCTTCGGATGCGAGATAAAGCGCCAGCGCTGCGATCTCTTGAGGCTGCCCGAGACGGCCCATCGGCTGCCGCGCCCTAAACGCCGCGAGTGCGGCCTCGACATTGCCCGTTGCCCGCAGGCGGTCGTGCAGCGAAGGTGTCTCGATCGTGCCGGGGCAGATCGCGTTGCAGCGGATGCCTTGGGTCACGTAGTCGGCAGCGACGGACTTGGTGAGGCCGACCACCGCAGCTTTCGACATGCCGTAGGCGCAGCGATCCGGCGCCGCCTTGGGCGCGCCCACGATAGAGGCCATGTTGATGATCGATCCGTGCTTCTGCGCAAGCATACCCGGCAGAAACGCCCGGATCAGATGAAACATCGAGGTGACGTTGACGGCGAACGAGCGGGTCCAATCGCTCTCGGAGCAATCGAGGATCGTTCCGGTCGTCACCATTCCCGCGCAGTTGAACAGGATGTCGACCGTGCCAACGCGGTCAGCCAGGGCCGCAGTCGCAGCCGTATCCGTAACGTCGAGCACAAGCGAACGGCATGATGTCAGCCTTTCGAGAGCGTCGGCGTTGACATCGCTCGCCCAGACCTCGGCCCCTTCGGTCGCGAACAGCGTGGCAGCCTCTCGGCCGATCCCCTGGCCCGCCCCGGTAACGAACGCGACTTTGCCCGCGAGGCGCCGCGCGCCTCGTGCCGCTGCCGAACGCCCAGTCATTGCGCCCCCGGATAACAAGCCGGGCCGAGCGCTTCGATCGTCTTGTAACTGAGGATGAACTCATGATGCCCCAGCGCCTCGGATTTGGTCGTCGCACCGCCGGCGACCGCAATCACCAGGTCGAAAATGTCGCCTCCGACCTCTTCGAGGGTCGCATCACCCAACATGACGCGCCCGGCGTCGATATCCATGTCCTCGCGCATCCGTGCATAGGTCTCGGGATTGCCGGTGATCTTGATTACAGGGGCGATCGCCGACCCGACTACCGATCCGCGCCCCGTGGTGAATAAGGTCAGGTGCGCGCCGCACGACATCAGTTCGACGATCTCAGCATTGTCCGAAATGTTGGGAAAGCCGAATTTGGGCGGCGTGTCCGGCACGACATCCAGCAAATAGAGTCCGGCGCCAGCAGGCACCTGAGCGGGACGAATGACGCCGTTGATCACGCGGCTACCCGACTTGACATAAGCGCCAGCCGATTTCTCCTCGAGTGTTGACAGCCCGCCCTCGGCATTGCCCGGCGCGAAGCTGCCATAGCCCATCGCGCGATAATAAGTTTCGGCATTGCCGATCGCCTGATGGATCGCCGACGCAATGTCAGGCGACGCCGCGCGCGTCGCCATCGGCCCTTCGCAACCGATCATCTCGCCCGTTTCCTCGAAAACGCATATCGCGCCGGCATCGATCAGCCGATCGAAAGCGCGGCCGACGGCGGGATTGGCGGCGATACCGCTGGTGCCATCGGAGCCGCCGCAGATCGTTCCCACAACGAGATCGGAAAGATGCATCGGCACGCGACGTTCGCGCTGTCGCATTTCCGCTTTGACGCGATGTACCGCCTCGACTGCCGCCTCGATGCCGGATCGCGTGCCGCCAACTTCCTGGATAACCACAGTTTCAACCGGCCGGCCGCTTTGAGCGATCGCCGCCGCTAGACCCTCTCGATCGAAGCCCTCACAGCCGAGCGAGACGAGTACCGCACCACCGACATTCGCGTGCGTTGCGAGCGCCTTCATCATCCGTAGCGAATAATCGTTGGGATAGCAGCCCGGAAAACCCAGCAGATGCACATCGGCATCGTCCGCGAGATCGACCACGCGGCGCGCAACATGGTGCGCACATTCGACGAGATAGATCACCGCGACGACGTCTCGGATACCGATCCGCCCGTCGACGCGGGCATAGCCGTTGGCGATGATCATACCTCCACCCCGGACGCCCGCGTGTGGCTGGAGATGTAGTTGCTGCGTATATTATGCAGATGAACCCACTCACCCGGCTCGATATCGGTCGTCGCAGACCCGATCGGCATCCCGTATTTGACGACGATCGCGCCGGCAGGAATGAAATACCGCGCAACCTTATGACCGAGTGGCAGGTCGGCGCGCGCGACGACAACTTCGTCCACCATGTCGAGCGGCTCGCCCACTATGACATTGCGCCGGCAAACCGCGACATTGTCCGCGTCCGCGAGAATGATGACGGGAGACCCCGGCTGACTGGTCGGCCGCGATGCCGGAGCAACATCTCGGGGATCCTTGGTGAAGCCGCGCACGTCGCTCACGAAGTACGACGCATTCGAGCGCCGCCCCTAATTATCTGCCGAAGCTGCTTGAGCACCACGAGCGATTGCTCGCCGATCGTGCCGTCCTGATAAATGCCGACGCCCAGCGTCACGGGCGCGCGATCAGCCTGACAGGTGCGGATGTAGGCGGCGAGCTCGGCCGCGGTATAGCGCGGCGGCTCCATCGGCATATCCTGGGTGATGTGGAACCAGGGTGCGTCGAAGCGAATCGCCGAATGGGCCTGCAATCCCGCACCGGCACCTCGGCGGATATAGCGTGCCTTGAAAGGCTTGGCGGGCAAATCCGTAATCTCGCCACTCCAGTAGTCTTGCCATTCGGTCTCGACCGGAAATGCCCAGTAATTGAGCGCAACCAGGCGATCGGGATATCCGGTCTTAATTGCATCGAAGAGCGCCTCATGCGGAAGGTTCGGATAGCGCTCCGTCGTCTGGAACCAAGAATCGAACCAATAACCCACGACGCGTGTACCGTAGCGGGTGCCGAATTCACGGAAGACGTCGCTCAACTGATTGGCATACTCGCCTTCGCTGAAGGCCGGCAGATCGAGCGCGGTACCCGCCTGCTGCTCGAGCCGACCGAGGCCGGGGCAGTTCATGTAGAGCATCAGCCGGATCCCGTGCTTGCCGAGCGCATCGGCGAGCTCTCCGATCAGGTCGCGCTTCGTCGTCCAGCCCGGGTGGAGCTTTTCCCAGTTCTTGATCGGCGCGGGACAGGTCGGATGGCCGTGGTTGACGGTAAAGATCAGATAGGCCGCACCGCAATCGGCAACCATGCGCGCGAGTTTGGTAACGTCGAGCGCGTTGACTGCGTCTTCGTAGGGGATCGGTGGCCCTTCGCGCGGTGTCGTCAGATCAAGAAAATGAAACCACATGCCGTAACCGGCATCGGCGAACCAATCGGTGTTCGCACGCCGGGACCGGGCACGCTTCTTGTCAGCCTCGACAGTCGCGCGTTGCGTGACCGGCGTCAGTTCGAGCGAGCGCAGGCGGAAGATTTCCTTCCCCTTCTCGCCTGCCACCCGAAGCCGCACGACGTTGATACCACGCGACAATGTAATCCGGCCGGGCACAGGAATGCGCTCGAACAGGTAGAATTCGCGCATCGACCAGAAGCTGTCGCCGCTCGGATCGCCGGGATTCGCCGACGGTCCGTTGGGATCGGGGTAGAAATACCCCTCGGTGATCGGCGCTGCGAAATCGACCTTGGCGCCATTGGCCTCAATCGTCACCGGCGTGCCCGCATGCGTCGTCGAATAGCAGAGCGCGAGGTCATAATCACCCGGCTCGGCAGCCTCAACGGTCCACAGCACCTCGCCGGGGCCGAAGAATGGTAGCATGACGCTGAGTTCAGCGAGCCCGAAACGCAACTCGCCAGAGCGCGATGCGGCCTTGCCCGGATAGAGATGAACCACGGGATTGAGCCGTGGCACCGTCACCCGCTCTCCGTTTGCTTCAGCCGCGCCGAAACCCGCCGCGGAGACGGTCGATGCAGGCAACCCGGCAACCGCCATCGTCGACAGGCTGTTGCGCAGGAATTCCTTGCGGTTCATCGTCACCATATTGTCCCTCTTGGTCGGCCGGCATCTGCAGCGAAACGAGCGTTTCCCGCGGTCGGAGGATGATGCGGCCGTACTAGACGCCGCACATCTTTAAGGACCGGGAGCGCCTGCGGACCGAGCGTGCCGTCCTGGAAGATCCCGACGCCGAGCGTGACGGGCACCTGATCGGCCTGGCAGGTTCGAATGTAATCGGCCAGTTCCCTGGCGGTGAAGCGCGGCGGCGGCATCGGCGTATCTTGGGCGATGTGCAGCCAATCGGCGTCGAACCGCAGCGCCACATGCGCCTGCAGACCCTCGCCGACGCTATGCTGGATATAGCGTCCTGCGAACGGCTTAAGCGGCAGGTCGGTCAGTTCGCCGGCCCAGTAATCCTGCCACTCCGTCTCGCTCGGAAACACCCAGTTGTTCCAGGCGACCAGCCGACCCGGATGACCGGTCTTGAGGGCTTCAGCTAATGCCTCGAACGGAAGGTTCGGGTAGCATTCGGTGGCTTCGAAGGTCGAATCGAACCAATAGCCCGCGACGCGGGGGCCGTACCGCTCGCCGAATTCGCGAAACACTTGGATAAGCTGGTTTGCATATTCGTCTTCATTGAAGGCGGGCACGCCGATCACCGTGCCCGGCTTGAGCGCCATCGAGCCCAGGCCGGGCGGGTTCATGTAGAGCATCAGCCGGATACCGCGCCGCCCCAGCACATCGGCGAGGTCGCCGATAAGATCGCGCTTGGTCGTCCAGCCGGGGTGTAGCCTCTCCCAGTTCCCGATCGGCGCGGGGCAGGTCGGGTTGCCGTGATTGACGGTGAAGATCAGATATTTGGCACCCGCCGTCGCCACCGTCTCGGCCAACTTCTCGACATCGAGTTCGTTGACCGCCTGCTCGTACGGCTTGCGCGGCCCATGCGGCGATGTCGTGAGATCGAGAAAGTGGAACCACATGCCGTAGCCCGCCCGGGCGAACCAGTCGGTGTTCGCGCGTTGGGCGCGGGCGCGCTTCTGATCGGCCGCGATTGCTCCACGCTGCTCAATCGGCGTCAGCTCGATCGAGCGGAGGCGCAATATCTCCTTGCCCTTGTCGCCCGAAACCCGCAGCCGCACCACGTTGACACCGCGCACCAGATAAAACTCGCCCGGCACCGCAACGCGATCGAAATTGTAGAACTCGCGCAGCCTGAAGAAGCTCTCGCCGCTCGGGTCGCCGGGGTCCTCTACCGCCCCGTCGGGATGTGGAAAGAAGAACCCCTCCGTTACTGGCATCGCGAAATCGACATCGGCCCTGCCCGCCTTGACCTTGACGGGCTGGCCAGGCTTCGTGGTCGAACAGCACAGCGTGACCGCGTAGCGCCCCGCCTTGGGCACCGACACCGTCCAGGTCACCTCGCCTGGACCGAGAAACGGAAGCATCGTTCCGATTTCGGCCGTGCCGAAACGGATGTCGCCCGATTGCGCCACCGCCCCCGCCGGATACAGTCGGATCACCGGATTGAGCGTCGAAATCGTGACCGGTCCCGCCTGCTGGGCGGGGGAGCATTCCGCGACCGCGGCAGATGCCACGCCCGACACCGGCAGTCCGGCAACCGCCATCGTGGACAGGCCGTTCCGCAGAAATTCCTTCCGACTCATCCCGGATATGGTGCGATTTCCCGTCATTGCGCCCAGCCGCCTTGCGCCATGATGCCGCCATCGACGGTGATGCACTCGCCGGTGAGAAAGGAAGCACCGTCGCCGGCGAGAAAGACGACCACGCGCGCCAATTCCTCGGGGCGTCCGAAGCGCTTCATGGGATAAGCCTGGCGCAGCCGCTCCATATATCCCTTGTCGGGAATCCCTGCGGCGACATCGCGCAGCAGCGGCGTATCGAACGTGCCGGGCGCGATTGCGACAACGCGGATATTGTCTTCGGCATATTCGAGCGCAAGTTGGCGCGTCATCGAGATGATCCCGCCTTTCGACGCCGCATAGGCCGCCGCGCCCTTTTGCGATTGCAGCCCCTGCACACTCGCGGTGTTGATGATGACTCCGTGCCCTTGCGCCTTCATCATCGGGACGCAGCGTTGCACCATCCAGAAATAGGATTTGAGATTGACGGTGAGGATCGCATCCCAGATCGCGTCATCAAGTTCGTGCGCGGGCACGTAGCTCGACGGCGGCTGGATGCCGACATTGTTGCACAGCACATCGATCCCGCCGAGATGACGCGCCCTGGCGGCTACCGCGTCACACGTCATGGGATCGCCCATGCTGCCGGCGACGAAGTGGACGCGACCGGAAAGATCCGTCGCCTCTGCGACCACCGCTTCGCCCGCCGCGGGATCGAGATCATTGCACACAACATCGGCGCCAAGGCGCGCGAACTCCAGCGTGAAGGCCTTGCCCAAACCGCCGGCGCCGCCGGTGACGATGACGATCTTGCCCGAAAAGTCGGCGCTCACGGTCGCCTCCCCTCTTTCTGCTCTCTGCTCCACAGCGACAGGATCTGTTCGAGCGGCATGCCCTTTGTCTCCGGAAGTTTGCGCAACACCACGACGAACTGTATGACGAGAAACACCGCACATCCCAGGAACATGGCCGACACACCGAACGTGTCGCGCACCGTGGGGAAGGCCTGATTGATGACGATATCGGTCACCCAAACCGCGACCGTTGCGATCCCCATCGCGCGGGCGCGGACGCCCGTCGGAAAGATTTCCGAGATGACGATCCACTTGATCGGCCCCAGCGAGAAGGCGAAGAACGCCACGAACATGCAGAGCAGCACGACGATGAGCGCGCCATCGGTGACGCCCGCTGCGAAGCACATGCCGGCGAGCGCCAGCGCGACGGCGGCGCCCGCGCATCCGGTCAGCAGCACCGGCCGGCGCCCGAACCGATCGACCACGAACAGCGCGAGCACGGTGAAGCAGGCGAGCACGATTCCGATCACGGCATGTCCGCCGAGCGACGAGCCGGCCGAGATGCCTGCGCGCTCCAGGATCATCGGGCCGTAATACATCACGACGGTGATGCCGCTGAGTTCGGAAAAGACGGCGAGGAAGATGCCAAGCGACAAGGGCCGTCGCATCCCGGAAAGACTCGCGCGGTCACCCGATTGCGTCTCTTCGCGAAGCGACCGATCGATCTGGTCCAGTTCGGCATCCGCAGCGGCGGCATCGCCCCGCAGGAGCCCCAGCACCGCGCGTGCCCGATCCTGGCGGCCGACGAGGCTGAGCCAGCGCGGGCTTTCGGGCACGACCAGCGCAAAGCCGAGGAACAGGAGCGCCGGCACCACCTGACCCAGGAACATGCCCCGCCAAACCTCGCTGACGAACAGCCAATTCCACAGGCCGCGCCCGGCAGATGGCGCCGCGAGCGAATATTCGAGCAGCCCGGCATTGGCGAGCATTGCGGCGACGATGCCGATGGTGATGGTGAGCTGAAACAGCGATACGAGCCGGCCCCGAAAGCGCGGCGGCGCAACCTCCGAAATGTAGAGTGGCGACACGACCGAGGCCAAACCGACGCCCACACCGCCGATGAACCGTCCAGTGATCAGCCATGAGGCGGCCGGTGCAATCGCGCATGCGATCGCCGCGATGGCGAGCAGCAGCGCCGAAAGCAGCATTACCTTCTTGCGACCTGCACGATCACATAGCCTGCCGGCTAAAAGCACACCGACCACGCAGCCGAGCAGCCCCGAACTTACGAACCAGCCCTCCATCAACGCCGAAAAGGCGAACTGCGCCTTTACCGGCCCCAACGCGCCTGCAATCACCACCGTCTCGTAGCCGAACAGGAAGCCACCCATCGCGGAGACCAGGCTGACCAGCGTCACATAGGCGAGGTTGCCTCCGTCAGCCGAGGAAAGAGGAGCGTCGGCGACGGAGGCGGGGGAGTTGACGACTTGGGCCATTGGGCGATTATCTCTCGTACAGATCGAACGCGTGGATCACGGGCGGCGCAACCGCTTCCAGCACCTTCACGCGCACATAGCGCGCGCTGGTGGGCGTGAAGCGCAACTCGGGATGGAAGACGGAGATCGGCCATTCGAAGAAATCTTCTTCCTGGCTGGTGTCGAAGCCCCAGGTCTTGACGTCGTCGATCCGTTTCCAGTCGTCGGTCTCGTGCGAGCGCACGTCGACCTGATAGCGGTGAATATTGGCAAGCTCGCCTTCATAAGCGCCCTCGAACAAGATCGCGCGGGCAAGCGTCTTCTCGGCGCCCAGGTCGAATTCGATCCACGGTTGCTTGATGCCGGTATCGGCTTTCCAGGCAGTGCGCATATCGCCGTCGCTGGCGAAGCGATCGGTCGACGGATCGGCGTTCGAGGATTTGACCTTCACGCCGCGATTGACCGGTACCTCGCCGATCGGCTCAATCGTCTCGGCTGATCGGTCGAGATCGAGCATGACGATGGTCGCCGGCAATTCCATCGCGTTGGGATCGATCGCCACGGTAATGCCGTCCGCCGCCTGCGCGACCTCCACTTTGCCGCCGTGCAGCAGCGAGGCCTTGACGATCTTCGCCGGAAGCGCCGGTAGCGTCAATTTGGTCGCCTTCTGGTCGAAGACATGAAGGTAGATGCGCTTGCCCTTGCATGTCGTGCCATAGGCCGTGTTGCGCATGTACGGGCCGCCGCGCGTCTCGAACAGGCTCTCACCGTGCCGCTCGATCCACAGATTGGTCTGGGCGAGCTTATCCACCAGCGCCGGATCGAACCGACCCGTGGACGGCGCCGAAACGCCGAGCAGGTAATTGCCATCCCCGCACGCCGACTTCACGAAATTGTCGAGCCAGACGTCAGGATCGAGATAGGTACCTGCCGTCCAGCAATAGCTCCGGCCGTTCGCGGGTGTGGTATATTCCCAAGGAATGTCGCGGTTGAAGCGCGGCATGTCGACCTCGAGCACGGCAAAATCGCCGACATAATCGTTGTCGGTCGGAAACCAGGTGGGCAGATAGACCCGCCCGTTATAGGCGCAGCCGACACGGTGATCGACGATCGTGTCGGGCTGCAGCATGCGCATATATTTGAGCAGATCGACGCCGCGCTCATGCGTCCACTCTCGCATCCAGCCGCCATCGAACCACCAGGCGGTGATCGGCCCGTAATTTTCTGACAGCTCCTTGAGCTGCTTCTTCATATAGGTGACGTATCGGTCGAAATCGGGCTTCACGCCCGCGGGCAGCTTATATCCCTTCGAGCCCAGATACATGCCGTTGGCATGGTTCGCACCGATACAATCAGGGTGATAGAAATCGGCGATCGAATAATAGAGGCAGAACGCCAGATCGTGCTTCTTGCAGGCGTCCGATACCTCCTTCACCACGTCGCGCCCGAACGGCGTGTTCATGATCGAATAGTCGCTGGTGGCGGTATCCCACATCGCGAAGCCGTCATGATGTTTGGGGACCAAGGTCAGATAGCGGAAACCGCTCGCCTTGAGCATGCCGACCCAGGCGTCCGCGTCGAACTCGGTCGGGTTGAAGCGTTTGTAAAGCTGATCGTATTCCGCACTCGGCGTCTCGCGTTCGCGCGACCAGCTTATCTCCTTGCCCGAAACGGTAGCCGGATTCCAATGTATGAAAACACCGTATCGCAGGCCCATGAAGCGCGTCAGTGCCTTCTGGTCTGCGGGAATCAGCGGCCCAACGCCGGGCGGCGGATCATTGTATGCCTGTGGGGCTGCCGCGAACGCGGTCGGCAATCGGGGCCACAGACCGGCCACCGCCGCGCCCGCTGCCGTCCGCTCGAGAATGGTTCTGCGCGTAATCATCGCCTTCGATCTCCCCCGATTGTCAGAAGCTGATCCGCACACCGGCATAATAACGGCGCCCGCTGAGATCGTAGGTGCGCGTGATCCCGTATCTATTGACCAGGTGCAGCGCCGATTGGGTGACGTTGACGGCCGAAGCGGTGATGCTGAAATGGTCGTTGATGCGGAAGTTCGCCGACATATCGAGCTGACCGTAGCCTTTGACGAAACTACCATCGCCGAAGAAGCTCAATGGATCCTGCACCCACCGGCTCCGGTAGTTATAACCGGCATGAAACGAGAAGCGACCGTCGTCATAATAGCCGGTGAGGTTGTACGTATTCTTCGAGATGCCGGTGAGCGGCAACGCGGGCTGCCCCTCGTTGAGCACCACGCTGTCCGACCAGATGTGCGTATAATTGACTTGGACCCCCAGCCATTGGAGCGGACCGGGCAGGAAATCGAGCGGATATTGGAACCCGGCCTCGATCCCCTTCAGCGTCGCCTTTTCCGTGTTTTTTGGCTGCGCGACGGCAAGCGTGATCGGCCGCGTAGTGCCGTCGCTGAAACTCACCGTCGCGGGCATGTCGTAGTAGCTGGTGAGGACGAGGTTCTTCACGTCCTTCACGAACAGGGCTACTGCGGCCAATCCGCGCCTGCCGATATAATATTCGAGCGACAGATCGAATTGGTTCGCCAAATACGGTTTCAGATCCGGATTGCCCAGCCGGAGATTTCCGCGCCAGGGCTGATCCGGCGGCGGCACCGTCGGCGCGCTGGGGCTGCTCGCCGCCGCTAGTAGGTTCATGTCCGGCCGCTGCATCACGCGGGCCGCCGCAAACCGGACGACGACATCGTTGCCGATCTGATACGCGAGGTTCAGCGACGGCAGCAGATTTTTGTAGGTGTGCTTCTGCGCCTGGATCGCCGCATCGGTATAGCCGAGCGTATTGGCGCCGAAAAAGCCGTACACGAGCTTCGCATCGGGCGTCGGCACGAAGCCCGACGACGCCTCCTGCGTCACCACGTAGCGCAGACCGACATTGCCGCGCAGACGGTCATTGGCGCTGGCCAGGTCGAGCCGGACATAGCCGGCAGCCGAGCGCTCTTCGACCTTCGTCGTCGTGCTGAGCACCTGCGTCGGCGGGTTGTTCTTCACAATCTCCGACAAAGGAAAGTCATTGAAGAACTTGTCGAGATCGACCGTCAGGAAACTTCTCGGGAACTCGGCCGGACCGTCATAGGAATCGAAATAGGTCGGGTTGCTGTAAACCGTCAAATACGGCGTCATGTCCGCCGGAAAGCCTGCCCCGGATGCGGGCATAGCGTTTGGCGTCGCCGCGAGCGTGCGATCCTGCACTGCGCCGCCGAACCGGATTGCGCGGATGATGCCGAGGTCGACGTCGCGCGACACATCCAACTGCCCGTTCCAGATCTTGTCGACGACCGGCTGCTTGTACGTGCCCTGCACACCGAAAAAGTAGTAATGCGAGGGGTCGGTCGGATCGAAGCCGTTATAGAAGCCGAAGCTGATCGGGCCGTCCGGATCGACGGTGGTATCATAATAGAAGCTCGCGCCGGGCGCTTTGGTCGCCCAAGAGACGAACGTCTGCGTCGTTCGTTCGGTTGCCTTGCCGTAAGACGCCTCGGCATCCACCTCCCAGGCGCCGACGTTGAGTTTTGCGCCCAGCGCGGTGGACCACATGCTCTGCTTGAATGCGAAGCGGTTGGACTGCGTCCAGGCGAAGACGTTGGTACCACGCCACGCGGTCTCGATCCCGTTCTCGTCGACGGTGACCGCGTCGGTTGGCGACGGACCGAGCGCGCCGGCGCCAGCATACCATTGATTGCCCTGGAAGTAATTGTATCGCTGATCGAACTGAGAGACGATCGTATCCAGATACAGTTCGAGATTGTCGGTCGCTTTGAACTGTAGCGCGCTGGTGGCGCTGATACGCTTGTCGGTGCCGACCAGATCGTTCTGATGAACGGCGAAGAGGCGATAGCGCGTATCCGGCCCGGCCCAGGTCGAATCCCGAATGACGCCTTCGGTGACGAACTGCTGATCGTCGATATTGCGCTGGTTGAGATCGACGCTGACGCTCCAGCCGAGACGATCGTCAAGGAACGTGTCGGTATAAAGCGCCGAAATGTGCGGCCGGACGCCGCCGCGCGCTTGCTCGTCATAGGTGCCTTCGGCCGTCAACGCGATACGCCGCTTTCCGACGGTCAGCGGCCTGATCGACTGCATGTTCACCGTCGCGGCGAGCCCGCTCTCGAGCATGTCTGCGGTCGGCGACTTGTATATGTCGACCCGACTTGCAAAATTCGCGGTGAGCACCTGAAAATCGAACGCGCGCGTGCCAGAACCCGAGGGCAACGGACGGCCGTTGTACAGCGTATTGGTGAATTTCGGATCAAGTCCGCGGACGCTCAGGAACTGCCCCTGCCCGAGGTTGCGCGTGATCTGAACGCCGGTGACGCGCTGAAGCGACTCAGCGATATTCTCCTCGGGATATTTGCCGATGTCCTCGGCGGCGATACCGTCGCTGATTACATCGAGATTGCGCTTGTTCTCGATCGCGCGCTGGAGGCTTGCCGCGAAACCCGTGACGATGATTTCCTGCCCCGCCACTTCATCGACCTGGTCATTCGGCGGCACAGCCGACGAATCGTCGCGCTGATCCCCCGTATCCTGTGCCCAGGCCGGCGCAGCCAATGCCAGGGCGGAAAATCCCGCAGAAAAAACCATCGCCGCATGGATCGCGGCCTTTACCCTCTCACGCCTCATGGTCCCCTCCTCTCGCAATGCGACTCTGCTGGTCTTGCCGCCTTGTGTCACCCATGATACGTCGTGTCAATTATGAAACATCGCGGGCGTTGGTCGATGAGGAGAAGCACAAGCACTTCTCGGCGCTGCCGCCTGACACGGGGGAGCCCTGTATGCGCATTACGTCGATCGAGCCGTTCATCCTCCACGCACCAATCGCGCGTGGCGCTATTTCGGACTCGACGAACACGATCACGCATTGGGGAATCGTCGGCACACGCATTGCCACCGAAGATGGTATCGAGGGCTATGGCTTCACCGGCACGCACGCGCATTTGCCGTCCGACCGTCTGATCGCCGCGAGCATCGGCGATTGCTACGCGCCTTTGTTGCTGGGCGAGGATGCGACCGACGGCGATCGGCTTTGGTTCAAGCTGGCGCGCCATCCGGCGATTCAATGGGTCGCACGCGCAGGAATTGCACACCTTGCGCTGGCAGCCGTGGATATTGCCTTGTGGGATCTCCGCGCGAAAGAGGCTGATCTCCCTTTATGGAAGCTGCTGGGCGGCGCAACCATCGAGCGGTTGGAGGCCTACAACACCGACGTCGGCTGGCTTTCGTTCCCGAAGGAGAAATTGGTTGATGGCTGCAAGCGCGCGATCGAACAGGGAGGCTTCCGTCGGATCAAGATCAAGATCGGGCACGATGATCCGATGATCGATGTCGATCGGATCGAGTCGGTGCGCCAAGCGGTCGGCCCACATGCCACCATCGCGGTCGATGCCAATGGTAAATGGGATCTGCCGGCCTGCAAGCGGTTCTGTAGCCGCGCAGAGGGCCTCGATATCCTTTGGCTCGAAGAACCTATGTGGTTTGACGATGTCCGCTCGCACGCTGAACTTGCGGCGTCGACGTCGATCCCGATTGCGTTGGGCGAGCAGCTCTACACCATCGACGCGTTCGAGACGTTCCTTGACGCCCGTGCGCTGCACTACGTCCAACCCGATGTCACGCGCCTGGCGGGCATCACCGAATATATCCGCGTTGCCGATGCCGCCCACGCGCGCCGCCTGCCAGTGGCTGCGCATGTCGGCGACATGGCGCAGGTGCATGTCCATCTATCCTATTGGCATCCAGCGACGACCATGCTCGAATACATCCCTTGGATTCGCGACTGCTTTGTCGAGCCGATCGCGATAGATGATGGTCACTATCTGCGACCACAAGCACCAGGCGCGGGTTGCACCCCGACCGATGAAGCAATGCGCTCGTATCGCATGCCTCTCAGAGATTAGGCCGTAGATCTGTAGTTTAATTCTGATCCTGAACATCGGCATCCGCTTCAAACGCTCGTTTGCCGCGTCGGCGCCATTGCACGAGCGCTTCCTCGCGTTGTTCGCCATTGAGCATGATCGCGGTCGCGAGGAACGCGCCATAGAGCACTGCGCGATTGCCCGCGAGTTGGATCAGGCGCAGGGCATCGAGCTTGCTGGCGACAAACTGCTCGCCAATCCGGGGCGCGCATTGGACGCGATCACGCATCAACAGGCAACGTTCACCAATCGCGACCTCGCCATGTTCGTGCATCGGCATAGCGATGGGAAAGAGCAGTTCGATGCGATGATGGCGGCCGTGAAGGGGGCGCCCGAGTTGGTGGCGCTCGGAAGAGATGGCCGAGGTGAAGCGCGCTTTACCAGCCGCGACATGATCGAAACCGAGCAGCGGTTGGAGCGTGCGGCGGAAGGGCTGGCCGGAAGGAGCGGGCATGGTCTCCCGGCGGCGACGACGGGTCGCGCCATTGCCACCGCCGGGAGTGGCGGTCTCGTGCTCCGGCCTGAGCAAGAGGCCCCGTTGCGCCACATAACGGACGGGCGCTATGCCGGTACCGGCAAATCCGCCATGCTGGGTGTTGCGCGCGATGGATGGGAGCGGTTCGGCTATCGCGTGCAGGGGCTCGCGCTGTTGATAATGGTGACCCCTTCCGCGACACGTCGATCGACAAGGGTCTCGTCGGCGCCGGCCTCGACCATTTCTTCGCATCGACCTTCGTCCAGCACGTCACCGCGCACATCGCGGGCGAGGACAAGGCCGCCTATCTCGACGAATGGGGACAGCCCGGCGCGATGACCGCGATGCTCACCTGGTACCGCGCGAGCAGCATCGTCGTCCCGCCCGTCGACGGTCCGCTCCCTGATCGCCCGGCATTCCTGAGCGCGCCCTTCCCGCCCGTGACCCAGCCGACGCTCGTCATCTGGGGCACGGCCGACAAGGCGCTGGCTCCCCGTCCAGCTCGACGGGCTGGACGCGCTGGTGCCGGACCTAACGGTGGTGACGGTGGACGCGGGCCATTTCGTCCCATGGGAAGCGCCGGACGCGGTGACCACAGCGATGCGAAAACTGCTGGCGGAGCGGATATGATGACAGCAACGATCCAGTTGTGGGCCTTCGCCTCTAATGAAACAATAAGCATATGAGCACCGCGGCCCACGAATTCGATTATGCTTCTCCCACAGTACCCGAGGGCGCTCTGTTCGTTGCTGCAGACGAGCCTTTGCTGATCTTTCCATCTGCAAAGGCGGCGGAAGCTTGGCTTGAACCCTACGACGTCGAAGACGGAGTTTATCCAATCGCCTATGGCCCGAACGGCGAACCGTTCCGCATAGGTAGCCGAAACGGTCGTGTGCTGATCGAGCGAACTGGAGCGTCGAATAAGCCCGACGAATTGAAGATACTTCTGGTTCGATACCTGGAAGCAATTGATCAACCTACCGCATCGATGACCTTCCACGAACTGGTTGCAACGGCGTGGGCAATCGAGAGCGCCTTCTGGCAAGAGCACGATCCATATGGTGAGCGTTTCGGAACGCGTATTCCCTTCTGGGGATGCGTCATCTTTATTATCGTAATAGCGGCGAGCCTTTATCTCACATTTCGTTGAGACAGCGCTACAACTCCACCTTCGCCCCATCGGGCAGCGCAATCCCGCCGCCTTCCACCTCACGCGGCCCCGGCTTCACCCATGCCGCATGCGCGTGCGCGGTCGCGAGCACATCGCGCGTCCCGTCCCCCGGCCAGCAGGCGACGCTCACCACCTGCTCGGCGAGCGCGCGGTCGGGTTCCATCGCCACCCAGGCGAGCGGGCGCTCCAGCGTGGCGCGGGCGCCCGCCGCGCGCATCGCGGCGCGGATGCGGGTCGCGGTCGGTTCGGGCAGATATTGCCACACCACCGAATGCATCAGCACGCGCGTGACGCCTTCCGCCTGCGGCTCGGCGAGCCGTGCCTCGACCCAATCGGCGGCGTCGGCCCTCTCCAGCCGCACCGGCCGCTCGCACACCATTTCGATTGCGCGCCGCAGCCGATCCAGCCGCTCGGGCTTCTCCGCCCAGACATAGGCCGCCAGTCGCGCCGCCACCGCGGGATCGGCCGCATCCATCGGCGCCACATCGCACCCGCGTGTCGAGACGATCTCCAGTGGAGGCACATCGGGCGTCGCACCCCGCCATTCGGGCGCGATCGTCACCGGTGAATCGGCCGGCCCCAGCATCGCCCCGCCCAGATCGAAGCGATAGCGGTCGATCAGCAGGTTGAGCCCCGCGCTCGATCCGATCTCGAGCACCTCGATCTTCGGTCCGAACCGCCGCGCGACCTCGATCAGCCCCACGATCAGCGCGCCCGATCGGCCCGGTTCGTTGGTCTGCGGCGGCCCGTCGAGCCAGGGCAGCAGCGCATCGTCATGCCGCACGAGCACGCGCAGCAGCGCCGCCTCCAGCGCCTCGTCGCGCACTTCCTCGCGAAAGACCGCCGCCAGCTCGTCGTCCGCCCCCGCCAGCACCAGCGCGTGCAGCCCGCCCATCAGCCGGAGCGGCAGTGCATCGCGCGTCGGCTCGCCGGGCCAGTCGAGCACGCGCGCGCCCGTTCGGCTCTCGCGCGTCAACCCCCGCGCCAGCGCCGCGCAAATGTCCGCATAGATCGGCGCGTCCATCTGCCGGCAATAATGTTCCTGGATCAGGAAGGCGCCGCGGTTGTTCGCTTCGGTGGCCACGTCCCACACCTCCGTTCGCCCTGATCACTGTCGAAGGGCCGTTCTTGTTCAGGCCGAAAGAGCGGTGCTTCGACAAGCTCAGCACGAACGGCGGTGAAGTTTCGATGCATTGCGCCCCTCCGCTCCCCCAAGTAAAGCCCCGCCGTCCATGACCGAGCCGATCATCATCGCCGTCCCCAAGGGACGCATCCTCGACGAGGCACTCCCGCTCCTCGCCGCGGTCGGCATCGCGCCCGAAGCCGCTTTCTCCGACGAGGACAGCCGCGCGCTCCGCTTCGGCACGAGCGATCCCGAAATCGAGCTGATCCGCGTGCGCGCGTTCGATGTCGCAACTTTCGTCGCGCACGGTGCGGCGCAGCTCGGCATCGTGGGCTCCGATGTGCTGATGGAATTCGATTATTCGGAGCTGTACGCGCCGGTCGATCTCGACATCGGCCATTGCCGCCTGTCGGTCGCCGAGCCCGCCGACATGGCCGAGAAAGACGATCCGCGCGGCTGGAGCCATGTCCGCATCGCGACCAAATATCCACACGTCACGGCGAAGCATTTCGCGGCGCGCGGGGTGCAGGCCGAGTGCGTCAAGCTGAACGGCGCGATGGAGCTGGCGCCGACGCTCGGGCTCGCGCCGCGCATCGTCGATCTCGTCTCCTCGGGCCGCACGCTTCGGGAGAACGGCCTCGTCGAGGTCGAGACGATCGCCGAGGTGTCGAGCCGCCTCATCGTCAACCGCGCCGCGTTCAAGACGCGCGCACGGATCGTGCCGTTGGTCGATGCCTTCCGGCGCGCGGTGGAGACGACGGATGCGGGGTGATGCAATTGCAAAGGGGGGCGAAAGATGATTACCCTCTCCACCTCCGCTCCCGGCTTCGCGGGTGATTTCACCGCGCTCGTCAACGCGCGCCGCGAGGCCGAGGCGGATGTCGCGCGCGACGTGCGCACGATCGTCGCCAGCGTTCGCGACGAGGGCGATGCGGCGGTCCGCGCCTTCACCGAGAAATTCGACGGCCACGACCTGAACGACACCGGCTGGCGCATCGAAAGGGCCGAGTGCGCCGCCGCGCTCGATGCCCTCGACGCCGATCTGCGCGCTGCGCTGGAGCTCGCGCACGCGCGCATCACCGCCTGGCACGAGAAGCAGCGCCCCGCCGACAGCGACTTCATCGACGATGCGGGCGTGCTCACCGGCGCGCGCTGGCGCGCGGTCGACGCGGCGGGCGTCTACGTTCCCGGCGGGCGCGCGGCCTATCCCTCGTCAGTGCTGATGAACGCCGTCCCCGCCAGGGTCGCGGGCGTCGAGCGGCTCGTCATGGTGACGCCCACACCGAAGGGCGAGGCCAACCCGCTCGTCCTCGCCGCCGCGGCGCTGGCGGGCGTGGACGAGGTGTGGCGGATCGGCGGGGCGCAGGCGATCGCCGCGCTCGCCTACGGCACCGATCGTATCAAGCCGGTCGATGTCATCACCGGCCCCGGCAATGCGTGGGTGGCCGAGGCCAAGCGCCAGCTTTACGGCGTCGTCGGGATCGACATGGTGGCCGGCCCGAGCGAGATCGTGATCGTCGCCGACGGTGCGAACGATCCCGACTGGATCGCCGCCGACCTGCTCAGCCAGTCCGAGCACGATCCCACCAGCCAGTCGATCCTGTTCACCGACGATGCCGCCTTCGCCAAGGCCGTAGCCGAGGCCGTCGATCTCCAGATCGGCACGCTCGAGACGGCGAAGGTCGCCCGCGCCGCGTGGGACGCGAACGGCGCGATCATCGTCACCGCGTCGCTCGACGAGGCAATCCCACTGGTGAACCGCCTCGCGCCCGAGCATCTCGAACTCGCGGTCGAAACGCCGCAGCCATTGTTCGATCAGGTCCGCCACGCGGGCTCGGTGTTCCTCGGCCGCCACACGCCCGAGGCGGTGGGCGATTATGTCGCAGGGCCGAACCACGTCCTCCCCACCGGCCGGCGCGCGCGGTTCGCGAGCGGCCTGTCGATGCTCGACTTCATGAAGCGCACCAGCTTCCTCCAGCTTGACCCGGCCTCGCTCGCCCGCATAGGGCCGGCCGCGGTCGCGCTCGCGGCCGCCGAGGGGCTGCCCGCGCACGCCCGCTCGGTCTCGATCCGCCTTTCGGGCGACGAACCGGAATTGAAGCTATGAGCCGTACCGCCGCCCGCTCGCGGGCCCGCGCCGCCGCGCGCCTCGCCGCCGTTCAGGCGCTCTACCAGCACGAGATGGAGGGGATCGCGATCCCCGCGCTGCTCCACGAATTCCATCAGCACCGGCTGGGCGCCGTGATCGACGACACCGAGTTCGCCGACGCGGACGTGCCGTTTTTCGACGATCTGGTCGGCGGCGCCGCCGCACGCGCCGAGGAGATCGACCGCCGCATCGGCGACAAGCTCGCCAAAGGCTGGACCCTCGCGCGTCTCGACCGGCCCATGAAGGCGATCCTGCGCGCCGGCGCCTATGAGCTGATCGCGCGGCCGGACGTGCCCACCAAGACGGTGATCAGCGAATATCTCGACGTCGCCGATGCCTTCTACGAAAAGCCCGAAAAGGGTTTCGTCAACGGCCTGCTCGATGCGCTCGCCCGGGACGTGCGCCCTTAAGATCACCGGGCTTGCAGCACCATGTTGAACGGTCCTTCGGTCGCGCGCTCCACCGTGCCGAACCCGCCGTCCATGATCACCGCGCGCAGCGCGGCCTCGCCGGCCTGCGCGCCCAGCCCCTCGCCCACCTCCTGATCGAGCGAGGTCGGCACGCAGATCATCGTCGAGGCATTGTAGAACATCCGGCCGATCGGGTTCATATTGTCCTGCGGCCTGTCCCCCGCGATCGGCTCGACGATCATCCAGCTCCCGCCGGGCACCAGCATCTTGCGCATGTGCGCGGCGCATCCGCGCGGATCGCCCATGTCGTGCAGGCAATCGAACATCGTGATCAGGTCGAAATTCTTCTCGCCGATCTCCTTCGCCGGCACCGCCTCGAAACGGACGCGGTCTTCCAGCCCGTGCTCGGCCGCGTGGCGGCGCGCCTCCGCGATCGAGGGCTCATGGAAATCGAAACCGACGAACGCGCTGTCGGGATATGCCTGGGCCATCAGCAGCGTGGAAAAACCCACGCCGCAGCCGATATCGGCGACCCTGGCGCCGCTCTTGAGCCGGTCCTCCACGCCATCCAGCGCGGGGATCCATTCCGGGACGATGCTGTTGGCATAGCCGGGGCGGAAGAACGCGCCGGTCGCGCAGAACAGACAGCCCGCATGATCGCCCCAGCGCACGCCGCTGCCGTTGCGAAAGCATGCCTCCACCTTGGGTTCCGCCTCGATCATCGCCGCGACGATCTCGAACGCGCCGGCGAGATAGACCGGGCTGTCGCGGTTGGTGAACACCATCTTCTGCTCGGGGTTGAGGCTGAACCGGCCGGTCGCGGCGTCGAAATCGACATAGCCGCCGGCGGCCTGGGCGAACGCCCATTCGCGCACATAGCGTTCGTGCAACCCGCCTGCCCTGTCCGCCAGTTCGGACGCGGTCGCGGGGCCTTGGTCGAGCGCGTCGAACAAGCCCAGCCGCATCCCCAGGCGCACCGTGGGCACGTTCATCGCACCGCCGACATCGCCGAGCATCTTTCCGACGAATGCGTGAAGTTTTTCCTGATCGATCGATTCCATCCGACAGCTCCTCCCGTTGGGGACAGCGACCCTGTCGTATGTTCGACTTGGCCGGCAGTATAACACGAAGGACGTTTGAAGGGCAGGCAGCCCAAGTTGTGGGCGAGAGGCGTTTTTCGGCGGAAAGCAGGGTTGCGCCCCTCACCGGAGCAGGCCGCTGCAGCCGCAATTCGGCACCGAGTCGGCCCGAGCGAACCGTCGGCGAAAGTTCCGAAGGTTCCGGGAAAACGACACGAAGGCCCCCTTCACCGGCTGCGCATGTCGATGGGAAATGAGAAAGAGCAGTGTCGTGCGACGATGGCGAACATTCGCAGAACACAGCGTTGTAGGACAGGGGCAATGGCACGCCGAAACCATAACGTCTAAGGATCGCGCGTGACCGAAGCCGAGTTCCTCGCTGCGTTGCGCACGCTGCCGCTCCACCCCGGCGCGCATGGCCTGCTCGACGACACCGCCGCGCTCGACGGGCTGATCCTCACCACCGACACGATCGTCGAGGGCGTCCATTATCTTCCCGGCGATCCACCGGGCGATGTCGCGTGGAAGCTGCTGGCCGCGAACCTGTCCGATCTCGCCGCCAAGGGCGCCACGCCCGAGGGGGTGCTGTTCAACTATCCGCTCGCGCCCGCCGCGAGCGGGTGGGACGAGGCGTTTCTCGCCGGCCTCGGCGACGCGCTCGGCGAGTTCGCCTGCCCGCCGCTGGGCGGTGATACCGTGTCGCTGCCCGCAGGCGCGCCGCGCGTCATCACACTCACCGCCATCGGCCGCGCCAGCGATGTGCCGACCCGCGACCGCGCGCAGGCGGGGGATGCGCTCTACGTCACCGGCACGATCGGCGATGCGGGCGCGGGCCTGCGCATCGCGCGCGGCGCGCCCGGCCCCGGCGCCCTACTCACCGCCTATCGCCGGCCGCTGCCTCGACTTGCTGAGGGACGCGCGCTGGCGCCGCACGTCCACGCGATGATGGATGTTTCCGACGGCCTTCTGATCGACGCCGCGCGCATGGCATCCGCCAGCGGCCTTTCGGTCGAGATCGACCTCGACGCCGTCCCGCTTTCCGTCGAATATCGCGCCTTTGCGGGCGAGGATCGCGCCGCCCGCCTCGCCGCCGCGACCGCGGGGGACGATTACGAGCTGCTTTTCGCCGCTCCGGCCGAGGCGGCGCTGCCCGGCCCGGCAACCCGCGTCGGCATCTTCACAACCGCCACTGCTCCTGCGAAAGCAGGAGCCCAGGGGCGGAAGGGCGACGCGCACGATCCTGGGCTCCTGCTTTCGCAGGAGCGCGTGCTCTCCCTCACGGACGGCGGCATTCCGATCCAGTTGCCGGAAAAGCTCGGCTTCACCCATCACGCGTGAGTCGCTTGCGCTCCCGCGCCGCCGCCCTATACCCGTGCCCCAGGTCACGGAAGCAGCGAACCACCGCTTCCGGGCATTACAGGAGAAGGGGGTTAGGACAGCCATGACGTTCGTCTATGCCGCGATCATCTGCGGCGTGATCGCCGTGCTCTACGGCTTCGTCACCAGCAGCCAAGTGCTGCGCGCGTCCGCCGGCAGCGAGAAGATGCAGGACATCGCCGCCGCCATCCAGGAAGGCGCCAAGGCCTATCTGGGCCGGCAATACACCACTATCGCAATCGTCGGCGTGGTCGTCGCGATCGTGCTGTTCTTCACGCTCGGGCTGCTTTCGACGATCTGCTTCGCGATCGGCGCGATCCTCTCCGGCGTCGCCGGGTTCGTCGGCATGAACATCTCGGTGCGCGCCAACGTCCGCACCGCGGAGGCCGCGCGCGGCAGTCTGCAAGGCGGGCTCACGCTCGCCTTCCGTTCGGGCGCCGTCACCGGCATGCTCGTCGCGGGGCTCGGGCTGCTCGCGATCGCCGGCGTCTTCTGGTATCTGGTCGGCCCGTCGGGGCTCTCCCCCAGCGACCATGCGATCGTCGAGGCGTTGACCGCACTCGCCTTCGGCGCCTCGCTGATCTCGATCTTCGCGCGGCTGGGCGGCGGCATCTTCACCAAGGCCGCCGATGTCGGTGCCGACCTCGTCGGCAAGGTGGAAGCCGGCATTCCCGAGGACGATCCCCGCAACCCCGCCGTGATCGCCGACAATGTCGGCGACAATGTCGGCGATTGCGCAGGCATGGCGGCCGACCTGTTCGAAACCTATGTCGTCACGCTCGGCCTCACCATGGTCTCGATCGCGCTGCTCGTCCGCGCGAGCGGGGCGGAACTGCTCGCGCTGATGGCGCTGCCGCTGCTCGTCGGCGGCGCGTGCATCATCACCTCGATCATCGGCACCTACATGGTGCGTTTGGGCTCCAAGGGCTCGATCATGGGCGCGCTCTACAAGGGCTTCTGGACCTCGGCGATCCTCTCCGCGGTCGCGATCTACGGCGTCACCAAATGGGCGCTGGGCGATCTCAACACCGTAATCGGCGGCGCGAGCTTCCTCGATGCGGGCGCCGACCTGCTGCCGGGCACGCTCGCGGCCGCCGCGCCCGCCGCGGCGAGCTTCACCGGCATGGACCTGTTCTGGTGCATGTTGATCGGCCTCGCCGTCACCGGGCTGATTGTGTGGATCACCGAATATTATACCGGCACCAACTACCGCCCGGTGCGCAGCATCGCCAAGGCATCGGAGACGGGCCACGGCACCAATGTCATCCAGGGCCTCGCGATCAGCCTCGAATCGACCGCACTGCCGACATTGGTTATCGTGATCGCGGTGATCGCGACCTATCAGCTTGCCGGGATCATCGGCGTCGCCTTCGCGGCGACATCGCTGCTCGCGCTCGCGGGCATGGTGGTGGCGCTCGACGCCTACGGCCCCGTCACCGACAATGCCGGCGGCATCGCCGAGATGGCGGGACTGCCCGACGACGTGCGCGGGCGCACCGATGCGCTCGACGCGGTGGGCAACACCACCAAGGCGGTGACCAAGGGCTATGCGATCGGCTCGGCCGCGCTCGCCGCGCTGGTGCTGTTCGGCGCCTATACGACCGACCTCGACCGCTATGCGACCGAATTGGGCCTGGACGGGCCGGTCAATTTCTCGCTCTCCAACCCCTATATCATCGTCGGGCTGCTGCTGGGCGCGCTGCTGCCCTATCTGTTCGGCGCGCTGGGAATGACGGCGGTGGGCCGCGCGGCGGGCGCGGTGGTCGAGGAGGTACGCGGGCAGTTCCGCGACAATCCGGGCATCATGCAGGGCACCAGCCGGCCCAATTACGGCCGCACGGTCGATCTCGTCACCCGCGCGGCGATCCGCGAGATGATCGCGCCGTCGCTGCTGCCGGTGCTGTCGCCGATCGTGGTCTATTTCATCGTGTCGTGGGTGGCCGGGCCGTCGGAGGGCTTCGCCACGGTCGGCGCGATGCTGCTGGGCGTGATCGTCTCCGGCCTGTTCGTCGCCATCTCGATGACTTCGGGCGGCGGCGCGTGGGACAATGCCAAGAAGTTCATCGAGGACGGCAATCACGGCGGCAAGGGCTCCGAAGCCCACAAGGCCGCGGTGACGGGCGATACCGTCGGCGATCCCTACAAGGACACCGCCGGCCCCGCCGTCAATCCGATGATCAAGATCACCAACATCGTCGCACTGCTGCTCCTCGCGGCGCTGGCGGCGGGCGGCTGATGGGAGCGGGCGACGGGCGGAGGTAGCCGTCCATCGCCCGCCCCCAGTAGTCGTTTGAAATCTCGTGCTCCTGCTTTCGCGGGAGCACAGCGCCACCTCAGAACAGCGTCACTACCCAATAGGCCCCCGCCGCGATCACCGCGGCGGCGGGCAGCGTCACCACCCAGGCGACGACGATGTTGCTCGCGACGTTCCAGCGCACCGCGGAAAGCCGGCGCGACGCACCGACGCCGACGATCGCGCCGGTGATCGTGTGCGTGGTCGAGACGGGAATGCCGAGGAAGGTCGCGCCGAACAAGGTCATCGCGCCGCCGGTTTCGGCGCAGAAGCCCTGGGCGGGGGTAAGCCGCGTGATCTTCGATCCCATCGTGTGGACGATCCGCCATCCACCCGCGAGCGTGCCCAGCGCCATCGCCGCCTGGCAGGCGAGCACCACCCACAGGGGAATGTGGAACTCGCCGCCCAGCATACCCTGCGAATAGAGCAGCACGGCGATGATCCCCATCGTCTTCTGCGCGTCGTTGCCGCCGTGCCCCAGCGAATAGAGCGCGGCCGAGACGAGCTGGAGCTTGCGATAGCGCTTGTCGACCCCGAGCGGGCTCAGCTTGAGACTCGTCCACGCGACCGCCAGCACCAGCATCATCGCGAGCACCAGCCCCAGCAGCGGCGAGCCGACGATCGCGGCCACCGTCTTGGTGACGCCGCCCCACTGGATCGTCGAAAACCCGGCCTTGGCGAGCCCCGCGCCGATCAGCCCGCCGATCAGCGCATGGCTCGACGATGAGGGGATGCCCAATACCCATGTAATCACGTTCCACGCGATCGCGCCGGTGAGCGCCGCGAACACCACCGCGGCATCGACGATGTCCGGATCGATGATGTCCGATCCGATCGTGTTGGCGACGTGCAGCCCGAACACGAGGAACGCGATGAAGTTGAAGAACGCGGCCCAGGCCACCGCCCAGTGCGGCTTGAGCACGCGCGTCGATACCACCGTCGCAATCGAGTTGGCCGCATCGTGCAGCCCGTTGAGGAAATCGAACAGCAAGGCGACCGCGATCAGCGCGACGAGCAGATAGAAAGGAAGCATCGGCCCCCGCGTTTCAGGCGTGATCGATCACGAGGCCCTGCACCTCGTTGGCGATGTCCTCGAACTTGTCGACGATCTTCTCGAGATGGCTGTAGACCTCGCGCCCGACGATGAACGCCATCGGCTGCGTCGTGCCATGCTCCTTGAACAGCGCCTTCAGCCCCGCTTCGTGGATCTCGTCGGCATGGCCTTCGAGCTGGATCAGCCGCGCGGTCAGATCGTGCAGCCGCTGCGCATTGGGCCCGAGCCGCCGGAGCAGCGGGATCGCCTCGGCGGTAACGCGCGCCGCCTCGACGATGATTCCGCTCATGTCGCGCATCTGCGGCTCGAACCGGTCGAGCTCGTAGAGCGCGATCGATTTGGCGGTGCCGTTCATCTGGTCGATGGCATCGTCCATCGAGCCGATCAGGTCGATGATCGCGCTGCGGTCGAACGGCGTCACGAACACGCGCCGCACGTCGCCCAGCACCTCGCGCGTGATGTCGTCGGCCTGGTGCTCGCGGCGGATGATCTCGGCGATGTGCGCCTGGATGTCGGCGCCGTCGGCAAGCAGGTTGGCGAGCGCCTCGCTGCCCGCGACCAGCGTCGCGGCATGCGCTTCGAACAGATCGAAGAACCGCCCTTGTTGGGGCATCAGCGCATGGAACCAGCGCAGCATCGGCAGTTTCCCCTGAACCTTCGATGGAACCGCGGGCATCATCAGCTCGCCGAGCGGCGTTGGTGCGGGCGGCGCCCGGAAATGGAGGATGAGTTCCTTGAGCTCCGGCTCGTCGACGGCCGCGGCGGCATCCTCCAGGCCGAACCAGCGCGTCTCACGCTCGTCCTGCTCGGGCCATTCGTCCGCCTGCTGACGGAATTGGAGCGGGAACACCGCGACGTTCATGCCGCGCGTCGTGCCGTCGCGGCGGCGCTTGGCGTAGCGATACTCGCCGAGCGCGGTGGGGCACGCGATCCCCGTCACGCCCGCTTCCTCGAAGGCTTCGTGCGCGGCCGATTCGTGCAGCGCGAGCCCCTTCACCGGATTGCCCTTGGGCACCACCCAGCGCCGCGATTCGCGCGAGGTGATCAGCATCACCCGCGCCGCGCCGTCGGCGTCGATCTGATACGGCAAGGCGGCGACCTGGCGGATGACGGTTTTCTTTCACTTTTGTGACAGCGGCTGCGCGCTCGATAGTGCCTCCGGCGCGCGAAGCCAACAGTTCATCGTTTCCCTCTCCGATGGGAGAGGAGCATATTGCCCCGCTTTCCTTTTCGGCCATCCCGCGCTATGGCGCCGCGTCCCGAATTCTCACCAATCGCTAGAGGTTTTGTTTGGCAAAGGAAGAACTTCTCGAAATGCGCGGCCAGGTGGTCGAGCTGCTGCCCAACGCCATGTTCCGCGTCCGGCTGGAAAACGACCATGAAATCCTGGGTCACACCGCCGGCAAGATGCGCAAGAACCGCATCCGCGTGCTCGTCGGCGACGAAGTGCTCGTCGAGTTGACGCCCTACGACCTGACCAAGGGTCGCATCACCTACCGCTTCAAGTGACCCCGCGAAAGCGGGGATCCAGCCTGAAAAGGCCGCCGATGCGGCTCGTGCTCGCCTCCTCCTCGCCGCGCCGCCGCGATCTGCTTGCGCGGCTGGGCGTCGTGCCCGACCGGATCGTCGCCCCCGATATCGACGAGAGCCCGCTCCCGCGCGAGCTGCCGCGCGTCTATGCCCTGCGGCTCGCCGAGGCCAAGGCGCAGGCGGTGCCGCGCGCGCCGGGCGATATCGTTCTTGCCGGCGACACGACGATCGCGCTCGGCCGCCGCATCCTGCCGCCGGCCGAAGACGAGGCCGTCCAGCGCCGCCTGCTCGGCCTGCTCTCGGGCCGCCGCCACCATTGCCTTTCGGCCGTGTGCGTGATCGACGGCGAGGGCCGGCCGCGCACGCGCCTCGTCGATACGATCGTCGCGTTCAAGCGCCTCTCCGACAAGGAGATCGACCGCTATATCGCATGCGGCGAGGGGCTGGGCAAAGCGGGCGGCTACGCGATCCAGGGCCGCGCCGAAGCATTCGTGCGCTTCCTTAGCGGCAGCCATTCGGGCGTCGTCGGCCTGCCGCTGTTCGAGACGCGCGCGCTGCTCGAAGCCTCGGGCGTTGCTGTTGGCTGAGTGGCTCTATGAAGCGGGGATCGGCGAGGCGCGCGCGGCGCTCGTGGAGGACGGCCGCATCGTCGAGGCGCGGATCGAGCTCGACGGCAATCTCGCGGTCGGCACGATCGCCGAGGCGCGCCTGCGCGATGGCGTCGTCGAACTGGCCGACGGCACCGAGGCCATGCTCGATCATGTGCCGCCGCGCACGAGCCAGGGCGCGCGGTTCCTCGTCGAGATCGTCCGCGAGGCGATCCCCGAGCCGGGCCGCCCGAAACGCGCCCGCGCCGTTCCCGCCGCGCCCGATGCGGCGCCCGCGCCCGGCCCCGACCTTCTCGCCCGCATCGCCGCGACCGGCATCCCCATCCGCCGCCTCCTCGCCCACGAGCCGGACGCGCTCGAGGCCGCCGGCTGGTCGGAGGCGCTCGACGAGGCCGAGACCGGCGAGATCGCGTTCGGCCGCGGCGCGCTCCGCCTCTCGCCGACGCCGGCGATGACGCTGTTCGACGTGGACGGCGCGCCGCCGCTGCTCGACCTCGCGCTCGCCGGCGCCACCGCCGCTGCGCACGCCGTCCGCCGCCTCGACATCGGTGGCTCGATCGGCCTCGACCTGCCGACGCTCACCGGCAAAACCGAGCGCCAGCGTGTCGCCGAAGCCGTCGATGCCGCCCTGCCCCAACCGTTCGAGCGCACCGCGATGAACGGCTTCGGCTTCCTCCAGATCGTCCGCCCGCGCCCGCGCGCCTCGCTGGTCGAGTTGCTCCGCGCCGATCCCGCCGGGGCGATCGCCCGGGCCGCGTTTCGCGCGATCGAGCGCACGCCGCCACCGGTCCCGCCCGCGCATCGCCTGCCGGCCCCGGCGGTTGCGTGGATCGAGGCGCGTCCCCACCTCGCCCGTGAGCTGGCGCGCCGCACGGGCGTGCCGATCACGTTCACCGCCGGAGCCTGACGCCATGCCTCGCGCCGAGACCTGCCCGCTCTGCGGCAAACCCGCGAGCGCCGATTACAAGCCCTTCTGCAGCCGCGGCTGCAAGGATCGCGACCTGCTCAAATGGCTCGGCGAAGGCTATCGCGTGCCTGCGGAGCCTGCCGATCCCGAACGCGTCGCGCAAGCGCGTTCGGGGCTGGACAGCCGCGACGACCATGACTAAAGCCCGCGTCTCTTCCGGCGACCGTCGGACGTGCCCAGGTAGCTCAGTTGGTAGAGCATGCGACTGAAAATCGCAGTGTCGGTGGTTCGATTCCGCCCCTGGGCACCATTTCCTGCGTGACGCTGGCCACGCCATCCTCAATCGCCCGTTAACCTTCGCAGCCTGGACGATCTGGGCGCTACGTAATTGATGTAATCCCACCGCCTCCCGCGCTGACAGCATCTTTGCGCCGCGCCGCCATGATCGGCGCCATGGTTCAGCAATCCGCCGCGTCCGCCCGCGCCGATATCGCCACGCCGCTCTCCGGCAGCGTGACGGCCGCGGAGATCGTCCGCAATTTCTCGGAAATCCGCCAGCAGGCATTCGGCGCGCCGGTGGTCGTCACGCACCACGGCAAGGATACGCATGTGCTCTGTTCGGCGGCCCTGTTCCGCGCGCTCACCCGCCGCCGCGAAGCGCTCGACGAAGAAAGGATCGCGCTCCAGCTCGTCCAGCTCGCCACCTGGATCGATCAGGGCCTGATCCTCACCGATGCCGATGGCCGCATCCTTCACGCCAACCCGACGCTGCTCTGCCTGTTCCCCTACGATCCGGCGCGCCTGATCGGGCGAGATCTGTTCGAGGCGATCCCCGAATCCGCCGGGTCGATGGCGGCGCCCCATCTGCGCCGCGCGATCGGCGCGCGCGATACGCGGCTGTTCGAGATGCCTTCGCCCTTCCGTGCCGAGGCCTGGCTCCAGTGCCGCCACGCGCCGGTGGGCGACGGCACCGCCCTTCTGTTCCGGGACATCTCGCCCGAGATGCGCGGCTGTGATTCCACGAAAATACCGGCAGAAATTCACAATTTTCGCAAAGAGATCACATGAACTTCGCCTTTTCTCTCTTAATTGCGAACAACGTCCGTCCGAATGCGAGACAGGAGTTAACGGACTTTCGGAATTGAGTGCGGCCATCCTCTTGAGAAGATTTGGGCATGTCGGCGCAGATGCCCGGCACAACCCAGGCATGGAGAAAAATGACATGCATATTCTCGACAAGAACGACGTCGCCCAGGTTTCCGGTGGCGGGTTGCTCGGCCTCAACCTCAACCTGCTCGATCTGATCGGGGTGAGCGCGCGGGTCGGTTTCGATCGCGATCACGATCGCGGCGGCCGTTGCCACGATCGCGGCGGCCGTCGCGGCCGGCATCACAACAATCGCGGCCGCCACTGCTGGTAAGCAGCGGCGATCATGTGACGCGTTGAACGGGGCCGATCGCCGCACGCGCGGTCGGCCCTTTCATTGGAAGGATGGGGGCGATGCTGTTCCGCGTCGAAGTCTATGAGCACAAGCGTCTCCGCCCCTTCGGCCGCGCCGTCCCGCTCTATTCGGCGGATACGCTGCCGATCGTCGCGCTCGTGTTGGTCGCGGTGCTCGCGGCCGGGCTGTGGCTCGCGCTCGGCCTTATGCGCGCACCGAGACGGTCTCCGGCCGGGTGGTGCCCAACGGCCCGACCGCCCGGATCATTCCCGCGCGGCGCGGCACGCTCGTCGCGCTCGACGTGCACGAGGGTCAACGCGTGCGGCGTGGCGACCGGCTCGGTGTGGTCGCGCTCCAGAGCGCCAACGGCCTCGCCAGCGATCCCGCCGCCCGCGCGCTCGCGCTCGTCGCGCGCGAGCGCGCGCAGCTCGGCGACCAGCAACGGCTGGCGACCGCCGCGAACGAGGCCGACCGCCGCCGCCTCTCCGCGGAGGCGACGCAGCTTCGCGCCCGCCTCGCCGCGGCCGACCGCCGAATCGCGCTCCAGCGCGCGCGCGTCGCCTCGTCGGGCAAGAGCTTCGCGATCCTGACCGATGCGCGAGACAAGGATTACGTCTCGAAGATCGAATACGAGGCGCGGCGCCGCGCGCATCTGGACGAGGAAGCGCGCTTGCAGGAACTGATCGCCGAGCGCGCCACGCTGCGCGGCCAGATCGCCGATAACGAGGCGCAGCAGCGGCGGCTTCCGATCGATCTCGGCAAGACGCGCGCCGATCTCGCGTCGCGCCGCAGCGCGCTCGATCAGAAGCGCCTCGATATCGCGGGCGCGCGCGCAATCGTCCTCACCGCGCCGATCGACGGGCAGGTCACCGCGCTCCAGGCGCGCGTCGGCCAGGTAGTCGGCCCCGAGCAGCCGGTGATGGTGGTGCTGGGCAGCGGCGCGGCGCTCGAAGCCGAGCTTTACGCGCCCAGCCGCGCGATCGGCTTCGCGCGCGTGGGGCAACAGGTGAAGCTGATGTACGACGCCTTCCCCTATGCACGGTTCGGCAGCTTCACCGGCACGATCCGCGCCATCTCGCGCACCGCGCTCGCGCCCGACGAGATCGATGCGCCGGTGACGCTGCGGGAGCCCGCCTTTCGCGTGCGCGTCCGCCTCGACAAGCAGGCGATCCGCGCGTTCGGCGACACCTATCCGATCCAGCCGGGCATGACGCTCGACGCCAACCTCATCCTCGAACGCCAGAGCTTCCTCGGCTGGCTGCTCGAGCCGATCAACGCCGTCAGGCACCGCACATGAGCGCGCGCGCCGCCACGCCGCCTTTCGGCATCGGCATGAACCTGCTCAATTATTCGGGCGGCCGACGCTGCCGCTGATCCGCCAGGCCGAGGCGGCCGAATGCGGGCTGGCCTGCCTGGCGATGGTCGCGAGCTATCACGGGCACCGGGCGACGCTGGGGGCGCTGCGCCGCCGGTTCGCCGTCTCGATCACCGGCCTCACACTCGCACAGATGATCGAGATGGCCGACGAGATCGGGCTTGCCGGGCGCCCGTTGCGCGGCGAGATCGGAGAGCTTGGCGGCGTGCGCCTTCCCGCCATCCTGCATTGGGACCTCACCCATTTCGTCGTGCTCAAGGCGGTGCGCCGGACGCCCCGCGGCGTGCGTTACGTGCTCCACGATCCCGCGCGCGGCGTGCTGTCGCTGGCGGCCGGGGAGGTGTCGCGCCACTGGACCGGCGTGGCGCTCGAGCTTGCCCCCACCGCGGCGCTCACCAGGGCCAACCAGCGCACCCGCCTGCGCCTGTCGCAGCTCGGGCTCGATCTCGTCGGGCTCAAGGGCGCGCTCGTTCAGGCGCTCGGCCTTTCCTTCCTGCTCCAGCTCTTCGCCTTCGCCGCGCCCTTCTATCTCCAGCTCGCCATCGACAAGGCGGTGCCCGCGCTCGACACCGCCTTCCTCGCCGCGCTCGCATTGGGCTTTGGCGGGCTCGCGCTGATCGGCCTCGTCACACGCGGCGTGCGCGATCTGATCCTGATGAAGATCGGCAGCGCCGCCGGATTCTCGATGGTCGCCGGCCTGTTCCGCCATCTGCTGCGCCTGCCCGTGGGGTTTTTCGAGCGGCGTCACACGGGCGACGTGCTCTCGCGCTTCGGCTCGACCGAGGCGGTCACCGGCCTGCTCAGCCACGGCCTCGTCGCATGCGTGATCGACGCGGCGATGGCGCTGCTGACGCTTGCGATGATGGTCTATTATTCGCCGCTGCTCGCGGGAATCGCGGTCGCCGCGCTCGGGCTGTTCGTCGCCGCGCGGCTCGCGACCGTTCGCCATCTTCAGCGCCTGACCGTCGACACGATCGCCGCGCGTGCCGACGAATCGAGCACGATGATCGAAACGATTCGCGGCATCGCCACGATCAAGCTGTTCGGCCGCACGCGCGATCGGCTGCGGTTGTGGCAGAACAAGCGCGCCGACGTGATCAACGCCGACATCCGGCTCCGGCGGATGACGATCTGGTTCGACGTGCTCGAAGAGGGCGTCACGCGAATCGAGAACGTGCTCTTTGTCTTCCTCGCCGTCTCGATGGTGATCGGCAGGCGGTTCACCGTCGGCATGATCTTCGCCTTCCTCGCCTACAAGACGCAGTTTCTCGACGCGGGCCTGCGCTTCGCCGACATGATCGCGGAGTTCAGGACTCTCGACAGCCATGTCGACCGCATCGCCGACATCGCGCTCGAACCGCCCGAACCCAGGGCGCCCGCCCGCACCGGCAAGCCCGCCCTCACCGGCAAGCCCGCCCTCACCGGCCGTATCGAGCTTCAGGACCTTCATTTCGCCTATGGCCACGATGCGCCCCCGATCGTCCGCGGCGCGAGCCTCACCGTCGAGTGGGGCGATTCGGTCGCGATCACCGGCCCCTCGGGCGCAGGCAAGTCGACGCTCTTCAAGCTGCTGCTCGGCTTCTACGCGCCGACGGGCGGCCGCATCCTGATCGATGGCGAGCCGCTCGCGAATCTGGGCGCGGATGCCTTCCGCCGCATCGTCGGCGCGGTGCAGCAGGACGACGTGCTCTACGCGGGGAGCATCGCGGACAACATCGCCTTCTTCGATCCGCATCTCGATCTCGATCAGGTGCTGCGCTGCGCTCGCCTCGCCTGCGTGCATGACGACATCGCGACGCTGCCGATGGGGTATGACAGTCTGGTCGGCGACATGGGCTCGGCGCTGTCGGGCGGGCAGAAGCAGCGGCTGTTCCTCGCCCGCGCGCTCTACCACCGCCCGCGCATCCTGCTGCTCGACGAGGGCACCGCGAATCTCGACACTGCATGCGAGGCTGCGGTCAACGCGAACCTCGCGGCGCTGCCGATCACCCGCATCGTCATCGCGCACCGGCCCGAGACGATCCGGAGCGCCGGGCGCGTCGTGCAGTTGATCGACGGGCAGCTGGAGGAGCAGCCGCGCCCCTCGGCCGAGCTGATCCCGCTTTCCGACGCGGCAGCCCGATGAGCGCGCGTGCCTGTGGGGCGTTCTCGGCGGCGCGCTCGTCGCGGGATGCGCGGGATCGCTCCCCGAACTTCCGATCCACGACGCGCAGGCGCTGCCGGCGCATTACAGCGCACGCTCGACCAATCGCGCCGCCCCCGACATGACGCAATGGTGGCGCCGGTTCGACGACCCCGCGCTCACCCGTCTCGCCGAAGCCGCGCTCGCCGCCAATCAGGACATCGCGCAGGCCGCCCAGCGGCTCGTCCGGGCCGAGGCGCGCAGCCGCGCCGCGGGCGCAGCCCGCCTGCCGACGCTCACGGCCACCTTCGCTCCGTCGCGCACGCTCGCCCGTCCCGCCGCGCTCACCGGCCCGCGCACGGCATTGTCGGGGGAGGTGGCGCTCGGCTGGGACCCGGACCTGTTCGGCCGCCTCGCCAACGCGCACGACGCCGCCCGCGCCGAGCTCGCCGCGGCGGGCTACGATCTCGCCACCGTCCAACGCGCAGTGGTCGCCGAGGTCGCGCGCAATTACATCGCCTGGCGCGCGCTTCGCGCCCGGCTCGCCAATGCCCGCACCGTCCTCGCCGCCCAACGCACGCTGCTCGACGTGCTCGAGCAGCGCTACGCGGCGGGAATCGCCGTCGCGGTCGATGTCGAGCGCGCGCGGCTCCAGCTTTATCAGGTCGAGGCATTGCTCCCCGCGCTCGCCGATGCGCGCGCGCAGGCCGCCAACCGCATCGCCGTGCTGATCGGCCGCCCGCCCGGCCATCTCGGCACGCTGCTCGACGGCCCCGCCACGATTCCGCACGCCGATGCGCTCCCCGCCACCGGCGTCCCCGCCGATTTGCTGCGCCGCCGCCCCGATTTGCGCGCCGCCGAAGAGCGCATCGCCCTCGCCGCCGCCAATGCCGGCGTTGCGCGCGCCGATCTCTATCCGCAACTCTCGCTCGGCGGCGTGCTCAGCGCGGGCGCCTTCTCGCTTCCCTCGCTGATCGATTCGCTCGTCACCAGCGTCGTCGGCCGGATCGGCCAGACGCTGTTCGACGGCGGCCGCCGCCGCGCCGTGCTCGACGAACGCAACGCCGCGACACGCGAGGCGCTCGCCGCCTACCGCGCGGCGATCCTCACCGCGCTCGAAGAGGTCGAAAACGCCCTCTCCGCCATCCGCGCCGCCGCCGAACGCGTCCGCATCGGCCAGGCGGCCTACGAAGCGGCACAGCGCAACGCTGCGCTCACCCGCGGTCAATACGAGATCGGCCTCACCGATCTCTTCATCCTTCTCGACGCCGAACAGCAAGCGCTCGCCCAATCGGACGATCTCATCATCGCCCAGGCCGACCGCGCAACGGCGCAGATGCAGCTCATGGTCGCGCTGGGCGGCGGATGGTAGCTGTGCCGCCGCGAACGCGCACACGGCGCTTGACCGCCCGCGCCGCTTTCCCTAACCGGCTGCCTTCGCCAGGCATGGCCCCTTCGTCTAGCGGTCTAGGACGCGGCCCTTTCACGGCTGAAACACGGGTTCGAGTCCCGTAGGGGTCACCAAGGCGGCCGCAAGCGCTGCAATTCTCGGTTTTTTGTTCATTAGTGACTCGGTGGGTACACCTGATGGGTACACCGGAGACTGAACATGACCGGAATTCGAGGGCTGTGGCAGGATAAGCGCAGCAACATCTATTATCTTCGCCGCAAGGTCCCGGTGGATCTGCGCTCCAGCTTCAACTGCGGCGAGTGCTTCAAGGTGTCGCTCGGCACCGCCGACCTGCGCGAGGCGAAGAAGAAATTCGCGGTCGCAAATGGCGAATACGAGCAGAAGCTCGCGCATTTCCGCCGATCGGTCGACAGCGGCAAATCGGGCAGCCTGACGCCGGAGGAAGCTGCGGTACTCGTCGAGCGCTATCTCAAGGCTCGCTCCGGCACCGGCTTCGCCATCGGCGGTAGCCGCGTCGCCTTCATGCTGCAGGAGCTCGACCGGGCAGTGAAGGATCTGAGCGGCGAGCGCACCCCCACGGCGCAGGAGATGTCGCCGGGCGAATGGATTGCGTATCGCAAGCGCACGGCGGGGAGCGATGGTGATGATGAGTTCTCCGCCGAGACGCTCCGCCGGATCGAAGCGGATCACGAGAAGCGCTTCGCAGATCCCGGCACGGCGTGGTTCGCCTATCAGCGGCGCGTACCGCGTCGGCGCTGGCGTCCTCTCCTGATGCCCGCGATCACCGAGCTCAAGCGAGAGATGGGCTTGGAAGAAGGCATGGTTCCCGGTGTCGACGAGCCGCTCGCGGACGCTCTGGCCGAGGCGCTGCATTCGCCCGAGGTGCGCCACCAGATTCCGGTAGCGGCTTCCGCGCGACGTCGGGCCCAGCCGAACCGTGCCCAGCCGGAGATGAAGCTTTCGGCACTGCTCAAGAAATGGAACGAAAAACGCAAACCGCGCCCCAAGAGCTATGCCGAAGCAGAAAGGGCGGCGACGGCGTTCACCAGCTACATCGGCGACATCGGGATCGGCGAGATCACGGCCGACGATTGTTTCGAGTTTCGCGATGCCGTCGAGATGATGCCGGCGAGTATGCCCAGGGCACACCGCAACCTTGCCTTCGCCGATGCCCACGCGATCTATGCGACAAAACCGGGCATCAAACGCCTGTCGCCCGCGAGCGTGAAAAAGTATCTGGGAGCGATACAGGCGCTGCTCGGCTTTGCCTTCCAGGAGCGGTTCATCGGGCTCAACCCGAGCGCCGGGATTGCGGTCGAGGGATATCGCAAGAAGGGCAACCGACGCCCGTTCGAGAAGGATCTGTGTCGAGACGCCGACATCCCGAAGGACGTGCATGATCAGTTGACCGGTCATGCGCCCGCGGACGTTGGCGGCGGCTATGGGCTCGGGCGCGCAATTCTCAATCTCGCGGCGCATCTGAAGCGCCTCGAGCTCGAGTTCATCGACTGGTCTGCGATCGTGGAGGCCTCCCGCCGTTGAGGGCGAATGCGCCGCTCCGAACAACCGGAGCGGCGCGCGCCGTCAGGCCGCGATCGGCACGGGCAGATTGTCGGGCGGATAGATGCCGGTGAGGTCGTACCATTTGTCGGCAAGCGAACGGCAGGCGGCAGGCGTACGAAGCCAATTCTGCCGGCGCTTGCCGAAGTCGGGGCTCGCCAGATCATAGACGCGGGTGCTGATCAGCATGTGCGCGTGCGGATGAACGCCGGGGCATCCCTCCTCATCGGCGCGATAGTGGATCGCCCAGTCGGCGACCATGCCCTGCGCCGCGATATGGTCTTCGAGAAAGGCTTCGACCATCTCGCGCCAGACCGCGTAGCTTTCGTTCTCGGGCAGCGATCCGACGCAATGCGCCATCACCGCTTCGCCCGGACGCATGTGCTTGGCGATGTCGTCCATCGCTTCCCACAGGCGCACGCCTTCGAGCTGCGGGTCTTGCGAGCGCTTCGGACCGCAGCGACCGGCGCTTACGAGGTCCCGCTTGTGCGACCAATCCGGCATCGGACCGACATCGTCGATGCCGTGCATGCGATGGATATAGCAGTAGCTGCATTTGGCGGTGCGGTGCGTGCTGCGCATGTTCTGTCCCCTCGAATTGATCGGGTTCCAGACGACGTAGCGCATGTTGAAGGGTCGGAACTGGTGATTGGTCATTCTTCTTCCTTTCGTGAGTTTGGCCGAGGCACGGCCATGGGCCCGCGGCGGGGGCCGCAGGTTTTGAGGTAAACTGTTTGAGCGGGACGGCCGGAAGTGCCTGCGAAGAAGAATCGGCGACGCTGCCGATTAGACGAGGCTCAGCCCCTCCTCGAACCGGATCCAGGGCTCACCGTCGCCGCGCGCCAGCGCCTGCCGATATTCATTCTTGAACGAGACTGCGCGCATGATCGGGCGCGACTTCGCCCAGCCGTAAAGATCGGGCGCGCGCTCGGCCTGATCAAACATCCAGCCGCGCAAGGCGAGGATCGGCTCAAAGAACAGCCCCGGCTCGGCACTGCGGAACGCGGTCAGGTGCGACCAGAGCATCAGCCGCGAAACCGCTTCGGCCAACGCTGCACTCTTGAGCGGCAGCTCGAAGCCCTTGTTCCAGCTCGGCTCGTTCGCTTCGTCACTCCGTGCGAGCACCGGAATGCCCAGCCTTCGGCACAGGATGCGCTCGTCGCTGTCGATTTCGCCCGCGAGCGCTACCGGATCGATACAGCTCCTGCCGCTGCACATGCGAGCGAGATCAGGCTCGACGAAGAAGCGGCGTGCCGCCGCATCCGCCAGCAGCACCGCGCGATCCGCTGGGGTGACGATCTTCTCGGCGCCGGTGATCAGTTCGCGATCGACCAGATATGAAAGCGGGAATTCGGAATCGCACTTGGCCGTCGGGCATTCGGCGGTGATTGCCGGCCGGCCATCGGCCGCGGTGGCCAGTGTCACGATCGCGACCGCCACCGGCTTTCTTGCGATGATCTCGTCGGCGGAAATATCGGCGAACGGCACACAGGCAAGGCCGATCGCCTGAACCGGTTTGGAAAGTCGATAATAGTTCATCATCATGCTCCATTGCTGACGAGAACCAGGACGCGGGACGCCTGTCCGCTTTTCCCTCTCCATCCTGATTCTCATTCTGTCTGCGTCAGCAGGAACATCATGCGCGCGGCCGCGCGCCTCCCCCGCTCTTCCTGCGCCGGAGCATAGGAGGTGCGGTTCGCGGTGGGGCGTGGCACCCCTCCTTTCAGATAGTTTCGGCTGCGGATGGCATGAAGGACCGGGCGACACCGCCGATGATCCCGCGCGTCGGTCACCCGCTCGTGTGCGTCGGAAACATGCTGCATAGTTCGGTGCGACGAAGAGCGTGCCGTAATGCGCGGTGCATCGCGGCGCGCTCATACCGGGATGGCCGCTGCCAGCGATCTTCTCGGTGAAGCTCGGAAAGCGCCGCTAATGCTGCCATACTGCGTTCCTGGCGACGGCGCAGCACAGCGTCCACACAATGCACAACTGCCAAGGCAATGAGCCGCGGCGTTGCGGCTAGCAACCTCATCAGCAGGCAGATGCTCGTCAGCAACGCGATTGCAGACAGAATCTCGTTCATGACCTTCTCCTTTTCCCCGGCCCCATGCCGGTCACACACTCCTCTGCCGCTTCTTCCCCCTCCCTCTTGCCCGCCTTAGAAGGAATCGCATCGGCGTGGTCGAGGTCGGTCGCAACAAGGCGCTCTGCTCGTTGGCATCGGCCGGCGCCATCAGGCATTTGTCGAACGAGGTTTGGCTCGTACACGGCTCTATCATGGTCAGCATGGTGGCGAGCGGATCGCCCTTCCTCACGCTACTGCCCCCGTTGTCAGCTATGCCGCCGCTCGGATTTGGCGAACCGTTGAGCTTCTCGGCGGCGATCGGCATGGCTCCGCCCTGTCCCTTCATTTCGAACGAGTAACAGCCCGCCTTTCTCGCGCTTGTCTCTGATGCCTGCGCGAAGCGGCTCGCTAGGAATGCCCGTGGTTCGGAATGCATTCGACCGTACTGATCGGTTCAGACGGGACGGGACGCACGCACGCTGTACGCACGTTCGCCCGGGAGGCCGTGCCGCACGTCATTCTCGACCTTTCGAATCTCGTGATTGCGGCCAATATGACGGCGTCGGGAAGATCGTTGAAAGGTTGTGGGTGTCACCGATATTCACGGCAATGGCGGCAACGCGGTGCGCCAATCCGGTCGTGTCGGTGATCGGGGCCTGTCGCAGCGCGAAGGCCGCAGCGACGCTCGCCGGCCTGCTTGATGCCGCGGCGGCACGTACCTGGCAGGAAGGCCAGATCGACACCAGCATCGATCTCGGCGCGAGGTAACCGGACTCACTCAAGAACTTCAACCGGTCATAAAGATTTATTCTTGATATTGCTTTATAGGGCAGGATGGCCCATACGACGCCAATCTGGTGAAACATCGCGAGCCCGGCGGGCAATCGTGCCTAGATCGTTGCTCCAGGGTGAGATTACGGATGGTCAAGAGCATTCCTCATCGCCACGTCGTCGGGATCGAGCCGTCAGACATCGACTTTATGGGGCACGTCAACAACGCCGTTTATCTCAAGTGGGTAGAGGCAGCGGTAACTAGCCATTGGCGGCGCGTTGCACCGGCGGAAGCCGTGGCAAAGCACCTCTGGGTCGCGCTCAAGCACGAGATAACCTATCGCAAGCCGGCGTTTCTGGAAGATGATGTAATCGCCACCGTGCTTCTCCAGAAGGTGCAGGGCGCACGCGCATTTTACGAGACGATCATCAGGCGCGGCGAAGAGGTAATCGCGGAGGTGAAGTCCAGTTGGTGCTGCCTGGATGCCGGCACATTGCGTCCCGCGCGCCTCGCGAAAACGGTGGTCGATCGATTCTTTCCGGAGAATTGAATCGATTGCCCAACCTAGACAGCTGCCGTGATAGTCTCCTGGGGATGATCCATTTCGAGGAGATTGCGGAGCGGAACATGCGGCCGCACAAGATCGAGCAGCGTGTATCCGTCGAGAACGTCGAAGAACACCGCCCTCGCCTCATGCAATGCACGCTTCAAAACGCATGCGGGCAGGATGGCACAGTTCGCGCAGACGGGCTCGAAACATGGTACCAGCGCAAGATCGGGCTCGGTCTCCCGAACCACCTCTCCCACCGTGATCTCCCGTGGATTGCGAGCGAGACGTAGGCCGCCCTGGCGGCCTCGCACCGTCTCCACAAAACCCTTCACTCCCAGTTGGTGCGCAACCTTCATCAGATGAGCCCGTGAGATCTGATAGGATGTCGCGATTTCGCTGATCGTCGCCAGCCGATCCTTCTTGAGAGCCAGATACATGAGCACTCTGAGCGAATAATCGGTGTAGACAGTCAGCCGCACGGGAACCGCTCCTAAAGATACAGTACAGGTATTGCTTTACGTAAATTCTGCTCCTAAGGTTTCGCAACGGAAAGTGCAAGAAGCGAAGCAGGAGCGTACGCGATGTTGTGCCCCGAATGTGGAATCGTAGTGGCGCCTGGGCCTTTGCGAAGACGACCGGTCGATGGGACGAAGTGCGCCGATCGCGGTAGGCATGACAGCAATAGCCGACACAGACTTTTCGGCGGGCTTTTGTTGATGATGCTTCACCGCCTCGGAGCGCGTGGCACATCGCCTTCACCTACTGCCCCGACGTCGCGCTCCACCGAATAGGCGTTGCCTTGTCGCGCGATCACGACTGCGATGCCAAAAAATGCACGAGTTGGTGTTGGGCTACGAGGTGGCCGTTATCGTCGACGACGGAACCCGCGGGCTCGGTCACTCGTCTAGAGGATGGAGGTAGCGCGACTTGGGGCATCGGCAGACTTCGGACAGCGCGGCAAACCCCGGGCTGATCGACAGCTTCGGGCGGCACATCACCTATGTGCGCCTGTCGGTAACGGATCGTTGCGATCTCAGATGCCGCTATTGCATGGCGGAGCATATGCGGTTTCTCCGGAAACGGGACATTCTGTCGATCGAGGAACTGACCGCGCTGGCCGATATCTTCATCGCGCGCGGCGTACGACGCATCCGCCTGAGCGGCGGCGAGCCGCTGGTGCGCCGCGGCGTCCAGGCGCTGATACGTGCTTGGGCGAGCGCGTCGGGAACGGCCTGGACGAGCTTACCCTCACCACCAACGGCACACAGCTCACGCGATTTGCGGACGTGCTCTTCGCTGCCGGTGTGCGGCGAGTGAACGTCAGTCTCGACAGCCGCTGTACGGAGCGTTTCCGGCACATCACGCGGCGCGGTGATCTGGGCCAGGTGCTCGGTGGGATAGCGGCGGCGAAAGCGGCAGGGCTAGCGGTAAAGATCAACATGGTCGCGCTCAAGGGGCTGAACGACGACGAGATCGAGGAGATGCTCGGCTGGTGCGCGGCCGAGGGGCACGAGCTGACACTGATCGAGACGATGCCGCTTGGCGATGTTGAGGAAGATCGAACGATCCACTATCTTCCGCTTGATGAGGTCCGGCGGCGGCTCGAGGCGCGTTATACGCTCACGCCATCCTTGCGGCGGACCGGCGGGCCGGCCCGCTATTACGAGGTTGCGGAACTGGACGCGCGGCTCGGTATGATTACGCCGCTCAGCGGCAACTTCTGCGACGGCTGCAACCGCATCCGCGTGTCCGCGACAGGCACCGTCTATGGCTGCCTGGGACACGACCAAAAGGTCGAACTGCGCGAACTGATCCGTGCGGGTGATCGGCAGGCCATCCATGCGGCGCTCGACCTGTTGCTTGCCGGCAAGCCCCGCCGGCACGACTTCCGGATCGGAAGTGGGGAGCCCGCGGTGGCGCGGCATATGAGTGTGACCGGCGGCTAGGTGCGACGGCTGATTTGGATCCCACGATCTTCGTCCTTGCCCGCTGATGGTGCTCGCGAGAACCGCGCTCTATCGATGGTCCGGCACGTCAGCGCATCAGTCTGTCCCGAGATTATCGAGATCTTGACCGCGGCTCGCGCGACGATGCGGCCGGCCGCACTCGCGCCGAAAGCCGGTACATGGCGATACGGGTGCAGGGGGCAAAGCAATCTGCGGCTGCTCGCCGCAGGCAGCAAACTGATCTTTCAATGAATTGCAAAACCGACAACATCGCGATCGCGATTCTTGCTGGCGGTAGCGGCAGCCGGATCGGCGGGCACAAGCCGTTGCGCAGACTCGACGGCATCTCGCTGATCGAACGCGCTCGAGCGCTGGCGGAAAGCTGGTCTGCCAACGTCGTCATCGTCGGTCGCAATCCCGCTCAGGTGGGACCAACCGACCTACCTTTTATCCACGATGAGCCGGGCAGTGTCGGACCGATTGCTGGCCTCGCAGCCGCATTGCGACGTGCGACGAACGCCGGACACGATGCATTGCTTGCCATTCCCTGCGACAGTCCGTTCCTGCCGTGCGACCTCGTCAGCCGGCTTGCCAACGCCCTCGCGCCACACGCCGGCGCGGCGGTGGCGTCCAGCCGAGGTCTTCTTCATCCCGCCTGTGCACTCTGGCGCGCCTCGGCTTTCTTCGCGCTCAGCGCTTACATTGCCAGCGGCAGGCGCTCGCTGCATGGATTCGCGGAGCATATTGGGTTCGTCACCGTCGAGTGGCCGAGCACGCCTGTCGATCCCTTTCTCAACATCAACAGCAAGGATGATCTCGCCGCGGCAGAGACACTAATCGGCCGTTAGAGGTCGAGCGCCTCGACCATCTCGCCACCCTGTACGGCAGGGGCGCGCGCCGAGCGTCGGAGCAACAATGTAGCATGAGCGAGCACTTTCTGCGCGCTCGAGTCCTGGTTCGACATCGGCTCCGCCGCCGAGCCGTTCCAGCGAGCGCGAACGAATGTGTCGCGCTCGCCGCATGCCGCCATTGGCGTGGCGAGCGGAACAGTTCGCCAAGCGAGTGCTTCCATAGGATCGCGACCGGTAAGCCCCGCCACGAGCGGCGCGAGGAAGAGACGTGCGGCCACCAAGGCGGATGTCGGATTACCGGGAAGCCCGAGAACAAGCGTGCCGGCCGCACGGCCGAGCCACACGGGCTTGCCGGGCTTGATCGCCACCCTGGAGAAGAGAAGCTCAAGACCCACCGGTGCGAACATCCTGCGCGCGAAGTCTTTCTCCCCCACCGAGGCACCTCCCGTGACAACGACGAGATCGGCGTTCTCGATGGCTTCGGCCGCAGCCCGCTCCATCGCCGAAAGCTCGTCGGCGAGACGCATCCGAATCCCCTGTGCTGCGCCCCAATCGCGTGCGAGCGCGAGCGCCCCGAACGAGATACTTTCGGGAATGCGCCCGCTTGCCTCCTGCACGGTGCCCGGCTCGGCAAGCTCGTCTCCGGTGCTGAGCAGCGTAACGCGCGGCCTCCGCCAGACCGGAACGCTATCCGCGTCCGCACCCGCTGCGGCGACAAGCGCGCGATAATCGAGCAGACGGCCAGCGGGCAGCAGCAGCGCCCCCGCCGCGAAATCGGAGCCGCGGGCACGTATATGCCGTGCGGCGCCAGGCGAAGCCTCGATCACCGCTGTGTCACCCTCGCGGCGGACCATCTCCTGAATGATGACCCGATCGGCGTTGGCGGGCACCGGCGCGCCCGTGAAGATGCGCATGCATTCGCCTACGCCGATGCGGCCGACATGCCCGTCGCCCGGGAAGGATTTTCCGATCACGCGCAGGCGAACGGGGATGCCGCCGAGGTCTTTCTCGCGCACCGCATAGCCGTCCATCGCCGAAACATCGCGTGGCGGGGCGGTCACCATTGCCCGCACGTCTTGGGCAAGGACACAACGATGCGCGTCGGCGATCGGCACGCGCTCGCTTTCCAGCGGCTTCGCCTCGCTTCGGACGGTTGCTACGGCTTCCTCGAAGGCGATCATTGTCTCTTCCCCGTCACCCAGTTGCTGCCGGTCTTCTAACCGACGCGACACGCCGACAGTCGGTTGCCAATCGAATGTGGTTTGAGCAGAATAGCAAACGATACGGCATTGGAACCACTGGGCGTCGGACGCATTCAGGGCACGGAGCTTGAACCGACCGGTAGGGGGCTGACGTGGCTGCACCGGCAAGCGAGACAAATGCCGGCGCCGGGCGCGCGCTTTGGGGCAGCACGGGCGCCTTCACGATCTGTTTCGCGGTCTGGACGCTGTTTTCCATCATCGGGCTCGACATCCGCCGAGAATTCGGGCTGTCCGAAACCCAGTTCGGCCTCCTCGTCGCAACCCCCGTCCTCACGGGCTCGACGATGCGCCTTCCGCTGGGCATCCTTGCCGAGCGCCTGGGCGGCCGGCCGGTCTTCGTCGGCGTCATGCTGCTTTCCGCATGCTCGCTGCTGCTCGCCTCGTTCGCGGACAATTATCCGCTGCTGCTGCTGGCCGCGCTCGGCGTTGGGCTGGCGGGCGGCTGTTTCGCGGTGGGTGTCGCCTATGTCTCGAAATTCTTCCCGCAGGAACGGCAGGGCCTGGCGCTCGGCGTATTCGGAGCCGGAAATGTAGGGGCGGCGATCAGCGGTGCGGTCAGCCCCTTCCTGATGGTTTCGGCGGGATGGCAGACGGCGGCGCGGCTGTGGGGTGCGGTGCTGATCGCCACCGCGATTGTGTTCCTGCTGGTGATGCGGCGGGAACCCGCGCGCGCGGGCGGGACGGCACAGCCGGGATTGCGCGCCCAGTTCGCGGTGCTGCGCAGCCTGCAGATCTGGCGCTTCTCGCTCTACTACTTTTTCCTGTTCGGCGCGTTTGTCGCGCTCGCCTTGTGGCTGCCGCGCTACCTGATCGGTGTGTACGGCGTCGATGTGGAGACCGCGGGCGTGCTCGCTGCCTTCTTCTCGGTGCCTGCGGGCCTGTTCCGGATCTATGGCGGCCGCCTGTCGGACCGGTTCGGCGCGCGTGCGGTCATGTATTGGTCGCTCGGCATCTCGGTGGTGTGCACCTTCCTGCTTTCCTATCCGCCGACCGACTATGTGATCCACGGCGTTCACGGGCCGATCACTTTCTCGACCTCGCTCGCGCTCGTCCCGTTTCTCGTCACCATCTTCATCCTCGGCTTCTTCATGAGCCTGGGGATGGCGGCGGTGTTCAAGCACATCCCGGTCTATTATCCGAACCAGGTCGGCGCGGTTGGCGGCCTCGTCGGGATGGTCGGCGGGCTCGGCGGGTTCGTGCTGCCGCTCGCCTTCGGGGTGTTGAACGACCTCACGGGGATCTGGACGAGCTGCTTCGCGCTCCTCTTCCTGCTCGTCGCGGTCGCGCTGTTGTGGATGCACATCGCGGTCAGCCATATGAAGGCGGCGGCGCGACAGACGGGCGCGGCAGCGGCGCTTCCCGAGCTGCCCGAAATGGCCCAGCTCCACGCGCAAGGCCGCCGCGCGCCCGCGCGTGCGCGCCGGCCGCGCGCCATCTACGACTGGCGGCCCGAAGAGACCGAGTTCTGGGAGCGGACCGGCCGGGCGATCGCACGGCGGAACCTGTGGATATCGACCTTCTGCCTGGTCCTTTCCTTTGCCGTGTGGATGGTGTGGAGCGTCGTCGTGGCGCGGCTGCCGGGCATCGGCTTCGCTTTCACGACCGACCAGCTCTTCTGGCTTGCCGCGCTGCCCGGCCTGTCGGGCGCGGTGCTGCGCATCTTCTACGCCTTCCTCGTCCCCGTTTTCGGCGGCCGGCTGTGGACCGCGATGTCGACCGCCTCGCTGCTCCTGCCGGCCTTCGGCATCGGCTATGCCGTGCAGAACCCGGGCACGCCCTATCTGATCTTCCTCGTCCTTGCGCTGCTGTGCGGCCTGGGCGGCGGGAATTTCGCCTCGTCAATGGCGAATATCAGCTTCTTCTTTCCCCGGACTGAAAAGGGCAACGCGCTCGCGATCAATGCCGGGCTCGGCAATGTCGGGGTCAGCCTGATGCAGTTCCTTGTCCCCATCGCGGTCACGTTCGGGCTGTTTGGCGCGCTTGGCGGACAGGCGCAGGCCACCGCCGAAGGCGTACAGATATGGATGCAGAATGCGGGCTTCCTTTGGGTGCCGCTCATCATCTTGGGCACGCTCGCCGCCTGGTTCGGCATGAACGACCTGATGAGCGCCAAATCGTCCTTCGCGGATCAAACCGCGATCTTCGGACGGCTGCACACCTGGATCATGTGCTGGCTTTATACGGGCACTTTTGGCACCTTCATCGGCATGTCTGCGGGATTCCCTCTGCTAGCCGGCCTCGTCTTTCCCGAGCGGAACGCGCTGGGATATGCCTTTATCGGGCCGTTGCTCGGCGCGACCTCGCGCGCGGGCAGCGGCTGGATCGCCGACCGGCTGGGCGGGGCGCGCATGACGTTCTGGGTGTTCGTCGTGCAGATCGCGGCGATCGCCGGAATGCTGTGGTTCCTCGACACGCATGACTTCGGCGGCTTTTTCGCGATGGTGCTGCTGCTGTTCTTCGTAAGCGGCATCGGCAATGCATCAACCTTCCAGATGGTGCCCGCCATCATGCGCTCCGAAGTCGATCGCGCCCTGGCCGACCGTCCCGACGCCGAGCGCCGGGTGCAGGCGGAGCGCGAAAGCGCCGCGGTAATCGGATTTACCTCCGCGATCGCCGCGTTCGGCGCATTCTACATTCCCAAGGCCTACGGCTCGTCGATCGACCTGACCGGCGGCGCCGATGCCGCGCTCTGGGCATTCCTGATCTTTTATCTCAGCTGCGCGGCGCTGACCTGGGCCGTCTATAGCGGCCCGCGCGGGTTGCTTCGGAACATCGAGCGTCGGGGGGCGTCTTCATCAAAGCCACCCGTCCCCGCGTGACCAAAGGAGCCACGGATGAGCCATTTCCTCGACCGCCTCACCTATTTCCGCAGGAGACAGGGCACGTTCGCCGATGGCCACGGCATCGACACCACCGAAAGCCGGGAATGGGAAGACGCCTATCGGAAGCGCTGGGCGGCGGACAAGATCGTGCGCTCGACCCATGGCGTGAACTGCACGGGCTCCTGCTCGTGGAAAATCTACGTCAAAGGCGGCATCGTCACCTGGGAAACGCAGCAGACCGATTATCCGCGGACACGGCCCGACCTTCCCAATCATGAGCCGCGCGGCTGCCCGCGCGGAGCGAGCTATAGCTGGTATCTCTATTCGGGAACGCGCATCAAATATCCGCTCGTCCGCGCGCGGCTGATCCGCCACTGGCGTGAGGCGCGCAAGACGATGACGCCGGTTGCCGCCTGGCGGGCGATGGTCCAGAATCCGGCCAAACGCCGGGACTGGGTTGCCAAGCGCGGGCGCGGCGGGTTCGTTCGCGTCGGCTGGGACGAAGTGACCGAGATCATCGCCGCGGCCAACGCCTATACGATCAAGGAATACGGCCCGGACCGCATCGCGGGCTTCTCGCCCATCCCGGCGATGTCGATGATCTCCTACGCCGCGGGCAGCCGGTATCTGTCGCTGATCGGCGGCAATTTGCTCAGCTTCTACGACTGGTATTGCGATCTGCCGCCTTCCTCGCCCCAGACCTGGGGCGAGCAGACCGACGTTCCGGAAAGCGCCGATTGGTACAATGCGGGCTTCCTGCTCGTTTGGGGATCGAACATCCCGATGACACGCGCGCCGGACGCGCATTTCTATTCGGAGGTCCGCTATCGCGGCGCGAAGAGCGTGGTCATCGCCCCCGATTACAACGAGGCCGCGAAATTCTCCGACATGTGGCTCCATCCGAAGCAAGGGACGGACGCCGCACTGGCGCTCGCGCTCGGCCATGTCGTGCTGCGCGAGTTCTACGTGGACCGGCAGGCGGACTATTTCGCGGAGTATACACGCAAATATTCGGATTTTCCGCTGTTGGTGAAGCTGGAGGAGCGCGACGGTCGGTTGGTGCCGGGCCGGCTGATGCGCGCCGCGGACCTGCCCGGCGCGCTCGGCGAGACGAACAATCCCGACTGGAAAGCCGTCGCCTATGACGAGCTTTCGGGCGAGATCGTCGCCCCCCTCGGATCGTCAGGTTTTCGCTGGGGCGAAAAGGGCAAGTGGAATCTGGAGGAGAAGGACGGCGCGGGGCGCGATGTGCGGCTGCGCACCACGCTTGCCGGGCAGGAAGACGCGATTGAGCCCGTCGCCTTTCCCTATTTCGGGACGGTGGCGCCGCACGATTTCGTCGCCACCGGTCACGACGACGTGTTGCTGCGCAACGTGCCGGTGAAGACGATTGCCACCGCCGACGGCGGCACGGCCAGGGTTGCGACGGTATTCGACCTATTCTGCGCCAATTACGGCGTCGATCGCGGCTTCGGCGGCGAGAATGTCGCGGCGAGCTATGACGACGACGTGCCCTTCACCCCCGCCTGGGCGGAAAAAGTGTCGGGCGTGCCGCGCGAGGCGATCATCCAGGTCGCGCGCGAATTCGCCGATACCGCGGAGAAGACCAAGGGCCGCTCGATGGTGATCCTGGGGGCCGGGCTCAACCATTGGTATCACATGGACATGAGCTATCGCGGGATCATCTCTTTGCTCGTGATGTGCGGCTGCATCGGCCAGTCGGGCGGCGGCTGGTCGCATTATGTCGGGCAGGAAAAGCTCCGGCCGCAGACCGGCTGGCTCCCCCTCGCTTTTGCGCTCGACTGGAGCCGGCCACCGCGCCAGATGAACGGCACCAGCTATTTCTACGCGCACACCGATCAGTGGCGCTACGAAACACTCAAAGTATCCGAAATCCTCTCGCCGCTCGCGCCTGAGGGCGATTGGTCGGGCAGCATGATCGATTTCAACGTGCGCGCCGAACGGATGGGCTGGCTTCCTTCCGCCCCCGATCTCGAAAGCAATCCCATCGAACTTGGGCGGCACATCAAGGAAACGGGAGCCGATCCCGCCACCGTGGTGGCCGACGGGCTGCGCTCGGGCGATCTTAAACCGGCGAACATTGATCCGGACAAGCCCGTCAACTGGCCGCGCAACATGTTCTTCTGGCGCTCGAACGTGCTGGGCGCGAGCGGCAAGGGGCACGAATATTTCCTCAAGCACCTCGTCGGCTCTCTCCACGGCGTGATCGGCACGGATGACGAAGCGGCGGGGATCGACCGACCCAAGGAAGTCGTATGGCGCGACGAAGCGCCGGTCGGGAAGCTCGATCTCATGGTGAACATCGACTTTCGGATGTCCACGACCAGCATCTATTCGGATATCGTGCTGCCGACGGCGACCTGGTACGAAAAGCACGATCTCAACACCTCCGACATGCATCCCTTCATCCACCCGTTATCGGCGGCGGTGGACCCGGCATGGGAGACGAAAAGCGACTGGAACATCTTCCGCGCGATCGCGAAGAAGTTCTCGGACGTGGCGCCGGAAGAGCTCGGGATCGAGCACGATCTGGTGATGACGCCGATCCAGCACGACACGCCGGGCGAGCTGGCGCAAGCCTATGAGCCGAAGGATTGGCTGAAGGACGAATGCGATCCCGTCCCCGGCAAGACGATGCCCGCCGTCACGCTGGTCGAGCGCAATTATCCCGAGACCTTCGCCCGGTTCACCTCGATGGGCCCGGCGCTGGAGAAATTCGGCAATGGTGCCAAGGGCATGACATGGAATGCGCGCCGCGAGATCGAATTGCTTGGCGACCTCAACGGCCGCGTACTCGATGGCCCTGCCGCCGGTCGGCCGAAGATCGACACCGATATCGACGCGTGCGAGACCATTTTGATGCTCGCGCCGGAAACCAACGGCGAGGTCGCGATCAAGGCGTGGGAGACGCTCGGGAAGACGACCGGGCGGGACCACAAGCACCTGGCCGAAGGAAAGGAAGAGGAAAAAATCCGCTTCCGCGACGTGACCGCGCAGCCACGCAAGATCATCTCCTCACCGATCTGGTCGGGGCTGGAGAGCGAGAAGGTCTGCTACAATGCGGGCTATACCAACGTCCATGAACTGATCCCCTGGCGCACGCTGACGGGGCGCCAATCGCTCTATCAGGATCATCATTGGATGCGCGCGTTCGGCGAGGGCTTCGTCACCTGGCGGCCGCCCATCGACACCAAAACGGTGCTCCAGGTGCTCGGCAAGCTGCCCAACGGCAACAAGGAGATCATGCTCAATTTCCTGACGCCGCATCAGAAATGGGGCATCCACTCGACCTATACGGAAAACCTCATCATGCTCAGCCTCAACCGCGGCGGGCCGATGTTCTGGATCAGCGAGGAGGATGCGAAGGCAGCGGGGATCGAGGACAATGACTGGATCGAGGCTTTCAACGTCAACGGCGCGTTGACCGCCCGGGCGATCGTCTCACAGCGCATCCGCCCGGGCTCCGCGATCATGTATCATGCGCAGGAGAAGCTGGTGAACACGGTGGGTTCCGAAATCACCGGCCAGCGCGGCGGCATCCACAACAGCGTCACGCGCATCAACATGAAGCCGACGCACATGATCGGCGGTTATGCGCAGCTTGCCTACGGCTTCAATTATTACGGAACGGTCGGCGCCAACCGCGACGAATGGGTGATCGTGCGCAAGATGAGCGAGGTGAACTGGTTCGACAAATCGGCCGATGATGCGCTGAATGTCGCAGGCGGAACCGCCGATTGGGGCACGGGAACGCCCAAGCAACGGGCCGAAGAATCGGAGGTCGCACGATGAAAATACGGGCGCAGATTGCGATGGTGCTGAACCTCGACAAATGCATCGGCTGTCATACCTGCTCGATCACCTGCAAGAACGTTTGGACCAATCGCGAGGGGATGGAATATGTCTGGTTCAACAATGTCGAGACCAAGCCGGGCATAGGCTATCCCAAGGATTGGGAGAACCAGGACCGCTGGAAGGGCGGCTGGGTCCGCCGCAAGAATGGCAAGATCGTGCCCCGGCAGGGCGCCAAGTGGCGCATCCTCTCGAAAATCTTCGCCAACCCGCACCTGCCCGAGATCGACGATTTCTACGAACCCTACACGTTCGAATATGAATGGCTTCAGGCCGCGCCCGAATTGCAGGCCCAGCCCACCGCGCGCCCCCGCTCGCTTGTCACCGGCGAGAAGCTCAACAAGATCGAATGGAGCGGCAACTGGGAGGACATGCTCGGCGGCGAGTTCTCAAAGCGCAGCCATGACTGCAACTTCGCCGGTGTCG
>CAZXFY010000001.1:0-183716 GCA_964639855.1 uncultured Stakelama sp. | reverse complement strand
CCGCTTATTACGGGCACGAGCAGGCGCTGTTCCTCGACCTGTTCGAGGCAGGCCTCGTCTACCGCAAGGAAAGCGAGGTCAATTGGGACCCGGTCGACATGACCGTGCTCGCCAACGAGCAGGTGATCGACGGCCGCGGCTGGCGCTCGGGCGCGCTGGTCGAGAAGCGCAAGCTGAGCCAGTGGTTCCTGAAGATCACCGCCTTCGCCGAGGAACTGCTCGACGGCCTGAAAAGGCTTGATCAATGGCCGGACAAGGTTCGGCTGATGCAGGAGAACTGGATCGGCAAGAGCACCGGGCTCACCTTCCGCTTCGCGCTTCAGGGAAGCGACGACACGATCGAGGTCTTCTCCACCCGCCCCGACACGATCTTCGGCGCGAGCTTCGTCGCGGTGGCGGCGGATCATCCGGTCGCGCAGGCGGCGGCGCGGGGCAATGCAGCGGCGGCGGCGTTCATCGAGGCTTGCCGTCAAGGCGGCACCACCGCGGCCGAGCTCGAGACGCAGGAAAAGCTCGGCTACGATACCGGCCTCAAAGCGGTCCACCCGCTCGATTCGCGAATCGCGCTGCCCGTCTACATCGCCAATTTCGTGCTGATGGATTACGGCTCGGGCGCGGTGATGGGCGTGCCCGCGCACGACCAGCGCGACCTCGATTTCGCCCGCAAATACGGCCTCGATGTGCGCCGCGTCGTCGCCGAGGGCGACGAGGACGATCCCGTGTTCGCGGGCGACGTCGCCTATACCGGGCCGGGCCGCATCGTGAATTCCGAATTCCTGGACGGCATGGACGTCGAGGCCGCCAAGCGCGCCGTGATCGACCGCGCCGAGGCGGAAGGCTGGGGCGACGGCTCGACCGTCTATCGCCTGCGCGACTGGGGGGTGAGCCGCCAGCGTTACTGGGGCACGCCGATCCCGATCATCCACTGCGATGCCTGCGGCCCGGTGCCGGTGCCCAGAGACCAGCTTCCGGTCGTGCTGCCCGAGGACGTCGCCTTCGACATCCCCGGCAACCCGCTCGACCGGCACCCGAACTGGAAGCACGCCGCCTGCCCGCGCTGCGGCGGGGACGCGGTGCGCGAGACCGACACGCTCGACACCTTCGTCGATTCGTCCTGGTATTTCATCCGCTTCGCCAGCCAGCCCGACGACAGGCCGTTCGACAAGGCGGTCGCCGAGAAATGGCTCCCCGTCGGTCAGTATATCGGCGGGGTCGAGCATGCGATCCTGCACCTGCTCTACGCCCGCTTCTGGACGCGCGCGTTGAAACATATCGGCATGCTCGACATCGCCGAGCCCTTCGCCGGCCTCTTCACCCAGGGCATGGTAACGCACGAAACCTACCGCGCCGCTGACGGGCGCTGGCTCTCGCCCGCCGAGGTGAAGGACGGTGTGGAGATCGCGACGGGGCAGCCGGTGGAGGCGGGCCGTGTCGAGAAAATGTCCAAATCGAAGAAGAACACCGTCGATCCGGGGCCGATCGTCGACCAGTACGGCGCCGACGCGGTGCGCTGGTTCATGCTCTCCGATTCGCCGCCCGAGCGCGATCTGCCGTGGAGCGAGGCGGGGATCGAAGGCGCGTGGCGCTTCGTCCAGCGGCTGTGGCGGCTATTCGACGAACAGGGATCGGTCGAAGGCGATGCGCGGGATGCCGCGCTCGACCGCAAGCTTCATCAGACGATCGCGGGCGTCGCGGCCGATATCGAGGCGCTGTCGTTCAACAAGGCCGTCGCCAAGATCTACGCGCTCGCCGCCGCGATCGAGAAGGCGCCCGCCTCGGCCTCGCGCGCCGAGGCGATCCGCACGCTGATGCGGCTCGTCGCGCCGATGGTGCCGCATGTCGCCGAAGAGGCATGGGCCGCGGCGGGCGAAACGGGGCTGATCGCCGATGCCGCCTGGCCCGAGGTCGATCCCGCCTTGCTGGTCGAGGACGAGGTGACGATCGCGGTGCAGATCAACGGCAAGCTGCGCGACACGCTGCTGCTCCCCAAGGGCGCCGACCGGTCGGATGTCGAGGCCGCCGCGCTCGCCAGCGACAAGATCGTGCGCCTGCTCGACGGCAAGCCGCCGCGCAAGGTGATCGTGGTGCCCGACCGGCTGGTCAACCTCGTCGCATGAGGGGCGCGGCCGCCCTGATGCTGCTGTCCCTGGGCGGATGCGGGCTCCACCCGCTTTATTCGGGCGGCGGCTCGGGCACGGTCGCGACCACCTTGTCGCGCGTCGAGGTGGCGCCGATTCCGGGCAAGTCGGGCTGGCTCGTCGCCAATGCGGTGCGCGACCGGCTTCCCGATGCCGGCGGCGCAGCGCCGCTCTACCGGCTCGATATCACGCTCGACGACGACATTACCGGCCTCGGCGTGCGCCGCGACGATAGCGTGACGCGCGAGCGGCGGAGCTTGCGCGCGCGCTATCAGCTCGTCGCGCTCGACGGCGACAAGGTGGTGATCGACGACACCGCCGGGTCGGATGCCGGCGTCGATGTCGTCGGCTCCGAATATGCGACGATCGCGGCCGAGGAGAGCGCGCTCGAGCGACTTTCCGAGATCGTCGCCGACCAGATCGTGACGCGGATCGCGACCTATGCGCGCGCGCCGCGCGAGAGCCGGTGAAGGCCAACGCCAACCAGCTCCGCGCCGCACTCGACGCGCCGGGGACCGACATCCGCCTCTATCTCCTCCACGGGCCGGACGAAGCGGGTGCCGCCGAACTGGCGCAGCGGCTCGCCCGTGCGATGGGGCCGGAGGCGGAACGGATCGACATCGAAAGCAACACACTCAGGAGCGACCCCGGCCGCCTCGCCGACGAGGCCGCCTCGATCTCGCTGTTCGGCGGCGCACGGCACATCCGCGTCTCGGGCGCGGGCGAGGAGACGCTCGAAGCGCTCTCGCTGCTGCTCGATGCCGAGCAGGCGGGCAATCCGGTGGTCGCGATCGCGCCGGGGGTCAAGACGAGCGCCAGGATCGTCAAGCTGGCGCAGGGCTCCCCACGCGCCATGGCGTTCGCCTGCTACGTGCCCGACGGGGCCGATGCCGACCGCATGGTGGCACAGATCGCGCGCGACCACGGCCTTCGCACCACCGGCGACACCGCGCGCCGCCTCGCCAATGCGAGCGGCGGCGACCGCGCGATCGTCGCGCGAGAGATCGAGAAGATCGCGCTCTATCTCGACGCCGCGCCCGATCGCCCGGCAGAGATCGACGACGCCGCGCTCGACGCGATCGGCGCCGATCTGGGCGAGGCCGAGATGAGCCGCGCGATCGCCGCTGCGGTGGCGGGCGATGTCGCGGCAATCGGCCCCGAACTCGCGCGCCTCACCGACGCGGGCGTCTCGCCGATCCCGCTGCTGCGCGGCCTCGTGCGCCGGCTGATGACGATCGCGGAGCTGCGCGCCGAAACCGATGCGGGCGCCGGCATCGATGCGGTGATGGAGCGCAACCGCGTCTTCTTCCGCGAAAAGGAGGCGACCCGCCGCGCGATTCGCGCCTGGCCGCCCGCGCGGATCGACGACGCCATTTCACGCATCCGCGCCGCCGAACGCGCGATCATGGCGCCGGCCACCGCGGGCGACGTGCTCGCGGAGCATGCCTTTCTCGCGGTCGCCCGGCTGGCTGCGCGCAACCGGTAATGTCTTCCTGCAGGGCCGTTTTTCTTTTCCACGGCGGGAAAAGGACGGTGCTTCGACAACCCCGGATCAAGTCCGGGGACGAACGGTTCTGATTTAAGGCTCGTTGCTCTAGGAACCCAGGTTTCCAGCACTGACGTACACCCTCGGGCCCGCGACCTCGTGAAGCGCGTCAGATCCCCTCCCCGCTCAGCCGCTGGCACACCATGTCGAGCTGATCGAGCGTCGAATAAGCGAGCGTCAGCGTGCCACCCTTCGCGCCGTGGCTGATCGCCACCTTGAGCCCAATCAGATCGCCCAATTGCCGTTCGAGCGCGGCGATGTCGGCATTCTTCTCGGGCCGCTCGCGCGGCGCGGCGCCGCCTTTCACGGCGCGCGCGAGCTTCTCGGTCTCGCGCACCGAAAGGTCCCGGTCGATCACCTCGCGTGCCAACGCCTCCGGATCGCGCGCGCCGATCAACGCCCGCGCCTGGCCCATGCTCAGCCTTCCCGCCGCGACATGCGCGCGCACCGGCTCGGGCAGGTCGAGCAGCCGCATCAGGTTCGCGATATGGCTGCGCGACTTGTGAACCAGCTTGCCCAGCGCCTCCTGCGTGTGGCCGAACTCGTCGATCAGCTTGCGATAGGCCTCGGCCTCCTCGATCGCGTTGAGGTCCTCGCGCTGGATATTTTCCAGCAGCGCGATCTCCAGCGTCTCCGCATCGTCGAAATCACGAACGATTACAGGAACTTCGTGTAATCTCGCTTTCTGTGCGGCGCGCCAGCGGCGCTCGCCGGCGACGATCTGGTAATCATGGCCGTGCGGGCGGACGACGATCGGCTGGATCAGCCCGCGCGCCGCGATCGACCGCGCCAGCTCGTCGAGCGCGTCCTCGTCGAAGGTGCGGCGCGGCTGATCGGGGTGCGGCGCGAGCGAGGCGACCGGCAAGGTGCGGATGCCGGTCACGCTCGCGGCGGCGCCCGGCGTCACCGGCGCCTCCTGCGCGATGTCGCCCATCAGCGCCGAGAGCCCGCGGCCGAGCCCCGGACGGGCCTTGCGCGCGCCCTCGCTCATGCCGCCTTGGCCGGCTTGGGAAGCCGCCCGATCAATTCGCGCGCGAGCGCCATATATGCCTCCGATCCCGCGCAGCGATGGTCGTAGATCAGCGCCGGGACACCATGGCTCGGCGCCTCCGAAAGCCGCACGTTGCGCGGAATCACCGTCTCGAACACGACCCGCCCCAGCACCGCGCGCACATCGTCGGAGACCTGCTCGGTCAGCCGGTTGCGCCGGTCGTACATCGTCAGCACCACGCCCAGGATCGACAATCCCGGATTGAAGCGCGATCGGATGCGCTCCACCGTGTTGAGGAGCTGGCTCAGCCCTTCGAGCGCGAAGAACTCGCACTGGAGCGGCACCAGCAGGCAATCGGCGGCCACCATCGCGTTGAGCGTCAGCAGCCCGAGCGAGGGCGGGCAATCGATCAGGATCACGTCCCACGGCCCGTCATGGCCGGTGAGCACGCGGTCGAGCCGGTGCGTGCGCGCATCGTAATCGACCAGCTCGATCTCCGCGCCCGACAGATCCTCGGTCGATGGCACGATATCGAGCCGCGGCACCCGCGAGGCCACTGCCGCCTCGCGCAGCGACACATCGTTGATCAGCAGATCATAGGTCGAAACGCGCCGCTCGCCGCGCGTGATCCCCAACCCCGTCGATGCATTGCCCTGCGGATCGAGATCGACCAGCAGCACGCGCATCCCCACCGCGGCCAGCGCGGTTCCAAGATTGATCGCGGTGGTCGTCTTGCCGACTCCGCCCTTCTGATTTGCGACCGCGATCGAGGTCATCGGGGGTATACGCCTCTCGCCACGACGATGAGCGCGTCCGGATCGGTCACGCTGCGTTCCACGTGAAACGAACCATGCCACGCCTTGCGCGCGGATGCCACCTCTTCGCGCGCGCGCCGGCCCTTGGGCAGCACCCACCGCGTCTCGCGCGTCGCGCAATGATGCGCGGCGGCGAGCAAATCGGGAAGCGCCGCAACCGCGCGCGCCGAGATGACCGCGTAACGTCCTGTAATTCCTTGCACCTTCCTGGCAACGACGGTGACACGCCCGGCAACGCCCAGCGCCTCCACCGCCTCCTGGAGAAACGCCGCTCGCCGCTTGCGCGGCTCACACAGCGTCACCGTGCGCTCCGTCAACAAGGCGACGATCATGCCCGGAAATCCCGCGCCCGTGCCGATATCGAGCCACGCCCCGCCGCCCTTACCCGCCCAATCGAGCAATTGCGCCGAATCGAGCACATGGCGCGACCAGATGGTGTCGAGCGTCGAGGCCGCGATCAGGTTCTGGTGCTGCGATTCGGCGCGGACGAGATCGCAGAACCGCGCCACCGCCGTTTCACGTGGAACGCCGAAGCGGTCGCGTATCTGCTCCCGGGCCTCTTCCTCGGTCACGCCGCCGCCCGGCGCCGGAGATGAAGCAGGATCGCCGACAACGCCGCCGGGGTGATCCCCCGCAGCCGCCCGGCCGCGCCGAGCGACGCCGGCCGTGCCGCATCGAGCCGCTCGACCATTTCGATCGAAAGCCCGTGCACCGCGCCATAGTCGAAACCGGCCGGGAGGAGAATCGCGTCACTCGCCCGCATATCCGCGACCTCGGCCGCCTGGCGTTCGAGATAGGGCGCGTAGCGCGCGTCCTCGATCGCCTCGGCGACGATCGCCGGATCGGCCTCCACGCCCTCGGGCACGACATGGCCGAAGGTCACGCCCGCGAAACGCAGCCATTCGGCGCCCGAGCGGCGAACCCCGTCCTGCCCCACCGGCGCCCCGCGCGCGGCCATCGCCGCGGGCGTGATCGCCCCGGCAAGCGCGCGATCGATCGTTTCGCGCTGCGCACGGCGGCGGCGAAGATGCGCACGCCGCGCCACCCCCAGGCAGCCAATCGCCTTGGCGATCCCGCCCAGCCGCGTCTCGGCATTGTCGGCGCGCAGCCGCAACCGGTATTCGGCGCGCGCGGTGAGCATCCGATACGGCTCGGTGATCCCCTGCAGCACGAGATCGTCGATCATCACGCCGATATACGAATCGGCGCGATCGAGGACGAGCGGCGCGAGGCCGCGCGCATGGGCCGCGGCATTGATCCCCGCAACCAGCCCCTGCGCCGCCGCTTCCTCGTAACCGGTCGTCCCGTTGATCTGCCCCGCGCAGAACAGGCCCGGCAGCGCCTCGGTCGCCAGCGTCGGCCCCAGCGCGCGCGGATCGATATGATCATATTCGACCGCATAACCGGGCACCACGATCCGCGCGCGCTCCAGCCCCGGAATGCTCGCGACGATCGCGCGCTGAACGTCGGCCGGCAGCGAGGTCGAAATGCCGTTGGGATAGACGAGCGCGTCGTCCAGCCCCTCGGGTTCGAGAAAGACGTGATGCCCGTCGCGATCGCCGAAGCGGTGAATCTTGTCCTCGATCGAGGGGCAGTAACGCGGCCCCTGCGCCTCGATCGCGCCCGAAAAGAGCGGCGACCGATCGAGATTCGCGCGAATGATATCGTGCGTGCGCGCGTTGGTCCGCGTCACGACGCAGGCGAGCTGCGGTAGCGCCCGGCACGCGCTCATCGGCGACATCGTCCAATATTCGGCGTCGGACGGCTGGCGCTCCAGCCCCGCCCAGTCGATCGTGCGCCCGTCGAGCCGCGGCGGCGTTCCGGTCTTGAGCCGCGCGATCGGCAGGCCGAGATCGCGAAGCTGCACGCCCAGCGCCGTCGCCGCGCGCTCGCCCGTGCGCCCGCCCTCGCGCCGTTCCTCGCCGCAGAACAGCCGCCCGCCGAGAAAGGTGCCCGTCGCCAGCACCACCGCGCGCGCGGCGAGCCGCGACCCATCGGCCAGCGCGACGCCGCACACCCTCCCCCGCGCGACATCGAGCCCGACGGCCTCGCCCTCGACCACCGAAAGCCCCGGCTGCTCCGCGAGCATCGCCTGCACGGCCGCCGCGTAGCGCCGGCGGTCGGCCTGCACGCGCGGCCCCTGCACCGCCGCGCCCTTGCTGCGGTTGAGCATGCGATAGTGAATACCGGCCGCATCGGCCGCGCGGCCGATCAGCCCGTCAAACGCATCGACCTCGCGAACCAGATGCCCCTTGCCCAGTCCGCCGATCGCCGGATTGCACGACATCGCGCCCAACGTCGCCGCGTCGAACGTCAGCAGCGCGACGCGCGCGCCCCGCCGCGCGGCCGCGGCCGCGGCCTCGGTGCCGGCATGTCCGCCGCCGACGACGATGACGTCGAAGCAATGCATGGCGCCGCCGCTATGCCGGGCGGCCGCCAAAGTCAAAGCGTTCCACGTGGAACACGTCACTTGCCGACGCAGAAACGCCCGAACAGCGCGTCGAGCATGTCTTCGACATCCGCGGCGCCGGTGATCCGGTCGAAGGCGATGCGCGCCCGGCGAAGATGCTCGGCGACCAGCAAGGGATCGGTTTCGGGCGCGAGTCCCGCCAGCTCGTCATGCGCCGCGCGGCAGAGGTCGCGTTGACGCGCGTTGAGCACGAGCCGGTCGAGCCGCGGCAGCAGCGTCCGCGCGCGTCCCGCGAGCGCCGCCCAGAGCGCGCCCATCCCCTCTCCCGTCCGCGCCGAGACCGCCAGCCGCCCCGCCGGCGCCGGGGCCCGCGCCGGCGCATCGGCGCGCGCATGGACGGCGAGCGCGCCCTCGGGCGGCGGCGCGTCGTCGAGCCACAGCACGATATCGGCCGCCGCGATCGCCTCGCGCGCGCGGCCGATGCCGATCGCCTCGATCGGATCGTCGCTCGCCTCGAGCAGCCCCGCCGTATCGGTGAACAGCCAGGCGATGCCGTCACGCATCACCGGCACCTCGATCCGGTCGCGCGTCGTGCCCGAGATCGGCGAGACGATCGCCGCTTCCCGCTCCGCCAACGCATTGAGCAAGGTCGATTTTCCACTGTTCGGTGCGCCCGCGAGCACGACACGCACCCCATCGCGCAACCGCTCGACCGGCGGGTTGTCGAGCACCCGCGCGATATCGGCGGCAAGCGCGCGCGCATCGGCGATCACGGGATCGAGATCGACCGTGACATCGGCCTCGTCGGCAAAGTCGAGCGCCGCCTCGACCTGCCCGGCAAGCGCCAGCAGCCGCGTCGTCCATCCCCCCACTTCACGGCTCACCGCCCCCTCGACCGACGCCATCGCCGCGCGGCGCTGCGCCTCGGTCTCGGCGGCGAGCAGGTCGGCAAGCCCTTCCGCTTCGGCAAGGTCGATCCGTCCCGTCCCGAGCGCCCTGCGCGTGAACTCCCCCGGCTCGGCGCGCCGCACGTCCGGCTGCGCGACCAGCGCCGCCTCGACCGCGCGCACCACCGCGCGCCCGCCATGGCAATGCAACTCGACCACATCCTCGCCGGTCGCGGTCGCCGGCCCGCGAAACGCCAGCACCAGCGCCCGGTCGAGAACGTCCCCCTCGGCCGATCGCAGCGCCCGCACCGCCGCCTGCCGCGCGGGCGGCAGCGTGCCTGCGAGCGCCTCGGCCGCCGCGAAGGCACGCGGCCCGCTCAGGCGCACGATTCCGATCGCGGCGGGCGGCGCTCCGCTGGACAGCGCGACGATCGTGTCAGCCGCCCTTGGCGCCATTGCCCGCCTCGAACATCCGCCGCCAGAACGTCATCGCGCCCTCGCCCATCGGCGCCCAGCTCTTCATCATCTGCTCGATCAGTTCGGGATGCGCCTTCGGGTCCATCATGTCGCCCATCGCCGCCACATATTGATCGTGAAGCGGCGTCAGGTCGGGCAATCCCATCACCCGGCGCGCCTCCTCGGGCGTGCAATCGATTTCGATATTGATCTTCATGGCCGTCTCCGCTTGCGCTCGCCGCGCCGTCGCTGCACAGTTTCGGCCATGTATGCGCAGGACGAGGCGGTGATCGCAACGCCGATCGGCGCGGTGCGGATCACCGGCGACGATCGCGCGATCACGCGCGTGGCGATCGATCGCGAGGCGGCGCCGGCGGCGGGCCATGCCGAGGCCGTGCGCGCGGCGGCGGAACAGCTCGCCCAATGGTTCGCGGGCAAGCGCACCGGCTTCGATCTTCCGCTCGTCCCCGCCGCCACGCCGCGCGGCCAGGCGCTGCGCGACGCGATGATCGGCATCGGCTTCGGCGAGACGATGAGCTACGGCGCGCTCGCCCGGATCGCGGGATCGAGCCCGCGCGCCATCGGCCAGGCGTGCGCGCGCAACCCCTTCCCCGTCGTCGTACCGTGCCATCGCGTGCTCGCCGCGGGCGGCGCGCTCGGTGCCTATTCGGCCGGCGACGGCCCCGCCACCAAGCAATGGCTGCTCGACCACGAACGCCGCGTCACAGGAGAATGAGGATGACCGAGATGCTGACGATCACGCCGCTCGACGGCGAGGGCAGCTTCGCCGCCTATTGCGCCCGCCCGAGCGGCACGCCCCGCGCGGCGATTATCGTCATCCAGGAGATTTTCGGCGTGAATGCCGGCATCCGGCGCAAGTGCGACAGGCTCGCCGAGGCCGGCTATCTCGCGCTCGCGCCCGATCTCTTCTGGCGGCTCGAGCCGGGGATCGAGTTCGATCCCGATGTCGAGCCGCAATTCCAGCGCGCGCTGGAGCTGATGGGCAGGTTCAACCAGGACGCCGGAATCCGCGATATCGAGGCGACGATCCGCGCCGCGCGCGCCGCGCTGGGCGGTGACGGCAAGGTGGGCGCGGTCGGCTATTGCCTCGGCGGCCGCCTCGCCTACATGACCGCCGCGCGTACCGACGCGGATGCCTGTGTTGGTTATTATGCGGTGGGTATCGATAACCTTTTAGGTGAAAAGCACGCCATCGCCAACCCGCTGATGCTCCACATCGCGGGCGCCGATCACTTCGTCGATGCCGAAACCCAGCGCAAGATGCACGAAGGGCTGGACGATCATCCCAGGGTCACCTTGTGCGACTATCCCGGCGAGGACCACGGCTTCGCGACCGAGTTCGGCAAGAGGCGATCCGAGGAGGCGGCAAGGCTGGCCGACAAACGGACCGCGGATTTCTTCGCCGAGCACCTGGGATAGCCGCTCACCGCCGGCGGCCGTTCGCCTCTGTCCTACACGGCCGTTCCGCGGTACGATGCGGCCATTCACGCCGCAACGAGCAACAACTCCCGTTCTCCCGCGAAAGCGGGAGTCCAGGGTTCAAGGCGCAGCGCTCATTGCTCCGGGCCACCCTTTCGCGAGCGAACGCCATGAGCCGGATTCGATGCAACACAATCGTGCGCGCCACGGGCAAAGTTGACTCCCGCCCGTCGCCCGCGTGTCGATATCGGCGGAAAACCGCGGTCATCGCTCCGGCCGTGGGTCGAACGACGGTCAACCTGGTCAACTTCGTCCGCGGCCGGGCCGGTCCTCACGCAAAGACGCTGAGCAACCCCAGTTCGCGATCGACCAGCCCCGCATGGATCATCTTGAGCGCAACCCACACGATCACCGCCAGCCCGATCCAGGCGATCCAGCGATACCGGTCGATGACGCGCGCGATGAACCCGGCGGCGATCCCCATCACCGCCACCGAAAAGACCAGCCCGAAGACGAGGATCGTCGGATGCTCGCGCGCCGCGCCGGCAACGCCGAGCACATTGTCGAGGCTCATGCTCACATCCGCCAGCGCGACCGCCCAGGCCGCCTGGCCGAACGACTTGGCGGGCGCGAGACCGCTCTCCTCGGCCCCCGCGCCGTTATGATGCAGCTCGCGCCACATCTTCCATGCGACCCACAGCAGCAGCAGCCCGCCCGCGAACAGAAGCCCGACGATATTGAGAAGCTGCGTCGCGGCGAGCGCGAACAGGATCCGCAGCACCAGTGCCGCGCCCACCCCGACGAGCACGACCCTCTTCTGCTGGTCCTTGGGCAGCCCCGCGGCGATCGTGCCCACGACGACGGCATTGTCGCCCGCCAGCACCAGGTCGATCATGATCACCTCGGCCAGTACGGCCAGGGCGTCGGGCGTGAGAAAAGCGGTCAGATCCATGCGCGGAACAGATGGCCGACACCGATCTCGGGATCAACCCAGCCGTCGTAGATCATCGATCCCGCGACATAGAGAATGACGACGAGCCCGACATAGGCGATCCAGTGATAGCGCTCGATGATTCGCGCGATCAGGTTCGCCGCGACCGCCATCAAGGTCACCGACAACGCAAGCCCGAAGAACAGCACCGTCGGATGGTCGCGCGCCGCGCCCGCCACCGCGAGCACGTTGTCGAGGCTCATCGACAGGTCGGCGAGCGCGACCTGGATCGCCGCCCTGGCGAAGCTCTTGCTCGCCGGCACGCCTTCGATCGCCGGCGTCGCCGGATCGTCGACCGGTGCGGCGGCCTTGGGCGGATGAATCTCGCGGAACAGCTTCCACCCGACCCACAGCAACAGCAGCCCGCCCGCGAACAGCAGCCCGACGACATGGAGCAAGGTGGTCGCGAGGAAGGCAAAGGTGACGAGGCAGACGAGCGCGATCCCGACGCCGATCGCCAGCACGCGCTTGCGGTCCCGCGCCGGCAGGCCGGAAGCGAGCGTACCCAGCACGACGACATTGTCGCCCGCGAGCATGAGGTCGATCATGATCACCTGCCCCAGCGCGGCAAGCCCCGCGGCAGTGAACACGTCGGCGATGTTGAAGATCGGCATTGAAGCGCCCCCCTAGCAGGGCCGTTCCGCCCCGAACAGTCGCAATTGCGTCCTTGACAGGTGTGTTATCTCAATAATACGGATGGGCGGGAGGTGATTTATATGAATAACACACTTGTCCTTGCCGCGGCTGCGCTCACGGCATCATCGCTCGCAACCGGGGCGGCATCGGCGGCGGATGGAAACCCGACGACGCAGGCGGCGTTCCGCGTCTATCTCGATCGCTGCCACGCCGCACATGTCTGCAACGGTGCCTATCTCGCGGCGCGCAATGGGAAGACGATCTTCGTCGGCGCGGTGGGTGATGCCGGCGATCCCGCGCGCACGCCGCTGACCGCCGACAGCGCGTTCGACATCGGATCGATATCGAAGGAATTCACCGCCGCGGCCGTGCTGCAATTCGTCGATCACGGCCGCCTCGGGCTCGACGACACCGTCGCCGCGCACCTGCCGGGCTTTCCCTATCCGGATATCACCGTCCGCCAGCTCCTGTCGCACAGCTCGGGCATCCCCGAGATACTCGATCATTACGGGATGCAGCTCGACGCCGGGAATCTGAGCGCGCCGATCACCACGCGCGACGCAGTCTCGGTGCTGGCAGAGGAGCATAAACCGCTCTTGTTCGCGCCGGGCACGCGCTTCGAATATTCGAACACCGGCTATATCGTGCTGTCGCTGCTCGTCGAGCATATGACGGGGCAGTCCTTCGGCGCGTATCTCAAGAAGACGCTGTTCGATCCGCTGGGCATGGACCACACCCGGCTGCGCGCGCCCGCCGACGATCCGATCCCGAATCGCGCCTACGGATTCCGGGATTCGCCGGTGGGCGATCGCCGGCCCTACGACCAGATTCCCGATTTCTACGTGCAGGGGGCGGGCGGCGTCTATTCGACGGTCGGCGATCTGGCACGCTGGCAATACGCCCTCAACACCGGCCGGGTGCTCTCGCCCGCGCTCTACGCGCAGGCCACCACACCGGCGACGCTGCCCAACGGCAAGATATCGCCCGAGGGCCTGGGCTTCGGCCTGCGTCCCGACACCGCGGGCCACGCCCGGATCCAGCATGGCGGCGACTGGCGCGCCTTCAAGGCCGATCTGTCCTACCTGCCCGACCAGCATCTGACGCTGGTGCAACTCACCAACAACGCGCAGGACGATAGCGTCGACGATCATGTCGCAATGCTCGCCGCGCTGGCGCTGGGCGAGCCGGTGCCGCCCGTCGAGCCGTCGATCATCTGGGCCTTGCCCGACCGGCTCGGCAAGGGCGAGGCCGCGGTGCGCGCCTGGTTCGATCAAGAGCTTGCCGCCAAGCCGCGCCGCTACGTGATCGACGATCGCGACCTCAACCAGCTCGGCTACGATCTGTTACGGCACGAACGTCCGGCGGATGCCGTGACGGTGTTCGGTCTGCTCGTCCGCGCCTATCCCGACAAGCCCAACGGCTATGACAGCCTGGCCGACGGCTACGAGGCGCTCGGCAAGCACGACGCCGCGGTCGCCGCGATGCGCAAGGCGCTGGCGCTCGATCCCGCCTCCATCCGGTATCGCCGCCACCTCGCGGCGCTGACCGGCAAGACGGACTGACGCGCCTACTGGTTCATCGAATCGAAGAAGTCCTCGTTGGTCTTCGAATCCTTCATCTTGTCGAGCAGGAACTCCATCGCATCGACGGTGCCCATCTGCATCAGGATGCGGCGCAGCACCCACATCTTGGAAAGCGTCGCCTTGTCGACGAGCAGCTCTTCCTTGCGCGTGCCGGATTTGCCGACGTCCATCGCCGGGAAGATGCGCTTGTCGGCAACCTTGCGGTCGAGCACGATCTCCGAATTGCCGGTGCCCTTGAACTCCTCGAAGATCACCTCGTCCATGCGGCTGCCGGTATCGATCAGGGCGGTAGCGATGATCGAGAGGCTGCCGCCTTCCTCGATGTTGCGCGCCGCGCCGAAGAAGCGCTTGGGCCGCTGGAGCGCGTTGGCATCGACGCCGCCGGTCAGCACCTTGCCCGAGCTCGGCACGACGGTGTTGTAGGCGCGCCCCAGCCGCGTGATCGAATCGAGCAGGATGACGACATCCTTCTTGTGCTCGACCAGCCGTTTGGCCTTCTCGATCACCATCTCCGCCACCTGGACATGGCGCTGCGCGGGCTCGTCGAAGGTCGAGGAGATCACCTCGCCCTTCACGCTGCGCTGCATGTCGGTGACTTCCTCGGGCCGCTCGTCGATCAGCAGCACGATCAGGAACACCTCCGGATGGTTGTCGGTGATCGCCTTGGCGATGTTCTGGAGCATCACCGTCTTGCCGACGCGCGGCGGCGCGACGATCAGCGTGCGCTGGCCCTTGCCCTGCGGGCTGACGATGTCGATGACGCGCGCGCTCTTGTCCTTGACGGTGGGATCCTGCGGATCGAGCGTCAGCTTCTTCTCGGGATAGAGCGGCGTCAGATTGTCGAAATTGACGCGGTGGCGCACCACGTCGGGATCGTCGAAATTGATGCTGGTGAGCTTCGTCAGCGCGAAATAACGCTCGCCGTCCTTGGGCGCGCGGATCTCGCCTTCCACGGTGTCGCCGGTGCGCAGGCCGAACTTGCGGACCTGGTTGGGCGAGACGTAGATGTCGTCGGGGCCGGCGAGATAGTTCGCCTCGGGGCTGCGCAGGAAGCCGAAGCCGTCGGGCAGCACCTCGATCGTGCCGAGCCCCATGATCTGGTCGCCCTGCTCGGCCTGTTCCTTGAGGATGCCGAAGAGCAGGTCCTGCTTGCGGAGCGTCGAAGCGCCCTCGACCCCCAGCCCTTCGGCCATTTCGACCAGTTCGGCGGGAGTCTTCTTCTTGAGGTCTTTGAGATGCATTGAAAGATGGTCCGGTTGCGGGCTTTGTCTTTTTGGGTGCGTCGATCGACGACAAAGCGACGGAACTAAGGGAGGGCCGACGACGGGCGGTCCACCGCGTGCCGGGTCGTCGCGAATTAGGTGCGGGGTCCGCTCGAGTCAAGCGCGCGTCGAGAGGTCAGAACGGCCGGACGATCACCAGAATGACGACGAGCGCGACGATCAGCGCGGGCACCTCGTTGAGCATGCGCAAGGTGCGCGTCGACAGCCGCGCCTCGCCACGCGCGAGCTTTTTCGAATAGCCGACCGCCCAACCGTGATAGCCCGAGAGGATCAGCACGAGGACGAGCTTGGCATGAAGCCAGCCGAGGCCGGGCTGGCCGTCGAACAGCCCGATATTGGCGGCCAGCAGCAGGCCCAGCACCCAGACGAGGAGGATCGAGGGCGTCACGATCATCTTGCGCAACGTCTTCTCGCGCTCGATCCACAGCGCCTCCTGTGCCGGATCGCCGAGCGCGGCCTGATGATGGATCAGATAGCGCGGCAGCATGAACATGCTCGCCATCCAGAAGATCACGAAGATGACGTGCGCGGCCTTCACCCACAGATAGGCGCCGCCGAGAAATCCGATCATGCCCGCCTCCTGATGCGCGCGAGAAGCTGCTCGACATGGCCGATCGGCGTGTCGGGCAGGATGCCGTGGCCGAGATTGAAGATATGCGGCCGATCGGTAAAGGCGGCAAGGATGCGATCCACGCCCGCATCGAGCGCCGCGCCGCCCGCGATCAGCGCGAGCGGATCGAGATTGCCCTGCACCGGCATCCCCTCGGGCAGCACCGCGTCGGCCCAGGCCGGATCGACCGTCTCATCCAGCCCGATCGCATCGACCCCCGTTTCGCGCGCATAGGCGGAAAGCTTGCCGCCCGCACCCTTGGGAAAGCCGATGATCGGCACATCGGGATGCCGCTCGTGGAGCGCAGCGACGATCCGCGCGGCGGGCGCGATCGCCCAGCGCTCGAACTGGTCGGGAGAGAGGGTCCCCGCCCAGCTGTCGAAGAGCTGCACCGCCTCGGCGCCGGCGTCGATCTGGCCCGAAAGATAGGTGATCGTGGTTTCGACGATCGCGTCGATGATCGCCCCGAAGGCGTGCGGATCGCGATAGGCGAGGCGGCGCGTCTCGGCCTGGTCGCGGCTTCCCTGCCCCGCGGCCATGTAGGTCGCGACCGTCCACGGGGCGCCGGCAAAGCCGAGCAATGTCGTCCCGCCCGGAAGCGCGGCGGCGACCTTGCGAACCGTCGCATAGACGGGTTCGAGCCGTTCCGGCGCGCCGGAAAGCGCCTCGAGCGTGGAATCGGCCAGCGGCGGTGACAGCCGCGGCCCCTCGCCCGCCTCGAAGCGCAAATCCTGCCCGAGCGCCCACGGCACCATCAGAATGTCGGAAAAGAGGATCGCGCCGTCCATCGCGAACCGCCGGATCGGCTGGAGCGTCACCTCGGCCGCGGCGTCGGGGTCGGTCGCGAGGTCGAGGAACCCGCCCTTCTGCTCCCTCAGCGCGCGATATTCGGGAAGATAGCGCCCCGCCTGGCGCATCAGCCAGACCGGCGGCACTGTCTGCCGCGCACCGTTCAGCGTCGCGAGCAGGGGCTTCAATTCAGGCGATCCGGGCAGGGCGGGTGTTCCTACTTCTTAAATAGATTCTAGAATCCAAGAAGGATGTTGATGCTGTTGGCGCGTGAATGCCGGGGCTTATGCGGTGGTGCCCGAAATGCCAACAGCTTGACGCGCGGGCGGGGCGATATGTCCGCCGATTCGATTTCCTCGTTCCCCGCTTTCCACAGCTTGTGGAGGGAACGCGCGGCTGGGGACGCGATTGTGGATGGATCGCGGCCTGTCCACCGGCGATCGCTCGCTTGGCGGCGCGCGCCGGTTGCGCTAGCGCTTGCGGCCATGTTTTCCACAATATTGTCCCGGTGATGCGGCTGCACCTCCACCTGCTGTCCGATTCGACCGGCGAAACGCTGGAGAACATCGCCAAGGCGGCGCTCGCCCAATATGACGATGTCGAGACGATCCGCCACTTCTGGCCGATGGTGCGCACCGAGGCGCATCTCGAGCGCATTCTCCAGGAAATCGCGCAGAATCCCGGGCTCGTCGTCTATACGCTGGTGAACAGCAATACGCGGCGGATCCTGGAACAACGCTGCCGGTCGCTGGGGCTGCCCGCGATCGCGCCGCTCGATCCGGTCAACGATGCGCTGTCGGCGCTGCTCGGCCAGCAGGCCAAGGCGCGTCCCGGCCGCCAGCATGTGCTCGACGCCGCCTATTTCGCGCGCGTCGATGCGATCCAGTTCACGATCGCGCATGACGACGGCATCGGGCAGGAGGATTGGGAGGAGGCCGCGGTGGTGCTCGTCGGGGTCTCGCGCTCGTCCAAGACGCCGACCTCGATCTATCTCGCCAATCGCGGCTACAAGACGGCGAACATTCCGATCGTCGTCGAAAGCCCGCCGCCCGCGGCGCTGTTCGGCCTCGAACACCCGTTGGTGGTCGGCCTGACGACCAGCGCCGACCGGCTGATCCAGGTGCGGCGCAACCGGCTGCTGTCGCTCAACCAGGCGCCCGAGACCGATTATGTCGATGCCGAGGCGGTGCAGCGCGAGGTGACCTTCGCGCGCCGGATGTTCGCCGACAACGGCTGGCCGGTGATCGACGTCACGCGCCGCTCGATCGAGGAAACGGCGGCGGCGATCATCGCGTTGGTGCAGGAGCGCGAGGCGGCATGAGGCTGATCCTCGCCTCGAAAAGCGCGTCGCGCCGTGCGATGCTCGATGCGGCGGGCGTGCCGTATCAGGCGGTCGCCGCCAATGTCGACGAGGAGTCGGTCAAGCTCGCGCTGCGCGCCGACCGGATCGCCCCGCGCAACCTCGCCGATGCGCTCGCCGAGCTGAAGGCGGTCAAGGTGTCGCAGGCGCATCCTGATGCGCTCGTGCTCGGATCGGATTCGCTCGTCGCGCTCGAGGACGGCACGATGCTCGACAAGCCCGCCGGCCGGGACGCCGCGGCCGAGCATCTGCGGCTGATGTCGGGCAGGCGCCACGATCTGGTGAGCGCGGCGGTGATTGCCGAAGGCGGCCGGCCGGTATGGCGTGTCGTCGATCGCGCGAAGATGCTCGTGCGGCCGCTGTCGGAGCGCTTCATCGAAGAATATCTCGACGCCGAATGGCCCGCGATTTCGGGCTGCGTCGGCTGTTACCGGATCGAGGGGCCGGGCGCGCAGCTCTTCCGGCGCATCGACGGCAGCCAGTTCACCGTGCTCGGCATGCCGCTGCTGCCGGTGCTCGATTATCTCAGGACGCGTGGGGTGTTGACGTCATGATGGTCGCGGAAGTGATCGGTGATCCGATCGCGCAGTCCAAGTCGCCGGTGATCCACAATTTCTGGCTCGACGCGCTGGGAATCGAGGCCGAGTATCGCCGGACGCATGTCGCCGCCGGCCGGCTGGGAGATTTCTTCGCCGAGCGTCGCGACGATCCCGACTGGCGTGGGTGCAACATCACGCTGCCGCACAAGCAGGCGGCACTCGATTTCGTCGAGGATCGGGGCGGCGTGCGGCAGTCGATCGGCGCGATCAACACGGTGTTTCGCGATCGGGACGGCGTGCTCGTCGGCACCAACACCGATGCGGGCGGCTTCTACGCGCCGATCGCCGGGATGGATCTCGGGGGCGCGCCGGTGGTGGTGATCGGCGCCGGCGGCGCGGCGCGCGCGGTGCTGTTCGCGCTGTCGAAGATGGAGGTGGGCCGCGTCACGTTGCTCAACCGCTCGCCGCTCAAGGGGGCGGCATTGCTCACCGCCTTCGGGCTCCAGGGCGATGCGCTGCCGCTCGACGCGACGCTCCCGCCCGCCGCGCTGCTGGTCAATACGAGCCCGCTCGGCATGATCGGCCAGCCGCCGCTCGCCGTCGATCTGTCGCCGCTGCCCGACGATGCCCTGGTTTACGACATCGTCTATGCGCCGCTCGAAACCGATCTGCTCGCGCGCGCGCATGCCCGCGGGCTTCAGACGGTGGACGGGCTCGACATGCTGATCGGCCAGGCCGCGCTCGCCTTCGAGATATTCTTCGGCGCAGCACCCCCGCGGGAGCGCGACGACGCGCTTCGCGCGGTGCTGACCTCGGATCGGAGCCCGCAGGCTTCATGATCCGCCTCGGCCTCACCGGCTCGATCGGCATGGGCAAATCGACCGTCGCGCGGATGTTCGCAGACGAGGGCGTGCCCATGTTCGATGCCGACGCCGCGGTGCACTGGCTGCAGGGGCCGGGCGGGCGGCTGGTCGAACAGATCGAGGCGGCATTCCCCGACACGACCGGGCCGGAGGGCGTGAACCGCACCGCGCTCGGCGAGGCGGTGCTCGGCGATCCGGCGAAGCTCAGGCAATTGGAGGCGCTGGTCCACCCCGCGGTCGCCGAAGAACGCGCCGTCTTCCTTGCCGAACACGCCGCCGCGCCGCTCGTCGTGCTCGACATTCCCCTGCTGTTCGAGACGGGTGGCGAGGCGGCGTTCGACAAGATCGCCGTCGTCTCCGCGCCCGCCGCCGTCCAGCGCGATCGCGTGCTCGCGCGGCCGGGGATGACCGAGGCGCGGTTCGGCGCGATTCGCGCGCGGCAAATGCCCGATGCGGAAAAGCGCCGCCGCGCCGATTTCGTGATTTCGACCGACGGTTCGTTCGATGCGACGCGTGCGCAGGTTCGTGCCGTGATCGCTTGCCTCACGGGCGCCCAGGGGCGATAATCGCAAGCATGCGCGAAATCGTGTTCGATACCGAAACCACGGGGCTCAGCTTTGCGGGGGGCGACCGGCTGGTCGAGATCGGCTGCGTCGAACTCGTCAACCGTGTCGAGACGGGCCGCACCTTCCACGCTTACTACCATCCCGAACGCACCATGCCGGCCGAGGCGCAGGCGGTGCACGGCATCACCGACGCCTTCCTTTCCGACAAGCCGCTCTTTGCAGAGGCGGTCGAGGACCTGCTGGAGTTCGTCGGCGACAGCCCGCTGGTCGCGCACAATGCCGGGTTCGATTTCTCGTTCATCAACGGCGAGCTGGGCCGTTGCGGCCGTGTGACGATCGCGGTCGATCGGATGGTCGATACGCTCGCGATCGCGCGCACGCGCCATCCCGGCGCCAAGCACACGCTCGATGCCCTGTGCACCCGCTACGGCATCGACCGCAGCCATCGCGTGCTCCACGGCGCCTTGCTCGACGCGCAGCTTCTCGCGCAGGTCTATGTCGAACTCACCGGCGGACGGCAGATCGGGCTGGGGCTCGTCTCCGAACCGGCCGGGCAGCAGGAAACGGCGCAGGCCGCGGTCGCCGCCGGCGTCGTGCGGCCGCCGCGCACGTTCACGCCCAGCGAGGCGGAACTTGTCGCGCATGCGGCGTTTCTGAAGGATGTCGTCAATCCGCTCTGGAGCACCGGGGCGGCCGGTTGACGTCGCCGGGGCGCGTGCCCACGTGCTCCCTTGCAGCTTGGAGAGAAATGCCATGGATATCCGCGTTTCGGGCCATCAGGTCGATGTCGGCGGCGCACTCAAGAGCCACTGCCAGGACCGCCTTCAGGCCATTGCGGACAAATATTTCTCCCGCGCGCTTTCCGCCCATGTCACCTTCGGGAAGGGGCCGCACGATGCGCGCTTCACCTGCGATATCGTTGCGCACGTGATGCAGGGCCTGGTGCTCAAGGGCAGCAACGAAGGCACCGACGCGCACGGCGCGTTCGACGGCGCGGCGGACAAGATCGAAAAGCAGCTCCGACGATATATGCGCCGCCTGAAGGACCGGAACGCCGGGCAGGTCCTCGCCGCGGCGGAAGGCAACGGCTATGACAATGCGGGCTACACCATCTTCTCCGAACCCTCGGGCGAGGAAGAGGTCGCCGAGGAGCATCCGCTGATCGTCGCCGAGACGCGCGCCAACATCCCCGATGCCAGCGTGTCCGATGCGGTGATGATGCTCGATCTCAGGAACACCTCGGCGCTGATGTTCCGCAACAGCGGCACGGGGGCCTACAACATGGTCTATCGCCGCGGCGACGGCACGATCGGCTGGGTCGAGCCCAACCGCACGAGTTGAGCGGCGGTGCGCCCGTCGATCGATTTGAGGCGCGCCTCGCCCATGCTAGGCTGAAAGCATGATGACCGATTTCAGTGATCTGCTCCATCCCGACGCCGTGCTCGCGCGCGTGTCGGCTCCCACCAAGAAGCATCTTCTCCAGATACTCGCGGGCGCGGCGGCAACCGCCTACGGCCTCGATGCCGCGATCGTCGTCGAAACGCTTCTGGAACGCGAAAAGCTCGGTTCGACGGGATTCGGCGGCGGAATCGCGATCCCGCACGGCCGCGTCGAGGGGCTCGAACGGGTCGTGGGCGTCGTTGCGCAACTCGCGCAGCCGGTCGATTATCAGGCGATCGACGATCTCCCCATTGATCTCTCCTTCATGCTGCTCTCCCCCCCCCAAGCCGGCGCCGATCATCTGAAGGCGCTCGCGCGTGTCTCGCGCAGCCTGCGCGATCGCGCATTCGTCGCGAAACTGCGCGGGTCGGGCTCGCCTGACGCGCTTTATGCGCTGTTGACCGACACCGAAACGCGCGATGCCGCCTGACACGCCGGCGGGCGAGGCCGCGCATTTCCGCGCGCTCGAATCGCTCTACGACGCCGCGCCGATCAACAGCCTGTTCGAATCGCGGCTCGAGATCGTCGCGCCAGGCGTTTCGCGCATCACGTTCCGGATCGAGCGGAAGCATTTCCATGCGGCCGGTGCGGCGCACGGCACCGGCTATTTCAAGATGCTCGACGACGCCGCCTTCTACGCGGCGAACAGCCTCGTCACCGATCGGTTCCTGCTGACGACGGCGTTCAACCTGCTTTTTACGAAGCCGCTCCGCGAAGGCCCGGTCACCGCCGAAGGACGTTGGGTGAGCGGTCAGCGACGCGTGTTCGTCGCCGAGGCGCGGTTGATCGACGCCGAGGGCGAGGAGGCAGCGCGCGGCACGGGCACCTTCATGCGCTCGCGCATCCCACTCGCGACGCTGCCCGGCTATCGTGCGGAGCCATGAGCGCGCGGCTGCCGAGCGGGGTCGTCGTCAGCGCGCTGCTTCGCCGGGTGAACGATTCGGGCGGGCTGGGCATGGTGCTCGCCAAGGGCGATGCGCAGGCAGGTTCCATTCTCGTTCTGGCACGCGAGAACGGCGCGAATCCGCGATTTCTGGAGCGGGGATATGGTTTCGACGGCACCGAAACCTTGATCGCTTCGGGGCCGCAAAACCCTGACAATGAAGAAGAAATTTCAGATTATTGGGCACGTCGCCGCCGATCCGACCCCGATTTGTGGGTGATCGAACTGGATATCGCGACGGCAGAACGGTTCGCCGCTGAAACGATCCTCGGGCGTTGACTCTTTTGCGCCGCACAATCAAGAGCATCGGCGATAGAAAAGGACGCGTTGTGCCGTCGGGGTCAGAGACCGCCGGTGACGCAGTCGGGGGGTGACCCGGCGGATCGACAGAATGAACGATTCCGACCGCGGGCCAACCGCATTCGTTTCGTGATCAATGACGATGTTCCAGCGCGTCGCGGCTTTCGCGGCGTTCTCTCTTTGTGTGGGCGGTATCGGCAGCCTCGCCGCGCCCGGTGCCGCGTCGGAGCCGGTCAAGGCGGCATCCGACGGGCCGAGCACCGCATCGGACCTTCCCAACGTCTCGGGCTCGGTCACGGTTCCGAAGACCGGCACCGCGACGATCCCGGCCACCAATCCCGTGCCTCAGCCAGACGGCATCCATGTGCAGTTCATTCCGCCCGAAGAGATCGAGGCGGACGCCGCCCATGCGACGCTCGCCCAGGCGGTCGCCGCGCAGGATATGCCGGCAGATGTCGATCCTGAACTCGCCTGCCTCGCCGGCGCGATCTATTTCGAATCGAAGGGCGAGCCGCTTTCGGGCCAGCTCGCCGTCGCCAACGTCATCATGAACCGCGTCGAATCGGGCCGGTTCCCGTCCACCATCTGCGGCGTGGTGACGCAGCGGGGCCAGTTCTCGTTCGTCCGCCATGGCCGAATCCCGCCGATCGATCACAGCCGCAAGGCCTATCGCACCGCGATGGCGGTCGCGCAGATCGCGATGGCGGATGGCTGGAAGAAGGATCCTGCGCCCGACGCGCTCTTCTTCCACGCCAAGCGTGTGCGCCCCGGCTGGGGCAGGGCCGAGGTCGCCACGATCGGGCACCACGTCTTTTATCGCTGAGAGCAGGATATGGGCGGACGGCTTGGCGCCGTTCGCCTCCTGTTCTAGAAAGGCGGGCATGATCGAGCCGCCCGCGTCCTGCATCGACGATCCCGAATCGCCGTTGTGCGCGGCCGATGTCGCGCGCGGCGTGACGCGGCTGTTGCTGCGGCACGACATGATCGCGATGGGCGAGGTGCCGCTCGACGGCGGGCGGCGCGCGGACCTGATGGCGCTCGATGCCAGGGGGCGGATCGTGATCGTCGAGATCAAGGTGGCGCGCGCCGATCTGCTCGGCGATGCGAAATGGACCGACTATCTCGACCATTGCGACCGCTTCTTCTGGGCGCTGCCCGCGGGTTTCGACGCGAGCCCGCTCGATCGCGCCGATTTCCTTCCCGAACGCGCCGGATTGATCGTCGCCGACCGCTACGACGCGGCGATCGTGCGCGAGGCGGCCGCGGTCTCACTGCCCGCGCATGTGCGCAAGCGCTGCACGCTCGCCTTCGCGCGGCGCGCCGGGCGCCGGCTGATCGGCACGCTCGATCCCGAGGCGGCCGCGCTGCTGTAACCCGCCGGGTTAGAGCGTGGGGCCGGAAACGGCTTGGCGGCCCGGACGCTGCGTGTTCTCGATCGCCTCGAGCAAGGCGGGCGAGCGGCGTTCGTTGCGGGCATAATCGCGTGCCGACATGCCGGCGAGATGATCGGCCTGATCGGGATCGGCGCCGGCCTTGAGCAACGTGCGGACGAGGCCGAGATTGCGCATCTGCACGGCGCGGATCAGCGGCGTCTCGCCATTGTCGTTGGCGACGTTGGGATCGGCATGGTGCGCGAGCAGCGCCTCGACGCAGGCGGGCTCGTTCTGCGTCACCGCCAGCATCAGCGGCGTCGTGCCCGCATTGTCGCGGATGTCCGGGTCGGCGCCATGCTCCAGCAGGAAGCGGGTATAGGTGGGATCGTTACGCTTGACGACGATGTGGAGCGCGCCTTCGCCCGTCTTGCGCTCGCGCGCGTTGATCACGCTCGCGCCGGGCCGGGCGAGCATGTCGGTGACTTCCTGCCCCTTCGCGTCCTTGACCGCCTGGAGGAACTTGTAGCTATCCGAATAATTGAGCTGCGCGCCCGCGGTGCTTGCCCATGCGAGCAACAGGCCCGCGATCATCGTGCGAGCGAAACCAACCGACATGATGCTCCCTGTTTCTTGCCCTTGCGCCGCCCGCTCTAACAGATCATGGCTGGCCCCGCCATGAACGAGTTGCTCCGCGCCCTTTCGCTGGCCGCGATCCTGACGGTTTCGGCCTGTTCCCCGCAATCCGATACGGCCGGCAACGCCGCCGCGAGCGCGCCGCTTGCCGGTGCGCGGATCGGCGGGCCATTCATGCTGGTCGGCGAGAATGGCGAGCAGGTGCGCGACACCGATTTCGCCGGCGAGTATCGGATCATCTATTTCGGCTATACCTTCTGCCCGGACGTCTGCCCGATGGACATGCAGAATCTGGGCGGCGCGATGCGGCTGCTCGACAAACGGGATCCGGCGCTTTCGGCGAAGATCCAGCCGATCTTCGTGACGGTCGATCCGGCGCGCGATACGCCCGTCGTGCTCAAGGAATTCACCGATGCCTTCTATCCGCGGCTGCTCGGCCTGACCGGCGATCCGCAGGTCATCGCCAAGGTGGCCAGGGAATACGGCGTCTACTACAAGGCGGAGCCGCCCGAGCCGGGCGGCGGCTACCTCGTCAACCACACCCGCCAGGCCTATCTGATGAGCCCGGACGGCAAGCCGCTGGCGCTGCTTCCGGTCGATCAATCGCCCGAGGCCGTCGCCGAAGAGATCGAACGCTGGGCGACATGACCGGGCGATTCTGGGAGGATGTGCCGCTGGCAAGGCTCGACCGCGCGCAATGGGAGGCCTTGTGCGACGGCTGCGGCAAATGCTGCGTCCACAAGCTGGAGGACGAGGAGACCGGCGAGTTGATGGCGACCAATGTCGCGTGCCGCCTGCTCGACCGGAAGAGCGGCCGCTGTTCCGATTATCGCCATCGCCATGCTTATGTGAGCGAATGCGTGCGCCTCAATGCCGGCAATGTCGAGGCGATCGACTGGCTGCCCGCGACCTGCGCCTATCGCCTGCGCGCTGCGGGCAAGCCGCTGCCCGAGTGGCATCATCTGGTGTGCGGCGATTCCGAGGCGGTGCACCGCGCGGGCCAATCGGTACGCGGTTGGACGATCTCGGAGGACGATGCGGGCGATCTCGAACATCATCTCGTCGATCGCGAGGTCTAGGATGGATCGACATTCAGGAGATGGCGAGCCGAAAATGATGGTATTCCGTGACCCGGCGCGCAGCGGACTACAGGTCCGTGCGCACTGGAAGCACGGAAAGCCGCCATTTGCAGGCCGCCAGAACTGAATGTCGACCCGTCCTGACGCGTCCGGCGCCATCCATGTCGTCCGTCATTCCCGGGCGCGGCGCGCAAAGCTTTCCGTCGATCCCGCCACCGGCCAGGCGCGCCTTACGCTGCCGCCCCGTGCTTCCGCCAAGGCGGCGCTGCGCTGGGCCGAAACGCAGCGGGCATGGATCGAAGGCCAGCGCGCGCGGCTGCCGGCGGCGCGGCCGTTCGTGCCGGGGGCGTCGTTCCCCTTCGGTGACGGCGAACTGGCGATCGACTGGCGCGCCGATGCGCCGCGGCGGGTCGTTCGCGAAGACGCCCGCCTCGTCTGCGGCGGCCCTGTCGACGGGTTGGCGCGGCGGGTCACGGCATGGCTGCGCGGCGAGGCGCTGCACATGCTGAGCGAGGAGACCGCCTTCTACGCCGATCGTGCCGGTGTCGCCGTCGTGCGCGTGTCGCTCGGCGATCCGCGCGGACGCTGGGGAAGCTGTTCGGCGACCGGTGCGATCCGCTATAGCTGGCGGCTGATCCTCGCCCCCGTTTTCGTCCGCCGCGCGACCGTGGCGCACGAGGTCGCGCACCGTATCCACATGCATCACGGCCCCGCCTTTCACGCGCTCGTCGCCGAGCTGTACGGTGAGGATTCGGGGCCGGCACGCGCATGGCTGCGCGCGCACGGTGCCGCGCTTCACTGGATCGGCCGTGGCTCCTGAGGCCCGCTCGGTCGTGCGGGCACCGGTGTGCGGCCCGGCGTCGGTGTCGCACGCGGTTCGGGCGTCCGGCCGAGCACGCGATCCATCCAGTCCTGATCGAGCTGCTCGGCCGGCGGCGCAACGGGCTGTCGGCCCGGCGGATAGCGCAGACGTGGATCTTCCGCCGTGGTCGTACCCGAATCCCCCGGCATCTGCTCGGGCGGATATTGGCTCCCCTGCGGCGGATAGACGCCGCCCGGATAGGCGTCGGGATAGCCCTGCGGCGGCGGATAGGTGTCGGCGGGATAATCGCCCGGATAGGTGCCCGGCCCGATTGGATAGCCGTTCTCGTCGACCATGAACCCGTTATCGGGTGCACCGAAATAGGTCTCCTCGTCGGGTTCCAACTGCCATTCGGGTAATGTGACCTCGGTATCGAACTTCTCGACCGGGCGCTTGGCGACCGCCTTGATCATGAAATCGTGCCAGGCGCGCGCCGGCGCGTGGCCGCCGGAAAGGCCCGGCACGCGATCGGCATTGTCCTTGCCCATCCATACGCCGGTGGTGAGTCCACTCGAAAAGCCCAGGAACCAGCCGTCCTTGTTCGAGGTGGTGGTGCCCGTCTTGCCCGCGACCGGCCGGCCGATCTGCGCCGCGCGGCCGGTGCCGGTCGCGACCGCGGTCTGGAGCAGGTCGGTCATCTCGGCGGCGACATAAGGCGCGACGAGCACATGGCTGCGATCGACCTCGTGGCTATAGATCGTCGCGCCGTTGGCGGTCACCTTGGTGATGCCGAAGGGTGTGACGGCGACGCCCTTGTTGGCGACGCTGGCGAAGGCGCGCGTCATGTCGATCAGGTGCACCTCGGAGGTGCCGAGCACCATTGCGGGCGTGGTGTCGATCGGCGTCGTGATGCCGAAGCGGCGCGCCATGTCGGCGACGGTGTGAAAGCCGACTTCGTTGCCGAGCTTGGCCGCGATCGTGTTGACCGAATAGGCAAGCGCGGTGCGCACCTTCATCGGGCCGGAGAAATGGCCCGAATCGTTGCGCGGGCTCCAGCCGTCGATCGTCACCGGCTCGTCCACCACGATGTCGTCGGGGCGATAGCCCGCCTCGAGCGCGGCGAGATAGACGAAGAGTTTCCACGACGAGCCTGGCTGGCGCATCGCGGTCGTCGCGCGGTTGTAGATCGACGAGACGTAATCCTTGCCGCCCACCATCGCGCGCACGGCGCCGTCCCGGTCGATCGCGACGAGCGCGCCCTGCGCGCCCTTCGGCACGTTGGCGCGGATCGCCGCGTCGGCGGCGCGCTGCATCGAGAGATCGAGCGTCGTCCACACGTCGAGCGGCGCGGTGTTCTCGTCGATCAGCATCTCGAGCTGGGGGAGCGCCCAGTCGGTGAAATAGCGCACGCTGTTCTGATGCGGCTCGGGGACGAGCTCGACCGTGGCGGGATCGGTCTCGGCGGCCTGCTCGGGCGTGATCGCGCCGGTCTCCGCCATCAGCTTCAGGACGACGCCCGCGCGCCCGATCGCGGCCTCGGCATCGGCGGTCGGCGAATAATGCGACGGCGCCTTGACGAGCCCGGCGATCACCGCCGCTTCGGCAAGGCTGAGCTGCCGCGCGCTATGCCCGAAGAACTTGCGCGAGGCCGCATCGACGCCATAGGCGCCGCCGCCATAATAGACCTTGTTCATGTAGAGTTCGAGAATCTGGTTCTTCGAGAACTTGCTTTCCAGCGCGAGCGCGAGGATCGCCTCCTTGATCTTGCGCGACAGCGTGTAGCGGTTCGACAGGAAGATCGTGCGCGCGACCTGCTGGGTGATCGTCGAGGCGCCCTGGATGCGGCGGTCGGTGCCCCAATTCTCGATCATCAGCTTGATCGAGCGCGCGACGCCGATCGGATCGATGCCGATGTGCGAGCGGAAGCGGCGATCCTCGACAGAGACGGTCGCCTCGCGCATCACGCGCGGGATCTCGTCGTAGCTCAGCCATTCGCCGTAGCTCGGGCCGAGCGACACGATCACCGTCCCGTCGGCGGCATGGACGCGGATCATCTGGCCGTTGGGCGAAGATTTGAGCTGCTCGTAGCTCGGCAATTGCGCGCGCGTCACATACACCGTGACGACGAGCGCGATCAGGCCGAGCAAGGCCAGCACGCCCAGAATCTTGAGCGCGAGGATCAGGCGTCGGCGCCAGGGGCGCTGAGGCGGCTTTCTTTTGGGGGAGGTCGCACGGGCCATGAACGTCTATGGCCGGATAGCCGCTTAACACACGCCGAACAAGGCGCTTACCCGGCCGATTCTCCGTTGCCGTGGCCGCGGAAATCGAGCGAGAGCGAATTGATGCAATAGCGCAGCCCGGCGGGCGGCGGCCCATCGGGGAAGACATGGCCCAAATGCCCGTCGCAACGCGCGCAGCGGGCCTCGGTGCGGGTCATGCCGTGGCTCGTGTCCTGATGCTCCGTCACGCGATCGGGCGCGATCGGCCGGGTGAAGCTCGGCCAGCCGGAACCCGAATTGTATTTGTCGGCGCTGTCGAACAGATCGTTGCCGCATCCCGCGCAGCGATAGACGCCGTCGGCCTTGTTGTCGTTGTAGCGGCCGGCAAATGCCGGCTCGGTGCCCGCCTCGCGAAGCACGTGATATTGTGCGGGCGTCAGCTTCTTGCGCCATTCGGCTTCGGAGAGGGTGACATGGTCCATGACGTCATCGGCTTTCGAATGAAGGCATTCGCCTGTCAACTTGGGCATGCGCCCCAGCCGCGTCAATCCGGCGGCAACCTGGATCAGTCCCGGCGCAATGCGCGCGGTGCGGAGCGCGGCCCCGGCCGCACGCGGGGATTCGCCGATCCGCCGGATCAGCCCCGCCAGGCGTAGCGCCCGCGCGGTATCGCGAGCGAGCGCCTGCTGATAGCCGGGCGCGGCATCGGGGCCGCCGCGCAGATGGGCCTGTGCCGCCCGCACGCCGCTTGCGACGGCGATGCCGATCCCCTCGCCCGCGAGCGAGGGGATGACGGCAGCCTGATCGCCCAGGCGGAAGAGGCCGGGTGCGCCGCGCACCGCGCGCCAGCCATAGGGCATGTTGGCGACCGCATCGATTGCGCCTCCCGATCGCCATGCGAGCCGCTCGCCGAGCATGGGGTTCTCGTCGGCAAGCTGCTCCAGGAGCGTCTCGGGCGTGCCCGCCTGCGTCAGCCGCGATCGTCGAACGGCCATGCAGCAATTGGCGGTGCCGTCTTCCTGGAGCACGAGCCCGGCATAGCCACGATTGAACAGGTGGAGTTCGATTCGTTCGCCGATCAGCCGGTCGAGCGCCGGCGTCGGGCCGAGGCGGACGCGCAGCCCCAGCGCCGGATCGGCGCCGCGCGCGCCGGGCGGTCGCGCAAGCCCGCGCAGATTGTGCTTGCCGGTCGCGAGGAACAGCGCATCGGGCGCCATCTCGCTTTCATCGTCGAGGCGCACGATTCCGTCGTCCACCGCGCGCGCGGCGATTCCGCGCTCGATCGCCGCGCCCGCCCGCGCCGCGACGTCGAGCAGGATCGAATCGAGCCGGCGGCGCGACACCGCCTTGGCCGCGCGAGGAAGCGGGGCCGTGATCGAGCGCTTGCCTGCAATCAGCGTGACCTTCGTGACGTTCCGGCGGGTGAGCCCCTCCGGATCGACCCCGAGCCGCGCGAGCACCTCGAGCGTGCGCCAGCTCAGAAATCCGCCGCACAACGCGTCGCCTGTGTCGCGTTGCCGCTCGATCAGCAGATGCCCGGCACCGGCGCGGGCGAGCGTCAGCGCGGCAACCGCGCCAGCTGGCCCGCCGCCGACGATCAGCGCAGGCGTTCGACGCATAGCCGGAACGGAAAGGTGCGATAGACGCGCGCCTCCTCGACGCCCGCCTCCGCAAGGATGGGCGGCCATTCGGCGGGGCGATAGGAGCGCGCGATCGAAAGCGTGCCGTCCTGCCGGACGATCTCGTGCCAGCGCATCGCGCGCGCCAGCAGCGGGAAAATCGCGTGGGCGACACCATGGCGATGAAGATCGTTGATCAGCCAGCCGCGCGCGGCGTGCGCTTCCATGAAACGGAGGAAGGCGATCAGTTCGTCATGCGTCATATGGTGCGCCACCAGGCTCGAGATGATGACGTCCCAATGCTCACCGGCGAGGTCGGCATGGTCTCCGGTGACGTAGCGGATATCGAGGTCCGCGGGCGTGTGCGCGATGGCGGCGGGGGCGCTGCGAGGGTTGAGATCGACGCCGACCAGTTCGGCGGCGATCCCGCACCGCGCGGCCCAGTGCGCAATCCGTCGCAGTATGTCGCCGTCGCCGAACCCGACATCAAGCAGGCGAAAGCCGCCCATGTTCCTGGTCGCGCGTGCAAGGAAGCGGCGCGTCGGGCGGGCCGCCATCGTGACGACGTTGACCCTGGCGAGATCGCCCACGACCGCTGCGTAGACCGCCGGGTCGAGATCGTCGGCGTCCATCCGCTCCTGCGCGAGCGCGCGGACGGCGAGGCTCATCGCGCGCTCCTGAACCCGAAGCCCTCGGCGGCCAGCCCCGGCCCGAATGCGAGCGCGACGCCGCCGCCGACCGGCGGGCCGTCCATCAGCCGCGCGAGCACGAACATCAACGTCGCCGACGACATGTTGCCGCAATCGTGGAGCACCCCGCGCGACGCGGATAGCGCGTCCGCCGGCAAATCGAACGCATGCTCGACCGCGTCGAGGATCGAGCGCCCTCCGGCATGGATCGCCCACGCATCGATCTCGCGCGGCGCCCGGCCGCCGGTCGCCGAGCGCGCGAAATCGGCATCGGCCAGCCCGGCGGCAATCCGCGCGGGCACCTCGCCCGACAGGTGCATGGCAAAGCCCCGATCGGTGATGGTCCACCGAATGAGGCCTTCCGAATCGGGCAGCGTCGTCGCGAAGGGCTGCTCCAGCGCGAATCCACCCGGATCGCCCGTCACCAACGCGGCCGCGGCGCCGTCGCCGAACTGAAGCATCGCCAGCAGCGGCTCGAGCTCTTGCGTTTCGCGAAGGTGGAGCGAGCATAGCTCGATCGTGAGGACGAGCACGCGCGCGTCGGGCTCGGATCGGACGATGTGCCGTGCGGTCCTCAGCGCCGTGATCGCGGCATAGCAGCCCATGAATCCGATCAGCAGCCGCTCGACACCGGGATCGAGCTCCAGTGCGGCGGCGATGATCTGGTCGATGCCCGGCGCGACGAACCCGGTGCAGCTCGCCACGATGAGGTGCGTGATGCCGTCGAGCGGCATCTGCGCCGCCAGCGCGTCGATCGCGGCGAGCCCCAATCCGGGTGCACCCTCCGCATAAAGCCCCATCCGCGCGCCCGTGCCCGGCATCCCCTCGGCATAGAATCCGCCCGGCATGACGGGGGAGCCCCCATCGGTCGCCCGGTCGAGCACCGACCAGCGATGGGTGATCCCCGATCGGGCCGCCATCCGATCGAACAGTTTTGCCGCACGCGGATCATCGATCTGCCCGCGCGCCCAATCGGCGAAGGCCGCGTGGATATCATGATCGGGAATCGCGGTGCCGATGGCGTGGAGATAGGCGGAAGCGGCCACGTGCACCTTTCTGTCGGCCGGAATGCCCCGCCGCTCGTCGTCCAAGCGCGTGCTCGGCGCGATGGTTCCGCACGTGAGTTGCTCCCCAACTGGGATCGGTTCTATTCAAAAATAGGATTGGTGCGGTCGAGAAGACTCGAACTTCCACGGGCTTTCGCCCACAACGACCTCAACGTTGCGCGTCTACCAGTTCCGCCACGACCGCACGTGATTTGAGACACCGGCGAGTGCCGGTGGCTGGCAGGCGCGTGCCCCTAGCATCGGCGTTCGCGCCTTGCAACAGATTGCTTTCGACTTTGGTGCGCCGCCGCTAAGCAGCCCTTCCGTGTCCGCCTCCTCCACCCTGACGCCTCCAATCGCCGCCGAGACGCGCCGCATCCTTGCGCTCGCCTGGCCGGTGATGTTGACGAGTCTCAACTGGACGATCCTGCACGTCACCGACATCGTCGTCGTGGGGCTGGTGTCGACCGAGCAGGTGGCGGCATTGGGCGCGAGCCGGACGCTCACCTTCATCATCATCGTCGCGGCCCTGGGCGCGATGTCGGGCGTGCTCGTGTTCAGCGCGCGCGCCGACGGGGCAGGCGATCTCGCGCGCACGGGGCAGGTGCTGCGCGAGGGGATCGTGCTGGGGCTCGGCGTCGGGCTGGCCGCATGGCTGCTGCTGTTCACGCTCGCCCCGGTGCTGCTGCGCGCGGTGGGGGTCGCGCACGCGCTTATCCCCGATGCGGCGCGCGTCGTGCGCGTGATGGCGTTCGGCTATCCCTTCCAGCTTCTCATCGTCGCGGCGAGCTTCTTCCTCGAAGGGATCAGCCGCCCGCGGCGCGTGATGGCGGTCAATCTCGGCGTGCTGCCGTTCAATGCGGTGCTCGCCTGGGTGCTCGCCGCGGGCCATCTGGGCTTGCCGCCGATGGGTGCGGTCGGCGCGGCGCTCGCGACGGTGATCGCGAGCGTTGCCGGCGCCGCGGCCATGCTGATCGCCGCTGCGACGCTGCCGCGCGCGGCCGCGCGCGGTATGCGCGGGCTCGGGCGGGACGCGTGGCGGGATACGCGCAGGGGCGTCGTCCAACTCGCGCGGTTCGGGACGGTGCCCGCGATCGCCTCGGCGCTCGAGCTTGCCGGCTTCTCGATCCTGATCGCGCTCTCGACCCAGCTCGGCGATGCGACCGCGCACGCCTTCCAGATCGTGTTCTCGGTCCACAACGTCACCTTCGCGGTCGCGCTGGGGCTCGGCTCGGCGGCGGGGGTCAGGACGGGCAATGCGGTGGGCGAGGGCGTGCCCGCCGCCGCGATCCCGCGCGCTGCGATCGCGATCGGGCTGACCGCGCTCGGGATGGGGGCGCTCGCGGCATTGCTCGTCATCGCATCGCCCGTGATCGTCGCGGGCTTCCCGGCGACTGCGGAGGTCCACCGCATCGCGCTCGCTATGCTGCCCGTCTGGGCGCCGTTCATCGTGTTCGACGGGCTGCAGGTGGTGCTCGTCTATGCCCTGCGTTCGCTCGGCGATCAGGTGGTCGCGGGCGTGAACAGCATCATCGCCTATTTCCTCGTTTCGGGCGGGCTCGGCTGGGCGCTGGTGCACCATGGAGTCGGGCCGATGGCGCTCGTCTATGCCTCGGGCGCGGGGATGGTAGCCTCGGCCGTGCTCAGCGGCGGCCGATTCGCGTGGATCAGCCTTCGTCTTCGCCGGAGAAGCTGAGCTCGAGCATCTTCGAATTGGCCGGCACGTCGAGCTTGCCCGAGTTGAACTCGAGCGTGCCGCGCGGCCCCAGCTCGCGCTGCTGCGGCGTGATCGTCCAGCTATAGACGAGCCGCCCCTGCGCGTCGCGCAGCTCGGCGCGGATGTCGGGGACGCGCTGGCGCTCGGCGGTCGGGTTCACCACCGAGCCGGAGACCGCGAACAGCTCCGATCCGTTGGGCAGGTTGCGGCGGTCGATCGCCTTGTCGGCGAAGCGTAGCGGCGTTTGAACGGGGCCGATCGGGAGTCCCAGCCCGGCGACGATCCCCGGCGCGCCCGAATAGAGGATCGCGCCCGTGCCCGCGAGCAGCACGATCCCGGCGGCGACAGCGGCGATCGTCCAGCGGCGCGCGGGATTGCGGCGCGGGCGGAAGGGCGGCTGCTGCGCCAGGACGTCATAATCGCGCGCCGTCGCGGGCCTGGTATAGCCCGGCTCCTCGTCGAACACCCGCGGCGTCGCGGGCGGGGGCGGAGGAGGTGGCGGCGGCGTCGCCGGCACCGGCGCGGCAGCGGCCGGCGCCGCATTTTCAGCCGGCGCGGGCGCGGGGGGCTGGAACCAGCTATGCTTGCAGCTCGCGCACCTGACGGTCCGCCCCTGTGCGCCGATCGCGCTGTCGGGGACGAGATAGCGGGTGTGGCATTCGGCGCATTCGAGGATCATAAGGCGGACGCTTACCTGTGGACGCGGCAGGTGGCGAGAGCCTGCGACGTTGCTGCGCGGGGAATCTAGTCGCCCCCCGGCCGCGGTGGCAAGTGGCGGACCAGCTTGAAGCCGTTCGCGGCCCGTGCGATGGCGTGCGGCGGGGCAGAATCGAACCGAGAGCGTCTGACGCCGCATGGCGAATATCGTGCAGTTCGAAAATGTGGGGCTGCGCTACGGCACCGGCCCCGAAACGCTGTCCGACATCAGCTTCACGCTGGAGGCGGGCGCGTTCTATTTCCTGACGGGCGCCTCGGGCGCGGGCAAGACGTCGCTCCTGAAGCTGCTCTACCTCGCCCAGCGGCCGAGCCGGGGCGTCATCCGCCTGTTCGGCGAGGACGCGGTGATGCTGCCGCGCGGCCGCCTTCCCGGATTCCGGCGGCGAATCGGCGTCGTCTTCCAGGACTTCCGGCTCGTCTCCCATCTGTCCGCCTACGACAATATCGCGCTTCCCTTGCGCATCGCGGGCGTGCCGGAGCCCGACATCGACACGCCCGTGCGCGAGATGCTCGCCTGGGTCGGCCTTTCCGACCGGATCGAGGCCCGCCCGCCGACGCTCTCGGGCGGCGAGCAGCAGCGCGTCGCGATCGCACGTGCCGTGATCGGGCGGCCGGAAATCCTCGTCGCCGACGAACCCACGGGCAATGTCGACCCCGACATGGCGGCGCGGCTGCTGCACCTGTTCGATTCGCTCAACAAGCTCGGCACCACGCTCGTCGTCGCAACGCACGACCTCCACCTCATCAGCCGCATCGCCGACGCCAAGATGATGCGGCTCGACAAGGGACGGCTGAGCGACCCTACCGGCGCGTTGCGCTTCCCGCCGCGGAGCAAGGACGCATGAAGCTCGGCATCCTCACCACGCCTGCCGACCGGCGCGTGCTGGGCGATGATCGCCATACCCGCACGATGCGCGGGATCATGGCGGTGATGCTGCTGCTCACGGTGCTCGCTGCCGCGCTCGGGCTCGGCACGCGCGGCGCGGCGCGATTGCTCGACCGCCAGCTCGCGGGCCAGCTCACCGTCCAGATCGTCGAGGCGAACGCGCGCATGCGCGACGCCCATGCGGCGGAAGCGTTGAACCGGTTGCGCGCGCTCCCGGAGGTCGCCTCCGCCCGGCCGGTCGATCAGAAAGCGCTCGCCGACCTGCTTCGTCCCTGGCTCGGCAGCGGCGTCGAGGATGCCGATCTGCCGATGCCCGCGCTGATCGACGTCGATCTCGCCGATGCGGGCGGGCCCGCGATCGCGACGGTCGAGGCGGCGATGGAGGCGGTGACGCCCGCCGCGCGCGTCGATCGACATGCGCGCTGGATGTCGCCCGTCAGCCGCTTCATGGACACGCTCGTCTGGCTCGCGCTCGGGCTGGTGCTGCTGATGGCGGGCGCGACCGCGGCGGTGGTGATCCTCGCCGCGCGCGCCGGGCTCGAGGCGCATCGCGAGACGATCGACGTGCTCCACGGCATGGGTTCGACCGATGTGCAGGTCGCGCGGCTCTTCCAGCGCCGGATCGCGCTTGATACGCTCGCGGGCGGGATCGTCGGCGCGCTCGTCGCGGCCGCCGCGATCCTGTTCGTCGGATGGCGGATGGCGGCGCTCGATTCGGCGCTGATCGGCGGGGTGACGCTCGATGCCGGCGACTGGATCGTGCTCGCCGCCTTGCCGTTCGCCTTCGCGCTGCTCGCGCTGATCGCGGCGCGCGTCGCGGTGATCCTCGCATTGAGGAAACGGCTGTGATCGTTCGGTTCTTCGGCTTCCTCGTGCTCGTCTGGACGCTCGGATTCGCGGCGTTCATGCTCGCGCTGCCCGATCCGCTCGATCCGGCGCGCACCACCGACGCCATCGTCGTGCCGACCGGCGGCGCCGGGCGGATCGACCGCGGGATCGAGCTGCTTCGAAAGCATTCGGCGAAGCGCCTGCTGGTGACCGGCGTTGCGCCGACGGTCCGACCGATCGAGCTTGCGGTCGAATATGATACCGATCCGCGGCTCTTCGCCTGCTGCATCGATCTGGGGCGCGAGGCGGTCGATACGCGCTCGAATGCCGAGGAGACGGCGGCCTGGGTGCGCGACCATCGCTACCATTCGGTGCGGCTCGTCACCTCGGACTGGCACATGGCGCGCGCGCGGATGGAACTGGCGCACGCGCTCGACGACGATGTCGATCTGGTGTCGGACGGCGTGCCGCAAACCGAGCCGTCGCTGTCGCTGCTGCTCGCCGAATACAACAAGCTGATCCTGCGCCGGATCGCGCTCTGGCTGGGGATCGGCGCGTGATCGCGTGGATTCGGACGATCCTGTTCAGCATCGTCTTCTACGGCCTGTCGGTGCCGATCGTCCTCGCGGTGCCGATCCCGGCGCTGCTCGGGCGGCGCGTGCTCGTCGGCTATGCGATGGCCTGGGCACGCTTCCACCGGTGGGCGACGCGCGCGATCCTCGGCATCCGCACGCGCGTCGAGGGCCCGCGGCCCGCGGCACCCGCACTCTATGCCGCCAAGCACCAGGCAATGTTCGAGACGATCGAGCTCGCGCTGATGCTCGCCGCGCCGGCGGTGGTGATGAAGGCGGAACTCGCGCGAATCCCGATCTGGGGCTGGGCGGCGCGGCGCTACGGCGTCATCGTCATCGATCGCGGCGCTTCGGCCAGGGGGCTGCGCCAGATGATGCGCGAGGCGCAAGGGGCGCTCGCCGAGGGGCGCTCGATCGTGCTCTTTCCCGAAGGCACACGCGTGAAGCCCGGCGAGCGGCCGCCGCTTCGCGCGGGATTTGCGGGGCTTTATCGCTCGCTCGGCGTGCCGGTGGTGCCGGTCGCGCTCGACAGCGGGCGTGTGTGGCCGCGCGAGGGGCCGAAGCGGGCGGGCGTGGTGACGTTCCGGTTCGGCGCGCCGGTGCCCGCCGGGTTGCCGCGCACCGAGGCCGAAGCGCGGGTGCATGCCGAGCTGAACGCGCTCGATTAGCTACCGTCATGCCGGTTCCGGCATCCACGGTTGCGCAAAACTGCGGCCGATTCGCTTGAGCTACGGTGGACCCCGGAACAAGTCCGGGGTGACGGCTTTGCTCGGAATGCCCGCTATTCGTGCGTCCGCCCGAAATCGGGCTTGGCGTCGTCCTGGCCCTGGTCGATGACGCCGCGGCGGATGGCGCGGGTGCGCGTGAAGAGATCGAACAAGTCGTCGCCCTTGCCCCAGCGGATCGCGCGCTGGAGCGCGGTCAGGTCCTCCGAGAAGCGCTGGAGCATTTCGAGCACCGCCTCGCGATTGGTGAGGAACACGTCGCGCCACATCGTCGGATCGGAGGCGGCGATGCGCGTGAAGTCGCGGAAGCCGCCGGCCGAATATTTGACGACTTCGCTTTGCGTCACCTCCTCGAGATCGCTGGCGGTGCCGACGATGGTGTAGGCGATGAGGTGCGGCAGGTGACTCGTCACCGCGAGCACGCGGTCGTGATGGTCGGCCGCCATCTGCTCGACCTCGGCGCCGAGTCGCCGCCAGAATTCGGCGACCCGCTCGGTTGCGGCCGGATCGGCGCCCTCGGCGGGGGTGAGGATGCACCAGCGGCCGCGAAACAGCGAGGCGAACCCCGCCTCCGGCCCGCTCTGCTCGGTGCCGGCAACCGGATGCGCCGGGACGATCGTCGCATTGGGCAGCGCCTCGGCGAGCGCCCTCGCGACCGCCTCCTTGCAGCTTCCGACATCGCTGACGATCGCGTCGGCGGGCAAATCGTCGGCGATCTCGGCCGCCGCCGCGCCCATCGCGCCCACCGGCACGCACAGCACGACCAGATCGGCGTCGATCACGCTCGCACCCGCGCTGTCGGCCACGTCGTCCACCAATCCGATCCGCTCGGCCGTCTCGCGTACCTCGGCGCTCGCGTCGTAGCCGGTGAGCCGCACCGTCGGCATGTGCTGTCGCACCGCGCGCGCGATCGACGAGCCGATCAGGCCCAGCCCGATGATCGTGACGCGGGAAAAGGGCAGCATTCCTACCTCCGTTCGCCCTGAGCTTGGCGAAGGGCGGGGGCTCGCAAGCCGTGCTTCGACAGGCTCGGCACGAACGGAAAAATACCTCGCATGTCAGCCCGCGACCAATTCGCGCAACGCCCGCGCCAGCCCGCGAGTCTCATCCTCGGTGCCGATCGTGATGCGCAGGCCGTTCGCCAGCCCCTGCCCCGGCAGCCAGCGGACGATATAGCCCTTGTCCATCAGCCCCTTGTACGCTGCCTCGGCGGTGAGATCGCCTTCGAACAGCACGAGCACGAAATTGGCCTTGCTCGGCACGGCGCGCAGCCCCTTGTTGCCGAGCTTGCCCACCTCGTCGGCGAACCACGCGCGCCAGCGGGCATTGTGGTCGCGCGCGTGATCGACGAAGGCCCGATCGCCCAGCGCCGCCACCGCCGCGCGCTGGCCCGCAATGGTCATCGAGAAGGGCAGGCGAATGCGGTGCATCGCGGTGATGATGTCGGCATGCGCATAGCCCCAGCCGATCCGTTCCGCGGCGAGGCCGTAGATCTTCGAGAAGGTGCGCGTGACGAGCACGTTGGACGCCGTTTCGGCGAGCGCCATGCCGCCGTCTTCCTCGCCCGGCTCCAGATATTCGGCATAGGCATGGTCGAGCACCAGCAGCACATGCCCGGGCAGCCCGGCGTGGAGTCGTGCGATCTCTTCGCGCGGGGCGTAGGTGCCGGTCGGATTGTTGGGGTTGGCGATGTAGACGATCCGCGTCTTGTCGGTCACGCACGCCAGGATCGCATCGACATCGGTCGCATAATCGTCGTCGGGCGCGACGACGGGCACCGCGCCGACGCGGCGCGCGGCGATTTCATAGACCGCGAAACCGTAGCGGACGAAGATCACCTCGTCGTCCGGCCCGGCGAAGGCGCCCGCCGCGAGGTGCAGCACCTCGTCCGATCCGTTGCCGTAGATGATCCGCGCGGGATCGAGGCCGTATTTCTCGGCGATCGCCTCGCGCACGATCGCGCCCGACGCATCGGGATAGCGTTCGAGCTCCCCTGCGGCGCTCGCGAACGCCTCGCGCGCGGCGGGGCTGGTGCCGAGCGGGTTCTCGTTCGACGATAGCTTGGCGACCTTGCGGCCGTCGTCGGTGGTCGATCGGCCGGGCACATAGGGCGCGATGCCCATGATCCAGGGCTTGGGAACGGGTGCGGTCATGGCTGCGGCGCATAGCCGCCGGTGCACGCCACTGGCAAATCTTCCGTTCGCCCTGAGCTTGTCGAAGGGCGATGTGGGATATTGTGCTTCGACAGGCTCAGCACGAGCGGGTTTGTTTTTTGCCCGTATTCGATTAGCGAGCCGCGATGGATGAACGCTTCGGCCTCGATCGCCACGTCACGCTGCCGGGGCCGCTGGTGCTCGACAGCGGCGCGAGCCTTGCGCCGGTCGAGATCGCCTACGAAACCTACGGCGCGCTCGATGCCGATGCCGCGAACGCGATCCTGATCTGCCATGCGCTCACCGGCGATCAGCATGTCGCCTCGCCGCACCCGCGCACCGGCAAGCCGGGCTGGTGGTCGCGCATGGTGGGCGCCGGGTTGCCGATCGATCCCGCGCGGCATTTCATCGTCTGCGCCAACGTGCTCGGAAGCTGCATGGGCACGTCGGGGCCGGCGAGCACCGATCCCGCGACGGGCAAGCCCTACGGCATGGCGTTTCCGGTCATCACCATCCGCGACATGGTGCGCGCGCAGGCGATGCTGCTCGATTCATTAGGCATCGCGCGATTGAAGGCGGTGGTCGGCGGATCGATGGGCGGGATGCAGGCGCTGTCCTGGCCCGCGACATTTCCGGATCGCGTCGCGGCGGCGATCGTGATCGCGTCGACCGCGCGGCATTCGGCGCAAAACATCGCCTTTCACGAGGTTGGGCGGCAGGCGGTGATGGCCGATCCCAACTGGCGCAGCGGCGATTATTATGACGGCGAGCCGCCGGCCGCGGGCTTGGCGGTCGCGCGGATGGCGGCGCACATCACCTATCTGTCCGAAGCCGGACTCACCGCCAAGTTCGGGCGCAAGCTCCAGGATCGCGGCGAAAAGACATTCGGATTCGACGCCGATTTCCAGGTCGAAAGCTATCTGCGCCATCAGGGCCTCGCCTTCACCGACCGGTTCGACGCCAACGCCTATCTCTACATCACCCGCGCGATGGACTATTTCGATCTGGCCGAGGAGCATGGCGGGATGCTCGCCAATGCGTTCCGGCAGACGGCGGCGCGGTTCTGCGTCGTCAGCTTCGACACCGACTGGCTCTACCCGACGCGCGATTCGCGCGGCATCGTGCAGGCGCTCAATGCCGCGGGCGCCCCGGCGAGCTTCGTCGAGCTGTCGAGCCCGTTCGGTCACGACGCCTTCCTGCTCGAGTCGCCCGAACTCAGGGGGATCGTCGACGGTTTCCTGAGGAACGGCGGATGACCGGCGCCCGCCATTCGCGCGGAGGGCCCACGGTGCTGCGGCCAGATCTCGCGCTGATCGCGGCGCATGTCGATCGCGGCAGCCGCGTGCTCGACATCGGCTGCGGCGACGGCGCGCTGATGGCGGCGCTGCGCGACACGCGCGGGGTAGATGCGCGCGGGCTCGAAATCGATCCGGCGAACGTCTCGGCGGCGGTCGCGCGCGGGCTCTCCGTCGTGCAGGGGGACGCGGATACCGATCTCGTCGGCTATCCCGACAAGAGTTTCGATTATGCGATCCTCAGCCAGACGCTCCAGACCACGCTGGCGCCGCATCTGGTGCTCGACGAACTGTTGCGGATCGGCAGGCAGGCGTTCGTTTCCTTCCCCAATTTCGCGCATTGGCGCGTGCGCGCGTCGCTGCTCTGGGGCGGGCGGATGCCGGTGACGGGGCTGCTCCCCGAGCGCTGGTACGACACGCCCAACATCCACCATGTCACGATCGACGATTTCCGCGCCTTCGTGCGCGAACGCGGGATCGTCGTCGAGCGCTCATGGTTCCTCTCGCACGGCCGCAGAACGAGCGCGGCCGCCGCGAACTTCCGCGCCGAACACGCGGTGTTCCTGTTGAAGCGTTAGTTCGGTTTCAGCCAAGCTGAAACGTCGCGGCGCCGCCTAATCAGAACGGCACGTCGTCGTCGAGATCGTCGGCGAAGCCGCCGCCCTGGCCGAAGCCGCCGCCGCCCGAGGCGCCGCCGCGATTGCCGCCGCCCGGCCGGCCGCCGCCGAAATCGTCGCCGCCGCCCCAATCGTCCCGGCCCGAGCTGACGCCGCCGCCCTGGCCGCCGCCGCTGTCGAGCGAGGTCAGGTTGCCGCTGAACGGGCGGATCACGACCTCGGTCGTGTAGCGGTCCTGGCCGTTCTGGTCCTGCCATTTGCGCGTTTCGAGCTGGCCCTCGACATAGACCTTGCTGCCCTTGCGCAGATAGCGCTCGGCGAAATTGGCGGCGCCTTCCTGATAGACCGCGACCGAATGCCATTCGGTCTTTTCCCTGCGATCGCCGGTATTGCGGTCCTTCCACTGCTCGGACGTGGCGATGCGCAGGTTCACCACCTTGCCGCCGTTCTGGAAGGTGCGGCTTTCGGGGTCGCGCCCCAGATTGCCGATCAGGATCACCTTGTTCACGCTGCCGGCCATGGTCGCTCCTATAATCCGATCGCCGTCGCCACCCAGTAAGTGGCCCCCGAGGCGATGTAGGCCAGCGCGAACAAATAGCCAACCATGAAGGCGGGCCATTTCCACCCGTTCGTCTCCCGCCGCGTGATCGCGATCGTCGAGATGCATTGCGGCGCGAAGACGAACCACATCAGGAAGGCGAGCGCGGTCGGCAGGCTCCAGCGGCCGCGCAAATTCTCGATTAAAGTATCCTGCCCCGAGGGCGCACCGGGATCATCGATTGCATAGACCGTGCCGATCGCCGCCACCGCCACCTCGCGCGCGGCCATCGCCGGGATCAGCGCGAGCGTGATGTCGCGGTTGAAGCCGATCGGCTCGAAGACGGGGGTGATGGTGTTGGCGATGCGGCCTGCCACCGAATAGTTCACCTCGGAGACCGCACTGTCGGCCGGAGGCTTGGGGAAGCTCAAGAGCGCCCACAGGATGATCGTCGAGGTGAGGATGATCGTGCCCGCACGGCGCAGGAAGATCCAGGCGCGCTGATAGAGGCCGAGCAGCACGTCACGCGCGCGCGGCCACTGATATTTGGGCATCTCCATCATGAAGCCGGAGGACGCGCCCTTCGTGACGGTGCGCCTGAGCACGAGCGCGGCGAAGAAGGCGCCGATGATGCCCATCACGTAAAGGCTGAACATCACCAGGCCCTGGAGCCGCACGAAGCCGAGCACGGGCGTGTTGGGGATGAAGGCGCCGATGATGAGCGTGTAGACCGGAAGCCGCGCCGAACAGGTCATCAGCGGCGCGATCATGATCGTCGTCAGCCGGTCCTTCTCGTCCTCGATCGTGCGCGTCGCCATGATGCCGGGAACGGCGCAGGCAAAGGAGGAAAGCAGCGGGATGAAGGCGCGCCCCGACAGGCCGACCGCGGCCATGATCCGGTCCATCAGGAAGGCGGCGCGGACCATATACCCGCTCGCCTCGAGCAGCAGGATGAAGAAGAACAGAATCAGGATCTGCGGCAGGAAGACGACCACCGCGCCGACTCCAGCGATCACGCCGTCGACGATCAGCGAACGCAGCACGCCATCGGGCATCGCGCCGCGGATCACATCACCGAGCGCGCCGAAGCCGGCGTCGATCGCATCGGCGGGCACCGTCGCCCAACTGAACACCGCCTGGAACATCAGGAACAGGATCGCGCAGAGCAGCACGAGCCCTGCGACCGGATGGAGCGCGACCGAATCGAGCGCGTGGCTCCAGCGGCGCACCGGCGTTTCGGAGATGGTGGCGGCGAGCGAGATCGCGCGCGCGCGGCGCTGGAGCGTCACGAGGTCGCCGCCGACGCTGCCGTCGCTCGGTGCGAGCTTCGTTACGGGGCCGCGGCGCAGCGCGACGGAAAGCGCCGCCTTGAGCTCGTCCATGCCGCGGCGGCGCACCGCGACGGTGGGGATGACCGGCACGCCGAGCTCGCGCTCGAGCGCTTGTGGGTCGAGCTCGAGCCCGTCACGCGTCGCAAGGTCGATCATGTTGAGCGCGACAACCACCGGCAGCCCGAGCGCGATGAGCTGGAGCGTGAAGCGCAGATGGTTGTCGAGATTGGCGGCATCGACGACGACGATCAGCGCATCGGGCAGCCGCTCGCCCGTTTGCGCCCCCGTCACCACGTCGCGCGTCACGCGCTCGTCGGGGGAAGAGGGTTCGAGGCTGTAGGCGCCGGGCAGATCGAGCAGCTCGATCGGGCGCCCATCGTCGAGCGCGAGTCGGCCGGCATGACGCTCGACCGTCACGCCGGGATAATTGCCCACCTTCTGCCGCGCGCCGGTGAGCGCGTTGAACAGCGCACTCTTGCCGGAATTGGGGTTTCCGACCAGCGCAACCAGTGGTGCCGGCGTCATGCTATCCCGCGGGAGAGACGTGGATCGCGCCCGCGACCGCGCGCCTGAGCGCCACCGTCATCCGCCCGATCCGGCATGCGATCGGTCCGCCGCCGAGCCGCGCGCGATGCAACACCTCGACCGCGACGCCCTCGTCGAAGCCGAGTTCGCGCAACCGCCGCGCCTCGGGCGTCGCAAGCCGGTGCCAATCGATCCCGGCAACGGTCGCCTGCTGGCGCCGCGGCAGATGTTCGAGGCTCAAGGGAATCATCACGCGCGAGGACATATCCATGCTGCGAGTGATTATCAATAACGAGTGGCGAAGGGAAGCCCCAAAGCTTTCCGTCCGCCAGGAACGGCATTTCACACCACCGGATAACGCAGGCGGCCGATGAAGCGGGAAAGGCTCGGGCGGTGCTCGACGCGCTTGAGGAAGCCGGCCTTGGTCTTCTCGAAGCGCATGATCCCATCGATCCGGCGTGCGAGGAAGGCGCGGGTATCGGCAAAGCCCTCGCTCTCGTCATCGAGGAAGATGGTGACGGTCGCGCCGTAGACTGCCGCGAGCATGCCGCGCTTTGTATAATGATTGTAATCGGTCGCGATGTCGCCCGCGGCGCGCCACATCACATCGGCGGCGCGCCAGCCGAGCTTCGTGCCGCGTGCGACATTCTGCGGCAGCGCGAGGGTCGCGAGCGCACGACGCAGCGATTCGCGGTTGGGGGCGAGCAGTTCCAGTCGGGTCTCGACGAGTGCGGTGATCTTCTCGCGCACCTTCATCGCCGCGAGTCGCTCGGGCGGAAGCGCGGCGAGCATCTTGCGATCGATCCCGGCGAACCAGGCGTCGATCATATCGACCGCGCCGCCGGGAAAGGCGAGCGCTGCCACGTCGGGATCCACGCCGAGCATCCCGGCAGCGGTGCCGACCGCCTCCTCGCCCCAGCCGTCGAACGCGGCGTTCTCGGCGATGACGGGCGCGAGCGCGGCGCGCATCTCGTCGAGCGTCGCGTCTTCGTTCGGCGCTGTGGCCATGGCGATTCTCCTCGGCAGCCCTATCTAGTCTCCGCCCCTACCGACGCAAGCTGAACAGGCGCGCGCGCCTCTCGCACGAGCACCAGTGCCAGCCCGACGAGCACGGCGCCTGCAATGTCCGGCGCGCCCAGCACCTCGTCATAAGCGAGCCAGCCGATCGTGCCCGACACGATCGGCTGGGTTAGCAGCGCGATGCCGATGACGAGCGGTGATAGCTTGCCCAGCGCGTAGATCATCAGCCCCTGCCCGATGACCTGGCTCGACAGGGCGACGCCGAGAAGCGGCGCCCAGTCCTGCGGCCAGACGCGCTCGCCCAGCGCCAGCGCGAAAAGGAGGAGCGGCAGCACGCTCGCCAGCGACGACAGCGCGAGCGCGGGCAACGGGGCGATCGCGGTCTGCGCGCGCGCCAGCAGGATGAAATAGCCGGTATAGAGCAGCCCCGCGATCAGGCAGAGCGCGTCCCCGGCAAGATTCTCCGGCGACAGCTCATAGGATCGCCCCATCAGCAGCGCCGCGCCCGCCAGCGCCATCGCCAGCGCGACCGCCTGCATCCGGCTGGGCAAGGCGCGGGCAATGATGAAGCCATAGACCGGGTAAAAGAGCGTCGCCGAATTGCCGAACAAGGTGGCGTTGGCGAGCGTCGTGCGCACGATCCCGAGATGCCAGCTCGCAAGATCGGCGGCGAAGCACAGCCCGCCCGCCGCGAGCGTCGCGATCAGCGGCGCGGTGAGGCTGCGCGGGCGCCATCCGGTGCCCCAGGCGGCCGCGAACAGCACCGGCAGCGCCAGCGCGAGCCGCCAGAAGCCTGTCGCCACCGGCCCCGTATCGGCGATCCGCACGAACCACGGCCCGAAGGCGAGCGTCACATTGGCGACGATCAGCGCGACGATCGGCAACGCGCCGCTTCCGACGCGCATAGTTTTTCTTACGGTGCCCGGTTCGTGCATGACGCCTCCCAGCGCCTATCTGGAGCCGAGACGCGTAGCAAAAGGAAACCCGATGCCAAGCCTCTTCGATTCGATCCAGCTCGGCGCGATCGCCGCGCCCAACCGCATCCTGATGGCGCCGCTGACGCGCGGCCGTGCGACGCGCGCGCATGTGCCGACGCCGATCATGGCCGATTATTACGCGCAGCGCGCGGGCGCCGGGCTCATCATTTCCGAAGCGACCGGGATCAGCCGGGAAGGGCTCGGCTGGCCCTATGCGCCCGGCCTGTGGACCGAAGAGCAGGCGCAAGGCTGGGCGCCGGTCACGAAGGCGGTGCACGACGCGGGCGGGCGGATTCTCGCGCAGCTCTGGCACATGGGACGGATCGTCCACCCCGATTTTCTCGGCGGTGAAAAGCCCGTCTCCGCCTCCGCCACGACGGCACCGGGCGAGGCGCACACCTATTCGGGCAAGCAGCCTTATGCGGAGGCGCGCCCGCTCGACATCGCCGAAATCCCCCGCCTGCTCGACGATTACGCGCGGGCGACGAAGAATGCGCTCGCGGCCGGGTTCGACGGCGTCCAGCTCCACGCCGCGAACGGCTATCTGATCGACCAGTTCCTGCGCGACAATGCCAATTTCCGCGCCGACCGCTACGGCGGCAGCCCCGAAAACCGCATCCGCCTGATGCGCGAGGCGGTCGAGCGGATCGCCTCGGTCGCGGGTGCCGACCGCACCGCGGTGCGCTTCTCGCCCAACGGCGACACGCAAGGGGTGAAGGACAGCCATCCCGAATCAGTGTTCGTCCCCGCCGCCAAGGCGCTCGACGAGATCGGCATCGCCTTTCTCGAACTGCGCGAACCCGGCCCCGAAGGAACGTTCGGCCGATCGAGACAGGCGAAGGTCTCGCCCGCAGTGCGTGAGGCGTTCGCACGGCCGCTTGTGCTCAATCAGGACTTCCGGTTCGAGAACGCGGAGGCCGTGCTCGATTCGGGGGTGGCGGATGCGGTCGCGTTCGGCCGCACCTTCCTCGCCAATCCCGACCTGCCCGACCGCTTCCGCCGCGGGGCACCGCTCAACGACGACGATATGGCGACATGGTACAGCCGCGGGACGGAAGGCTATACGGATTATCCGACGCTGGAAGCGGTAGCGGCGGAATAGGGCGAACCACGTTCCGTTCGCCCGAACCCGTCGAAGGGCCGTTCTGTCCCGCCGGGGCGCAAGAACGGCGCTTCGACAACCCCGGGTCACGTCCAGGGACGAACGGGCTGTTACATTTGCCGCCTTCGCGCGCGCCATTGCTCCGCGCTCTGCCCCCAGGTATCGACGGTGAGGTCGGCGAGCGGCGGGGGCAGGCGCGTCGGGCCGCGGTTGGTCGAGCCGAGCCGCTGGGCGAGCCGCGCCGAGCGCACATTGTCGGGCGCGATCGTGTGGATGATGTCGGTCCAGCCGAGCACGTCGACCGCATAGTCCATCGTCGCGCACGCCGCTTCGTAGGCATAGCCCTTGCCCGCGAAATCGGCCCGCACGCCCCAGCCCACCTCGGTGCCCGGCCAGCCTTCGGGCTGCCACGGGCCGATCCGGCCGACCCAGGCGCCGGTCGCGCGCTCGATCACCGAGAACATCGAGAAGCCGCGCGTCATCCACGCGCCGGCGCGCACCGTCAGGTCGCGCCATGCTTCGGCGCGGGTAAGTGCGCCGCCGAGGTGATGCATCGTCTCCGCATCGGCGGCGAAGGCGGCATAGCCGTCGAGGTCGTCGCCGTTTAGCGGGCGCAGCATCAGCCGCTCGGTGAAGAGCACCGGCTCGCGCATCAACCGAACCGTTCGCGCAGGGCCAGCATCGCGAGCGCCGCCTTTGCCGCCTCGCCGCCCTTGTCTTTCTCGTCCGGCCGGGCGCGCGTCAGTGCCTGTGCCTCGTTCTCGACCGTCAGGATACCGTTGCCGATTGCCAACCCGTCCATCGTCAGCGCCATCAGCCCGCGCGCGCTTTCGCCCGCGACGATCTCGAAATGCCAGGTCTCGCCGCGAATGACGACGCCCAGCGCGACATAGGCGTCATACCGCCCGCTCTCGCTCGCGAGCGCTACCGCGCCGGGCACTTCGAGCGCGCCGGGAACGGTGATCGTCTCATGGGCATGCCCCGCCGCCTCGATCGCGGCGCGCGCGCCGTTCAGCAGCAGGTCGTTCAGATGCTCGTAGAAGCGCGCTTCGACGATCAGGATGGTGGCCATCAATTCTCTTCCGTCATCCCAGCGAAAGCCGGGATCGTTCTGCTATTGTCGCACCCGATTCGTCGAGGCCCCCGCTTTCGCTGGGGTGACGGTCAGCTAGTCGATCGCCCGCTCGCCGACGATCGACAGGCCGTAGCCGTCGAGCCCCACCAGCGTGTGATGCGTGTTGGTGAGCAGCACCATCTCCTCGATCCCAAGCTCGGTCAGAATCTGGGCGCCGACGCCATAATCGCGCAACTCGTCCATATCCGCCTCGCGCAGCGTTCCCGCCTTGGCCTGGACGGCGCGCGAAAAGGCGTCGGGACGATGGCTCGCGATCAGTACGACGACGCCCGCGCCTTCTTCCCCGATGATCTCCATCGATCGATGCAGCAGATCCCCGCGCTCGCCGCCTTCGCCGAACACATCGGTAAACGGCGACAGGACGTGCATGCGCACCAGCGTGGGTTTGCCGGGATCGACCTTGCCTTTCGCGAGCGCGATCTGCTCGGTGCCTTCGGCCTTGTTGAAGAAGGTGATCGCGCGCCATTCGCCGCCCCAGCGGCTGGTGAAGCGCGCCTCGGCACGGCGCTCGACGAGATGGTCGTAGCGCCGCCTGTAGGCGATAAGATCGCGGATCGTGCCGATCTTCACATTGTGGCGCTGCGCGAAGGAGACAAGATCGTCGAGGCGGGCCATCGTGCCGTCCTCGTTCATCACCTCGCAGATCACGCCCGAGGGATTGAGCCCGGCGAGCCGCGCGACATCGACCGCCGCCTCGGTATGCCCGGCGCGCACCAGCACGCCGCCCTCGCGCGCGACGAGCGGGAAGACATGACCGGGCGACACGATGTCGTCAGGCCCGTTGGTCGCGTCGATCGCGGCGGCGACGGTGCGCGCGCGGTCGGCGGCCGAGATGCCGGTGGAGACGCCTTCCTTCGCCTCGATCGAAACGGTGAAGGCCGTGCCGTGCCGCGTGCCGTTCTTGCGGCTCATCAGATCGAGCCCGAGCTGATCGACCCGTTCCGGGGTGAGCGCGAGGCAGATGAGGCCGCGACCGTGCTTCGCCATGAAGTTGATCGCGTCGGGCGTTGCCATCTGCGCGGGGATGATGAGATCGCCCTCGTTCTCGCGGTCCTCGTCGTCGACGAGGATGAACATGCGCCCGTTCTTCGCCTCGTCGATCAGTTCCTCGGGGCTGGAGAGGAAGCCGTGGCGCAGGTGGGCGAGCTTGGGGTCAGGTGTTGGCACGAACATGCTCCAGGCGTTGGAGGTAACGGGCGAGAATGTCGATCTCGATATTGACCGCGCGGCCGATCTCGAGTGTATCGAATGTAGTGACGGCGGCGGTGTGTGGAATGATGTTGACGCCGATTTCGACGCGGCCGCCCTTGTCGGCCACCGAATTGACGGTGAGCGAGATGCCGTCGAGCGTGATCGAGCCCTTGGCCGCGACGTAAGGCGCGATTTCCGGTCCGGCGGCGATCGTCACGCGCTTCGAATCGCCATCGTCGGAGAGCGCGGTGATCTCGCCCACGCCGTCGATATGGCCGGTGACGATGTGCCCGCCCATCTCCTCGCCCAGCTTCATCGCGCGTTCGAGGTTGAGACGGCGCCTCGCGGTCCATTGGCCCTGCGCGGTGCGGCTGACCGTCTCGCCCGACACATCGACGGCGAACCAGCCCGATCCCTTGTCGACCACCGTCAGGCATACGCCCGAACAGGCGATCGACGCGCCAAGATCGATCGACGCGGTATCGTAACGAGTCGTGACCACGACACGCAGATCGCCGCGCCGCTCGACGCGTTCGATCGTGCCGACATCGGTGATGATTCCGGTGAACATCAGGCGCGCTCGTAAACCTCCAGCCGGTCGCTGCCAAGCGCACGCGCATCGGCGAGCCGCCAGCGGCCGTGCGCCTCGGCGAGCGAATCGAGGCCGATGTCCCGAAGCGCGGGCGTGCCGCCGCCGATCATGATCGGCGCGCGATAGAGGAGGAGGCGATCGACGAGATCGGCGGCAAGAAAGGCGGACGCGGTGGCCGCACCGCCTTCGACGAGGAGGTGGTCGATTCCGGTGAGGGCAGTGATCGCGTCGGGCGAATCGATCACCAGCCATCCTTCGTCCCCCCCGCTCTCGCCGGGATGACGGGAGGAAAGCATGATGCGTCGCGGACTCCGATCCTCCAATCCCGCCAGCCGCACATCGAGGCGCGGCGCATCCGCCTCGACCGTTCCCCGCCCTACCAGGATCGCCTCGTGCCGTTCGCGCTCCAGATGGGCGTGGGCGCGCGCCTCGGGGCCGGTGATCCACCGGCTCTCGCCCGAGGCCAGCGCGATGCAGCCGTCGAGCGAGGTCGCGAGCTTGAGCGTGACATGCGGCCGCCCCAGCGTCTGCCGCGTCAGGAAGCCCGCCATGGCGCGCCGCGCCTCTTCGGCACGCACGCCGGTCGTGACGTCGATTCCGATCTCCGACAGCCGTGCGACTCCCGCCCCGTCGGTACGCGGATCGGGGTCGCCCAGCGCCATCACCACGCGTGCCACGCCCGCCTCGGCGAGCAGCATCGAACAGGCCGGGCCGCGCCTGCTCCGATGGGCGCAAGGTTCGAGTGTGACATAGACAGTCGCGCCGCGCGACTTTTCACCCGCCTGCATGAGCGCCATCGCCTCGGCGTGCGGCCGCCCGCCCGGCTGCGTCCAGCCGCGCCCGACGACGTGGCCCTCGCGGACGATCACGCATCCGACATTGGGATTGGGCGCCGTCCGTCCGCGGCCCCGCTCGGCGAGCGCGAGCGCGGCGCCCATCCAGCGCGCGTCGGCGGCGCCGCTCAGAGGCCCCACGCCTCGAGCGCGTTGTCGATGCGCTGGAACTCGGCCTGGCGCTCCTTGCGCTCGGCCTCGAGCGCGGCGATCCGCTCGGCCTTCTTTTTCGCGTCGATCTTCTGCTGCGCCAGAATCTCGGCCTCGGTACGGTTGGCGGGCCATTGCTCGACGTAGATGATGTTGCGCTTGTACGGCGTCTCGACGTGCGAATCGATGTAGAAGCCGACCACGATGAACCAGGTGATCGCGATCGAGAGCATCGCGAACAGCAATTCGTGCGGGTGCCGCTGCCGGAGGAACGCGCGCAGGTCGCGAAAGGCCCGGATCGGCGAAAAGAAGCGCAGGAATCGCATTGCGCGTTGAAGATAGGCGCGCGGGGCGGCCTAAACCACCCCCGCGCCCGCTTCAGCCCCGCAACACGAAGCGGATCGACATCGTCTTCCAGCTTTCCACGGCAACCCCGCCGCGCGTCGCCGGGGTGAAGCGCCAGGATTTGAGCGCCTGCCGCCGCGTCGCCTCGAAAAAGGCGTCGCTGGTGGCCGAGACGCGCCGCACCTCCCTGATGCGGCCGTCCGTCCCGATCAGCACGCGCACCTCGACCACGCCTTCACGCCCCGCGCGGCGCTCCGAGGCGGGATAAGCGGGCTGGAGATCGTCGGCATAGCGCGGATCGATGGTCGCGCCGATCAGCAGCGGCGGCGGCGCGGGATCGAGCCGGACCGGCTCGGTGCCGGTGCCGTCGATCGTCCCCGTTGCCGACCCGACATCGATGACGACCGGCCCCCGCGCGGGTTGCGTCACATCGACGATCGGGTCGGCGACCGTCTCGATATGCTCTGGCGCCGGGCTGGCGCGCGGCTGCGGGTCGGGGGTGGGCAGCGGCGTGGGCGGGGGCGGCGGCTCCTCATGCGGGGTGTAGATGTCGATCGGGCCTGTCCCGGTGATTTTCTCGACCACCGGTGCCGAAAAGATCAACGCGCCGACCACCGCGCCGTTGATCGCGAGCGCCAGCCCCATGCTGCCTGGATTGAACCGCCTGGGCTCGGCAAATCGATCCGTATACATCGATCCTCTCCTTCGCATCTCCTTCAGAAACGGCGCGCTTCTTCGGCGTCGGCCAAGTGCGATGATACAACATATCTGCGTCCGAAGGAAGAAGTATGTTGAGGCCGTACCTGCTGCCCCCGCATATCCCCCCGTGCGAAAGGCGCGTCGCGCCGTTTACACGTTATCGAGTCGCTCCAGCGCGCGGTCGCGGCCGATCAGGGGGAGGAGCTGCGCCATGTCCGGCCCCGAATCGCGCCCCGTCAGCGCGCGGCGCAGCGGCAGGAACAGCGGCTTGCCCTTGCGCCCCGTCTTCTCCTTGAGTGCGCCGGTCAGCGCGTGCCAGGGATCGCCCGACCAGTCGATCGTTTCCGCGATCGCGCGCGCTTCCGCCAGAAACGCGCGATCCTCACCCGCGGCGACCGGCGCGACCGGCCCCTCGATCACATGCCACCAATCGGCGGCGTCCGACACGCGGGCGAGGTTTGGCCGCACCGCTTCCCATGCGGCCTCGTCCATCCCCTCCGGCAGCGCCCCGGCGACGCGATCATAGGAAAGCTGATGAACGACCCGCGTGCTGAGCGCGGCCAGCTCGCCTTCATCGAACCGCGCCGGCGCCCGGCCGAAACGCGCGAAATCGAATCGCGTGATGAGCGGCGCGGGATCGACGGCCGGCTCGACCGGATCGCTGGTCCCGATCCGTGCGAGCAGTGCCACCACCGCCTCGGGTTCGATTCCCGCCTCCCGGAACGCTTCGATCCCGACCGAGCCGAGCCGCTTCGATAGCTTGCCCTCGCTCCCCACCAGCAGCGCCTCGTGCGCGAAGGCCGGCGGCGCGGCGTCCAGCGCCTCGAACATCTGAAGCTGGAGCGCGGTGTTCGAGACATGATCCTCGCCCCGCATCACATGGGTGATGCCCATGTCGATATCGTCGATCACCGAGGGCAGCATATAGAGCCACGATCCGTCGGCGCGCCGCACGACCGGATCGCTCATCGCCGCCGGCGCGACATGCTGCGGGCCGCGGATCAGGTCGTGCCATTCGATCGGCCGATCATGGTCGAGCCGGAAGCGCCAGTGCGGCCGCACGCCCTCGCCTTCGAGCCGCGCTCTGTCCGCATCGGAAAGCGTCAGCGCCGCGCGGTCGTAAACCGGCGGCAACCCCCGCCCGAGCGCGATCTTGCGCTTGAGCTCCAATTCCTGCGCCGTCTCATAGGCCGGATAGAGGCGCCCCGCCGCGTGCAATTCCTCGAATCGCGCCTCATAGCGCGCGATCCGCGCCGATTGCCGCTCCTCCCCGTCGGGCACCAGTCCGAGCCAGCCGAGATCGGCGCGGATGGCCTCGACGAACCGCTCCTCGCTCCGCTCGGCATCGGTATCGTCGATCCTGAGCAGGAACCGCCCACCCTCCTTGCGCGCCCACAGCCAGTTGTGGAGCGCCGTGCGGATATTGCCGACATGCAGGCGGCCTGTCGGAGAGGGCGCGAAACGGGTGGTGACGGTCATAGTGTCGCGTTACGCCAGCCGAGCCTTTTCCGGCAACCGTGTCGGCACCGGGGCAATCCGCTGGCGATCGGAGTAGCACGCAGATCATATGGCGATACCGCGTCAAGGCATCTTTAGGAACGAAAGAGCACAGCATGGTCTGAGGCCCGGGGCGTAAAGGTCACCTCAGGTCCGTTGGCGGCGCCTCCTGGCTCGACGGCTCGCCCCTTTGAGGCACCGCAACCACCCGATCGCCGCGCGTGAGCGCAAACGGCTCCCCGGCCTCTACGATGCCGTCACTTCATCGAAGCGCGCTTCAAATTCCTGCACTGAGACCGGGTGCATAACGATCCTTCCGTGCGCTTTCGCCAAGGCAGCCAAGGCAAAGGTCTTTGCGTTGATATCCGCCCTGTCTATGGAAGCGCAAACGCAGAAGAAGGACGACCGACGTGAAATTGATGGCCGGCAATTCGAACCTGCCGCTCGCCCAGGCGATCGCCGACTATCTGGAGCTGCCGCTCACCCACGCCAATGTCCGCCGCTTCGCTGACGAGGAGATCTTCGTCGAGATCCTCGAAAATGTCCGCGGCGAGGACGTGTTCGTGCTCCAGTCGACCAGCTTCCCGGCGAACGACAATCTGATGGAGCTGCTGATCATGATCGACGCGCTCCGGCGCGCGTCGGCGAAGCGGATCACGGCCGTCATCCCCTATTTCGGCTATGCCCGGCAGGATCGAAAGCCCGGCCCGCGCACGCCCATCTCGGCCAAGCTGGTTGCCAATCTGGTGACGACGGCGGGCGCCGACCGCGTGCTCTCGGTCGATCTCCATGCGGGGCAGATCCAGGGCTTTTTCGATATCCCGACCGACAATCTCTACGCCGCGCCGGTGATGTCGGCGGATATCAAGGCGCGGTTCGCGGATCACAATCTGATGGTCGTCTCGCCCGATGTCGGCGGCGTGGTGCGCGCGCGGGCGCTCGCCAAGCGGCTCGACAACGCCCCGCTCGCGATCGTCGACAAGCGCCGCGAGCGCGCGGGCGAATCGGAGGTGATGAACATCATCGGCGAGGTCGAGGGCCGTTTCTGCATCCTGATCGACGATATCGTCGATTCGGCGGGCACGCTCTGCAACGCGGCGGCCGCGCTCAAGGAGGCGGGCGCCGAGGACGTGATCGCCTATTGCACCCATGGCGTGCTGTCGGGAGGCGCGGTCGCGCGCGTCGATTCATCGCAACTGCGCGAGCTGGTCGTCACCGATTCGATCGGCAGCCATGAGGCGATTGCCGGCTCGGCGCGCATCCGTCACCTGACGATCGCGCCATTGCTTGCCGAGGCGATCCGGCGGATCGCGGATGAATCGTCGGTATCGAGCCTGTTCGACTAGCTCTCGCTCAACCGCACGATATGATCGAACACCGCGGGATGGAGCGGGCGTTCGAACGCGCAGCCGTAGAGGAAGCCGTCGCGCCACGCGATCTTGGCCTCCAGCGCGGCGAGCCCGGGCAGCGTCAGCCATACGGTATGGCCTTCCCGTAAGGTGAAGCTCGTCTCGGCGCGAAAGCCCGTGGTGGAAAGGTCGGTCACGTCGATGTCGAACCTGGCGGCACCGCGATCGCGAAGCTGCGCGTGCAGCCGTACCGGCTTGCGAAGCGCGCGGCGGTTCTCGCCGAACGCTTCGCCGGAATCCGGATCGGTCGTGCTCATCGGTGCGGCGCCCCTCGAAGAGAGATACCGACGCTAGCGCCGATCGGCGAGCGCGCCAAGATGCGCGGTCGCGCGCATCGCGACGATCACCAGCACCGCGAGGAAGCCCGCGAGCCCGAGCACTGCGTAGGTGAGCGCGCGCAGCCACTTGGCCATCTCGCGCAATTCGTGTGCCGTGGCAGCAACGACCGGCGGTGCACCGGCTCCCGCGCCGGGCGACGACGGTGCCGGTTCCTCGGCGGGGACGGTGGGCGGCTCGGGCGCCGGCCCCGCCACCACGTCGATCTCGTCGCGCGCCTTCGGTTCGGGCGGGACGGGCACGGAGACCGTGACGAGTGACGCCACGAGCGAAAGCGTCGCCAGCGTGCTCAGCGCGAGTACGAGCACGCGGCCGATCCAGTCGAGCGCCCTCATCGCGCCGCCCCCTGCCGTCGGCGCAGCGCCGCCCGGAGCGCCCGCGGCGGCGGCGCCCAAAGAAAGCCGAAGCTCACCGCCTTATGCTTGCTCCCGACCGCATGGTGGAGCCGGTGCGCCTGGACGATGCGCTTCAGATAGCGCGAAGGCGCCACGAAGCGGTGCGGAATACGGCGGTGGACGATCACGTCGTGAACGCCGAGATAAAGCGCGCCATATGCAGCAATTCCCGTGCCGATCCAGGTGTATCCGGGCCACCAGCCCAGCCGCGCGCCGCCCAGCAGCAACACGATCGAGGGGATCGCGAAAAGCACCGCATAAAGGTCGTTCGCCTCCCACCGTCCGGCGCGCGGGGCGTGATGGCTCGCGTGCAGGAACCAGCCCGGCCCGTGCATCACCCAGCGGTGCGCGGCATAAGCGACGCCTTCCATCGCGATCACCGTCGCCGCAACGAGCATGAGGCCGAGCACCGGTTTCATGGCAGCCGATATAGCGCCGCCCGCGCCCGATTGCATCGACAGCGGTCCTAGCCCATCCTGCAATGCCGCGCGTTCGTGCCTATATGGGTGCGCAGGCGACGGAGAGGATGACATGCACGATCGTCGGACCTTCGTCACCATGACTGGGCTTGGCGCGCTGGGCGCCGCGCTCGCCGCATGCGGAAGCAGCAGTGCCGCCGCCGGCCGCTTCCCCGTTACCAAGAGCGACGCCGAATGGAAGAAGCAGCTCGGCCCGCGCGCTTATGCGGTGCTGCGCCATGAAGCGACCGAGCGGCCGTTCTCGAGCCCCCTCGACGACGAGCATCGCGCCGGCATCTTCGCGTGCAAGGGCTGCGACAATCCCCTTTATTCGTCGAAGACCAAGTTCGACAGCGGCACGGGCTGGCCGAGCTTCTGGGCGCCGCTTCGTCATGCGATCGGCACCCATACGGACCGCAAGCTGCTGATGGCGCGCACCGAGGTCCATTGCGCACGCTGCGGCGGGCATCTGGGCCACGTCTTCGACGATGGACCCGAACCGACCGGCAAGCGCTATTGCATGAACGGCGTGGCGATGGTGTTTCGCCCGGCCCGCTCGCAATGACGAGGATTCAGAACTTCTGGATGGCCGCCAGCGCCACGAGGTTCGCCGCCCGCGCCTTCGAGCCGGCGAGCGTCACCGGCGCAATCGCATCGTCACCGTCGGGTGCCGCGTCGGGATAGATGAAGCCCTTGGTCGGGTAGACGGTGGTGCCCAGATCGCCGATCGGGCCGTACCAGACCTTGACCTCGCTCCAGTCGCCCTCCGGCGACACATCGACCGCGCGCACGTCGGTCTCGACGCGGCCGGGGCGCGACCAGTTGGCGTGGGTGAGCAGGATCTCGCGGTCGCTCACCACCTTCGAGACCATCGCGACATGGCCGAGCCGCATCTTGCCGTAGGAGGCGAAGGCGAGCACCGCGCCCTGCTCGGGCTCGTGGCCGCGCTCGTAGCGGCCTTCGGCCTGGCGCCACCAGGTATTGGCGTTGCCGTGGATGTCGATCCCCGAAATCTTGCGGGCATAGGGCACGCATTGCCAGAAATGCGCGAAGGCGGGCGTCGCCGTCATCATGCCGCACGCCACCGCCAGCGCGAATCGCACGCCAAACCCGATTTTCATGCGACCCCCGCTCGTCCCCGGCTTTGTCCCGGAAGCCTGCTAAGCAGGTCGGGAGCAGGGCGAAAACCCCTGCTTTAACGCGGTGGGAACCTTTTCCGATGAACCGTGTTGCGGCGCCGGTGATCGGAGGCACAAACCTTATTTAGTTGCGCCGGCGCCCTTCCACTCGACGATCTTGTCGACCGTTCCGATCGTCAGCGGGTGGTAGCTGGACCGCGCCTCTGTGTAGATTCGTTCGGCCGCCGCGCGGCCCCAGCCGCCCTGTTCCATCAACTCGGCGAACAGCGGCGCGACGAACTTGCGGCGGCCCTGGCTGGTGAGGAACTGCTCGGCGGATTCCTCGGCCTTGGGATAGTGATTGGCGATCGCGAGCTCGAGCCAGGCGAAGCGGATCTCGCTGTTGCCCGTCTCCGACCAGTGGAACGCCTCGTCGAGCTTGGTGAGCTTGGCATTGCCGATGTCGCGCGGAAGCTGGTTGATGAAGCGCAGGATTTCCTGTGTCGAGACGTCCTTCGGCGCGAGGCTCACGTCACCCGTTTTGGCAAACGCGGTCGCGGCCTTGTCGATGGGCACGAAAGCGTCCGAGGTCACATGCACCGCGTTCTCGGGCAGCCCCGGCTCGTACACCCATTGGTGCAGGCCGATCGACTTGGCCATTGCCGGATCGGTGATGAGGTGCGTCGTCAGGTCTTCGAGGAAGCCCGCGCTCGTTTGCGGCTCGAAGGCGTGGCGGTCGAAATAGTCCTTGAGATACGCGTCCCACGTCTCGCGCCCGACCGCCTTCTCGATCGTCCGCAGGAAGGTCGCGCCCTTGTCATAGGCGATCTGCCCGGTCGCGGTGTCCGGGTCCATGTCCGGCGTCAGCGTCAGGTGGAGCTGCGTCAGCGGCGATGTCGGCCCGCCCGCCTCGTCGATCGCCTGCTGGAGATCGGTCCAGAGCAGATCGGCCTCCATCGCGGCGCGCTCCGGCCCGTAGACCTTCTCGATGATCCGGTTCTCGGCATAGGTGGTGAAGCCCTCGTTGAGCCAGAAATCGGCCCAGGTGGCGTTGGTGACGAGATTGCCCGACCAGCTATGCGCCAGTTCGTGCGCGATCACGCTGACCAGGCTCTTGTCACCCGCGATGATGGTGGGTGTCGCGAAGGTGAGCGTCGGGTTCTCCATGCCGCCATAGGGAAAGCTCGGCGGCAGCACGAGCACGTCGTAGCGGCCCCAGCGATAGGGGCCGTAAAGCGCCTCCGCCGCATCCATGAACTTGCCCAGATCGGCGAACTCGGCCGCCGCCTTCTCCACCATCGCCGGCTCGGACCACACGCCCATGTCGTCGCCGATCGCCTTGAAGCGCAGATCGCCGATCGCGAGCGCGATCAGGTAGGGCGCGACGGGCTTGTCCATCTTGAAGGTGAAGGTGCGGCGGCTCCCCGGCGCGATCTCGCCCAGCGTCGATCGCGCCGCGCCGCTCATCACCGCGGTCAACCCGTCGGGCACGGTGATGCGCGCCTCCCAGGTCTGACGGATACCGGGCGAATCCTGCGTTGGAATCCAGGTGCGGTTGAGGATCGCCTCGCCTTGCGTGAACAGATACGGCTTCTTCTTGCCGAGCGTCTGCTCGGGCGAGAGCCATTGCAGCGCCTTCGCGTCGGGCGCGCTTTCATAGGTGATGACGATCCGCCGCGCGTCGCCGAGCTGCACCGTCAGCGGCGCGCCGTGGACGGGATCGCGCGCGCCGACCTCATAAGGAAGCGCCTTTCCTTGGGCATCGGTGATCGCCTTGATGACGAGGCCATTGTCATCGAGCACGATGTCGTCGGCACCCTCCGACACCGCGATGTCGAGCGTCGCGGTGCCGGCGAGGACGTGCCGGTCGAAATCCGCCGCCAGATCGAGCGCGACATGCGTGACGCGCGCTTCGAGCGGGTTGGCGTAGCTGTTGACGTCCTTCGCCTCCGGCGTCGTCAGGATAGCCGGCGGCGGCGTGAATTCGCCCGTGGCGGGCGGCGCGGGCGGCTCTTCGGTCGAGGATTGGCACCCGGCGAGCAAGGCGGCGGCGAGGAGGGCGAGCATGGGAAGGCGCTTCATGTGGCGACCCTAGCCCCAACCGATCGCGCAAGCCAAGCGCGCCGCACCGCTGCGGAAGGGAACGGCATCAAAACATTATTCGCCGCCCGCGCCGCCCAGCCAGCTTTCCCGAAACGCGCGCTGCGCCGCCGTCAGCGGTGTGCCGATCGTCTCGTTTCGCACGATCTCCAGCGCCGGATCGGCCGCCACCGTCACCGTGGCGCTATGCTCACCCGCGCGGTTCCTGAACACGATCGGGATCGCGTCGCCCGGCTTGTGCGCGGCCAGCGCCGCGTTCCAGTCGTCCTCGCCCGCCACCGGCGCTCCGCCCAGGCTGACGAGCACGTCGCCCTTGTCGAGCCCCGCCTCATAGAGCGGCGTCTCCGGCCCCGGAATCCCGGCGAGCGTCAGCGCGCCGTCTTCCTCGTCGAACCGGGTCGCGCCGAGCCACGGCTTGTCCGCATCCGCCGGCCGCAGCGTCAGCCCCGCGGGCGCGAGCAGCGGGCCGAAATCGGGCAAGCCGCTCGCACGGATGCTGTTCGCGAAGAACGCCTTCGCGAAGGCCGGATCCTTGGTCAGCTCGGCGAGCCCCGCCTCCAGATCTTCGGGCGTGTAGGGATCGGCGGGCGCGTAATCCCGCTGCGCCTTGCCGTTCCGCGCCCACATGTGGCGCATATAGGCATCGAGGCTGGAGCCGTAGCGCTCGCGCAGCGTCAGATCGAGCGCAAGGCCGACGATCGCGCCATAGGGATAATAGGACGTGAAGATGTTGCCGTTGACCGGGTCGATCGCTGTCGCGGCATCGACGAAGGGCGCGCGCAGGCTCATCTCCTGCGGCGATCCGTAATGCCGCCCCGGCGCGTTGAGGATGTAGCTCAGCGTGCCGCCGAGTCCGCCAAGAAACGTATCGATGCTCGTCACGCCCGCGCGGCGGATCAGCAGCGGCCCGTAATATTGGGTGAACCCTTCGGCGAACCACAAGGACGGCGTGGAATTGGCGCGCGTATAGTCGAACGGCTCGAGTCCGTCGGGGCGCAGCCGCTCGACGTTCCAGGCATGGACGAATTCGTGGGAGAGCGTGTTGATCTGGGCGAAATCCGCGGCTTTCAGCGAGCGCGGCTGGCTGATCATCGTCGAGTTGCGATGCTCCATCCCGTCACCCGAAATCTGCGGCATGTAATCGGCGATGAAGGTGTAGGTGCCGAAATCGAACGGCGGCGGGCCGCCGAACACCTTGAAATGCTGCGCGATCACCTTCTTCGTGATCTCCGCGAACCGATCGACGGCGGCGGCATCATCCTCGCTGTGGACGGCGAGGCGGATCGTGGTGTTGGTGCCCGGCACCGTCCACGTGCGCATCGCGAAATCCGAAATCTCGGTCGGGCTGTCCATGAAATACTGAAAGTTGGGCGCCCGGAAGGTGTTCGGCATGCCCTCGACGGCTGGAAGCTGCGTCGCGACCTTCCAGTCGGGGTCGAGCGGGTGGAAGGTCACGCGGATCGGCCGGTCGCCATAGCCCTTCGCCCACATGAAGGTCGCGGGCATGTTGAGGTGCGCGTGCGTCAGGTCGATCTGCGCATAGGTGCCGTCGCCCCGGTCGCCATAGAGCGTGTAGGTGATCGTCACCGTCCCGTCGTGGCTCGGCACCGTCCAGCTATAGGGATCGTCGCGGCTGATCGGCAGCGCCTTGCCCGCGCCGTCGACCGCCGACACCGAATAGACGTTCTTGGCGAATTCGTGCAGCGCATACCGGCCGGGCGACGAGCGCGCCATGCGGAACTCGACCGGGCCGGGTTCCAGATCGCGATAGGTGACGCTGATCCGCGCTTCGTGATGGGCGGCATTGTCGAACCGCACGTCGTAGCTGACCGGCGCGTTCGGCCCCGGATCGTGCGCCTGCGGCCGGGCCTGCGCGGTTCCCGCGATCAGCGCGAGCGCCGCGGCCGTCGCCATGTATCGGTGCATCTGTCCTCCCCCTTTGCCGAGCCGCGGCCGTCATAGGCGAGCGGACGGCGCCGGGTCCAGACACGTCATTTCAGCAAGTTGCGGCTCGCCGGGACAGCGAGGCTCAGTCCCTCCACGCCCAATAGAGTTGTGCCGGGGGCACGTTCCACCATTCCATCGCGTGATCGATCCGATCGGCGTGGGGCAGGAGGAAATCCTTCACCTTGGGCGAGAACTGATAGACGAGGAACGCGCCGCCGGGGCGCAGCGTCTCGAACGTCGCCTTGGCGATCGCCGGGCCGACGCCCGGCGGCAGGGTCGAGAAGGGAAGGCCCGACAGGACGTAATCGGCGTTTTCATGCCCGTGGTCGGCGACGATCTGCGCGACATCGGCGGCCGAGCCGTGGACGGCCGCGAAGCGTGTGTCCGAAATCGTGTGCCTCAGATAGCGGATGAAATCGGAGTTGGTGTCGATTGCGATCAATTGCGCGTCGGGGGCGAGCCGATCGAGGATAGGCCGGCAGAAGGTGCCCACGCCGGGGCCGTATTCGACGAACAGCTTGGTGTTCGCCCAATCGACCGGGCCAAGCATCTTGCGGATCAACCGGTCGGACGAGGGCACGATCGATCCGACCATCACCGGATGCTTGAGGAAGCCCTGGAAGAACATGCTCCAGGGCGACGGGACCCCGGCTGCGCGGCGTTCCCGCCGGCGCGCGGCAGCAGTGGTCGAACTTGTCATCGGCATCCTAACGTTGGTGTTGCAGTCGGGTCATACGCTCAGCGTCGCGCCTTCGCAACGAACAGGCGCGCAAGACGGTTGCGCCGATGCGGCCAATAACGGTCTTGCACGCCCCTGCAAAGCGCCTAAGCGCAATCGGATGCACGATCGCGCGGGCCAGATCGCCGTCATCTTCATCTCCGAACGCACCGGCGACGACGAGGAAGGCTATGCCCTGGCCGCCGCGGCGATGGCAACGCGCGCCGCGGAGCAGCCCGGCTATCGCGGCATCGAATCGGTGCGCGGCGCCGATGGAATCGGCATCACCGTGAGCTACTGGGCCGACGAGGCGAGTGCGTGCGCCTGGCGTGACGATCCCGAACACAGGGCGATCCGCGAGCGCGGGCGCGCGCGTTGGTATGCGCGCTACGAGGTGATCGTCGCCGACGTCACCCGGGGCTATTGCTGGACGCGCGAATGATCGCCGCGCGCTCGATCCCCGGCCTCGATCGCCGGTTCGCGCTGCTCTTCATCGTGATGCTGACGATCGCGGCCGGCAATACCGCGCTGCAATCGGTGCTGCCCGCGCTCGGCCGCTCGCTGGAGGTGCCCGACAACAACGTCGCCGCCGCCTTCTCGGCCTCGGCATTGCTCTGGGTGATCGCTGCGCCCTTCTGGGCGCGCCGATCGGACCGGCACGGGCGGCGCGCGATGATCCTGACGGGGCTGGGCGGCTTCGCGGTCTCGCTGCTGCTCTGCGGGCTGTTCCTCGCTGCGGGCATCAACGGCTGGATCAGCGGCAGCGCGGCATTCCTCGCCTTCATCGGCGGGCGCCTCATCTACGGCAGCTTCGGCGCGGCCGCGCCGCCCGCGGTGCAGGCGCTGGTCGCGGGGGCGACGACGCGCGAGGAACGGACCAAGGCGTTGACGCTGCTCGCCTCGGCATTCGGCCTCGGCACGATTCTGGGCCCGGCGATCGCGCCCTATCTCGTCCTCGGTGCGCTCGGATCGGTGGAGATCGGGCTCGCCGGCCCGGCCTTCGTCTTCGCACTGTTCGGGCTTGCCGTGTGGCTGACGGTGCGGCGGATGCTTCCGAACGATGTGGGCGGCGGCGGCACGCATGGCGCGGCGACGGCGTATCCCTCGATCGGCGGGCAATCGTCGGGCGCGAGCGTCACCGCCGCGACGAGCCCGCGCGATGCCGAGCAGGTCGGCTATACCGATCCGCGCATCCGCGCCTGGATGATCGCCGGGCTGGTGATGGGCCATGCCCAGGCGATGACGAGCCAGACGATCGGCTTCCTCGTCATCGATCGCCTCCATGTCGCGCCCGAAGATGCGCTCGCGCCCACCGGCCTCGTGCTGATGATGGGCGCGGGGGCGGCGTTGCTCGCGCAATGGGGGATCATCCCGTTGTTGAACCTCAGCCCGCGCAAACTGGTGCTGAGCGGGCTCGTGATCGCCGCGGCGGGCTGCGTCGGCACCGGGCTCGCAACCTCGCTCTACAGCATCGCGACGAGCTACGCGCTGGCGTCGCTCGGCTTCGGCTTCACCCGTCCGGGTTTCACCGCGGGTTCGTCGCTCGCGGTCGGGGCGGAGGCGCAGGGCTCGGTCGCCGGCAAGGTGACGAGCGTCAACGGCGCGTGCTTCGTGCTCGGTCCGTCGATCGGCGTCGGCCTCTACGAATGGACGAAGCCGCTCCCGTATCTGGTGGCGGCCGCGGCGCTGGTGGCGATGCTCGGCTATGCCTGGATGGCGCTTCGCGACCACGGCGAGCGCCGCAGCCCGCACGCCTGACCGCGGCCGAGCGATCCCGGCTCAGGCCGCCCGGCGTGCCGGGGCGGGCTCGTCGTCGTTCGAAGGCGGCGGAGTCGCGCGCGTGCGGTGGCGGCGGCGCGTGCGGGCCTTGCGCGCACGGCCTCCGCCGATCCGTTGACGCAGATGCGCCACCGTAGCGCCGAGGCAGCGACGATCGCGGTCGCTGCCGCGTCGAGCCAGGTCGAGATTTCGAATGCGGTCAGGAAGCTGGCGATTTCGGGCGCCGCCATGCTCATCAGCCGGATGCCTTCATAATCGAGGATCAGGAATACCAGCCCGATCGTGCCGGCGAGCGCCAGCGCGAGCAGGACGTGACCGCGTGAGATCCGCCCGATCTGCCGCGCGGGTGTCTCGACCAGCCCGCGTTCGAGCATCCTGCCGATCGGCGTGCCGCGCCCTGCGATCAAGAGCGCCCATAGCCCGAGCAGCGTGACGATCACGGTCATCGGCATTTCCCCCGTTTCAGTATGCGCGGGCGATCGCGAACTCGACCGCCTCGACCATCGCGTCCCTCGCCTTGCCCGCGCCGAACATGCCCAGCGCGTCGATCGCGCGCCGGCCGTAATGGCGCGCCCGCGCGAGCGTGTCATCGACCGCGCCCGTCGCGCGGATCAGGCGGATGGCGTGCGCAAGATCGTCGTCGCCCGATCGGCGGCCCTCGATCGCGTCCTTCCAGAAGGCGCGGTCCTCGGCGTCGCCGCGCGCATGGGCGAGGATGACGGGCAGCGTCACCTTGCCTTCGCGGAAATCGTCGCCGGCATCCTTGCCCATCGTGCCCGCGTCCGAGACATAGTCGATCGCGTCGTCGACGAGCTGGAAGGCGATGCCGAGATTGCGGCCGTACGAATCGAGCGCGGTTTCCGCGGCCTCGCCGCGTTCGGCGACGACGGCGGCGATCCGGCATGCGGCGGCGAAGAGCGCGGCGGTCTTGGCGTCGATGATGTCGAGATATCGCTCCTCGCCCAGATCGATCCGACGCGTCGCGGTGAGCTGGTTGACCTCGCCTTCCGCGATCACGGCCGAGGCGTTGGACAGGATCTTGAGCACCTTGAGGCTGCCGTCCTCGACCATCAGCTCGAAGCTCTTGGAAAACAGGAAATCGCCGACCAGCACGCTCGCCGGATTGCCCCAGATGATGTTGGCGGTGCGCTTGCCGCGCCTCAAGTCGGAGCCATCGACCACGTCGTCGTGGAGCAATGTCGCGGTGTGGATGAACTCGACAGCAGCAGCGAGCCGGTGGTGCCGCGTGCCGGTATAGCCGAGCAATGCCGCACTCGCGAGCGTCAGCATCGGCCGCATCCGTTTGCCCCCGCCCGCGATCAGATGCCCGGCAAGCTCGGGGATCAGCGGAATCTGCGATTGCATGCGGTCGAGGATCACCGCGTTGACGAGGTTCATGTCGCCCGTCACCAGCGCGATCATCGGGTCGAGCGAGGGCTGCGGGCGGCCATCGAGGCGGTGGATCGTCGCGGTCATCGTGCGCTGCGATGTGGCGGCGTTCGACGCCAAAGGCAAGCGTTCGGGGTTGCGCGCGCGTCGACGCTTGCCCAAAAGGCCGCGCGATCTGGCAAGGGAGCCGCGCATGACCGACGACACGCTGGCGCAATATCGGCAGAGCATCGACAATATCGACGCGGCTTTGGTGTGCATGCTCGCCGAACGCTTCAAGATCACGCAGGCGGTGGGCCGCTACAAGGCGACCGAAGGCCTGCCGCCCGCCGATCCGGCACGCGAGGAGCGGCAGATCGCGCGGCTGCGCCGCCTCGCGCACGATGCCGATCTCGATCCCGAATTTTCCGAGAAATTCCTGCGCTTCATCATCGACGAGGTGATCCGCCACCACGAGCGGTTCCGCGACGGCGGATGACGCTGGCGCGCAGCGGGCGGCTGCGGTAAAAACGAGCCGACCGCGCGTGACTGGCGATCGGGTGGAGCACCACCGGGAAGCGCGCGGGGCCATGCGCCGCATCGCCTGGGCACCCATCGCACAAGGGAGCCGCGCATGACCGACCTTCCCCCGCTCACCGTCTCGTTCCTGCTCTTTCCCGACGTCACCCAACTCGACCTGACCGGCCCGGCGCAGGTGCTCTCGCGGCTCGGCAACGCCACCGTCGAACTGGTCGCCGCGTCGACCGATCCGGTGCCGACCGACGCCGGCTTCGCGCTCCTCCCCACCGCCACCTTCGGCAGTGCCGCCGCGCCCGACATCCTGTGCGTTCCGGGCGGCTTCGGCACCGATGCGGCGATGAACGATGTCGAGACGATCGACTGGGTGCGCAGCGCCGCCGACCGCGCGACCTGGGTGACGAGCGTGTGCACCGGTGCGCTGGTGCTCGGCGCGGCGGGGCTGCTGCGCGGCTATCGCGCGACGACGCACTGGGCCGCGCATCGCCATCTCGCCGCCTTCGGCGCGATTCCGGTGAACGAGCGCGTCGTCTTCGACCGCAACCGCGTGACCGGCGGCGGCGTGACCGCGGGGATCGATTTCGCACTCGCCCTCACCGCCGCGATCCGGGGCGAGGAGCATGCGCGGCTCGTCCAGCTCGGCCTCGAATACGATCCGCACCCGCCCTTCGACGCCGGCACGCCCGACCGCGCCGGCGAGGCGGTGCTGGCGCGCTACCGGGCGCTCTTCGCCAAAGGCGCGGCCGAACGCGATGCGGCGGTAGCGAAAGCAGCGGCGCGGCTTTCGACCTGATCAATCCTCCATTTACAGGGGAGGATTACCCACGAGTCCGCCGCACGCCCTTCAGCCGGTGCCACACGAATGCCACGCCCGCGAGCACGATCAGCGCCAGAATCACCGCGTCCGCGCTGTGAAACGCCGCCTTCACCCGCGGGTCGCTGTCCCATTTCTCGCCGAGCACCATCCCCATCCAGGCAAGCCCGAAGCACCACGGCCACGAGCCGATGAAGGTGTAGACGTGGAATTTGACGAGCGGCATTCGCGCGATCCCCGCCGGAAAGGCGATGAACGATCGGATCACCGGCAGCAGCCGCCCGATCAGCACCGCTGCCGAGCCCCAGCGCGCGAAGAAGCGGTCGGCGGTGTCGAGCTCGCCCGGGCCGATCAGCACGAACCGCCCCCAGCGTTCGATCGCCGGCCGTCCGCCGCGCTTGCCCAGCTCATAGGCCAGGATCGAGCCGACATTGCAGCCGAGCGCCCCCGCGGTTGCCGCCAGCATCAGGTCGAACCGGCCGGTCGAGACGAGATAGCCCGAAAAGGGCATGATCACCTCCGACGGCAGCGGGATGCACGCCGATTCGATCGCCATCAGGAGGAGGATGCCGAGATAGCCGGTCGCGGAGATCACGGCGATGATGATGCCTGCGAGCCAGGCGAGGATGGATTCGATCATGGGTGCAGGGCATTCCCGAACCGCGCGCTCTTTTCTACCCCGAATGCGCATCCCATCACCGCAATCTTCAATGAAGCGCGGTGGCGAACGACCCTTTGAGGAGACGACATGATCGATACGCCCGTTCTGGCGCTCAACGACGGCCGCACGATGCCGCGGTTCGGCCTCGGCACCTATCAATTTGCCGACGATCGGGCGGCCGAGATCGTGCGCACCGCGCTCGACATCGGATACCGGCTGGTCGACACGGCGACGATCTACCGCAACGAACGCGGCGTGGGCGAGGGGCTCGGCACGTCGGACGCGTTCGTGACGACCAAATTGTGGAACGACCGCCAGCGCGATCCCAAGGCCGCGTTCGCGGAGAGCCTCGATCGGCTCGGGCGCATGTCGGTCGATCTCTACCTGATCCATTGGCCAGTGCCGAGCGCCGGGCAGTTCGTCGATGCCTGGAAAGCGCTGATCGAGCTGCGCGGCGAGGGCCGCGCCAGATCGATCGGCGTCTCCAATTTTTTCCCGGAGCATATCGAGCGCATCGCCGATGCGACCGGGGTGATGCCCGCGGTCAACCAGATCGAGCTGCATCCCGCTTTCCAGCAGGACGCGGCGCGCGCCTTCCACGACAAGCACGGCATCGTCACCCAAAGCTGGAGCCCGCTCGGCGCGGGCGATCTGCTCGGCGACCCGACGATCCGGCGCATCGCCGACAAGCACGGGTGCAGCGTCGCGCGGGTGATCCTCGCCTGGCATCTCGCGCTCGGCCTGTCGGTCATTCCCAAGGCGAGCGGGCAGGCGCATCTCGCCGACAATTTCGCCGCGCGCGACTTGGCGCTCGACGACGAGGACATGGCGGCGATCGCCACGCTCGATCGCGCGGACGGGCGGATCGGCCCCGATCCGCTGGTGATGGGCGGGTCTTAACCTTATCGGCTTAGGGTCCGTACGATGCTCCGCGTGCTGACTCTCGCCACCCTGTTCCCGGATGCGACGCGCCCCAATTTCGGGGTGTTCGTCGAACGCCAGACGCGCGGCCTCGCCGCGCATCCCGACGTGGACCTGCGGGTGATCGCCCCGATCGGGCTGCCGCCCTGGCCGGCGACGCTGCATCCGCGCTATCGCGCGCTCGCCCGGCTGCCGGAACGTGAGGAGCGCAACGGGCTCGCCGTGCTGCGGCCGCGCTTCCTGACGCTGCCGGGAACAAGCGGGCGCTATCATGTCGCGGCATTGACGCGCGCGCTGGCGCCGCTCGTCGAGTCGCTGCGCACGCATTTCCCGTTCGACGTCATCGATGCCGAGTTCTTTTTCCCCGACGGCCCTGCCGCGCTCGCGCTCGGCCGGCGCCATGGCGTTCCCATCTCGATCAAGGCGCGCGGCGCGGACATCCATCACTGGGGAAGGGGGGTGACCGCGCCGCAGGTGCTTGCTGCCGGGCGCGGGGCCGACGGAATGCTCGCCGTGTCGGGGGCGATGAAACGCGACATGGCGGCGCTCGGCCTGCCGGAAGAGCGCATCCGCGTGCATCGTACCGGTGTCGATCTCGATCGATTCGCGCCCGCGAACCGCGCCGCCGCCAAGGCCGCGCTCGGCGTGCCGGGGCCGCTCGTGGTCTCGGCCGGCGCTTTGATCGTGCGCAAAGGGCATGACGTGGTGATCGAGGCGATGCGCGATCTGCCCGGCGCGACGCTGCTGATCGCCGGCGAGGGGCCGGAACGGGCGCGGCTGCATGCGCTGATCGCACGGCTGGGGCTGGAAGATCGCGTGCGGCTGCTCGGTGCCGTGCCCCATGCCGAACTTCCCCGGCTGCTCGGCGCGGCGGACGCGAGCGCGCTTGCTTCCTCGTCGGAGGGGCTCGCCAATGCCTGGGTCGAATCGCTCGCCTGCGGGGCCCCGATCGTCATCACCGAGGCGGGCGGCGCGCGCGAGCTGCTCACCGACGACGCGGCGGGGCGCATCGCCGAGCGGAATCCCGGCGCCTTTGCCGCCGCGATCGGCGATCTGCTCGCACGTGCCCCTTCACCGGAAGCAGTGCGCGCGGCCGCGCTCCCCTTCACCTGGGAGGCGAACACCGCCGCGCTCTACGAGCATCTGTCGGGATTGGTCGCTCAGGCGAGGGGGTAAAGCGCGGCGACGATGTTCCGGCCCTCGGCTCGCAGCACGCCCCAGGCGCGCGCGGCGGCGCGGCTGTCCATCGCTTCGACGCCGATGCCACGTGCCTCGACGGCCGAGACGAATGCAGGCGATGGCCGCACCAGCGCCGGGCCGGTGCCGAGCAGCACGAACTCGGGCGCCCGATCACCCGAGAGGACCGATTCGAGGTCGGCAACCGCGAGCATATCGATCGGTGGCGGCGCCCATTCGGCGGCGCGCTCGGGCGTCAGCAGCAGCGCGCGGTAGACCGCATCGTCGATCCGGAAACCCTCGGCCGTCAACCCCGTGACGATCGGGCCGCCGGGGCGCGCGTCGCGATCGATCCGCATCTATTGCCCGTTCTTGGGGCCGACCCGCTCCGCATTCTCGATCGCGCCCGGCTTTTCCTGCGGCGGCTCGGCGCGCAGGCCGAGTGTGATCAGCAGCGACGAGGAAACGTAGATCGACGAATAGGTGCCGACCACGATGCCCAGGATCATCGCGGCGGTGAAGCCGCGCAGCACGTGCCCGCCGAGGAACAGCAGCGCGAACAGGGCGAGCAGGATCGTCACCGACGTCATCACGGTTCGCGGAAGCGTCTCGTTGACCGACAGGTTGATGAGCTGGCGCATGTCCATCTTGCGGTATCGCCGCATATTCTCGCGGATGCGGTCGTCGATCACGATCTTGTCGTTGATCGAATAGCCGATGATCGTCAGCACCGCGGCGACGATGTTGAGATCGAACACCAGCCATTCGCGGAACAGGGCGAAAAAGCCCATCGTCATCAGCACGTCGTGCACGATCGCGACGACGGTGGAGATGCCGAACTGCCATTCGAAGCGGAAGATCGCGAACAGCCCGATCCCGATCACCGCAAGCACGACCGCGAGGATGCCGTGCTGGACGAGCTCGCCCGAAACCTTGCCCGAGACCGTCGAGTAGCGCGAGAAGGTCGCGCCCGGGAATTTGGCGGCGAGCGCCTTTTCCACCTTCTCGACGATCGCGTTGGTCGCGCCCTCGTCGGCATTGTCGGGCACCGGCAGGCGGATCGAGACGGTCTTGGCGTCGCCGAACTGCTGGAGCGTGCTTTCGCCGACATTGAGCGCATCGATCGTCGCGCGCACCTCGTTGAGCGGCGGGGGCGCCTCGAACTTCTCCTCGATCATCAGCCCGCCGACGAAATCGACGCCCATGTTGAGCCCGCGCGCGAAGACGAGCGCGACTGCGGCGATGGTGAGCAAGGTCGTGATCGCGAACGCCGCATAGCGCAGGCGGACGAAATCGATGTTCGTATCGTCGGGGACGAGCTTCAGAAGACGCATGGTGACATCCTCGTCATGCCAGCGAAAGCTGGCATCTCTTTGTAACAGGGAGACCCCAGCGTTCGCTGGGGTGACGGTAGCGTGTTCATATGTGAATCTCGCTGGGGCGATTGCGGCGAAGCCAGATCGCGACCATCATGCGGGTGAAGGTGACGGCGGTGAACACCGATGTCGCGATGCCGATCAGCAGCACGATCGCGAAGCCCTTGATCGGGCCCGAACCGAGCATCAGCATGATGAAGCCCGCGATGGCGTGCGTCACGTTCGCCTCGAAGATCGTGCGGCTCGCTTCCTTGTAGCCGAGCTCGACCGCCTGGACGACGCTTCGCCCGCGTCGTCGTTCCTCGCGGATGCGCTCGTTGATCAGCACGTTGGCGTCGACCGCGGTGCCGATCGTCAGCACGAAGCCGGCGATACCGGGCAAGGTCAGCGTCGCGTTGAGCAGCGCCATCACGCCCAGGATGACGAAGATGTTGATGGTGACGGCAAGGTCCGCATAGACGCCGAACCGGCCATAGGTGACGAGCATGAACACGATCACCGCGGTCGCCGCGATCGCCGAGGCGAGAATGCCCGCGTGGATCGAATCCTGGCCGAGATCGGGGCCGACGGTGTGCTCCTCGATCACCTTGAGCGGCACCGGCAGCTTGCCCGAGCGCAGCGCGATCGCGAGCTGGTTCGCCGAATCGACGGTGAAGTTGCCGGTGATGGTCGCCGCACCGCCGAGGATCGGTTCGTTGATCGAGGGCGCCGAAATCACCTGGTTGTCGAGGATCATCGCGAACTGCTTGCCGGTATTCTCCTGCGTCACCTTGGCGAAGCGGCGGCCGCCTTCCGAATTGAACTCGATCGCGACGATCGGCACGTTGGTCTGCGGATCGAAGGCCTGGCGCGCGTCGACGAGCTGCCCGCCCTCGATGATCGCGGTGCGCTTCACCGCCATCAGCGGCGGCTTGCCCTGCTCGCTCGGATAATGGACGAAGGGCATGCCATAGGGCGCGTCCGGATAAGCGACGATCTCGTCGCCGATCGGGGCGTTGCCCTTGGCGAGATCGGCCGCATCGGCATTCTCGTCGACCAGCTTGAATTCGAGCTTGGCGGTCTTGCCGAGCAGGTCCTTCAGCGCCTGCGGGTCCTGAAGGCCGGGTACCTGCACGACGATGCGGTTGCTGCCCTGCTGGATGATCGTCGGCTCCTTGGTGCCGAGCTCGTCGATGCGGCGGCGCACGACCTCGGTCGCGTCTTCCATCGCGGTGTCGATCGCCTGTTTGAGCCCGGCCTCGGTCGGCGTCAGCACGAAGCGCGAGGTATCGACCACCTCGACATCCCACTGGCGCTGGCCGGTCATCCCCGCGCCGGTGCCGGTGATCGCGAGCAGCCGCTCGCGCGCCGCATCCACCTGGCTCGCGTCGCGCACCATGAAGGAGAGCTTGCCGCCGCGGATCGAGACGTCGCCGATGCCGATCCTGGGATCGCGGCGCATCTCGTTCTGCACCTGCTCGCGCATCTGCTCGAGCCGCGAGGTCGCGAGATCCCTGGTGTCGGCCTCGAGCAGCAGATAGCTGCCGCCGGCAAGGTCTAGCCCCAGATTCACCTTCGGGTGCGGGATCGGCCAGGTGCTGGTGACCTCGTCGGGGAAGAAGCTCGGCACCGCGAGCAGCATCAACGCCACGATGAAGGTGACGATCGACGTGACCTTCCAGCGCGGAAAATCGAGCATGTCAGTCGTTCGCCGGCTTGGCGCCGCGCGCGGCGACGCCCGCGATCGTCGATTTGACGACCTTCACCTTGACGCCGTTGGCGATCTCGACCTCGACCAACTGGTCCTCGACGCGCGTCACCTTGCCGACGATCCCGCCCGCGGTCGTCACCTCGTCACCCTTCTTGACCGCATCGACCGCGCTGCGAAGCTCCTTCATCCGCTTCGATTGCGGGCGGATCATCAGGAAATAGAAGGCGATGAAGATCAGGATCAGCGGCGCGAACGAGAGGATCGAGCCGGCCGCGCCGACGTCGGACGCCGCACCGGCGGCCTGGGCATGAGCTGGGGTTGCGAACATGCGAATCCTAGAATGCTGGAGCGCGGAGGAAGTCCGCTGGGTTCAAGCGCCGCGCGCTATCATCATCGTGGCGGGCGCGCAACATCCGCGCCGAAACGCCCCTTGCCAGCGGCGTGGCGAGCGCGCATCACGCCCGGCGTGGCGGTGCGGGGAGGCGCGAGGATGGCCGAGGTCCGGCTGACGGGCGCGTGCAAGGTGTTCGGTGGCATCGAGGTGCTGCGCGACATCGATCTCGCGATCGCCGACGGCGAGTTCATCGTCTTCGTCGGCCCGTCGGGCTGCGGCAAATCGACCTTGCTGCGTCTCATCGCCGGGCTCGAGGCGCCGAGCGCGGGCAGCATCGCGATCGGCGGGCGCGTGGTGGACGATCTGCCGCCCGCCGAGCGCGGGATCGCGATGGTGTTCCAATCCTACGCGCTCTACCCGCATATGAGCGTGCGCGAGAATCTCGGCTTCGCGCTCAGGCTCCAGCGGCTGCCGCGCGCCGAGATCGCCGCCGCGGTCGAGGCGGCGGCGGCGACGCTCGACATCGCGCACCTGCTCGACCGCAAGCCCCGCGAGCTGTCGGGCGGCCAGCGTCAGCGCGTCGCCATCGGCCGCGCGATCGTCCGCAAGCCGCAGGTGTTCCTGTTCGACGAGCCGCTGTCGAATCTCGACGCGGCGCTGCGTATCAGGATGCGCTACGAATTCGCCGCGCTCCATGAAAAGCTGGGCGCGACGATGATCTACGTGACGCACGACCAGATCGAGGCGATGACGCTCGCCGACCGGATCGTCGTGCTCAATCAGGGGCGGATCGAGCAGGTCGGGACGCCGCAGGAACTGTACGATCGCCCGGCGACGCGCTTCGTCGCCGGCTTCATCGGCACGCCGCAGATGACATTGTTCGACGCCAGGCTCGCACGGACGACGCCGGAGCGGGCGTTCGTGACGCTTGCCGACGGCTCGATGCTGGAGACGCCGCCGGTGCGCGCCATCACCCCCGGCGCACCGGTGACGCTCGGCATCCGGCCCGAGCATGTCGCGGCGCAAGGCGAGGTCAACCGGCGCGACGGGCACGTGCGGTTCGTGGAGTCGCTGGGCGGCACCCGGCTCGCCTATCTCGATCTGCCGGGGCTCGCCGCGCCGCTCACCTGGCAGACGACGGCGCCGCTCGCCTCGGGCGAGGCCGTGTCGATCGCGCTGCCGCCGGATCGGTTTCACGTCTTCGATTCCGCCGGCGCGGCATTGACGGGCGGCCAACCCGCCGGGGTTGCACAAAAAGATTCTTGGCGGCAGGCGGACAAGGGGCGTAGAAGCGTCTCGTGAAAACGGTTACACAGGCGCGGGGCAACGGCGCCGGCGATTAGGGGGCGCCGCGATGGGCACGGCCACGATCAGGGATGTCGCTCGGGCGGCCGACGTGTCGGTGGCGTCGGCCTCGCGCGCCCTCAACGGCCATCGCAGCGTGACGCCGGCGATGCGAGAGCGCGTGCTGGCGGCGGCGCGGACGCTCAACTATGTGCCCCATCTCGGCGCGCGCAGCCTTTCGACCAGGCGCTCGAACACGATCGGCGTGGTGCTGCCCGATCTGTTCGGCGAGTTCTTTTCGGAGATCATCCGCGGGATCGACCGGGCGGCGCACCGCCGCGGGCTCCAGCTCCTGCTCTCGAACATGCACGGCAATGCCGACGAGACCGCGCTGGCGATCCGTGCGATGCGCGGGCGCGTCGACGGGCTGCTCGTCATGTCGCCCGATATCGACGCCGATTTCCTTAGCGCCAACCTGCCGACCGGCCTGCCGACGGTGGTGATGGGCGCGCGGCTCGACGGCGCGGGCCACGCCTCGATCGTGATCGACAATCATGCCGGCGCCTGGGCCGCGGTCGAGCATCTGGTCGCGCAGGGGTGCACGCGGCTCGCGCATATCGCCGGGCCCGCCGACAATCTCGACGCGCTGGAGCGCACGCGTGGTTTTCGCGAGGCAGCCAAAGCGTTGCTCGGCGACGATTCGCCGCTCGTGCTTCCCGGCGACTTCTCGGAGGAGGCCGGCGCCGCCGCCGCCGAGGCGTTGCGCGCGCGCGGCGATATCGACGGGCTCTTCTCCGCCAACGACGTCATGGCGATCGCCTGCATGGTCGCGCTCACCGAAGCGGGGGTACGCGTGCCCGATGATGTCGCGATCATCGGCTTCGACGACGTGCCGATCGCGCGCTTCGTCACGCCGCGGCTCAGCACGATGGGCATCCGCATCGCCGACCTCGGCGACCGCGCGCTCGAACGGCTGGTCGAGGCGATCGACGACCCGATCGCGCCGTCGGGCGAGCCCGAGCACATGACGCCCGAACTGCTGGTGCGCGGATCGAGCCGGCGGCGAGCCGACGGGGGAAGCTGATCGGCCGTGCCCATGTCCGTTCGTGCTGAGCCTGTCGAAGCACCGTTCTTTTCCACGGCGAGAGAAGAGCGGCCCTTCGACAGGCTCAGGGCGAACGGGACATGGGTCGTCACCCTCCTCCTAGCACTGCTCCTGGGAAGCTGCGCGCAGCCGTCGGACAAGACCGTGCTCACGCTTTGGGCGATGGGGCGCGAGGGCGAGGTGATCGGCGAGCTCATCAAGGGCTTCGAAGCCGAGAATCCGGGCATCCGTGTCGATGTGACCGCGCTTCCCAACAACGGCGCGCATGAAAAACTGCTCACCGGCTTTGCGGGCGATTCGCTCCCGGATATGGCGCAGATGGGCAATACCTGGGTGCCCGAGTTCGAGGCGCTCGGCGCGCTGGTCCCGCTCGACACGCGCATCGGCGCGACGCCCTCGATCGATCCGGCCGATTATTTCACCGGCATCTGGGCGAGCAACCAGATCGACGGGCGTATCTACGGCGTGCCCTGGTATGTCGATACGCGGCTGCTTTTCTATCGGCGCGATATCCTGAAGCGCGCGGGCTTCGATGCGCCGCCGACCACCTGGGCCGAGTGGCGGCGGCAGATGGTCGCGATCAAGAAGCTCGTGGGGCCGGGGCGCTACGCCGCCTATTTCCCGCTGAACGAATACGAGCCGCTCCAGGTGCTCGGCCTTCAGGCGCCCGAGCCGATGGTGACCGCCGACGGTCACGGCAATTTCGAAAGCCCCGGCTTCGAACATGCGCTCGATTTCTACCTCGGCACCATCCGTTCGGGCCTCGCGCCCGCCTGGACAAGCACGCAGGTCGCCAACGTGTGGGACGCGTTCGACCGCGGGCAGTTCGCCTTCTACATCACCGGGCCGTGGCAGATCGCCGAATTCAAGCGCCGCCTGCCGCCCGACCGGCAAGACATCTGGATGACCGCGCCGATGCCGGGGCCGAACGGCCCGGGCGTCTCGACCGCGGGCGGATCGAGCCTCGTCATCTTCCGCGAATCGGACAAGAAGGACGCCGCGTGGAAGCTGATCGCCTATCTCTCGCGCCCCCAGGTGCAGCTCCGCTTCTATGCGCTGACCGGCGATCTGCCCCCGCGCCGCAGCGTGTGGCAGGCGCCCGCGCTCGCCGACAGCGTCTATGCCCGCGCCTTCGCCGAACAGCTCACCCGCGTCGAGCCGAGCCCCAAAGTCCCCGAATGGGAACGGATCGCAACCGAAATGCGCCTCGTCACCGAAGCCGCCGCGCATACCGATACGCCGGTGCCGCTGGTCGCGGCCGAGATAGACCGTCGGGCGGATGCGATCCTCGCGAAACGCCGCTGGATGCTGGAGCGGGAGGCCGCACATTCTCCTTGTGCTCCTGCGAAAGCAGGAGCCCAGAATCCCGGGCGACAACACTTGAAACCCTGGACTCCTGCTTGCGCAGGAGCACCCGCATGACCCGCGAGGCCGCCGCCTGGACCTTCGTCGCCCCCGCGCTCACCGCATTGGGCATGTTCTTCGCGCTCCCCGTCATCGCCGCGCTCTTGCTGAGCTTCACCGATTTCGACATCTACGCGCTCGCGGACCTGAACAACCTCCGCTTCGTCGGCCTCGACAACTACATCACGCTCCTCCACACCCCGCTCTTCTGGCAGGCGCTCGGCAACACCGCGGAGTTCGTCATCCTCGGCGTCCCGCTCTCGATCGCGCTGTCGCTTGCCGCCGCGCTCCTCATCAACTCGAAGCTCGCCCGCTTCCGCGGCTTCTTCCGCACCATCTATTTCGCGCCGGTCGTCACCACGCTCGTCGCGGTCGCGCTGATCTGGCGGTATCTGTTCCAGGCGCAATACGGCCTCGTCAACTGGGGCCTCGGCTGGATCGGCATCGATCCCATCGACTGGCTCGGCGACCCCGATTGGGCGATGCCCGCGATCGTCATCTTCGCGGTGTGGAAGAATTTCGGCTACAACATGATCATTCTGCTCGCCGGGCTCCAGACGATCCCCGACGAACTCTATGAGGCCGCGCGGATCGACGGCGCCGGCCCCTGGGCGCAGTTCCGCCACGTCACCCTCCCCGCGCTCGCGCCGGTGATGCTGGTCGTCTCGATCCTGACGATGGCGGGCTATTTCCAGCTCTTCGCGGAGCCCTATGTGATGACGCAGGGCGGGCCGGTCGGCGCCACGACCTCGATCATCTACATGATGTTCGATCAGGGCTTCAAATTCTGGAACCTGGGGTTCGCGACCGCGATCGCCTTCGTCCTCTTCCTCATCCTCTTCGCGCTCACGCTCGCGCAGCTCGCGCTCTCGCGCCGGTGGAGCGGGGCGTGAGGCGGGCGCTCGCCGTCAATGGCGCGATGGTGCTGCTCGGCATCGCGGCGCTCATCCCGCTCGCCTGGATGGTCTCGGTCTCGCTGATGGTGCCGGGCGAGGCCGCGCACGTGCCGCCGCCGCTGCTTCCCGACGATGCGACCGTCGCCAACTATCGCATGTTGTTCGAGCGGCTGGACATGGCGCGCTATCTCGCCAACAGCCTTGCGCTCGCGATCCTCGCGACGCTGCTCTCGCTCGTCTTCAACGTGACCGCGGGCTACGCCTTCGCCAAGCTCGATTTCCGCGGGCGCGACCGGCTCTTTCGCCTGCTCCTCGCCGCGCTCGTCATCCCCGCGCAGGTCGCGATGATCCCGCTCTTCCTCATCTGCAAGGAACTGGGGCTGGTGAACAGCTTCGCGGGCGTGCTCGTGCCCAACATGGCGACGATCTTCGGCATCTTCCTCGTCCGCCAATATGCGCTCTCGATCCCCGAAGAGATGCTGGAGGCGGCGCGGGTCGACGGCGCGGGCGAATGGCGCATCTTCCTGGCGATCGTGCTGCCCTCGCTCACGCCCATCCTCATCACGCTCGCGATCTTCAGTTTCCTCTTGAGCTGGAGCGACTTCCTCTGGCCGCTCATCATCCTCAACGATGCCGACAAGCAGACGCTTCCCGTGGCGCTTGCGAACCTCAGCCGCGAACATGTGCAGGATATCGAGCTGATGATGGCCGGCGCGGTCGTCACGCTCGTGCCCGTGCTGTTGCTCTTCCTCGCCCTCCAGCGCTTCTATATCGGCGGCCTGCTCGCCGGGAGCGTCAAGGGATGATCCACCTTCAACAAGACCGAGTGACCGAATGACCGTTTTCCCCGATGATTTCCTGTGGGGCGCCGCCACCGCGGCCTATCAGATCGAGGGCTCGCCGCTCGCCGACGGCGCGGGCCCGTCGATCTGGCAGCGCTTCACCCACGACCCGCGTCTGATGCTGGCCAAGGGCGATACCGGGGACGTGGCCTGCGATCACTACAACCGCTGGCGCGAGGACGTGGCGCTGATGAAGGCGCTGGGGCTGAAGGCGTATCGCTTCTCGGTCGCCTGGGCGCGCGTGCTCCCCGAGGGGACGGGCCGCGTCAACGAGGCGGGCCTCGGCTTCTACGAGCGGCTGGTGGATGAACTGCTCGCCAACGGCATCGAGCCGTTGTTGACGCTCTACCATTGGGATCTGCCCGCCGCGCTCGACGATCGCGGCGGCTGGCTCAACCCCGACAGCGCCGACTGGTTCGCCGACTACGCAGACGTGATGTTCAACCGGCTCGACGGGCGCGTGAAGAAGTGGGTGACGCTCAATGAGCCGTGGGTCGTCACCGACGGCGGCTATCTCAACGGCGTGCTCGCGCCGGGCCATCGCAACCTGTTCGAAGCGCCGATCGCCAGCCGCAACCTGATGCGCGCGCACGGCAAGGCCGTGCAGGTCTATCGCGCGAACGGCGCCCACGAGATCGGCCTCGTCGTCAATATCGAGCCCAAGATCGCCGCCTCCGACAGCGAGGCCGATCGCGCAGCCCGGCGCCGCGCCGAGGCGTATATGAACCGCCAGTATCTCGACCCGGCGATCCACGGCCGCGTGCCGCCCGAGCTTCCGCAGATGTTCGGCGAGGCCTGGCCCGAATGGTCGGCGGAAGACCTGGCGCTCGCCCGCCAACCCGTGGATTTCCTCGGCGTCAATTATTACACCCGCGCCGTCGTCCGCGCCGACGACGACGCCTTCCTCACCCGCGCCGCTGCCGTCCCGCAGCCGGGCGCGACGCGGATGACGACCGGCTGGGAAGTCGATCCGCAGGCCTTCACCGACATGCTGCTCTGGGTGAAGGCGGAATATGGCGACATCCCGCTCTACATCACCGAAAATGGCGGTGCCTTCTACGATCCCCCCAAGGCGGCGGGCGGCACGATCGACGATCCGTTGCGCATCGCCTATCTGCGCAGCCACATCGCGGCGGTCGGCGTCGCGATCGAGCGCGGCGTCGATGTGCGCGGCTACATGCTCTGGTCGCTGCTCGACAATCTCGAATGGGCGCTCGGCTACGCGCAGCGCTTCGGCATCGTCCATGTCGATTACGAAACGCAGACGCGCACGCCCAAGAACAGCGCGCATTTCTACCGCGACGTGATCGCCGCGAACGGCGTTCCTCCGTCGAACGCATAAGATAAAATCCTCCCCTGTAAGGGGAGGTGGCTCGCGCAGCGAGACGGAGGGGTGTCCCGCTATCTGGAAGGGGACACCTCTCCACCATCCCCGCTTGCGCGGGGACGACCCCCTCCCCTTGCAGGGGAGGATTGCCGCCCGCGTTCGATGCCGCCGCGCCCACGCTTCTTTCACCCGCGCCGCGCAATCGCTATATGGCGGGCGCAAAGGCAGGAAATCCAATGTCCGTTCGTCCCTGGCGCGATATCGTGCGCCGCAAGAGCCGCCAGATCATGGTCGGCAACGTGCCCGTCGGCGGCGACGCGCCGGTCACCGTGCAGACGATGACCAACACGCCGACCTCGGACGCCAAGGCGACGATCGATCAGATCCGCCGCTGCGAGGAAGCGGGCGTCGATATCATCCGCGTGTCCTGCCCCGATACGGACAGCACTGCCGCGCTCAGGCAGATCGTCCGCGACGTTCGCGTGCCGATCGTCGCCGACATCCATTTCCACTACAAGCGCGCGCTCGAAGCCGCCGATGCGGGCGCGGCGTGCCTGCGCATCAATCCCGGCAATATCGGCGCCGACGATCGCGTGCGCGAGGTCGTCACCGCCGCCAAGGCGAACGGCTGCGCGATCCGCATCGGCGTCAATGCCGGCAGCCTCGAAAAGGACCTGCTCGAAAAATACGGCGAGCCCTGCCCCGAGGCCCTGGTCGAAAGCGCGCTGGACCACATTCGCATTCTTCAGGATCACGATTTCCACGAATTCAAGGTCGCGGTGAAGGCATCGGACCAGTTCCTCGCGGTCGCCGCCTATCAGCAGCTCGCCGAGCTGGTCGATTGCCCGCTCCATCTCGGCATCACCGAGGCGGGCGGGTTCGTCGCGGGCACCGTCAAGTCGGCGATCGGGATCGGCAGCCTGCTCTGGTTCGGCATCGGCGACACGATCCGCGTCTCGCTCTCGGCCGAGCCGGAGGACGAGGTCCGCGTCGGCTTCGAGATTTTGAAGGCGCTCGGCATCCGCAACCGCGGCGTGCGCGTCGTCTCGTGCCCCAGTTGCGCGCGGCAGGGCTTCGACGTGATCCGCACCGTGCAGACGCTGGAGGAACGCCTCCAGCACATCCGCACGCCGATGTCGCTCTCGGTGCTCGGCTGCGTCGTCAACGGCCCCGGCGAGGCGCGCGAGACCGATATCGGCATCACCGGTGGCGGCGCGGGCAAGCACATGGTCTATCTGTCGGGTGTTACCGATCACCACGTCGCCGACGCCGACATGATCGACCACATCGTCAAGCTGGTCGAGGCCAAGGCCGCGGAGATCGAAGCGGCGGAGGCCGCGCAGGCGGTAGCGGCGGAATAGTGTTCCCGCGATTTCGCGCGATACGCTCGGATTACCGTGCACCTGCTTTCGCGGGAGCACGGTGGCGTCACATCCCGAACGGATAGGTGTCGGGCGCCCCTGCCCGCGCGTGTTCCGGCCCCAGCGGCGTCACGGCATGGGTCTCGTCGAACCACATCCAGGCGTCGAGCTGCATCGGCAGGCAGGCTTCGGAGTAATGGCTCCAGCGCTCGGTCTCGGGGCGGTAGATCACGCCGATGAAGCGTTCGAGCCGGGGCTTCATCAACCCGCGCCGCATCGCCTCGTCGCCGCCCGCGCGCAGGTCCAGCAGGAAGCGCGGTATCCCGGCGTCGTGGCATAGCCGCTCATAGCTGTCCGGCCGCGAGGGATTGACGCGTTTCACCTCCATCTCGCCGTCCCAATCGGTCGCCGCCGCGACGGTGCCGGTGTGCGTCCCGAACCCGATCAGCGCCGCGTCGCTGCCGAACCGCTCGCGGCAGAGCTGGCCGATATTGAGCTCGTCGCGCATCGCGCCCATGTCGGTATAGCGCGCATCGCCGATATGGCTGTTGTGCGCCCAGACGATGGCCTTCGATGTCGGCCCCTTGGCGTCGAGCAGATGCCCGAGCGTCTCGAACATATGCGTGTCGCGCAGGTTCCAGCTCTCCGCACCGCCATAATACATGATCCGGTAATAGCGCTCGGCCGAGGCGACGAGGCGCGCATTCTGCGCCGCGTCGAGGAAGCTGTCGCCGTCCTCCGCCGCGTAATCGAGGTGCTTCTTCAGCAGGTCGCGGCATTGCGCGATCACCTCCGCCTCGCATTCGGCATAGCCGGTGGTGAGCGCCGCGCGGCCGTAGGTCGCCGGGTCGTTCTGCCACGGCGTGAGACAGCCGTACCGCTCGCGCGCGACCTTAGCCGCCTCCGGATCGACGCGGTCGAGATACGCCAGCACCGCCGCGATCGATCCGGACATGTTGTAGATGTCGAGGCCGTAGAAGCCGGCGCGGCGATCCATGTCGTCGATGCCGTCGTTATGCGCGCGCATCCAGTCGATCAGTGCGTCGACGTCGGTGTTGCACCACATCCAGGTCGGGAAGCGCTGGAAGGGCGGCTCGGGCGCGGCGCGGTGCGGGCGGTGGCGGACATAGCGATCGACCGCGGCGGCGTCGGGCCAGTCGGCCTCGACCGCGAGGATCGTGAAGCCGTGGCGCTCGATCAGCCGGCGCGTGATCGCGGCGCGGGCGCGGTAGAATTCGGCGGTGCCGTGGCTCGCCTCGCCGAGCAGCACGACGCGCGCCTCGGCGAAACGGTCGAGCAGCGCACCGAAGGCGGGATCGTCGAAATCCGGCAGCGGCTCGGCGGCGTCGGCGATCAGCTCGGGGAGCGACCGATTGCGCGCGGCGCCGGGCGCATGATTGCTCGCCGCGCGGCGCCCGTCCTCGGCCCAGCCCTCGGCGCCGATCAGCGGAACGAAGGCGACCGCGCCCAGATCCTCCTCCTCGAAACGCCCGTCGGCGCGGCGCGTGACCTTGACGAGCGTCTGGCTGCCCGTGCCGATCGGAATCACCAGGCGGCCGCCGACCGCAAGCTGGCGCTTGAGCGATTCGGGCACCGACGGCCCGCCCGCCGAGACGATGATCGCATCGAACGGCGCGTCGTCCGCCGCGCCGGTGGTGCCGTCGCCGACGCGTATCTCGACATTGCCGTAACCCAGCTCGGTCATCCGCGCTGCCGCCGCCGCGCCGAGCGCGGCGTGCCGTTCGATCGCGATCACGCGGTCGGCAATTTGCCCGAGGATCGCGGCGGCATAGCCCGATCCCGCGCCCACTTCGAGCACGCGATCGTCCGGCCCGATTTCGGCCGCCTCGATCATCGCGGCGACGATATAGGGTTGCGAGATCGTCTGCTCGCTCCCGATCGGCAGCGGCGAATCCTCATAAGCGAATTCGGCGAGCTGCGGATCGACGAAGCGCTCGCGCGGCACGGTGCGCATCGCCTCCAGCAGTGCCGCGTCGCGAATGCCGCGCGCGGCGATCTGGCTCGCGACCATTCGGTGGCGCTGGTGTTCGAAATCCTCAGCCATCGCTCCTCTCCCGTTGGCGGGGAGGGAACGGATCAGCCGCGCGGACGATCCGGGATCAGGCGAAAGCCGCGTCGAGCAATTTGGCGAGCCTGAGGCCCCCGCGTTCGACCTGAAGGCGAGCGACGGGGATGAGCCGCTCGATCGTGGCGTTGTCGAGCGTCACCTTCGCCGGCGTCGGCGCGCACGGATCGGCCATCGCGCTGCCATAGACCGCGTCGTGCGCGACCTTCCAGCTTTCGCGGCTCCAGTCCATCACGTCGCCCGCCTGCACACGCGCCTTCTCGGCGGCCGAATAGCGGCGCACGAGCGAAGGCGGAGTCGAGATCGCGCGCTCGGCGAGGAGGCCATCCCAGACGCTGTGCAGGTTGAGCCGCGGCGGCGCGTAGATGCCGTAGGCGGCGTGGACCTTGTTGCCGCCCATGTCGCCCTTCTCGCCCGCGTGGAGCGGCTGGTGGAGGTCGCCCATGAAATGGATCAGGAAGATCAGCGCCTTCAATCGCTCGATGCGGGGGGCGTTCCTGTCCTCGAGCGTCGCCATGTCGCGCGTGATCTGCGCGGAGACGCAATTGCCTTCCGCGCATTCGGGCGGCAGCGCGAAGGGCGCGCAGATATTCACGTCCTGATAATGCCAGGCGAAGGTCGCCTTGAACCGATCGCCGAGCTTCTTGACGCAATCGGGCCACACCGCCGCCTGTTCGGGCGTGCGCGCGGGGCATTCGGGCGTGTCGAGCTCGGCGGCGTGAGAGAGCAGCGCGCGCACCCTGGCGCGGGTCGAGGGCTTCACGTTGAGCATCGCGATCTTCGCGACGGTCTGGTGGCCATATTCCCAATAGGCGGCGGCCGGTGCGGCGCCGAGCGCGGTGACGGCGAGCGCGGCGAGGACGCGCGAAAGGCGGCGAATCATGGCCGCGCCATAGCGGGCCGGCTCAGCCTTCGTCCCCGAAAATCGCAATCATCGGCTCGGTCTTCGCGCCGACGCGCGCGCGGTACATGCCGGGGGTGGTGAGCGACCAGGCGGGCGTGCCGTCCGCGCCGACGACGATCACGCCGCCGGTGCCGCCAAGCGCTTTCACCTCCGCCATCACCGTGTCGGCGGCCTGTTGCGGGGGCGCGCCCGCGAACCGCATCCGGGCGGCGATCTCATGCGCGACGCCGGTGCGCAGGAAGAATTCACCCGCGCCGGTGCACGAGACGGCGCACGCGCGATCGTCGGCCCAGGTGCCCGCGCCGAGGATGGGCGAATCGCCCACCCGGCCCCAGCGCTTGCCGGTGACGCCGCCGGTGGAGGTCGCGGCGGCGACATGGCCGTGCGTGTCGCGCGCCACGGCGCCGACGGTGCCGTATTTCATGTCGACGTCGAACGCGTCGCCGCCCGACGCCTTCATCTTTTCCAGTTGCGCGCGGCGCTCGGGCAAGGCGAACCAGTCCGGCCCGGCCTGTTCGAGGCCGTGCGCGCGCGAGAAGGCGTCGGCGCCCTTGCCCGCGAGCATGACGTGCGGGCTCTGCTCCATCACCGCGCGGGCGAGCCGCACCGGGTTGCGCGTCGCGGTGACGCCCGCGACCGCGCCGGCCGAGCGGCCCCGCCCGTCCATGATCGCCGCGTCCATCTCGTTCGCGCCTTCATGGGTGAAGACCGAGCCGCGGCCCGCGTTGAAGGCGGGATCGTCCTCCAGCGCCGCCACCGCCGCCTCTACCGCGTCGAGCGCGGTGCCGCCCTCGCGCAGCACCGCGCTTCCCGCATCGAGGGCGCGCGAAAGCCCTTCCCGTCCGCGCGCCTCCGTCTCAGGCGCAATCTTCGCGCGCTCGAATATTCCGGCGCCGCCATGGAGCACCAACGTCCAGTCGTTCATGGCCCGGCGCTGTAGCAGATGCGCGGTGCTTCGCCAGCTTGAGGCCGATCAGCGGCCGGAGCCAGGTGATCTCGCGGCCCGCCAGATAGAAGGCCCAGCAGCCCGCCGCCGTCGCCGCGACGAGGATGGCGAACTCGGCGGCCGGCCCGATGCCGAGCGGGATGGTCCAATAGCCGACGACGACGATCACCGTCTGATGGATGATGTAGAAGGGGAAGACCGCCTCGGTGAGCGTCGCGCGCCATGCGTGATCGTGGTTCCAGAAACGCTCGGCGATGCCGATGAGCGCGGCGATGGCGGTCCACGTCTCGCCGTGGCGGGCGAGGCGGTAGGCCCAGAGGATCGTGTCGCTCTCCGGGAAGCTGAAATTCGGATAGACGAAGAGCAGCGCGGCGATGACCGCATAGCAGGCGATCGCGGCCGCGGCAGCCGTCTTCCAGTGGCGGGCGAGCGACTCCATCACGGTGCGCGAGCCGGCGAGGCCGAAGCCGAACAGAAAGGCGGGCACGTAGCGCAGGTGCGCGAGCCCGTCGTTGATGAAATCGTGCGTGTCCTCCGGGCGATGGAACAGCACCGCCTCCAGCAGCACGAAATAAAGCGCGGGGAGCACGATCGCGCGCCAGCCGCCGAACGCCCGGTCGAACCATGATTGCGCGCGGCCCGTGCCGGGAAGCAAGGTCACGGCGGCGAGGGCGAGCGTATAGGCCCACAGATAGAGCACGAACCACAAATGGTTCCAGGTCGGCATCACGATCCCCGCGAGCGTGCCGAAGCGGAAATAATCGGTCAGCCAGAAATGGAGGAAGCCCGCGGTGTAGCCGTGCTGGGTGGTCAGCTCGACCCAGGTTTGCGGCGGCACGACCACCGCCATCCCGAAGGCGAGCGGCCAGAGCAGGCGGTTGCTGCGGTTGCCGAGGAACGCGCTTATGCCCGCGATCCGCGTGAACAAGGCGCGGCTCGCATAGCCCGAAACGACGAACAGCAGGGTAAGCCGCCACGGGCTCGTCAGGAACATGGGGATTTCGGCGGCGGAAATCGGGTGCGCGGTCTTCACATGAAAGCCCCATGGCACGAAGACCATGCCGACATGATAGAGGATCAGCAGCCCGAACGCGCCGATCCGAAGCCAGTCCATTCCGTAATGCCGTTCCATTGCCGTCGTCCTCGCCTGCTCCCGTTCGTGCTGAGCCTGTCGAAGCACCGTTCTCCCGGTGGGGAGAAGAGCTGCCCTTCGACAGGCTCGGGGCGAACGGACGTTGATGTCGTTGCGGGCGCTAGCGATCCCGTCCGAGGCCCGGTATCGGAGAGGTGCAGGGCGCGGCGAGACGGGGACGATGGATCGGACAGGCGGGACGAGCGGCGGGTGGCGCGGGATGAACGGGGCGCAGCGGCGACTCGCTTTCGCGCTGGGCGCGGGGTTCCTGGTGATTCTCCTCGTCATCATGGTCGCCAACGCCACCTCGATGGTCAGCGATTTCGCGGCGGCGGGCGTACCGGTCAGCGCAGCGCATGTGTGGCTGTGGGAAGTCACGAGCATCGTCGCGTGGTTGACGCTGGTGCCGCCGATCTGGATGCTGGTCGCCTGGCTTTCGCGCGCGCGGCTCGGCTGGTGGAAGACCGCGCTGATCGTGGTTGCCGCGAGCGTGGCCGTGTCGGCGTGGCATATCGGCCTGATGGTGGCGCTGCGGGTGGTCGTCTACTGGCTGGAAGGCCAGCAGTACGATTTCATGCTCGGCATCCGGAACCCGCTGCTCTACGAATATCGCAAGGATCTGGGCACCTATCTCCAGTTCGCCGCGGTCGCGTTCGGCTGCCAGTGGGTGATTGCGCGGGCGGGAACGGCGCAGACGAGCCCCCCGCCTGCGCCGACGCTGGAGATCGCCGACGGCAGCGTGGTCCACCATGTGCCGATCGACGAGATCGAAAGCGTCGCCTCTGCGGGCAATTACGTGGAGATCGCCTGGGCGCCGCGGAACTTGCTGTATCGTGCAACGCTCGCCTCGATGGAGGCCGAGTTGGGGGATGCGTTCGTGCGCATCCATCGCGGCCGCCTCGTCCGCCGCGCCGCGATCCGGCGCGTCGAGACCGACAAGAGCGGCGATTTTACCGTCACGCTGGAAAGCGGCGCGACGGTGCGCGGCAGCCGGCGATATCGGGAGGCGTTGGACCGAGCGTAGAGCAGGGTGTTACTCTCTTCCGTTCGCCCTGAGCCTGTCGAAGGGCGCATTGGCGGGCAGTGCTTCGACAAGCTCAGCACGAACGGTTCAGGATTGCGCAGCCCGTTTTCAGTCCACCAGGTCGTCGATCGCCTCGGCCATTTCGATGTCGCGTTCCGAAAGCCCGCCCGCATCGTGCGTGGTCAGCAGGATTTCGACGCGGTTGTAGACGTTCGACCATTCGGGATGGTGATCCGCCTTCTCCGCGATCAGCGCGACGCGCGTCATGAAGGCGAAGGCTTCCGAAAAATCCGAAAAGGCGAAGCGGCGCGTGATCGCGTCGCGGCCCTCGTCGTAATCCCAGTCGGGAAGGCCGTCGAGCGCCTCTGCGCGCTCGGCCTCGCTCAGTTGCTCGACCATGATCGTCTCTCCTTGCCGCCGATCCGATGCCAGGGCTATCCACAGGAGCATGACGGGGCAAGCGCCGAGCGCGGACGAGATCGAGAAGCTGGCGCGCGCCGCGCTGGAGGGGCTGCCCGACGCCTTTCGCGCGTATCTGGGCGATGTCGTGCTCGCGGTCGAGGAATTTGCGGACGATGAGACGCTGGCCGCGCTCGGCATCGCGCACCCGCTCGACTTGACCGGGCTTTATCACGGGCGCCCGGTCGGCGAAAAATCGTCGATGGACACGGGCGCGCTGCCCGACCGCATCTTCCTCTATCGCCAGCCGATCCTCGCGGAATGGGTTGAGACGGGGGTACGGCTCGACGATCTGGTGCGGCATGTGCTGATCCATGAGGTCGGCCATCATTTCGGGCTGTCGGACGCGGACATGCACCGGCTCGAGGATGAGGCGTGAGCCGGCTCGCCTTTGCGGATGTGACGTGCGTGCGCGGCGGGCGGCTGCTGTTCGAGGATATGAGCTTCGATCTCGGCGCGGGCGACGCGGCGCTCGTCACCGGCCCCAATGGCGTCGGCAAATCGAGCCTGGTGCGGGTGGCGGCGGGGCTGCTCGCGCCCGCCGCGGGCTGCGTGACGGCGGCGGGGCGGCGCGCGCTGCTCGCCGAGGCGTCGGCGCTCGACCGCGACCTGCCGCTGGCGCGCGCGCTCGGCTTCTGGGCGGGGATCGACGGGCGGCGCGAGGCGGTCGATGGCGCGATCGATGCGCTCCACCTCACCGCGCTCGCCGACGTGCCGGTGCGGCTGCTCTCGACCGGGCAGCGGCGGCGGGCGGCGCTCGCCTCGGTGGCGGCGAGCGGGGCGGCGATCTGGCTGCTCGACGAGCCGGCCAATGGCCTCGACGCGATCGCGACGCGGGCGCTGGAGACGCTGATCGCGGGGCACCGGGCGGGCGGCGGGGTGGCGCTGATCGCGACGCACCTGCCGATCGCCGTGCCCGGCGCGGCCGAGATCCGGCTGGAAGCGGCATGAGCGTCGTCGCCGCCCTGATCGCGCGCGACGTGCGCCGCGCCTGGGCGCGGGGCGGGGCGAGCCTGCCGGTCGCCTTCTTCCTGCTCGCGGCGATCCTCTTTCCGTTCGCGATCGGGCCGGATCGGGTGCTGCTCGCGCGGGTCGGCGGCGGCGTGATCTGGGCGGCGGCGCTGCTCGCGGCCCTGCTCCCCGTCGAGCGGCTGGTGGCGCCCGACGCCGATTCGGGCGTGCTCGACCAGCTCGCCATCCGGGGCATGAGCATGGCGGCGCTCTCCGCCTGCAAGATCGCCGCGCACTGGCTGAGCTTCGGGCCGCCGATCATGCTGGCGGCGGTGATCGCGGCGGGGCTGCTCGGGCTCGACATGGCGACGCTCGGCGCGGTCGAGCTGGGGCTGCTGATCGGCACGCCGGGCCTTGCCGCGCTGGCGGTAGCGACCGGCGCGCTCGTGACGGGGCTGCGTGGGGCGAGCGCGATCGCGGGGCTCGTCATGCTGCCGCTCGCGGTGCCGCTGCTCATCTTCGGCGCGGGCTCGATCGAGGGCGGGCCCGGCGCGGTCAAGCTGCTCGCGGCGGTGAGCCTGCTGCTGCTGGCCGGCGCGCCCTTCGCGGCGGGGGCGGCGATCCGGGCGGGGCGGGCATAGGGAACGAGCGCGGCGGATCGGGGCGAAGTTGACGATGTTCACCGAGCGGAGAGGCGCCCAAGCGCGATGCCCGCTCCCCCACCCGGCCACCCATAAGATACTGCCGTGGGTGGTCGGGTGGGGGAGCGGGCCGGTGCCGCTACCGTTTCAGCGCCGCTGAAACAGAGTCTAGGCCGCTTCGTCCTCCGCATCGAGCCCATAGGCGGTGTGGAGCACGCGCACCGCGAGTTCGGTGTAATCCTCCTCGATCAGCACGCTCACCTTGATCTCGCTGGTGGTGATGGCGAGGATGTTGATGCCGCGCTCGCCCAGCGTCCTGAACATCTCCGCCGCGACGCCCGCATGGCTGCGCATGCCCACGCCCACCACCGAGATCTTGGCGACGCGCGTGTCGTGCTTCAGCTCGGCAAAGCCGATCGAGCCGTTGGCCTCGTTCAGCACCTCGATCGAGCGGGCGAGGTCGGCCGCGGGCACGGTGAAGGTCACGTCGGTCGAGGAGCCCGAATGCGCGACGTTCTGGACGATCATGTCGACGTTGATCCCCGCCGCGGCGAGCGGCGAGAAGATCGCGGCCACCGCGCCCGGCTGATCGGGCACCGCGGTGAGCGTGATCTTGGCCTCGTTCTTGTCATGCGCGATGCCGGTGATGAGCTGGCGTTCCATCTCGTCTATCTCCTCTTCGCCGACGATCAGCGTGCCGGGCTCGACGCCCCCTTCCTCGTCGAGAAACGACGAGAGCACCCGCAGGCGGACCTGTTCCTTCATCGCGAGCCCCACCGAGCGCGTCTGGAGCACCTTGGCGCCGACGCTCGCGAGCTCGAGCATTTCTTCATAGGTGATCCGCTTCAGCTTGCGCGCGCGCGGCACGATGCGCGGATCGGTGGTATAGACGCCGTCGACGTCGGTGTAGATGTCGCAGCGGTCCGCGCCCATCGCGGCGGCCATCGCGACCGCCGACGTGTCCGATCCGCCGCGGCCCAATGTCGTCACGCGCTCGCCGGTGGCGACGCCCTGGAAACCAGGGATCACCGCCACCTCGCCGGTCGCGAGCGCGGCATTGAGCGCATCGGTGTCGATCGCCGCGATCCGCGCCGAGCCGTGCCCGTCCGAGGTGCGGATCGGGAGCTGCCAGCCCATCCAGCTCCGCGCCGGAACGCCGACCGCCTGGAGCGCGATCGCGAGCAGGCCGCTCGTCACCTGCTCGCCGCTGGAGACCACGACGTCATATTCGCGGCGGTCGTAGAGCGACGATGCCTCGCGGCAGAAATTGACGAGCCGGTCGGTCTCCCCCGCCATCGCCGAGACGACGACCGCCACCTCGTTCCCCGCCTCCGCCTCGCGCTTGACGCGCTGCGCGACGCTCCTGATGCGCTCCATCCCGGCCATCGAGGTGCCGCCGAACTTCATCACGATGCGCGCCATGGGCGGGAAGGCTTTCCTTTGCGAAGGGAAGGGAACCGGCGCGCCTGATAGAAACGCCGCCGCCCGATGGCAAGCGACGGGTCGATCATGTCGCCTTGGGCGAAGCAAACTTCCGCTTTGTTTCGCGACAATCGTTCTCGACGGCGCTCGGGCCGAACGGGTATGAGGGGGGCATGACCGACGCGAAGACGATCGACCCCGCCGAAGCCGCCCATTTCGGGGCGCTTGCCGGGGATTGGTGGGATCCGAACGGCTCGTCGGCGATGCTCCATCGGCTCAATCCGGCGCGCCTCGCTTATATCCGCGAGGCGATCGACCTCAATTGGGGCGGCGACGAAACGGGGTTCACGCCGCTCGACGGCAAGCGCGTGCTCGACGTCGGCTGCGGCGCCGGGCTGCTGGCGGAGCCGCTCGCGCGGCTGGGCGGCGCCGTGACGGGAATCGACGCCGCGGCCGAGAATGTGGCCGCGGCCGCCGCGCATGCGGGGCAATCGGGGCTCGCCATCACCTATCGGGCGGGCGAGCTGGCGACGCTCGCCGGCGCGCGATTCGATCTCGTCACCTGCCTCGAAGTGATCGAGCACGTCACCGATCCCGCCGCGTTCGTGCGGGCGCTGGCGGACGTGCTCGCCGACGACGGGCTGCTGATCCTCTCGACCCCCAACCGCACCGCGCGGTCGAAGCTCGCGCTGATCACCATCGGCGAGGGCACCGGCAAGATCCCGCGCGGCACGCACGATTGGGACAAGTTCCTCACCCCCGACGAACTGACCGGTCTGCTGGCGGATGCGGGGTTGCGCGTGATCGACCGGCGCGGGCTCACGCTGTCGCCCGCGAAGGGCTTCGTGCTGAGCGACGACCTGGGGCTCGATTATCTCCTCACGGCGGTGCGGGACTAGATTCGCTTGGTGCCGTTGCCGTTTCAGCGCTGCCGAAACAGACCCTAGATCAGCTCCTTGAGCGGCACCGCCGGATCGGCGAGCGCGGCGGGATCGGGGGCCGCGCCCGCCTCGACCAGCTTGCGCCCCTGCACATAGTCCTTGACCATGTTGACGCAGTCGAGCGCGATCACGCGGCCGTCGCGCAGATAGATCACCGAAAAGCGCCGCGTCGCGGGATCGCCGCGCACCACCGCCGTGTCGTGCCCGATCGACAGCCCCACCGTCTGCAGCTTGAGGTCGTACTGGTTGGACCAGAACCAGGGCACCGCTTCATACGCCGCCGGTTCGCCAAGGATCGTGCGCGCCGCGACATTGGCCATGTCGTTGGCATTCTGCACCGATTCGAGCCGGATGTCGGCCCCATCGGCGAAACGGTTCGCGTGAAGCGCGCAATCGCCGATCGCGAACACGTGCGCCAGGCTGGTGCGGCATTGCGCATCGACGCGCACGCCGTTGCCCCCCTCGGCGCCCGCCGCGCGCAGCGGCGCGACCGCGGGGTCGATGCCGATGCCGACGATCGCGAGGTCCGCCGCGATCCGCTCGCCCCCCGCGAGCCGGACGCCCGTGACCCGCCCGTCGCCCTCGACGCGATCGACCGTGACGCCGAGCCGGATATCGACGCCGTGCGCGCGGTGCTCGGCCTCGTAGAAGCGCGACAGCGGCACGCCCGCGACACGCGCGAGCACGCGCTCCTGCGCCTCGATCACCGTCACCTGCTTGCCGAGCCCGGCAAGCACCGCGGCGGTCTCGAGCCCGATATATCCCGCGCCGATCACCGCGATCCGCGCCGCGCCGTCGAGCGCCGCCTTGAGCCGATCGACGTCGCTACGCGTGCGGATCGCATGGAGACCCGCCAGGTCGGCACCCGCGCAGCCGAGCCGCCGCGGCGTGCCCCCCGCTGCCCAGATGAGCGTGCCGTAGCCGATCGTCTCGTCCGCCGTCGAAACCTCGCACGCCGCCGCATCGACCGCGGCGACCCGGCGGCCGGGCAGCAGCGCCACTTCGCGATCCGCCCAGAAGCCCGGCGGCCGGATCAGCAGCCGCTCGAACGGCTTGTCGCCCGCCAGATAGTCCTTGGAAAGCGGCGGGCGCTCATAAGGCGGCTCGGGCTCGTCGCCGATCAGGCCGATGCTGCCGGCAAAGCCCCCCTGGCGCAGCGCGATCGCCGCCTGCGCGCCGCCATGCCCTGCGCCGACGATCAGGACGTCGTGCCTCATGCCTTCAGCCGCTCGGCGTGCCAGCGGACATGATCGGCCATGAAGGTCGAGATGAAATAATAGCTGTGATCGTAGCCCGGCTGCATCCTGAGCGTCAGATCGATCCCCGCCGCCGCGCATGCCTGCCGGAGCAATTCGGGCTTGAGCTGCGCGGCGAGGAATTGATCGGCGCCGCCCTGGTCGACGAGCAGTTCGGGCACGCGTGCACCATCCTCGATCAGCGCACAGGCATCATAGGGGCGCCATGCCGCGCGATCGTCGCCCAGATAACCCGTCAGCGCCTTCTCGCCCCACGGGCAGCGCGACGGCGCGACGATCGGCGCGAAGGCGGATGCCGAGCGGAACCGGCCGGGATTGCGCAGCGCGATCGTCAGCGCGCCGTGTCCGCCCATCGAATGGCCGGTGATCGCCTGCCGCGCCATGTCCACCGGAAACGCCGCCGCGACGAGCGCCGGCAGCTCGTCCTCGACATAGGATTTCATCCGGAAATTGGCCGCCCAGGGCGCTTGGGTCGCGTCGAGGTAGAAGCCCGCCCCCTGCCCGAAATCATCATCGTCGTCGTCGGGCACGCCGTCGCCGCGCGGGCTGGTGTCGGGCGCGACGAAGACGATGCCCTGCTCGGCGCAGGCGGCGCGATACGCCCCCTTTTCGGTGACGTTGGCATGCGTGCAGGTCAGCCCCGACAGATACCAGAGCACCGGTAGCCGTGTGCCCTCTCCATGCGCGGGAACGAAGACCGAGAAGGTCATCCCGGTGCCCGTCGCCGCCGATCGGTGGCGATAGACACCCTGCACCCCGCCATGCGCCTTGTTTTCGGAAAGCGTCTCCATTTCCACGGCGTCAGCCCAGCCGGTGCATCGCGCAGACCTTGTTGCCCGCCGGATCGCGCAGATAGGCGAGATAGAGCTTGCCGAAATCGCCCTCGCGCACGCCGGGCGGGTCCTCGATCGCGGTGCCGCCCGCGGCGATCCCCGCCGCGTGCCACGCATCCGCCTGTTCGGGCGAGGCGGCCGCGAAGCCGATCGTGCCGCCATTGGCGTGGCAGGCGGGCGCGCCGTCGATCGGGCGCGTGACGAGGAACACGCCGCCATTGTGCAGATACATGAGGCGCCCCTTGTTGTCGGTGATCGCCGGCTTCGCGCCGAGCGCGCCCAGCGTCGCGTCATAGAAGATCCTCGATGCGTCCATGTCGTTCGTGCCTATCATCACATGGCTGAACATGTCTCCCTCCTCTCAATAAACCACCACGCTGCGAATACTTTCGCCGGCGTGCATCAGGTCGAAGCCCTTGTTGATCTCGTCGAGGCTCAGCACGTGGGTGATCATCGGGTCGATCTCGATGCGTCCGTCCATGTACCAGTCGACGATTTTGGGCACGTCGGTGCGCCCGCGCGCGCCGCCGAACGCGGTGCCTTTCCATACGCGCCCGGTGACGAGCTGGAAGGGGCGCGTGCTGATCTCCTTGCCCGCTTCGGCGACGCCGATGACGATGCTCTCCCCCCAGCCGCGATGCGCGCATTCGAGCGCGGTGCGCATCACCTCGACATTGCCGGTGGCGTCGAAGCTGTAATCCGCGCCGCCGCCGGTCAGCTCGATCACCTTGGCGATCGTCTCCTCGCGCGTCAGGCCCTTCGAATTGAGGAAATGCGTCATGCCGAAGCGGCGGCCCCATTCCTCGCGCGCCGGATTGATGTCGACGCCGATAATGCGGGCGGCGCCCACCATCCGCGCGCCCTGGATGACGTTGAGCCCGATCCCGCCCAGCCCGAACACGACGACGTTGCTGCCCGGCTCGACCTTGGCGGTGTTGACCACTGCGCCGACGCCGGTGGTCACGCCGCAGCCGATATAGCAGCTCGTCCGGAAGGGCGCGTCGTCGCGGATCTTCGCGACCGCGATCTCGGGCAGCACGGTGAAGTTCGAGAAGGTCGAGCAGCCCATGTAATGAAAGATCGGTTGGCCTTTGTAGCTGAAGCGCGTCGTGCCGTCGGGCATCACGCCCTTGCCCTGCGTCGCGCGGATCGCGGTGCACAGGTTGGTCTTCTGGCTGAGGCACGACCTGCACTGGCGGCATTCGGGCGTGTAGAGCGGAATGACATGGTCGCCGGGCGCAACGCTCGTGACGCCCGCGCCCACCTCGCGCACCACGCCCGCGCCTTCATGCCCCAGGATCGAGGGGAACAACCCTTCGCTGTCGAGCCCGTCGAGCGTGTACGCATCGGTGTGGCAGATGCCGGTCGCCATGATCTCGACCAGCACCTCGCCCGCTTTCGGCCCCTCGAGATCGACCTCGACGATCTCCAGCGGTTGTTTCGCCTCGAAGGCGATGGCGGCGCGGGTCTTCATGGCACTCTCCTCGATTGCTGATCCATCGGCTAGAGCTTTTCCCGGCCGGGTGGAAGCATCGTGGTCGCCCGAGCGAGCGCGCCGGGCAGGAGCGCAGTGCGGCCGCGTCGCCGAAGCGACGCGCAAGCAAGCGACGATGAGCAGGTCGCCATGTCTCCCGGACATGGTCGAAACCGCCGGGGGAGCTGCACCTGCCCATCCGGCGCGCCTGTTCGGGCGACCCGCGAAGCGGCGGGCCGCTTTTGGCCCGGGGCTGCGTTGCTCGCCGGTCACGATGCCGCTGCGTCGCTCTCTCCTCGCGCCTTGCCCTGAACCAAAAGCGGCTCCGTCACGGCGCACCACCCAGCCGGGAAGGGCTCCGGCAGCGCCGCTCCGCCAGCCAACCGGCGGCGCGCGGAAACGGCGGCTCCGCGCGATCCGCGGGCGCCGGCCGCATCGCTTCGACATGAGGCTTGGACATGAGGCTTGACATCGGCGCGGGAATCAGGAACACCTGATGACACCGGTAGCACAAGCGCCGGATCGGAGCTTTTGAGGCGCCGGCAGATCGCTGCGGAACAGCGGCATGTGAGGGGATTGAACGGCCAGACTCGATAATCGAGCGGCTCTCCTGCTGAAAAACATGCGTTGCGCGAGCGATAGATACCGGTGTCATCAATGGCGCCAGTCGCGATTGATGAGGTGGGGAGGATCGAATGACGCGTAACACTGTTCGCCGCGGATCGATGAGCACGCTCGCTCGTCTTCTTGCGGCCGCATCGCTTTCCGTTCTGGTTGCGGGCGTCGCCCAGGCCGAGACGCCGTCCGCGGGCGGGGCCGCCGCGGATCAGCCGCAGAATGAAGACGCGAGCACGACGCCGGCACAGGACGGCGCGGCCGCGGATCAGGACGCGGCCGGTGAGGCGATCATCGTCACCGGCTTCCGGGGCTCGTTGAACCAGGCCCTCGGCATCAAGCGCGACTCGGTCTCGGCGGTCGATGCGATCATCGCGGAGGACATCGCGAAATTCCCCGACCAGAATCTGGCGGAATCGCTTCAGCGCATTCCGGGCGTCGCCATCGAGCGCGATGCCGGCGAGGGCAGGGCGATCACCGTGCGCGGCCTCGGCGCGCAGTTCACGCGCGTCCGCGTCAACGGCATGGAAACGATCGCGACCTCGACGAACGGCGCGTCGCACAACACCGGCCGCGGATTCGATTTCAACGTCTTCGCGTCGGAGCTGTTCAGCTCGATCATCGTCCACAAGACCGCGGAGGCGTCGCTGGACGAAGGCTCGCTCGGCGCGGTGATCGATCTCAACACGGGCAACCCGATCGATTACGGGGCCGGCCTCACGCTCACCGCCTCGGCGCAGGCCCGCTACAACGACCTCAACGACAATATCGGCCCGCGGCTTGCCGGGCTGGTGGGCTGGACCAATGCCGACGAGACGTTCGGCGTGTCCGCGTCGCTCGCTTATTCCAAATACAAGACCGCCGAGCTCGGCAACAATTCGGTGCGCTGGGCGCAGGATCCCTTCCGCTCGGTCAACGGCACGCCATGCGATCTCGACGCGCCGACCGGCGAATGCGCCGAGGTGGCCGATGCGTTCCACCCGCGCATTCCGCGCTACGGCCTCGTGTCGCACGATCGCGAGCGGCTCGGCGCGACCGCCGCGATCGAGTTCCGGCCGACCGACAGCACGACGATCTCGATCGACGGCCTCTATTCCGATTTCAAGGAAGATCGCGACGAACATTGGGGCGAGGTGCTGCTGCGCAGCAACGAGGACAATGTCGACATCTCCAATTACGTGATCGACGAGAACAACAACGTCATCTCCGCCGATCTCGACAATGCCTATGTCCGCACCGAACGCTATCACCGCGAGAGCGAAACCGAATTCTATCAGCTTTCGGGCAGGATCGAGCAGGCGTTCAGCGACAGCTTCCGCGCGACGCTGAAGGGCGGCTTCTCGCGCTCGGACGCCGACATCCCGATCGAAACCTCGCTGATGTTCGACGATCGCGACGCGACCGGCTACAGCTACGACTATACCGACATGAAGACGCCGCTGCTCGTCTTCGGCGCCGGCATCGACGATCCGACCGCCTTCCAGTTCGCCGAGTTCCGCGACCGCCCCTCGAACGTGACCAACAAGTTCCGCACGGCGGCGCTCGATCTCGAATGGGACGTGGCCGATGATTTCAGCCTGACGGGCGGCGGCTTCTATCGGCGGTTCGATTTCGACACGGTCGGCTATCGCCGCGACAGCACCTATTGCAACGCCTTCGCCTGCGCGCCCGGCGCCTATGGCGCGCCCGTGACCGCGGACATCGCCGACATCTTCGAGCTCGGCGATGCGGGCCAGCCGTCGGGCAACACCAACAGCTGGGTCGAGCCCAATCTGGAGGCGGGCACCGATTTCATCGATCTCTACAGCCGCGAGGCGGTGCTCGACGAAGGGGACAAGCGCTCGGTCACCGAGGAATCGAGCGGCGGCTGGTTCCAGGCCAATTTCGAGACGCGATTGTTCGGGCTGCGCTTCACCGGCAATGCGGGCGTGCGCTACGCCCACACCGATCAATCCTCGCAGGGGTTCGTCAACGGCTCATACGTCACCGTCGAGCGTGGCTATGACGATTGGCTGCCGGCGATGAACCTCAACCTCTATCCGGCGGACAATCTGATCCTGCGCGGCGCGATCGCCAAGGTGATGACCCGGCCGAACCTGGGGACGCTGACGCCGGGCGGCGGGGTCGATGAATTCAACTTCGGCATTTCTTCGGGCAACCCGTTCATCGATCCGTATCGCGCGACCAATTACGACGTGGCGCTCGAATGGTATTTCGCCCCCGGCGGGCTCGCCTCGGTCGCGCTGTTCGCGAAGGACATCGTCAGCTTCCCGCTGAGCAGCCAGTTCGAGGGAACCTATGCGTCGAGCGGCCTGCCGACGTCGATCCTGACGCCCGGCACACCGGTCTACGATGCCATCGTCAACGGCACCGATGTCGATCACGAATTCGAGTTCAGGACAACGATCAACGGCCCCGGCGCGACCCTCAAGGGCATCGAGCTGGGCCTCAACCTGCCCTTCTCGGTCTTTTCGCAGTCGCTGCGCTATTTCGGCGTATTGGGCAACGTGACGCTGATCGACAGCGATGTCGATTACACGATCAGCGGCGACGTCTATACCCGTCCGCTGCTCGGCCTTTCCAAGACGTCGGCGAACGGCACCGTCTATTATGACGACGGCAAATTCTCGATCCGCGTGTCGGGCGCGTATCGCAACGGCTACATCGCGGGGACGAGCGGCAACGCCAACATCTTCGAAGGCTTCGGCAGCGCCTTCAACCTCGATGCGGCAATCCGCTACCAGCTCACCGATCATATCGAGCTGTCGCTCGACGGCACCAACCTTACCGACGATTATCGCTATCGCTGGGTCGATGATTTCGCGCGCCGCAATTACGAGAACAACCATTTCGGCCGCGTGATCATGGCGGGGGTGCGGTTCAAGCTCTGATGCCCGCCACGATCTGATTTCCTCCCATCCTGGCCGGCCGCGTGATATCGCGGCCGGCCGTTTCTTTTTGAAGGGCGCATCCATGATCGATCGCAGAACCGGGCTGAAGGCGGTCGCGGCCGCAGGCATCCTCCCGCTGATGCCGGGCACGGCCCGCGCCGGGGGCGTCTCGGCGGGCGCCTCGTGCGATGCCTTTGCCGCGATGGAATGGCGCCGCGGCGTCGACAACCAGCGGATCGCCGATCTCGGCGACGGCCGCTTCCTCAACCCGCTGCTCCCCGGCGACCGCCCCGATCCGGCGATCCTGAAGGACGGGAAGGATTATTACCTGACCTTCTCGACCTTCGATTCCTATCCGGGGCTGACGATCTGGCACTCGCGCGATCTCATCAACTGGCGCCCGCGCAAGGCTGCGCTGACCAGCAATATCGGCTCGGTCTGGGCCGTCTCGCTCGCGAAGCACGGCGGCCGCTATTTCCTCTACATTCCCGTCAAGGCGGCGCAGAACAGCATCTTCGTGATCTGGGCCGACCATATCGACGGGCCGTGGAGCGATCCGATCGACCTCGGCCTGCATCATCATATCGATCCGTGCCATGTGGTGGGCGAGGACGGCTCGCGCTGGCTGTTCCTGTCCGGCGGAGATCGGGTTCGGCTGAGCCCCGACGGGCTTTCGACCGCGGGGGCGCCCGAACATGTCTATGATCCGTGGCATTATCCGCCCGAATGGGATGTCGAGAGCTTCTCGCCCGAAGGCCCCAAGGTCATGCGCCACGGGGACTATTTCTACCTGATCAGCGCGGTCGGCGGCACGGCCGGGCCGCCGACGGGCCACATGGTCATCGCCGCGCGCGCGCGCTCGATCCATGGGCCGTGGGAACAGGCGCCGAACAACCCGCTCGTCCACACCAAATCAGACGCGGAGAAATGGTGGTCGCGCGGCCACGCCTCGCTGGTCGAGGCGCCCGACGGAAGCTGGTGGGCGCTCTATCACGGCTATGAGAACGGCTTCTGGACGCTCGGGCGGCAGGCGCTGCTCGATCCGGTCGAATGGACGGCCGACGGCTGGTTCAGGATGACGGGCGGCGATCTGTCACGGCCGATCGCCAAGCCGCGCGGCGGCACGGCGTTCACGCCCGGCCAGAAGCTGTCCGACGATTTCCGCACCCTCGAGCTCGGCAGCAAGTGGAACTTCTTCCGTCCCGGCCCGGCCGAGCATGAACGGGCGCGGGTCGAGAACGGCGTGCTCGTCCTGTCCGCGACGGGCGCCGCGCCGAGCGATTCCGCGCCGCTGCTGATCACGGCGGGCGATCTCGCCTATCAGTTCGAATGCGACGTCGAGATCGCGCCCGGCGGCACCGCCGGGCTCGTCCTTTTCTACGACGACGCGCTCTATTGCGGGCTCGGCTTCGACGAGGAACGCTTCGTCACGCACCAATATGGCCGCGAGCGCGGGCGCCCGGCCAATCCGCACGGCCGGCGCATGCGCATCCGCATCGCCAACAAGCGCCACATCGTCGCGATCCACACCAGCGGCGACGGGGGCCGGACGTGGACCCGCTTCGACCGCGGCATGGAGGTTTCGGGCTACCACCACAATGTTCGCGGCGGCTTCCTGATGCTGCGGCCGGGGCTTTATTCCGCCGGAAAGGGGGCCGCGCGCTTCCGGGACTTCCGCTTCAAGGCGCTGTGAAGGCGGATCGAGGGGAACCGGCCTGCGTCATCCTTATACGCTTCCCCGGCGAAGGCCGGGGTCCAGTTGCGAGCGTTTCGATACTGGGCCAGCGTCCGGTCGGATCGTCCCCCGGACGATCCTTGGGCGCGCGGGGCGCGCCCAACCCGACGCTCCTTCGCCGGGGAAGGGTGATGTTCATCAGACCTTCAAATCCAGCCGCTCGACGCGCGGCACGAGGAGCTGGATGATCGCCAGCGCGATCAGATAGAGCGAGCCCGCGACCGCGAAGACGAGCGTGTAGCTGTGCGTCGTATCGAGGATGTAGCCGGTGAACTTCGCCATCAGCATCCCGCCGATCGCGCCCGCCGTGCCGCCGATCCCGATCACCGAACCGACCGCCGTGCGCGGGAACATGTCCGACGGCAGCGTGTAGAGATTCGCCGACCAGGCCTGATGCGCCGCTGTCGCGAGCCCGATGATCGCCACCGCGAGCCACAGATTGTGCGTATATTGCGTGAAGAAGATCGGCAGCACGAGCAGCGCGCAGCCGAGCATGGTGATCTTCCGCGCCGCGTTGGCGCCGAAGCCGTGCCGCATCAGCCGCGAGGAGGAGAAGCCGCCCGCGATGCTGCCGATGTCCGACAGCACGTAGATCGCGACCAGCGGCGGCCCGAAGCTGATGAGATCGAGATCGTAGCGCTTCGACAGGTAATCGGGCAGCCAGAACAGGAACAGCCACCACACCGGATCGGTCAGGAACTTGCCGACCGCGAACGCCCAGGTCTGGCGATAGCCGAGCAGGCGCAGCCAGGGGATCCGTTCGCCCGGATCGGCGGGATCGCTCTCGATATAGGCGAGTTCGGCCGCCGACACGCCCTTCTTCTCGCGCGGGCTGCGATACATGACGATCCACGCCGCCAGCCAGATGAAGCTCGCGAGCCCGGTGATGACGAACGCCGCGCGCCACCCCCACCAGATCGTGATGATGGGCACGATGATCGGCGTCACGATCGCGCCGACATTGGCGCCCGCGTTGAAGATGCCCGTCGCGAGCGCGCGCTCCTTGGCGGGAAACCATTCGGTCGTCGCCTTCAGGCCCGACGGGAAATTGCCCGATTCGCCGATGCCGAGCAGGAAGCGGACCATGCCGAACTGGGCGGCGTTGCGCGCGGCGCCGTGGAGCATGTGCGCCGCCGTCCAGATCGTGAAGGCGAGCGCATAGCCCCAGCGCGCGCCGATCCGATCGACGAGGCGGCCGAAGCCCAGATAGCCGATCGCATAAGCGAGCTGGAACCAGACGACGATGTTGGCATAGGTCGTCTCGGACCAGCCCATCTCGGCTGCCATGGTCGGCTTGAGCACGCCGATCATCTGCCGATCGACATAGTTGATCGCCGTCGCCGCGAACAGCAATCCGCAGATCACCCAGCGATAGCGGCCCACGCGTTCGGTCGCGCCGTCGATCGTCGCTTGCGCCTCAGCCATTCGATCCTCTCCGCTCTCTTGTTGCCTTCTTACGAGGCCTTGATGACACACGCCACGCCGATGCGCCCGTCGAATGTCGCGTCCACCCGATCGCCGACGCCGACACGGTGGACCCCGGTGACGGCGCCGCTCGAAATCCACGCGCCCGGCGTGATCGCGATACCGCGCTCGGCGAGCAGCTCGAACAGGAAGCGCGCCGCGCCGAACGGGCCGTCGAGCATCCTGGCCGCCGTCGCCCTGCCCGCGACCGCGCCGTTGATGCGAAGCTCGACCGGCCAGCTTTCGAACGTGCCTTGCCGCCAGCCGTCGATCGCGGGGCCGATCACGAGGCCGTTATTGTTGCCGAAATCGCTGATCGTGACGATCGGGCCGTGATCGTTGATCCCCGCAAAGGGCGAGCTCGCGACCTCGATTCCGACATGCACCGCATCGATCAGCGCGATCGCCTCCTCGCGCGTGAAGCGCGTCTTGCCGGGGGGCGGCGCGGTGCCGATGCGCAGCAGATATTCCGCCTCCGCCGCGCCGAAGCCGTCCGGGAAGATCGGCATTTCGGGCGGCGTCGCCGCGGCGGGAACGATCGTGTCCGCGAAAATCGGTCCGCTCAGCCGGTTCCGGCCCTCGACCGGCGGATCGATCTTGCCGACCTTCCAGCCGCCGATCGGCGCGCTCCTGAGGGCGATCGCGGCATCCTGCACGCGATATCCCTCGGCGAGGCTCGCCGGGATGACACCGGGGAACCGCGCGAGCCCTTGCCCCTCGCTGCGCGCGCGCACGAACGCTTCGGCTATTTCCTGAATGGAACGGGATGGCGCATCGAGCCCCACAATCGACCTCCCTTGCGTGCTCGGCGGCACCGTCGGAGGTGGCTTAAGGGAAACCGGTGTCAGTGGCAAGTATCTGTTTGAAACGGCGCGGCGCCCGCGCGAAGCGATGGCGTTCGGGGCATTTGCCGATTATGGGATGAATCCATGGCGAAAATGACGAGAACCGGCCAGCCGACGATCAACGATGTCGCTCGCGTGGCGGGGGTCTCGAAGAAGACCGTCAGCCGGGTGATCAACCGGTCGCCCCTGCTGTCGGACGACATGCGCAAGCGCGTCGAGCAGGTGATCGTCGATCTCGGTTACATCCCCAATCCCCAAGCGCGCGCGCTCGCGCTCCGGCGCAACTTCCTGATCGGCCTGGTGCACGACAATCCCAACGCGCAGACGGTGATGAACGTGCAGCTCGGCATGCTGGAGGCGTTGCACGGCACCGAGTTCGAGATGGTCGTGCGGCCCGTCGAGCGGGGATCGGCGACGATGCTCGACGATCTCAGGCATTTCCTCGAACGGCAGCGCTTGTTCGGGGTGCTGCTGATGCCGCCGATCAGCGAGAACGATCAGGTCGCGCAGACCTGCGTCGATATCGGCTGCCGTTATGTGCGGATGGGCTCGGCCATGCTCGACACGGAGGATCGCATGGTCGCCTCGAACGACCGCGAGGTGGTGCGCGCGGCGACCGGCTATCTGATCGAATGCGGGCATCGCCGGATCGGCCTGGTTGCGGGGCCGCACGGCTTCCGGTCCGCGCGCGAGCGCCGCATCGGGTTCGAGGAGGCGCTCGACGCCGCGAACATCGCGCTCCCGCGCTCGATGATCGCCGACGGCAATTACACGTTCGAATCGGGGCTGGTCGCGGCCGAGCGCCTGCTCGATCTGATGCCGCGGCCGACCGCGATCTTCGCGAGCAACGACGAAATGGCGGCGGGCGTCGTCCACGCCGCCCAGGCGCGCGGCATCGAAGTCCCCATTGATCTGTCGATCATCGGCTTCGACGACACCCCCATCGCCGCGCATATCTGGCCGCCGCTCACCACGGTTCGCTGGCCGATCGCCTCGATGGCGCGCTCGGCCGCGCTCAAGCTGATCGCGGGCGAAAACGAGCCCGTCGCCGAGCCGTCGCTGTTCCGATCGACCCTGATCCGCCGCGCTTCGGTCGCCTCGCCTCGCGACTGACGGTTGAAGTTTGTTCTGACACCGGTTACCGAGTGAAGCGGACGCGCCCCGATGGCGCATGCAGGCGGGCCGATCGTTGCACGAAGGGTCCGCCCTCAAACGAGCCGGAGTCTTTTCGCATGTTCGACCGCACCTATTACGCCACCCACCCGGACATGATGGAGTGCGTCTCCAACGAGGAGCTGCGCGACCGCTATCTGATCCAGGGTCTGTTCCGCGCCAACGAATGCGTGCTCAACTACACGCATGCCGACCGGTTCGTGATCGGCGGCGTCCATGTCGAATCGGGTGAGGTGACGCTTCCCGACCAGACCGAGCCGCCCTCGGCCGCTGGGCATCCCTTCCTCGAACGGCGCGAACTCGCGATCGTCAATGTCGGCAAGGCCGATGGCGCCGTGACGGTCGATGGCGAACGGTTCGAACTCGGCAACAAGGACTGCCTCTACGTCACGATGGGCGCGAAGAACGTCGTATTTTCCGGTGACGGCGCGCGCTTCTATCTCGCTTCGTGTCCCGCGCATAAGGCGTTCGAGACGAGGAAGCTCGGCATCGCCGACGCCAACGCACTCGACCGCGGCAGCCTGAAGGAATCGAACGAGCGCACGATCTACCAGCTCGTCATCCCGGGCGTGTGCGATTCGGCGCAGCTCGTCATGGGCCTCACCGTGCTCAAGCCCGGATCGGTGTGGAACACGATGCCGCCGCACATCCACGAGCGCCGTAGCGAGATCTATTTCTATTTCGAGCTCGACGACGTCGAGACCGACCGCGTGATGCACTTCATGGGCGAAGGTGAAGCGACCCGCCACATCGTCATGCAGAACGAGGAAGCGGTGATCAGCCCGCCCTGGTCGATCCATATGGGCGCGGGCACCAAGGCCTATGCCTTCATCTGGGCGATGGCGGGCGAGAACCAGGATTATACCGACATGAACGTGCTCGATATCTGCCAATTGCAGTAGCTCCCCTCCCGTTGGGGAGGCCGGATCTGGAGTCGATATGACCAATCCCTTCGACCTTTCGAACCGCGCCGCGATCGTCACCGGCGCCAATACCGGCATCGGCCAGGGCATTGCGCTCGCGCTGGCGCAGGCGGGTGCCGATCTCGCGCTGGTCGGCCGCACGCCGGCCGAGGAGACCGCCGAGAAGGTGCGCGCGCTCGGCCGCCGCGCTGAGATCGTCTCGGCCGATCTTTCCACGATCGAGCCTGTGGGCAGGATCGTGGACGAAACTGTGGAAAAGCTCGGCCGTCTCGACATTCTCGTCAACAATGCCGGTATCATCCGCCGCGCCGACAGCCTCGATTTCACCGAGGAGGATTGGGACGCGGTGATCGATACCAACCTCAAATCGGTCTTCTTCCTTGCCCAGGCGGCCGCGCGGTACATGGTGGCGCATGGCGGCGGCAGCATCATCAACATCGCCTCGATGCTGAGCTTTCAGGGCGGCATCCGCGTGCCGAGCTATACCGCCTCGAAGTCCGGCGTGGCGGGCCTCACCAAGCTGCTCGCCAACGAATGGGCGGCGAAGGGGATCAACGTCAACGCGATCGCACCCGGTTATGTCGCCACCAACAACACCGCCGCGCTCCAGGCGGACGAGGCGCGCAACCGCGCGATCGTCGAGCGCATTCCCGCCGGGCGCTGGGGCGATCCGGCCGATCTCGGCGGCGCGGCGGTGTTCCTCGCCTCCGATGCCGCCAGATACGTCCACGGCCACATCCTCGCGGTCGACGGTGGGTGGCTCGCGCGGTGAGCGAACATCGTAAAGGGAGGGTCGTATGCCCGAATCGATTGCGCGCCGTGACGTCCTGGCTGGATTGGGCGTCGGCGCGGCGCTGACGATCGCGCCCGCCGCGCGGGCCGCGGGCGCGACGCCGGTGCGCACGGGCGCGGGCGATTTCACCGGCACCGTCGAGGACGGCGTCCGCGTCTTTCGCGGGATCCGCTACGGCATCGCGAAACGTTTCCGCGCGCCCGAACCGGTGGCGCGCCCCGGTGAGACGATCGCCGCAACGGCCTTCGGGCCCATCTGCCCGCAATCGCGCAACACCGATCAGCCGCAATCGGAAGACTGCCTCTATCTCAACATCTGGACCGCCGATGCGCATCCCGGCGCGAAGAAGCCCGTGATGGTCTATTTCCACGGCGGCGCCTATTCGAACGGCACCGTCACCACGCCGCTGACCGACGGCTGGCACATGGCGGCACGCGGCGACGTGGTGGTGGTGACGGTCAACCATCGGCTCAACGCGCTCGGCTATCTCTACCTCGCGCGCTTCGATCCGCGCTTTGCCGACAGTGGCAATAACGGCCAGCTCGATCTGATCCTCGCGCTCGAATGGGTGCGAGACAACATCGTCAGTTTCGGCGGCGATCCGGCACGTGTCTTCGTCTTCGGCCAGTCGGGCGGCGGCGCCAAGATCGCGACGCTGATGGGCATGCCCGCGGCCAGGGGCCTTTTCCACAGCGCGGCGACGATGAGCGGCCAACAGGTCACCGCCTCCGGTCCGCTCCACGCCACCGCCCGCGCGCGCGCCTATCTGGCGAAGGTCGGCGTTCGCGAGACCGATCTGAACGCCTTGGTGGAGATGCCGGTCGAGCGCCTGCGCGAGGGCTATGCGGCCGAGGACCCATATCTGGGTGGCAGCGTCTATTTCGGGCCGGTGCTCGACATGAAATGGCTGACCCGCCATCCTTTCTGGCCCGACGCGAACCCGCAATCGCTCGGCATCCCGATGATTCTCGGCAACACGCATGACGAGACGCGCGCCTTCGTGCCGCTCGACAGCCCGAAGCTGCGGGATCTCACCTGGGACAATCTGCCCGACCGGATCGCACCCGAGCTCAGGATCGACATCCTGCCCGAATGGGTGGTCGCGCAATATCGCGCGCATTTCCCGGATTGGTCGCCGATCGAGGTGTTCTACGGCGCGACGACTGCCGGGCGAAGCTGGCGCGGGCAGGTGATCGAGGCGGAGGAGCGGGCGAAGGCCGGCGCGCCGGGCTGGGTCTATCAGCTCGATTTCGCCTCGCGCACCGATCCGCGGCGCGGCGCCTTCCACACGATGGACATCCCGCTCGCCTTCGGCACGCTCGACGCACCCGAATCGCAGACGGGAACGGGCGCCGACGCCCGCGCCGCCTCGAAAGCGCTCCAGGGGGCGTTCGTCGCGCTGGCGACGCGCGGCGACCCCAATCACGCCGGTTTGCCGCCCTGGCCCAAATACGATCTGCCGACGCGCGCGACCATGATCATCGATGCGCAGAGCCGCGTCGAAAACGATCCGCGCGCCTGGCAGCGTGCGTTGTTCGCGCGCGTCCCCTACATTCAGCCGGGGACCTGAAAAGGGGGAAGAGCGAATGACGCACATCGATCGCCGGAGCACGCTTGCCGCGTCGGCGGCGGCATTGCTGACGAGCCTGTTGGGCCGCCGCGCCGCGGCGCAGACTCCGCCGCCCGCCGCGGGTGGTATCCCGCCGGGCCTGCCCCAGCCGAGCGAGACGATCGACCTGTGGCCGAACGGCGCGCCCGGCATGCCCGCGACCCCGCCGGTCGAGCACGTCACCGATCGCAGCCGCGATCACGCGATCAACGACCGCGCCGTCACCGGCGTCGCCCGCCCGCGTCTCGTCGTCTTCCGCCCGCGCGTGCCCAACGGCGCCGCGATCCTGATCGCGCCCGGAGGCGGCTATCGGCGTATCGTGATCGATCGCGAGGGGTATGAGCTGGCCCGCTATTTTGCGGCACGCGGGATCACTTGCTTCGTGCTCTTCTACCGCCTGCCGGGCGAGGGCTGGAAGGCTGGGCCGGATACGCCGCTACAGGATGCGCAGCGTGCGATGCGGCTGATCCGCGCGCGCGTACGCGACTACGCGCTTGCGCCCGAACGGATCGCCGCCATGGGCTTTTCGGCCGGCGGCCATCTGTGCGCCGATCTGGCGACGCGATATGATGCGCGTGTCTACGAACCCGTCGATGCCGCCGATACGCTCACCGCCAAGCCGTTCCTCGCCGCGCCCATCTATCCGGTGATCGCGATGACGCCGCCATACGCGCATCCGGGCTCGCGCGAGAAGCTGCTCGGCAGCAACCCCTCGCGCGCGCTCGAAAAGGCGCATGCGCCCCATCTCAACGTCACCGCCGGCACGCCGCCCTGCTTCCTGTGCGCGGCCGAGGACGACAAGGTGGTGCCGGTCGAGAACACGCTGATGCTGCGCGAAGCGCTGAAGGCGCATCAGGTGCCCGTCGAAACCCATCTGTTCGCCAGAGGCGGCCACGGCTTCGGGCTGCGTGGCGCGATCGGAAAGCCGACCGGCATCTGGCCCGAACTGTTTCTCGACTGGGCGCGAACGCAAGGATTCGTGTGACGCGTCACGGCGCCGGATGGAGCGCGGCGATCAGCGTTTCCATATTGTCGATATAGGTTCCGGTCGAGATGACGGTCACCTGATCCTCGGCCGGATAGGGCGAGGTGTCGGTCGCATCGCCGACATAGGTCGATCCATAATCTCCCGGCGCAACCGCTTTCGGGCTCGGCCCCGAAAAGGGGTGGCTCGTCGATTTGAAAGGGGTCGGCCACCAGCCTTGCGCGTTGAGCGCCTGCACGAGCTGCGCGGGATCGCGATCGCCGTCGGCAAGGTTGAGGTCCGAGGTTCCGGTTAACCTCGTCAGGTAATAACGCGGCAGATGCGGCGCCGGGCCGGGCTTCAGCGGCGAACCCCTGGTTGCCTCGTCGACGGGCATCGCCGCGAGCCGCTGGTACGCGCGGCGCAGCCCCGCCACGTCGATCCGCCGCGTAGAGCTGTAATGGCCGATCACGTCTTCGGGATCGTGATCGGCATAATAACGGCCGTTGGTGACGTTGGAGCCGGTGCGGTGAAGGAACAGCGGCTTGTTGGTGCCGATCTCGACGAACGTGGGATAGGCCTTGCCGTCCTTGATCAGCGCATCGGGCAGGCGCACCGATTCGAGCCAGTCGAGCGCCTTGGGAATGCGCGCGAGATAGCGGCTGTCGCCGGTCAGGCGGTAAAAGTGCATGAGCTGCTCGACCGCCGAGGCGGTGGTGTGGGTCGCGAGTGCCCTGGGCTCGTAGCTGCGCGCAGCGGCGGGTTCGAGATCGCCCGGCGTATATTGCAGCGCCCAGCCGGGTTGCGGCTGCCCCTGCTGGGTGAGAAGATACACGTCCATGCCGCGATGGATCGCCGGTAGCAGCCGCTGATCCTGCAGCACCTGATTGGCCATGATCAGATATTCGACGTTTTCTGCCGTCACGTTGTCGTTGAAGGTGATGTAGGAGGTGTAGTCGGCAAGGCCGTGGTGCACGAACTCGTGCTTGAGCGGCCAGCGCTGCGGCCAGCCTCCGCAAGGATATTGACTGTCGAGGATGAAATCGACGTTGCGGCGCACCTCGGCGCCGTATCGCGGATCGAATTTCTCGGCATAGAGGCGCAGGATGAACTTCATCGTCTCCGCCGTGCCGTTGTCGTCGAAGGTGGCGTTGCCCCAATAATGCTGGAATTCCTCCAGCCGCCATGCGTTCTTGCCGACCGTATCGTAGAAGTGGCGCGTCGCCTCCGGCCCGCCGAAATCGATGAAATAGTTCCAGCCGCCGGTCGAGATTTCGCCCGCGATGAGCGCGTCGGCGGCCTTCTCGGCGGCCTGGTAGTAATATTCGTCGCCGGTCGCGTGATAGGCATCGAGGAACAGATTGCCCATGTCGGCGGTGCCCGGCGGCTGGACCCAGATCATGTCCGGGGTCGCCTCCAGCTCGCCCCAGCGGCGCGACATGTCGGGGAGGTACGACCAGACATAGCCGCCGCGCGTGCTCACCTCCTCGACCATGAACCGCGTCGCGCGCTTCATCGTCTGCAGGATCTCGGCGCGGGACGGCTCCGATTGCGCCTGCGCCGGGGTCGGCGCCGCAACGACAGAGAATGCCAGCAGCGAGGACAGGAGCATCTTTCCGACCGCAGGCATCATCGTCATTCTCTCCTTCATTGTTCAGCCCCGGCCGCGCCCGCGCGCAGCTCGGCCGCGATCGTCTCCAGCCGCTTGCGGCCGTCGGCGAGCACGATCTGATGGAACCGCCGCGTCGCGGCGCCGGCAGCCGCCGATGCACCGGCTTCGCGCCGCAGATCCTCGAGCCGTAGCCAGGTGAGCGCCTCGGCGGCGCGGATCGCGGGGTCGCGCACGATACGGTCGATATCGCGCTCGAACGGCGCGAAGAAGGCGGGCACGCCCTGCACCGCGCGCACCGTATCGAGCGCCTCCTCGCGCGACCAGCCCGCATGATGGATGCCGGTATCGGCAAGCCCCCGGCCGATCCGGAACAACAGCCAGTGGATGCAGCCGAGCAGCGCCATGTCGTCGCCGTCGAACGCGCCGCTGTCCGCCGCCAGTGCCTCGGCATAGGTCGCCCATCCTTCCGGAAAGGCGGAAGCGTAGGCGATGCGCAGCGGATGCGGGTTCGCCGCCGCCTCGATCGGAAGCTGAATCATGTGGCCGGGCACGAGTTCATGGTGCACCACGCTGCCGAGGCTCCAGCCCGGCCGGCGCGCGATGTCGGACAGATCGACGAAATAGCCGCCCTGCATCGTCGGCGTCGCGATGACGCGGTAGCCGCCGCGCCCCGCCGCCTCGTCTTCGGGCGTCATGCGCCGGACGCGCGCGGTGAGGCAATAGGCCGGCACCGGCCCGATCAGTGCGGGCACGCGCGCGACCGCGCGGGCCAGTGTTGCGTTCATGTCGGCCACGGCGGAGTCGCGACCGGCCGAGCTATCCGGATAGTGCCAGCGCGCCTCGCCGAAAATCGCGGCGAACCGCTCGCCGATCGATCCGTCGGCGAAACCCTGCTTGCGCAGCAGCCGATCCGCCCGATCGGCGAGGCTGCGCCATTGGTCGAGCAGGCGTTCATGCGCCGCGGGCACGTCGATGGGCTCGCCCAGCCGGCGTTCCAGGAGGAGCGGATAGCGGCCAGCGCGATCACGCTGTCCGACCCGGGCGAGCCGGACATCGACCGCAAGCCCCTGCCGCGCGGTCGCCAGATCGAGGATCGCACTATGCGACAGGCCCGTCGCCGGAAACGATTCCAGCCGCGCGAGCTTCGCCGCGGGAGTCGGCAGCGCCGCCAGCCCGTCGAGCGTCGCCCTGAGCCGCGCGTCGGCGCCGCCCGGCCCGCCCGGCCCGCCCGCTGCGCGGAGCGGCCACGCCGCGAGCGCCGCCGCGCCGCCGATGAGGATATCGCGACGGCTGCTTCTCATCGCGGCCGAACAGCCGTCGAAGAGGGAAAGGCGCGTGCGATCATCGGCATTCCAGCTCCCTGATGCGACGCGCATCGATGCCGCGCCCGACACGGTCATATCGCGCGATGACACCGGTATCAACCGCTCACCGTCGAACGGGTCGTTCAGCCGGGGCGGCACCGATCCCGAACGTCACGCGGGATCATCGTCGATCCGGAACACGTCGCCGCCGGTTTCGCGATAGAAATCGACGCATGTGCCGCTCCAGTGATAATCGAGGTGCCGGCCCTGAACCGGATGGTGCGCGAGATCGGGGTAGAAGAGCGCGACGCATTCGCCGCTCCGGTGCCGGCAGCTCGGATAGACGATGCCGTCCGCTCCCGCGGCATGCAGCCTTGCAGCCAATGCCCGGCTCGCGTTGTGCCGGTTCGGATCCAGCACGTCATCGAATGCATCGCCGCCGCCGCGCAGGTCGTGCGCCTCGAGTGCGACGCCGAACACGATCTCGCGGAATTGCGAGGTCCAGCCCTCGGGCTCGGCGGTGCGCGCCATGAAGCGGGCGTGATGATGGACGGTCTCCGCAAGCGCCGTCTCGAAGCTCGATGCGGCATAGAGCACGCCATGGCGCCCATCGGTGAAGCGGCTGGGGCGATCGGTGCTGACATGGGCGAACGGCGCCATCAGGTAGCTCGCGCCGGGGCCGCCGACGCGGCGTGCGGGCGGCACGAGATCGAGATTGCCGATCGTTTCCATCAGGCGCGGATTGGTCTTCTGCTCGGCGGAGACCAGTAACGGCCAGTCCGCGGGATCGGCGATGTCCTCGAACAGGTCGATCGGCGGATAGAGGCTGCGGATGATACGCCGCGCATCGGGCCAGTCGACCGGATGCCGCGGCACCTTGGCAGGATCGGTCACCAGGCGCCGCGCTCCGCGTCGAGATAGCGTCGCACGCGCATCAGGTCGGTCAATTCGCCGCCGAGCATGACGTCGAGCGCCGAGCGCCCGCCGAACGCGGCGTTCGTTGCCCTGATCCAGCGATAGCCGCGCGCGGGCTCGCTGAAGACGATGCGGAGCGCCTTGTGGATGCCCATGAGATTGGACAGCCGCGCCCTCCCGTCACGATCGATCCGGCCCTGATCCCCCGCCTTCCAGCGGCGATAGCTCCTGACCGGCATGTCGAGCAGCGTCGCCGCCTGATCGTCGGTCAGCCCCCAACGGCCGAACAGCCGCACGACGGCGCGAAACATCGCCGCGCCTTCCTGCTCGGTGATCGGCACGGGCACGAACGGCGGCGCTTCGGTCTCGACGCGGGTGAGGACAGCCATGATCGTCTCCTGTCATATGGCATCATATAGTTCGTATGACACAAATTGGCAATGAGATCGAAAGCGGGGACTGGTAATGCACATCGGCATCCCGGCTCTCACGGTATCAGAACCAGACTGCCGATCGCCCCGCCGGCTTCCAGTTCCTCATGGGCTCTCGCCACATCCGCAAGCCGATATTGCCCACCGATATCGGCGACGATTCCCGCTCCGAAGGACTCGACGACTGCCGGAGCCGCGACAGCATAAAGGTCGCGATCGGCCGAATAGGCCATCACGCTCGGCTTGGCCAATACGGCCATGCCCAACTCGCGCACCTCGATTGGCGGGACCGGCCCCGCCACCCACCCGATGCTGGCGACCATGCCGAACGGGCGGACGCATTCGAGCGATTTTCTCAGCATGGCGCCGCCGATGCCGTCGATCGCGAAATCGACACCCTTGCCGCCGGTGAGCGCGGCGATCTCGCCCACGATGTCCGCATCCCGGCCGACAACGACGCGATCGGCGCCGTTGGCCTCCGCAACGGCCGCCTTGCTCGCCGTGCTCACCGTTCCGATCACGGTAGCGCCGAGCCGCTTTGCGGCACGCGTGATCATCGTGCCCAGCCCGCCCGCGGCAGCGTGGACGAGCAGAACCGACCCGGCGCGCACCGGATAGCTCGCCGTCAGAAGCATATGCGTCGTCAGGCCGCGCAGCAGCGACGCCGCCGCGGTCTCGAATGGAATATCGTCGGGCAACGGCACCGCGCGCCAGGCCGGCAGCAGCCTGGTCGCTGCGTAGGCGCCCGGAGCGCCGGCATAGGCGACCCGATCTCCGACTCGAAGGTGCGTCACGTCGGGGCCAACCGCATCGACGATTCCCGCCCCTTCGACGCCGGGGATGCCCGGCGCGGGCAGGGGATAAAGGCCAATGCGGTGATAGATGTCGATGAAGCTGACGCCGATGGCGCGCTGGCGCAGACGGATGTCGCCCGGGCCGGGCTCCTGCGGCGGCGACTCCGCGACCGCGAGCACCTCCGGCCGACCAGGCGCCGTTATGTGAACCGAGATATCCATGGGCTTGCCTCCGTTTGACGGGGCGATGATGGCGCGCGTCAGGATAGGAGAATATTCCCTTTATTCTCCCAATAAATGGGAGAATATTGACGAATGGATTGGGAGAATCTGCGTCACTTCCGCGCGTTCGCGGCGCATGGGAGTCTCTCCGGAGCGGCCCGCGCGCTCGGTGTGGAGCATGCGACGATCGCGCGCCGGATCGGCGCATTGGAGCGCCACCTGAAGATCAGGCTCGTCGATCGGCGCGGGCGGCGGCTGACGCTGACCGCTGACGGCGAACGGATCGCGGCGATCGCCGGACGGATGGAAATCGATGCCGACGCGATCGGGCGCGCCGCGGCGGGCGCGAGCAATGCGCTGAGCGGCGACGTGACGATCAGCGCGCCGCCCGCTTTTGCCGCCGCCCGGCTCGTCGAGCCGCTCGCGGCGCTGCAACGACGCCACCCGATGCTAGAGCTGCGGCTGATCGGCGAAACCCGCAGCGCCGTGCTCGAACGGCGCGAGGCGGATGTCGCGATCCGGCTCAGCCGCCCCGAACAGGGCGATCTCACCATCACCAGGATCGGCGAGATGCCGTTTCGGCTCTATGCCGCGCCCGGTTATCTCCAGCACACGCCGGCGCCCGAATGGACGTTCATCGGTTATGACGCGCCGATGGCCGTCGCGCCGCAGCAAGCCAGGCTGCGCGAGACCGCGGGCGCCAGGCGCCTCGCCTTTCTCGGGAGCACGGCCGAAATCCAGCACGCCGCGGCCAAGGCGGGCGCCGGCATCGCGATGCTGCCCGACTTCATGGCCGAACGCGACGACGCTCTCGTTCGGGTGGATACAGGCGCTGCGGTCTTTCGGCGCGACATCTGGCTCGCCGTCCATTCGGACATGAAGGCCGCCGCGCGCATTCGCGCCGTCATCGATGCGCTGAAGGCCGGGGTCGCGGAAAGCGCCTGAAGCCCCCGGCGCCTCGTTCCGACGGGCTGGTGGCGGAGCGGGAGGGATTCGAACCCTCGATACGGTTTTGCCGTATACTCACTTTCCAGGCGAGCGCCTTCGACCACTCGGCCACCGCTCCGCATCGCTGGAACGCGCCCGCCTAGCCGCTACCGCAGGAATCGGCAAGGCGGCGATTGCCTTGCGCGGACGTGCCGGGCACAATCGCGCGCATGATCGCACCCTTGCTCGCTCTGCTCGCCGCCGCGGCCGTCGCCGCACCGCAGGCCGCCGCCCCTTCGGACCCGCTTCCCGCCGACTGGAAACCGATCCCCGACGACGAATTGCTCGTGATGACGCTCGCAGGGAACCGCGAGGTCGTGATCCGGCTCGCGCCCGCTTACGCGCCCGAGCATGTCGCCAATGTGCGGCGGTTGGCCAAGGCGCATTGGTGGGACGGCACCAGCGTCTATCGCGTGCAGGAAAACTGGGTCGCGCAATGGGGCGATGCGACCGAGAAGAAGCCGCTGCCCGCCGATGTCGTCGCGGTGCCGGCGCCCGAATATGAGATCGCAGCGTTCGCGCCCGCGCAGCGCATGGCCAAGGCGGACGCCTATTCGACCGCCTCGGGCATCACCGCCGACGGCTGGCCGATCGCAACCGACGGCAGCGCAGCCTGGCTGACGCATTGCTACGGCACCGTGGGCGTGGCGCGCAATGCCTCGCCCGATACGGGCACGGGCGCGGAGCTGTTCACGCCGATCGGGCAATCGGCGCGGCGGCTCGATCGCAACTACACGATCGTCGGGCGGATCATCGAGGGGATGCAATATCTGTCGTCGCTGCCGCGCAGCGATGCGGAGATGGGCGTCTATGCGACCGAGGCCGAGCGGACGCCGATCGTCAGCGTGCGGCTGGCGAGCGACATGCCCGCGGCCGAGCGCCCGCATTTCGACTATCGCGCCGCGGACAATCCGCGCTTCGCCGCATTGATCGCCAAGCGCGCGCATCCCGAGCCGCCGATGGTGGCGATCGGCGCGAGCGTGTGCGACGTGCCGCTTCCGACACGGCGGGCGGACGAGGCGGGGGATTGAGGGATGCCGTGTTCCCGCGAAAGCGGGAACCCAGAGTTGCAGGCGGTGCGCTTTGTGGCTCTGGACCCGGTGCGGCACCGATTCAGCGTCGCTGAATCGCTCTCTAGCCCGAATTCCTCAGCGCGGTGGCGATGGCGTTGATCGAGAGGAGAATGCCCTCGGCGATGCGGGGGTCGTCCTCGCCCGCGCGGTGGCGCTTCATCAGTTCGATCTGGAGGAGATTGAGCGGCTCGATATAGGGCAGGCGCAGCCGCACCGACGTGTCGAGGCTCGGATGCTTCTCCAGCAGGCGCGATTGGCCGCTGATCGCGAGGAAGCCGTCGTGCGTCGCCTGCCAGCCGTCGCGGATGCGGCCGAAGATGTGGGTGCGCAGCTTTTCGTCCTCGACCAGCCCGGCATAGTGCTCGGCGATGCCCATGTCGGACTTGGCGAGCACCTGCTCCATATTGGCGAGGCTCGCGGCGAAAAGCGGCCAGCCTTCGGCCATCTCGGCGAGCAGGTCCTTGTCCTCGAACGCGGCGATCGCCTGGCCGACGCCGTACCAGCCCGGCAGCATCACGCGCGCCTGGCTCCACGAGAAGACCCAGGGGATCGCGCGCAGATCCTCGATCGCGTCCGATTTCTTGCGCGATGACGGGCGCGAGCCGATCTTGAGGCCGGCAATCTCCGCGATCGGCGTCATCTGGCGGAAGAAGGTGGTGAAGCCCCCGGTGCCGTAGACGAGGTCCCGATAGGCATGGAACGCGGTGTCGGACAGCTTATCCATCGCCGCCGAGAAACGGTCGTAATCGCGGTCCGACAGCCGCTCGGGCTCGAGGCTCGCGAGCAGGGTCGCCGAGGCCATCGCCTCCAGATTGACCATCGCGCTTTCGCGGGTGCCGTATTTGGCGGCGATCACCTCGCCCTGCTCGGTGATACGGATGCGGCCCTGGACGGTGCCCGGCGGCTGCGCGCGGATCGCCGCGAAGGCCGATCCGCCGCCGCGCCCCACCGCGCCGCCGCGGCCGTGGAAGAGCTGCATCCTGACGCCCGCTTTCTCGAACACCGGCGCGAGCGCACTCGACGCCTTGGAAAGCTGCCAGGTGGAAGTGATGTAGCCGCCGTCCTTGTTCGAATCGGAATAGCCGATCATCACTTCCTGATAGCCGCGCGCGTCGGTGATCGCCTTGATCTCGGGGAGCGCGAACCAGTCGGCCATCACCTGCGGCGCGGCTTCGAGATCGGCGACCGTCTCGAACAGCGGCACCGCCATGATGTCGGCCTCGGGCGTTTCCCCCGGGCGGTAGAGCCCGGCTTCGAGCAGCAGCAGGTTGACCTCGAGCAGGTCCGACACCGACGTCGCCATCGACACGCAATAATTGACGATCGATGCCTTGCCGTAGCGCTGGTGCGCCTCGGCGGCGGCGTGGAGAATCGCAAGCTCCGAGCGGGTCTCGTCCGAATAGGCGGCATAGGGGCTCGACAGCGGCCGCGGGTTGGCGAGCTCGCGGCGCAGCAGCGCGACGCGCGCCTCCTCGTCAAGCGCGGCGTAATCGGCCTCGATCCCCGCGACCTTGAACAATTCGGTGACGACGCGCTCGTGGACGGCCGAATTCTGCCGCATGTCGAGCGCCGCGAGGTGGAAGCCGAACGTCTCGACCGCGCGGATCAGCCGGCCGAGCGCGCCGCCCGAGCCGAGCTTGCCGCTGCCGGTGTCAGCAAGCCCGTGCGCGATCGCGACGAGATCGGCGCGCAGCTCGGCCGGGCTCTCATATGGCGCGCCCTCATGCGACACATGGCGCGGCGCCGGTTTGCCCGTGAAGTGGGTGAAGGTCGCCGCGAGGCGCGCGTAGATGCCGGTGAGCGCGCGGCGATAGGGCTCGTCGGCGCGGCTCGGGGCGTCATCGCCGCTCTTCTCCGCCAGCTGCCGGACCTCTTCGTCGATCGCGGCGTGCTCGCTCGATATCGACAGCTCGGCACCGAGCGCATGGACCGCGGCGAGATAATAGCCGAGCACCGCCTCGCACGCGCGCCCGAGCGCGGTTTTCAGCGACTCGGCGGTGACGAAGGGATTGCCGTCGCGGTCGCCGCCGATCCAGCTTCCGGGCTTGAGGAAGCTCGGCACCCGCTCGCCGAGCGCGCGGTCCCAGCGCTGGTAGAGCGCGGGGAGCGCGGGGAGGAACACGTCGCGCAGATAGGAAAGCGCGGTCTCCACCTCGTCGGCGACGTACAGCTTTTCGCGGCGCAGGACGCGCGTCTGCCACAACAGCGCGATCTGGCGCGTGATCGCCTCGTCCACATCGTCGCCGTCGGGGGTGGCGGCGCGGCCCTGATCCTTCATCGCCATCAGTTCGGCGATGCGATTCTTGTGGTCGATCATGGACTTGCGGCGCACCTCGGTAGGATGCGCGGTGAGCACGGGGGCGATCAGGCCGTGCTCCATGAGATCGAGCACGGCGTCCGCGCCGATCCCTTCGGCCTTCAGCCGCTCGACCGCGGCGGCGACATCGGCTTCCTTCTCGACTGCGACGCCTTGCCGGTCCTCGGCGAGATTGGCGAGCATCGAGAAGAGCATGAAGCCGCGCGTGAAATCGAGCGTGTCATCGAGGCTGAGGCGGTCCAGCCCGGGATCGATCGCATCGGCGCCGACCACCCCGCGCGCGCGATCGACCGAGGTCGATCGGATATATTCGATCCGCCGGAACAATGCGTCGCCGCCATAGGCGCGGATGACGTCACCGAGCAGCGCGCCCAGGAAACGTATGTCGGGATTGTTCGCGATCGGGGGAAGGCTGGCCATGGCCCGTTGCTGCACCGCGGCAGCGGCCGGGTCAACCGATGCAACCGAAACGATTCCTTTAAGGCCCGGCGGTCTGGTTTTCAGCAGCGCTGGAATTTTCCGGCGCGACGCTGTTGTTGCCGATCTCCTCGCCCGGAATCCCCGCGGCCTCCCATTCCGCGCTGGTGAGCACCTGGTCCTGATTGGTGTCGGCGGTATCGAAGCGCGCCATCAGCATCTCGAAGAATTCGCTGTTGGTGACCTGGCCGTCCTTGTTCTTGTCGAGTCGGGCGATGCGATCGACGCGATTCGGCGGCCATTCGTTGCGTTCGAGAATGCTGTCGCCGTTGAGATCGAGCTTGGCGAATCTCTTGTCGAGATTCGATCCGAAATCGACACGATCGATCACCGTCGGCGGCTCGAATCCGGCGGCGACCGCGGCGGCGGCATTGCGCTGCTCGTCGTCGTCCGAGCAGGCGGCGAGCGCGAGAAGCGGCAGGGCGGCGATCAGAAGGCGCATCCGGCTATGCATGATCGCTCCTGATCGAGAGGGCAACCCCGTTCACGCTTCGAGCTCGATGTCCCAATAGAGCCAGTCGCGCCAGGTTTCGTGGAGATAGTTGGGCGGGAAGCTGCGGCCGTGTTCCTGCAATTGCCAGCTCGTCGGCCGGATCGGCGCGACATGCAGCGGCATGTGTGCCTGTTTGGGCGTGCGCCCGCCCTTCTTGAGGTTGCACGGCGCGCAGGCGGTGACGACATTCTCCCAGGTCGTCCGGCCGCGCTGCGCGCGCGGAATGACATGATCGAAGGTGAGATCGCGATGCGAGCCGCAATATTGGCAGGCGAACTTGTCGCGAAGGAAGAGGTTGAACCGCGTGAAGGCGGGGAATTGGGAAGGCTTCACATATTGCTTGAGCGCGATCACCGAAGGAAGCTTCAGCCGCGCGGTGGGACTTCGCACCTCGCGCTCGTAATGATCGACCACGTCGACGCGATCGAGGAACATCGCCTTGACCGCGGTCTGCCACGGCCACACGCTCAGGGGATAATAAGAGAGCGGCGTATAGTCCGCGTTGAGCACGAGCGCGGGGCACGCGTCGGGATGACGGATCAGATCGGGATGATACATGCACGTTCCCCCGCGGGTCCGGCCCGGCTCTCACCCGTCCCGGTGACGGCATAATGACAGCACAGCGCAAGACTCGCGGTCAAGAGTCGAACGTGACTTCGCCCGCAATGAGCCCGATCGTCACCCGCTTCGCGCCGAGCCCGACGGGGCGGCTGCACCTCGGCCACGCCTTCTCGGCGATCGCGGCGCACGATCGTGCGCGCGCGGGGGGCGGACGGTTCCTGCTGAGGATCGAGGATATCGACGGCACGCGCAGCCGGGCCGAGCATGTCGAGACGATCCTCGACGACCTGCGCTGGCTCGGGCTCGACTGGGATGGCGAGGTCGTTTTCCAGTCGCAGCGGCTCGATCTCTACGCGGCGGCGCTCGATGCGCTGAAGGCGAAAGGCCTCGTCTATCCCTGCTTCTGCACCCGCGCCGAGATCGCCCGCGAGGTGGCCGCGAGCGCGTCCGCACCGCATGGCCCCGATGGCCCGGTCTATCCGGGTACATGTCGGCGGCTGTCCGCGGAGGAGCGACACGCGCGCATGGACGAGCCGCATGCCTGGCGGCTCGACATCGAGCGCGCGGTGGCGATTGCCGGACCGCTCGATTGGACGGACGAGATCGCGGGACCACAAGCGGCCGATTCGCGTGCGTTCGGGGACGTCGTGCTTGCGCGCAAGGATGCGCCCGCCAGCTATCACCTTGCGGTGACGGTGGACGATGCAGCGCATGGCGTCACCCATGTCGTGCGCGGCGAGGATCTGTTCGCGGCGACGCATGTCCATCGGCTGCTCCAGGCGCTGCTCGGGCTGCCGACGCCGGTCTATCGCCATCATGCGCTGCTCGCCGATGCCGCGGGCGAGCGGCTCGCCAAGCGTTCAGGGGCGCCGACGCTCGCGGATCGGCGATGGGCGGGCGAGGACGGCCGCGCGCTCGCCGATCGGCTGCGGCGGGGCGAAATCCCTGACTGAACTCAGGCCGCGAGCGGGAAGCGGAGGAGACGGTCGTCGAGCGGCACCAGCGCCTCGGCGGCGGGGCCGACCGCGCGGATGATCTCGGGATGGTGCGCGTCGAGCCCGCCGGTGAGCGCGCCGAAGGCGGGCAGGATCAGCTTGGTCCCGGTCGCGACGAAGCAGCGCCGCGCGACGTGCCGCCCGCGCAATGTGAGACGCAGCTTGGGATGGAAATGACCCGAAAGCTCGGGCCGCTTCTCGCCCGGCACCGCCTCGTGGCGGAGCACCAGCCCGTCCAGCTCGGCTTCCTCGACGATCTCGCCGCCGCAATGATCGACCATTGCCGCATCGTGGTTGCCGGTGATCCACACCCAGCGATGGCGTGCGGTGAGCGCCGTCAGCATCGCCCGCGCGCGCTCGGGCAGGCGATCGCAGCCTTCCGAATCGTGGAAGCTGTCCCCCAGGCACCAGATTTCGGATGGACCGATCCGCTCGACCAGCGCCGCCAGGTCGCCGAGCGTCGCGATCGAATCGTAAGGCGGCAGCATCTGCCCGCCCTTCGCGAACCAGCTCGCTTTCTCGAAATGCAGATCGGCGACGATCAGCGCGCGGCGCGCCCGCCAGAACAGCGCACCCTCGCGCAGCGCGGCAAGCTCGTGACCGGCGAACGAAAAGCGAACCATGGCATCGCTATGCCGCGCGGGGCGGGCGCAATCAACGGTGATGCGGCGGGGCGCTGACACGGACGTTGTTTGTCCGTATTTGATGGAGGCAGTGCTCCTGCGGAAGCAAGAGCCCAGGATTGCAGGCGTCGTCGCCAGTGACTCTGGGCTCCTGCTTTCGCAGGAGCACAAGGGCTCGTCTTCGATCCGTGGACGGGCTCAATTAGGTCCGATTCACAGGGGACAGACCATTCCGACCACCGCCGCCCGCACCGATCCCGCGCCGTTGAGCCGCCCGGGCCTGGCCCTGACGCTCGGCGCGCTCGGCGTCGTCTTCAGCGATATCGGCACCAGCCCGATCTTCGCGTTTCGCGACGTGCTGGAGCAAATGGGCGGCCGGATCGGCGGTGACGAGATCATGGGCGTGGTCAGCCTCGCCATGTGGTCGCTGATCATCGTCGTCTCGATCAAATATGTGATCGTGCTGATGCGCGCCAACAACCAGGGCGAGGGCGGCGTGCTCGCGCTCGCCGCGGTCGCGCGGCGCGTGACGGGGAACCGCGCCAGGGCCGCGCTCGTGCTCGGCGCGATCGGCGCGGCGATGTTCTACGGCGACGCGATCATCACCCCGGCGCTGTCGGTGCTTGCGGCCTCGGAGGGGCTGCGCACGCTGCCCGGCGCGGGGATCGGCCAGGGCTTCGCGCTGCTGCTGACGATCGCAATCCTGGTCGGCCTCTTTGCCACGCAGGCAGGAGGGCGGCTGCGGCTGGACAAGCTCGGCGGCCCCGTCTGCCTCGCCTGGTTCGTCGTCATCGCCGCGCTCGGGCTGTGGCATATCGTCGGCCATCCGTTCGTGTTGCGCGCCTTCGCGCCATGGTATGCGATCGGCTTTCTCGGCAATCACGGCATTGTCGGCTTCTTCGTGCTCGGCGCGATGATCCTGACGGTGGCGGGGGCCGAGGCGGTGACCGCTTATATGGGCCGGTTCGGCCGCACCCCGATCCGGCTCGGCTGGTTCGCCCTGGTGCTGCCCGCGCTCGCGCTCAACTATCTGGGGCAGGGCGCGCTCGCGCTCGGCGCGCTCGAAGAGGCGGTGGCGGCGGGCGTGCCCTTCACCAACGAGAACTGGTTCTTCCTGCTCGCGCCGCCCGTCGCGCGCATCCCGCTCGTGCTGCTCGCATTGGTCACGACGGTGATCGCGAGCCAGGCGGCGATCAACGGCGCCTATTCGTTGACGCAGCAGGCGAGCCAGTTGGGCCTGCTGCCGCGGCTGCGCGTGCTGCGCACGGTGCGCGGCGATACGACGCGGCTCTACATCCCGTCGATCAACTGGCTGATGATGGTGGGCGTGCTGATCCTGGTGATCGAGTTCGGCAGCTCGACCGAGATGGCGGCCGCCTACGGCATCGCCGTCACCGGCACGATGACGGTGACGACCGCGCTCGCCTATATCGTCGTGCGCCAGCGCTGGCGCTGGGGCTATCGCCGCGCGTTGGTGATGCTGGCGCCCTTCTTCGTCCTCGATCTGATCTTCCTCGCCGCCAATCTGCTGCGTGTGGTCGAGGGCGGCTGGGCGCCCTTGCTGGTCGCCGCCCTGGTCGGTCTCCTGATCGCGACCTGGGTGCGCGGGCGCGGGATCGTGCAGGTGTTCGAACGGCGCAACTCGATCCCGATGGCCGAGCTGGCCGCCGCGCTCGCGCGCCGCCCGCCCGAACGGGTCGAGGGTACGGCCGTGTTCCTCACCGCCAATCCCGAGAGCGCGCCCGGGGCGCTGCTCCACAATCTGAAACACAACAAGGTGCTCCACGAGCAGAACCTGATCGTCTCCGTCCGCACCGCGGACCGGCCGTTCGTGCCGCTCGACGAGCGCGTCAAGGCAACCACGCTCGACGACAATTTCTCGACCGTCAGCCTGACATACGGCTTCATGGAATCGCCCGACGTGCCACGCGATCTGGGGCTGGAGGCCGATCGGAAACAGGTCGTCGCCGACGCGACCAAGGTCTCGTTCTTCATCGGCCGCAACACGCTGAAGCCTTCCAAGAACGAAGGCATGCCGCTGTGGCAAGACCGCATCTTCATGTTCCTGCAACGCAACGCATCGGATCCGACCGATTTTCTCAACATCCCGCCGGGCAAGGTGCTCGAGCTGGGCGAGCAGGTGACGGTGTAGCGCCGACGCGTGGCTACGCGCCGCGCTCACCCTTGCGCGGCATGACGAAGCGGATTTCGCGGTTGGTGAAATCGATGTCGACGTTGCGGAACAGCCGCAGCGTATCCATGCCGAGCAGCAGCGCCGGCTTCTTGACGAGGTCGAACCGCTTGAATGGCGCGACGTTGGCGAAGGCGATCGGAACGTTGCTGAACCGCGCGTCGCCGACGGTGAGATGGTCGATCTCGAAATAGTCGGCGATGAGCGTGCCGCCGGTTGCGGACGTCACCCGCACCATGCCGATCTGTTCGGGCTTGACACTCATCTTGCGGCGAAGCGCGAGATTGCCGATCGTGATCGGCGAGCCGGTATCGACCACGACCGAGATGCGATGACCGTGATAATAAGCGTCGGTGACGATCAACTGGCCGAACTGGTTCTTGGCATGGACGATGATCTCGCCGGGCGCGGCGCGCTCGTGGTGCCGACGGCGCGCCGGCCGCACGGTCATTTGGTGGCGATCGAAATCGATCGACACGGCATGCCCCTGGAGCGCGTCGATCCCGATCATCCCGGGCGCGCCCAGGTCATCGCGCTCGAGCGCGGGCGCGGCGATCGGGGCGCTCCTGATGCTGCTGATGTGGAGTGAGGGCACGATCACCGTGCCCACCATGCTCGCGCCCGTCATCGCCGTCACGCGCACGTCCGGCCCCGGTGTGAGGTTGAGCTGGCCCGCAAGCTCCTGCGAGACGACGCTGCGCTCGGATCCGGTATCGACGATGAAATTGTAGGGGCCAGTCTGACCGATCGAGACCGGCACGGTCATCCGCGCCTGGGCGTTGCCGAGCAGCAGCAGGATGTGTTCGATTCCGGTCGGCGTGCCGGTTTGTGGTTCGGGCGGGGATGATGGAACGGTCTGGTTGCTGGACGGCGCTGGTGCGCCGGCCGACAGTGCAATCGCGAATCCGATGGCTGCAAGCCCCCGCATGCGATGATATTACACCCGATGCGGCCTTTTCGCAAGCGATATCGCCGACGTTGACCGATCTCGTTTCGACGTTCGACCGCAAACACGCGATGCGCGTTCAGTAGACGATGCAGTTCGAGAAACTCCGACATGGCGATCTGAAATCGATCGGCGGCCGTGGCAGCGTGAAGGCGATCTCGCGGTTGGCGAAATCGATCTCGACCCGCTGAAACAGTTCGAGCGTGCTCATGCCCAGGATCAACGCCGGCGTGTCGCCGAGGCCGAACTCCCGAAACGGAGGAACGTCGGCGAACACCAGCCCGAAATTGTCGAAACGGACGCCGCCGACCTTGACGTTGCTGATCGTCACGAAATCGGCGGTGAACGACCGTCCCGTCACCGATGTGATCGTCGCCGGGCCGCGGATACGCGGCGGCTCCGTCGCCAGCGCCCGCATCGCCAGATTGCCGACGCTCACCCACGAACCGGTATCGACGATGACCGCGATCGGCCGATCGTTGAAATAGGCGTTGGTGACGATCAACTGCCCGAACCGCTTTTCCGCTTCGACCACGACCTCGCCACGCGGGTGATGTTTAGCGGGATGAACCTTCATTCGGTCGCGATTGAAGTCGATCACGATCCGGTGGCCCTGAAGCGCGTCGATCCCCAGCATGCCCGCGGCGCCGAGATTGGCTCGGCTCAACGCGGGCGCCTGCATCGCGCCGGTGCCGAGGCTGCCGACGCTGAGCGAGGGAATTTCGACCGTATCGACCGCGCTCACGCCAGTGAAATCGACCAGCCGCGCGCTCGATCCCGCATCGAGACCGAGCGCCGCCGCCAGCTCGCGCGAGATCACCGATCGCTCCGCACCGGTATCGACGACGAACTCGAACGGCCCCTGCCCGCCGATCGAGACCGGCACGGTCATCCGGTTCTGGGATTCGCCGAGGTCCAGCGTCTCACCGGCGCCCGGCTGGGCGGCGGGCGCGTTCTGCGGTGCCTTCTGCCGTGCTGCCGCGGCACCTGGCAGCAGGCACCCCGCGATCAACAATGCCGGCCAGAGCGAGCGGGCGGTCATCGTCGGAGATTATGCCCGCTGCGGCCGCATCACAACAGCGCGTCAATCGCGCCGCATCGCCTCCGCCGCGAGCGTCTCGGCCTCGGCGAGCAGCGCATCGTCGGCAAGGCCCGTCGCCACGCGCTCGCGCCCGATAAGCGTCAGCACCGGCATCGCGAGCGGCGTCACGCGATCGGTATCGACATGCACCATCGTCGCCGCCGCGCGGTCGAGCAGATCGGCGAGGCGGCCGACATCGGTCATCTTCGCGCGCGCATCCGCCCAGGCGGCACGCAGCAGCAGATGGTCGGGCTCGTATCTGCTCAGCACGTCGTAGATCAGGTCGGTCGAGAAGGTGACCTGCTTGCCGGTCTTGCGCTTGCCCGGATGCTGGCGCTCGACCAGCCCGCCGATCACCGCCACTTCTCGGAAGGCGCGCTTCAGCAAGTGCGATTGCTGCACCCAATCGACGAATTCATGCTCGAGGATGTCGGGCGAGAACAGGCTGGCGGGATCGCGCACCGGCTCCAGCGACCAGGTGCCGATCGCATAATCGCTCGCGACGAAGCCGAGCGGTTTGAGCGCTTGCGTCTCCATCCGCCGCGTCACCAGCATGCCGAGCGACTGGTGCGCGTTCCAGCCCTCGAAACTGTAGGCGACCATGTAATGCCGCCCTTCGCGCGGAAAGGTCTCGACGAGAAGCTGGTCGGGCCGCGGCAGCACCGAACGATATGCCTGCATCTCCAGCCACTCGCGCACGTCGGCGGGGAAGCGCCGCCATTCGTCGGAGGCGGCGAGAAAGCCGCGCACGCGCCCCGCGAGATGGGTCGAGATCGGCATTCGCGCGCCGCCATAAGTGGGAATGCGCGCCGGCCGCGTCGTCGCGCGCACGATCAGGTCTTCGGTGTCGATCTTCTCGACTTCCAGGCTGAGCCCCGCAAAGAAAAAGGTGTCGCCGTGGGAGAGCGTCGCCGCGAAACCCTCCTCCACCTTGCCCAGCTTCCGCCCGTTCCTGAAGCGCACATTGAGCATCGTCGCCTCGACGATGATCCCGGCGTTGAGCCGATGCTGCTGCACGAACCGCGGATGGCTGACGCGCCATAGTCCATCGGAATCCTGCGTCAGCCGCTTGAACCGGTCATAGGCGCGCAAGGCATAGCCGCCGTCGCGGATGAAGCCGAGCACGCGTGCGAACGTCTCTTGCGTGAGCGCCGAATAGGGCAGCGCCGACCGCACCTCGTCGAGCATCTCCTCCTCGCGGAACGGTGCCGCGCAAGCGCATGCCATCACGTGCTGCGCGAGCACGTCGAGCGCGCCCGCCCGAAACGGCTCGTTGTCGAGCTCGCCCGCCTCGACCGCGTCCAACGCCGCGCGCGCTTCCAGATATTCGAACCGGTTGCCGGGCACGAGCACCGCCTCGCTCGGCTCGTCCAACCGGTGGTTGGCGCGCCCGATCCGCTGGAGCAGCCGCGAGGCGCCCTTGGGCGCGCCCATCTGGATCACGCAATCGACATCGCCCCAATCGACGCCGAGATCGAGGCTCGACGTCGCCACCAGCGCGCGCAGCCGCCCGGCCGCCATCGCGCCCTCCACCTTGCGCCTGGCCTCGCGCGCCAAGCTGCCGTGATGGACGCCGATCGGCAGGTTCATCGCATTGACCTTCCACAGATCCTGGAAGATCAGCTCGGCGAGGCTGCGGGTGTTGCAGAAGACGATCGTCGTCTTGTGCGTCTCGATCTCGGCCATCACCTGCTCGGCGGCATAGCGCCCCGAATGGCCGGACCAGGGCACGCGCCCCTCGGGCAGCAGGATATCGACCCGCGGCGCCGCGCCGGACTCGCCCTCGACCAAGGCAACGCTGTCGATATCGCCATCGGGCGCGAGCCACGCGCGATAGCCGTCCGGATCGGCCACCGTCGCCGACAGCGCCACCCGCCGCACCCCCGGCGCGATGCGTTGCAGCCGCGCCATCGACAGCGCGAGCAGGTCGCCGCGCTTGCCGGTCGCGAAGGCGTGGACCTCGTCCACCACGATTCGCTTCAGCCCCGCGAACATCGTGAAGCTGTCCGGGTAACTCAGCAGCAGCGACAGCGATTCGGGCGTGGTCAGCAGCATCTGCGGCGGCCGCGCGCGCTGCCGCGCCTTGCGGTCGCTCGGCGTGTCGCCGGTGCGCGTCTCGACGCGGATGTCGAGCCCCATCTCGTCGATCGGGGTGATGAGGTTGCGCTGCACATCGACCGCGAGCGCCTTCAAGGGCGAGACATAGAGCGTGTGCAGCCCGTCCGTCGGGGACTGGATCAGATCGACCAGGCTCGGCAGGAATCCCGCCAGCGTCTTGCCCGCCCCCGTCGCGGCAACCAGCAGCGCGTGATGACCCGACCGCGCCTCGGCAAGCATATCGCGCTGATGCCGCCGCGGCGCCCAGCCGCGCGCGGCAAACCAGCCGGCAAGCGGCTCGGGGAGCGCCGCGTCGCTCAGTCGCCCTCGCGCCTTTCGTCCTCGGCGCCCTGCTCGTCGTACATCCGCCGCGTCGCCTCCTCGGTGTGCTGCTCCTCCCGCCGCGAGCTGCGGTTGTGCAGCAGCGCCCAGGCGAGCACGATCGCCAGCACGATCGGCGCGACGATCACCAGGATGCTCCAAATTCCTCCACCCGTGTCCATGCCGCCTCTCCTTCGTCGGATGAGGGCGTAACGAAACCCTGCGGCGGTTCGATCCCTTGGCCCGCGCGGCCGCCCGGCCCATATGCATCAAATGACGCGTCTCGGCGAATGGATCGAGCCTTGCCCGCACGGGCTCTACGTCGCGCCTGCCGATGCGTGGATCGATCCGTCGCTTGAAAGCCCGCGTGCGCTCGTCACCCACGGCCATGGCGATCACGCGCGCGGCGGGCACGAAGCGGTGTGGGCGACCGCGGAAACGCTCGCGATCATGGAAACCCGCTACGGCCCGCAACCGGGCCACGCCGCCGCCTATGGCGAGCCGTTCATGCTGGGCGAGGTCGAGGTCCGCTTCGTGCCCGCGGGCCACGTCCTCGGCTCGGCACAGATCGTGCTCGATTTTCGTGGGCAACGCGTCGTCGTCTCGGGCGACTACAAGCGCCGCGCCGATCCCACCTGCGCCGCCTTCGAGCCGGTGCCGTGCGACGTCTTCGTCACCGAGGCGACCTTCGGCCTCCCCGTCTTCCGCCACCCGCCGACGCATGACGAGATCGACAAGCTGACGGCCACGCTCCGCGCCAATCCCGATCGCTGCGTGCTCGTCGGCGCCTATGCGCTCGGCAAGGCGCAGCGCCTCCTGCGCGAGCTGCGCGTGATGGGGTTCGACGATCCCGTCTACCTCCACGGCGCGCTCCAGCGCCTGTGCGACCTCTATGTCGACCACGGCATCGATCTGGGCGAGCTGCGCCCCGCGACCGGCGCGTCGAGGGATGAACTACGCGGTCGCATCGTCCTCGCGCCTCCTTCGGCACTCAACGATCGCTGGTCGCGCCGCCTCCCCGATCCGGTCACCGCGATGGCGAGCGGATGGATGCGCGTCCGCCAACGCGCGCGCCAGCGCAATGTCGAGCTGCCGCTGATCGTCTCCGATCATGCCGATTGGGACGAACTCACCGCCACGATCCGTGAACTGGCGCCGCGCGAGGTCTGGGTCACTCACGGCCGCGAGGACGCGCTCGTCCATTGGTGCGCCACCCACCAGATCAAGGCCCGCGCGCTGGCGCTCGTCGGGTTCGAGGACGAGGACGATTGAACAAAATCCCTGTTTCTTCCCGCTGTCCTACAACCCCGCATCCGTGCGATGCTGCAGCCCGCTCTTTGATTCGTTGATCTCGCACGTCGGCACCTGCCGGCGCCGAAACGGCCGTGCTCGCCGAAGCTGGCGCCCGGGCGAAGTTGACTCGCGCCGTTCTGCCGGCCGCCAAAATCGGCGGAAAACCGCGATTGTGCCTCGGGCCGTAGGTCGAACGACGGTCAAGTTGGTCAACTTTGCCGTCGCACATCAGTTTATCCGACGCCTTCGAGCGCCTTCTGCCGCCGCCGCTGGACCGAACTGCCGATCCCCATCGCCTCGCGATATTTGGCGACCGTCCGCCGCGCAATGTCGAAGCCCTTGGCCTTGAGCAGATCGACGAGCGTATCGTCCGAAAGGATTTTCTTCGGGTCCTCCGCCGCGATCAGTGCGCGGATCGCACTCTTCACCGCCTCGGCCGAGACGGCATCGCCGCCGTCCGCCGCCTGAATCGCCGAGGTGAAGAAATATTTGAGTTCGAACAGCCCGCGTGCGCAGCTCAGATATTTGTTGCTGGTGACGCGGCTCACCGTCGATTCGTGCATCTCGATCGCGTCGGCCACCTGGCGCAGCGTCATCGGTTTCAGATGTGCGACGCCCTTCAGGAAGAACGCCTCCTGCTGCTTCACGATCTCGGTCGCGACCTTGATGATCGTGCGTTGCCGCTGGTCCAGCGCCTTGACCAGCCAGTTGGCGCTGGCGAGGCAATCCGAAAGCCACGCCTTCGACGCCTTGTTCTGCGGTCCTGCCGACAGCTCGGCATAATAGGAGCGATTGACGAGCACCCGCGGCAGCGTCGCCGAATTGATCTCGATCGCCCAGCCCGCGGGGCGCCGCGCGACGAAGATGTCGGGCACCACCGCCTGCACCGCCTCGCCGCCGAAACGCAGGCCGGGCTTGGGATCGTAGCCGCGCAACTCGCGGATCATATCGGCAAGGTCTTCGTCATCGACCTCGCACAGCCGCCTGAGCCGCGCCAGATCGCCGCGCGCGACCAGATCGAGATTGTCGATCAGCCGCGCCATGCACGGATCGTAGCGGTCCGCCTCCCTCGCCTGGAGCGCGAGGCATTCGGAAAGGCTGCGCGCGCCGACGCCGGTGGGATCGAAGGCCTGGATGCCCGCCAGCACCATCTCGACCTCGGCCAACGGCACGGCGAGGCGGTTGGCGATGTCGAGCAGCGGCACGGTGAGATAGCCGGTCTCGTCGATCTGGTCGATCAAATGCGCCGCGACGAACGCCTCCTGCCCCGAAAAGACGGTGCCCGCCTGCGCCAGCAGGTGATCGGCAAGGGTCTCCGCACGGTCCGCGAACGCATCGAGATCGGGCCCGTCCTCCGGCATCGCCCCGCCCGCCGCGCCGCTCATCCCGAGCGATCCGTCGAGACCGCCCGCGCTGTCGGCGGCGCTGTCGTGGTGGAAGGTCTCGGCCGTGAAATCGACGTCGAGCGCCGCCTCGCCGGTCGTCTCGCCGCCGATCAGCAGCTCGTCTGCGGTCGTGGGCTCGTCGCGCGCCTCGATCGGCTCCGTCTCGGGCGCGCCCTCGTTCTCGCCGCCTGCATCGAGCAGCGGATTCTTCTCGATCTCCTCGGCGATGAAGCCCTCGATCTCGAGGTTGGACAACGCAAGTAGGCGGATCGCCTGCTGGAGCTGCGGCGTCATCACCAGCGATTGCGTCTGCCGAAGGTCGAGGCGGGGCGCGAGGCTCATATCACTTCGTCACCCCAGCGAAAGCTGGGGTCTCCCGCAAGAAAGGACCTCGGAGAACCACAAGATCCCAGCCTCCGCTGGGATGACGCCTATGAAGATCGCCGATCCTCATAGGCTATAGCGAAAAGCCCTCGCCCAGATAGAGCCGCCGCACGTTCGCGTCGGCGACCAATTCCTCGGGCGAGCCGGTGAAGAGCACGCGGCCGTCGTAGATGATGTAGGCGCGATCGACGATGTCGAGCGTCTCGCGGACATTGTGATCGGTGATGAGCACGCCGATGTCGCGGCGCTTCAGATCCTTCACCAGATCGCGGATGTCGGCGATCGAGATCGGGTCGATCCCCGCGAACGGCTCGTCGAGCAGCATGATCGTCGGCTCGGCCGCCAGCGCGCGGGCGATCTCGGCCCGCCGCCGCTCGCCGCCCGACAGCGCCATCGCCGGCGCGTCGCGCAACTTGGTGAGGCCGAACTCGTCGAGCAATTTGTCGAGCTTGCGTTGGCGCGCCTCGGCATCCGGTTCGGCGAGCTCGAGCACGGTCAGGATGTTCTTCTCGATCGTGAGTCCGCGGAAGATCGAGGTCTCCTGCGGCAGGTAGCCGAGCCCCAGGATCGCGCGGCGATACATGGGAAGCCCGGTAATGTCCTCGCCGTCGAGCAGCACGCGGCCCGAATCGGGTTTCACCAGCCCCATCACCGAATAGAAGCACGTCGTCTTGCCAGCGCCGTTGGGGCCGAGCAGCCCCACCACCTCGCCGCGCCCGACCGAAACGGAGACGTCGCTCAGCACCACGCGTTTGTCGTAGGATTTGGCGATCGAGATCACCGACAGACCGTCGCTCACCGGCGCCTCGGTGATCGGCTCGACCTCGTCCAGGGTGGTCACATCGTCCATCCGGTCTCTCGCATTCCCGTGTCACGCGCTTGGCAAGGTTCGTGCATGAATCTAGGGGATCACCCCCCGGCTCGCCAAGGGGGCCGCGGCGCATTGCGGCAAATTTGCGGATCAGTCGCCGCGATCGGGAACCGAGAAGCGGCCCGTGACGCGGCCGCTCGACTCGGTCGTGGTGCCCGGCGCCGTGGCGGTGCCGCCCGCCGCGGAGCCGTCGATCACGGCGCGCCCGGTGTCGAGGTTGATCGTCAGCCGCCCGCCATGCACCGTATTGCCCGCCTGCGTCAGCGTCACGTTGCCGATCATCGTGATGACGTGGCGGTTGAGATCGTAGACCCCGTAATTGCCGCGCGCGCTCTGGCCGGGCCGCGTCACGGTGACGCCGCCCGCCGCGCTGAGCCGGGATGCTTCCGGTGCGCCGTCGATGATGCTGCCGGTATAGGCGACCGTGATCCGCGCCGCCTCGAGCGTCATCTCGGCCTGCCGAACGACGACGCCGCCCGAAAGGATCGCCTGGTTCGCCTTGTCCTGAAGCTCGATATGCCCGGCGGAGAAATCGATCGGCGCGCTCGAGTTGTGGCGCGACTGCGCCACCGCGCCGGTCGCGGCGAGCGCCAGGAGGAGGGGCAGGAAACGCGGGCGCGGCATGGCGGCTATCTGTTGCCTCACGGCACGATGCGCAAGTGCGCGTTGCCGTCCAGCGACACGGTGCGGTCCTCGAGATCGGCGGTCATGGTGTCGGCGCGGAAGCTGCCCTGCGGCGTCGTGCCCGAAACCCCGCCGTCGCTCGTCACCGTGCGCGTCCGAAGGTTCACCGTCGCATCCTTGGTATCGAGCGTGTAGCCGCTCGCGGTCCGCACGGTGATCGGCCCGTTCAACGCCGCCTTCTCGGTCTCCATATTATAGGTGCCGCCGGGCGAGACGATCGTCGCCGGCCCCTCGCTGAGCCGGATCCGCGCGGCGAGATCGTTCAGCTCGACCACTGGCTCGGCCGAGCTCTGCTGCACCGCGGAGCCCGCCTCAAGCACGAACGGCCTTCCCTTGCTGTCCTCGCCCCGATAGGTCGCCGCCTGGAGCTTCATCCGCTGTTTCGCAACTTCGACATTGTCCTTCGCGAGCAGGAACGAAACGTCGCCGCGCATGTAGAGCGGCGCCATCACGAGGAACGCGGCGAGTACCCCGATCGCGATCGGCAGCGCCACCCGCAGCACCGCGATCACCGTGTCATGGCTGCTCCCCGGCGCCGCCCAGACCTGCCGCGCGGTCTTCTGGCGGCGCGCGATCTCAGACATCCTGGTCGCCTTCGGCGGAACGGCACCAGCCAGCATCGGGTGAACGGTGCCCCGCACCGTTCAGGTCATGCCGGGGGCATGACCGACCCGATGCTCCCCCACCCGGCCACCCATGGAATACTGCCGTTGGGTGGCCGGGTGGGGGAGTGGGCGGAAGCGGTTCCGGCGATGCGCAGCATCGTTGGAATGGCGCTGGAGGGCGGTGCCGCAACAGGAACGCTCCCTCAGACATGCGCGAAGATGTCGATGTCGGGCCAGCCGGCGAGATCGAGCTCGGCGCGCGCGGGGAGGAAATCGAAACAGGCCTGCGCCAGCTCGGTGCGCCCCTCGCGTGCCAGCCGCCGGTCGAGCTCTTCGCGCAGCGCATGAAGATAGCGCACGTCCGACGCCGCATAGTCCCGTTGCGCGTCCGACAGCTCCGGCCCACCCCAGTCCGACGATTGCTGCTGTTTCGAAATCTCCTGTCCCAACAGCTCGCGCACCAGCTCCTTGAGCCCATGCCGGTCGGTATAGGTCCGCACCAGCCGCGAGGCGGTCTTGGTGCAATAGACGGGCGCCGCGACGACGCCGAGATACTGGCGGATCGTCGCGAGATCGTAACGCGCGAAATGGTAGAGCTTGAGCCGGCTCGTATCGCCGAGCACCGCCTTCAGATTGGGCGCGGCATAGCTGCTGCCCGGATTGAACCGCACCAGATGCTCGTCGCCAGTACCGTCGGAAATCTGGACGACGCACAGCCGGTCGCGCGGGACGACGAGCCCCATCGCTTCGGTGTCGACGGCTACCGGTCCGGGGCCGAGCGCGTCGGCGGGAAGGTCTTCCTCGTGGAAATGAACGGTCATGTCTCAGCGCCTAGCGCCGATGGCATGAACGCTCAATGGTCCTCGGTATTCGCCTTCGCCTCGCGCCGCTTGCGCGCGGCGATGTTGAGCGCCTCGACCGCCGCCGAAAAGGCCATCGCGGTGTAGATATAGCCCTTGGGCACATGCGCACCGAAGCCGTCGGCGATCAACACCACGCCGATCATCAGCAGGAAGCCGAGCGCGAGCATCACCACCGTCGGGTTGCGCGCGATGAAGTTGGCGAGCGGATCGGCCGCGAACAGCATCACGCCGACCGCGACCACGACCGCGACGATCATCACCGGCAGATGGTCGGTCATGCCCACTGCCGTCAGGATCGAATCGATCGAAAACACCATGTCGAGCAGCAGGATCTGGACGATCGCCGATCCGAAACCGATCGCGGCCTTGCCGGCAGCGCCGCTCTCCTTGGTGGCGCCCGAATGGTCCTCGCCCTGCATGGTGCCGTGGATTTCGCTCGTCGCCTTGTAGATCAGGAACAGGCCACCCGCGATCAGGATGAGGTCGCGAATCGAAAAGGCGGTCTCGAAGCCGGGCTCGCCATGCGCCCCCGGCGCGCCCGCTATGCCGAGGTCGAAGACCGGCGCCGTCAGCCCGACGATCCACGCGATCATCGACAGCAGCACGAGTCGCAGGATCAGTGCCAGCCCGATGCCGGCGCGGCGCACCTTGGTGCGCTGTCCCTCGGGAAGCTTATTTGACAGGATCGAGATGAAGATGAGATTGTCGATCCCGAGCACCACCTCCATCACGATCAGCGTGACGAGGGCGGCCCAGGCGGACGGATCGGCGAGCAGCGAGGCAATCGGCATGGATGCAACCTGTGCCGTTCGCGCAACGGTTGCGCAAGTATTGGCGTGCCGCTGCCGTCTTTTTCGACGAATTTGTTCGCGACGGTCCTTTTTTTCGGGTATGGCGGGAATGTGGCGCGGGAGGAGAGCGCCCGAAGACCTGCGTTCGTCGTCCGGCGCTTGGGTTCTTGATGGTTGAAGTCGGGCGAACCGGGAAGACGAACTAGGCATGAGTTTCGACAAAGGACGCCGCGGCGATCGCGGCGGGCGCGGCAGGGACAAGCGCGACAGCTTCGGCGGCGATGATTTCGGTGGCGGATTTCAGGATCGCGGCTTCGGCGGCGACCGATTCGGCGGCGGTGATCGCTTCGGTGGCGGTGGCGACCGATTCGGCGGTGGTGGCGGCGGCGGCTTCCGCGGCGGCGGCGGTGGTGGGTTCGGCGGCGGTGGCCGCGGCATGCCCCCGCAGGTCGTCGGCGAAGGTTCGGGCACCGTCAAATTCTTCAATGGGCAGAAGGGCTTTGGCTTCATCGTCCGCGACGATGGCGGCGAAGACGTGTTCGTCCACATTTCTGCGGTCGAGCAGGCGGGGCTGACCGGCCTCGCCGAAGGCCAGCCGCTGAGCTTCACGCTCGTCGATCGCGGCGGACGCGTGTCGGCGACCGAGCTCAAGATCGACGGCGAGCCGCTGCCGGTCGAGGAGCGTGCTCCCCGGCCGCCGCGCGAAGGCGGCTTCGGCGGCGGACCGCAGCGTCAGCTCACCGGTGAGAAGGCGACCGGCACGGTCAAGTTCTTCAATGCGATGAAGGGTTTCGGCTTCATTCAGCGCGATGACGGCCAGCCCGACGCGTTCGTGCACATCTCTGCGGTCGAGCGTGCGGGCCTGCCGACGCTCAACGAGGGCGACCGGCTCGAATTCGAGCTCGAGGTCGATCGGCGCGGCAAATATGCGGCGGTGAACCTGCAATCGCTCTAACCCAGCGGGGTTTGGGAGAGGAAGCCCGGCGCGCACGAACGCGCCGGGCTTTTTCTTTCACCCCGTCAGGATCAGCGCGGCGCCGGCGAGGATGCCGAGCACCCCGGCGATTCGCCCCGCGGTCGCGCGCTCGCCGAGGACCAGGATCGAGATGCCGAGCGCCGTGACCATGCCGGTCTCGCGCAAGGCGGCGAGCGGCGCGGTCGGGCCGAGCGAAAAGGCCCAGAGCGCCATGCCGTAGGTGACGATCGACAGCGCGCCCGCGATGACGCCGGGCTTCCACTGCGCCGCGGCGCTCGCGAAAATTTCGCCGCGCGAGACGATTCCGAACATCGCGACGATGACCACGCCCATCGTCACGAACAGCCAGACGATATAGCTCGCCGGATCGGGCGCAGCACGGACGCCATGGGCGTCGATCACAGTATAGGCGGCGATGAACACGCCGGTGAGCAGCACCCAGCCCAGCGCGTTGCCCGCAACGTGGCGGCCCGCGATCATCACGAACATCGCCGCGCCGACGAGCGCGATACCGGTTATTTCCTGCGTCGTCGCCGGTTCGCCAAGCAGGCCCAGGGTGACGAGCGCGGTGAGGAGAGGCGCGGTGCCGCGGAGTACCGGATAGACCGCCGAGAGATCGCCGACCTGATAGGCGCGGACCAGCGCAAACAGATAGAAGCCGTGGAGCAGCGCGCTCGCCGCAAGCCAGTTCCAGGCGCCGCTCGGCCACGGCACGAACAACGTCGCGGGCAGCAGGATCACCGCGCTCGACCCGTCGGTGAGCGCGCGGCCAGCCATCTTGTCGCGCCCACCCTTGACGATCGCGTTGACCACAGCGTGGATCGACCCCGAGGCGATCATCAGGATCGAGGCGAGCGCGAGCGGCGGCATTGCCGAGCGCTAGCGGGGATATTGTCGCGGCGCCACCCGCAGCACAAAAAGAAGGCGCCCGCCGTTTACCGGCGGACGCCCCCCGTCTACATCAGCCGAATCGCCTTATTTGCAGGCGAGATCGGCGCGATCGATCGCGCGGCCGCCGAGCGCGCCGGCGGCGCCGCCCAGGATCGTGCCGACCGTCTTCGAGCCACCCGGTGCGATCAAGTTGCCGAGAATCGCGCCGACGCCCGCGCCGACCAGCGTGCCGGTCGTGCCGTCCTCACGCTTGCAGTAATAATTGCCGTTGCGGTCGCGATAGATGACGTCGCCGTTCTGCGCGCCCTCGGCCACCGCGTCGGGGTTGTAGACGCGGTCGCCCGAGCTGAAGAGTCCGCCATTATTGCCGGTACAACCCGCCAGCGGCATTGCGGTGGCGGCCATCAGCGTCGCGGCCAGGATCGAAGTACGCATGACACTTCCCTCTGATTGTTACGCGCCTCCAACCATCGACCGCGGCATTTGGTTGCGTCGTTCCGGCGCGCCTCCCGCTCAGGTCGCCATCGCCTCGAGCGTCGCGATCCGATCGGCCTCGGCGGCCGGTTTGTCGGTGCGGATGCGGTTGATGCGCGGAAAGCGCATCGCGACCCCCGATTTGTGGCGGCGCGAGGCCTGGATAGAATCGAACGCGATTTCGAGCACCAGCAGCTTCTCGACCTCGCGGACCGGCCCGAAGCGGTTCACCGTATGCGTGCGGACCCAGCGATCGAGGAATTTCAATTCCTCGTCGGTGATCCCCGAATAGGCCTTGCCGACGGGGAGCAAGCTGCCGTCCTCCGCCCAGCAGCCGAACGTATAGTCCGAATACCAGGAGGAGCGGCGCCCGTTGCCGCGCTGCGCGTACATCATCACGCAATCGGCGACGAGCGGATCGCGTTTCCATTTATACCACAGCCCCGCGCGGCGCCCAGCGACGTAAGGCGAATCGCGACGCTTGAGCATCATGCCCTCGATCGCCGCGTCGCGCGCCCCGGCGCGGATCGCCGCGAGTGCGTCGAAATCGGTGGCGTCGATGACGGGCGATACGTCGAACCGTTCGGGATCGAGCCGCCGGGCAAAGGCTTCGAGCCGCGCGCGGCGGTCTGTCCAGGAAAGGCCGCGCAGATCCTCGTCGCCGTCGAACAGAATGTCGTAGAGCCGGACGAAGGCGGGATAATCGGCGAGCATCTTCGCCGAGACGCGCTTTCGCCCCAGCCGTTGCTGGAGCGCGTTGAAGCTCGCCGCGCCGCCGCCTTCGCCAAGCCCCCCGCCCTGCGCCTCCCCCTTCACGAGCAATTCGCCGTCGAGCACGCCCGCCTCGCGAAAATCGCCTGCAACATCGGGAAAACTCGCCGTCACATCATCGCCCGCGCGGCTGTAAAGTCGCGTTTCGCCGCCGACGCGGACGAGCTGGACGCGGATGCCGTCCCATTTCCATTCGGCGGCGTAATCGTTCGGATCGAGGCGAACATCGTCCAGCGGATGCGCGAGCATGAACGGGCGGAAGACGGGCACGTCGGCGGGTGTCGGCTGCTGCCCGCGTCCCTCTGCCCAGTCGAACAGCCGCACATAGGGCGGGTCGATCCCGTGCCACACCTCCTCGACAGCCTCGACCTCCAGGCCGAACGCCTGCGCCAGCGCCGTCTTGGCGAGTCGGGCCGAGACGCCGATGCGCATGCCGCCGGTCGCGAGCTTGAGGAGCGCGAACCGCTCCCCGGTATCCATCCGGTCGAGCAGCGCCGCGAGCACCGCCGGCGCATCCGAGCGCGAGAGCGTCGCGAGCCGCTCGATGACGACGGAGAGCCGCAATTCCTCGCCTTCGCCCTCGATATCGGCGGGCCAGAGCAGCGCCACCGTCTCGGCAGTGTCGCCGACATAGTCGCGGCTCAGATGCACGAGCACCGGATCGACGCGTGCTTCGATCAGCCCGCGGATCAGCGCGGGCTTGACCGCGGGCAGATCGAGATCGCCGGTCAGCGCCGCCATCGCCCAGCCGCGATCGGGATCGGGCGTGGCCTTGAGGTAATCGCCGATCAGCTTGAGCTTGGCGTTGCGCGAGCGCGTGTAGATCAGCGAATCGAGGAGCGCGGCGAAGGCGTGCATGGCCCCGCCAACGCGCAGGTCCGCAGTTCCGCTCCGGCGATCAGGCCTCATGAAAGTTCCGAAGGTTCCGGGAAAACGACATCAATGCAGGTTCGGGCGAGCCATCGGACGTGCATTCCAGACCAGAAGGAACCGAGGTCGGCTGCGGCATGCCTGATACATATCAGGAACATCCGCTGTAGGACAGAGCGCGATCTTGGCAGCACAGGCTTGCGCCGGTTACGGTTCGATCATGCGATGGCGGTGGATCGGGGCAATCGTCGTGGCGTCGGTCCTGGCGATCGTGGCGCTCGGCTATCGTAATGCACGGGCCGATCCGATCGTCCGACATGTAACGATCGCACTACCCGATTGGCCCGAAGGCGCCGCGCCCATAACGGTCGCGCTGGGCGCCGACATTCATATGGAGAGCGCGGCGATGGATGCGCAGCGCCTCAGCCGGATCGTTGCGCAGGTGAACGCGCTGCACCCCGATCTGATCGCGCTGGCGGGCGATTTCGTCGCAGGCTCCGGCGAGAAGGAAGCACTTCGGGCGGCGCCTTTGCTGACCGCTGCCCTGTCGAGGCTAAAGGCGCCGCTCGGCACGGTGGCGGTGCTGGGCAATCACGACCATTGGACCGATCCGCCGCGCATCCGCGCTGCGCTTGCGCGCGCAGGAATCCTCGTCCTCGATAATGCAGCGGTCGAACGCGGGCCGATCGCGATCGGCGGCGTCGACGATCCGTTCACAGGTCATGCGCGCGTCGCGATGACGGTGGATGCGATGCGGCGGCTGCGCGGAGCGGGCGTGCTGATCGCGCACTCGCCCGACGCAGCGATCGGCCTGCCGTCCGACGTGCATGTGGCCCTCGCCGGCCACACCCATTGCGGGCAGATCGTGCTGCCGATCATCGGCGCGCCGATCGAGGTCGCCGATCCACGCTACCGCTGCGGCCTGGTTCGCGAGCCGGGGCGAACGGTGGTGGTGACGGCGGGGCTCGGCACGACCGACCTCCCGCTCCGCTTCGGCGCGCCGCCGGACGTGTGGCTCGTCACCTTTACCGGCGGTCATGGTGCCGCGCGATAGATCGAAGAGGTTCTCATGCGGAGGCGCGGAGACGCGGAGCTGGTCCGCTCAAGGGTCCGACCGCATCAGCGGTCAATCGGCTCCGCGATGGAATGTGCAATGATCTCGCTTACGCGAGGCGCGGGCGCCGAAAGACAGGCCTTCCGCATCTCCGCGCCTCCGCATGAATCTGTCTTCCTTTCGCGTCGTCACGCATCCGCTGCGCTGCCGAAGCGATCAAACCGCGCCTTCGCCCGGCGCGATTTCCACGATCGCGTCGATCTCGACCGCGGCACCCAGCGGCAGCACGGGGACGCCCACGGCGCTGCGGGCGTGGCGGCCGATATCGCCGAATAGCGCGACCATCAGCTCGGAGGCGCCGTTGGCGACCTTGGGCTGGTCGGTGAAATCGGTGGCCGAATTGACGAATACGCCGAGCTTGACGATCCGCCCGACGCGGTGAAGCCCGCCCAGCGCCGCCTTCATCTGCGCGACCAGCATCAGTGCGCAGCGCTCGGCGGCCTTCCGGCCGTATTCTAGGTCGCGGTCCTCGCCGAGCCGGCCGGTCATCAACCCGGCGTCGTCGAAGGGGAGCTGGCCCGAAATGTGGAGCAGCCCGCCCGCCTCGATGGTGGGCACATAGGCGGCGACAGGCGCGGCGGGCTCGGGAAGGGCGAGGCCGAGCTCCCTCAGCTTGCGGTCGATTCGATCGGTCATGGCGGCGGATGAACACCCCCGCGCCGCCCGGGTCAAGTGCGGGCGGGCGCGCCGCCTGCGAAGATGTCGGCAATCCACGCGCGCGCTTCGCGCCAGTCGTCGATGCGGGCATGGGCGTGCGGGGCCGGCGGGACGGTCGGCGCGAGGCTGGGCTCGGCGATCATCTGGAGGCGATGAACCGCGGGCGCGGCGCGGGCGACCGATTCGTGATGCACCGCGAGATCGTCGACGAAGACGGTAACGGGATCGCCATGCTCGGCGACCAACCGTGCGACGGGATCGCCCTTGCCGCCCTGGTTGCATTCGACCCGGTGCGCGATGCCGAAGTCGGCGAGCTGATCGATCCGCGACTGGCGGCATTGATCCGCGAGATTGGTGAGGATCACGATGTCGGCGACCTCCGACAGCGTCCCCAGCGCCTCGCGGGCGTGCGGAACGAGCGTCTGCCGGTGCATCTCGGCGGGGAAGAAGGCGTCGAGCAGGCCCCACATCTCCTCGCGCGAGGGGCGCGACCCGTCCGCCCGCGTCATCGACCGGGCGAAATCCCCGCCGTCGGGCGCGAAAACGATGTCGTGCGCCTCGCCCAGCCACGCGCCGAAATGGCGCACCATATGGAGCAGCACCTCGTCGCAATCGCAGATCAGCAGCGGCCTCATGCCATCTCCAGCGCGCGGCGCGCCTCGACGAGCGCCGCCGGCTGCATGTCGAGCGCATCGGCGCAGGCGACGAGATCGGGCTCGTGCGCCTCGATGAAGCCGAGAATGGCGGCGAGCGTCGTGGGATCGCCAGCACGGGTGCGCAGGTCGGCCGGATCGAGCCCCGTCAGCGCCAGCAGTCGCGCCGCGCGATCCGGATCGCCAAGCGCCCAGGCGAGCGCCCGCAGCGCGCGCGTCATATGGTGTTCGATTGTGTCCGGAGACCGCATGGCGTAGAGCCCGAAGGGGTGACAGGGGGGATATGCCCACGTGGCAAAACGCGTGCTCGTTGTCGAGGACAACGAACTCAATCTGAAGCTCTTCTGCGATCTCCTGCGGGCGCACGATTTCGTGGCCGAACCGGTGCAAGACGGTCGCGAGGCCGTGGAACGCGCACGCGGCTTCGCGCCCGACCTGATCGTGATGGACATCCAGTTGCCGCACGTCAGCGGCTACGAACTGATCGGCGCGCTCAAGCAGGACGAAGAGCTGCGCACGGTGCCGATCATGGCGGTGACCGCCTATGCAGGGCGCGAGGACGAGGAACGCATCCGCGCGGCGGGGGCGGACGCCTATGTCTCCAAGCCGATCTCGCTGATGCGTTTCATCGACGAGGTGAACACGCTGGCGGGAACATGAAGAAGCCGCGCAGCGCGGGGGCGCTCGCGGCTCTTTATGATTCTGGGCACCCGCTGGTGCGGGGGTCAAATAACCTGGTGCGCCAGCTTATTTGATCTTCGCTTCCTTGAACTCGACGTGCTTGCGCGCGACGGGATCGTATTTGCGGAAGCTGAGCTTCTCGGTCTGGTTGCGCGGGTTCTTCTTGGTGACGTAGTAGAAACCCGTGTCCGCCGAGCTGACGAGCTTGATCTTGACGGTGGTCGGCTTGGCCATGACCCGAAATCCTGTGAGCGTGAAACAGCAAGAGCGGCGAACGCGCGTCCGCCGCTCATCAACGGCCGCGCGGATGCGCCAGACAAGGCGCGTTGTCAAGCCTTCGTCCGGGTTCAGCAGGTATGGGACGGCGGGGGCTTGCCGCGCCGCCTGAGGCTGCGGAACGCGATTCCCGCCGCCGTGCCCAGCCCCGCGCCCGCGGCGATCCAGGCCGGATCGTCCAGCACCTGCGCGGCCCCCGCGCCGATCGCGATACCGATGGCCATCCAGAAGGTGAGGCGGTTCAAGGGAGCGGCTCCTCGTTCGTTTACCGACGGTTTACCATGACGCGCGCATCCTCTGCCCCCGAAAGCGGGAGTGGGACGATGCGGCAGGCGACCTTGGGGACCGACCATATCAGGGCCGAGCTGGCGGCGCGAATCGCCGCGATCGACCTCAAGGCCGATCGGCTGACCGCGGGCGCGCTGGCGAGCGAGCTGGACGAGGTGCGCCGGATCGCGCAGCTCAACGGCCTGATGCCCGCCGTCACGGTGGCGCATGTGCTCGAATCGGCGCTGGCCGCTGGCGAGCGCGGGGCGCTGATCCACGGCTGGCTCGCGATCCTCGGCGACGCGGTGGGATGCGACCGGTTCGACCCGCCGGCATGCAACGCCTATGCGGCCGCATGCTCGGTGCGCTTCGCCAGCTGATCGACGATGGACGCGCTGATGGCCGCTCTGGTCGCGGCGCTGCTCACACAGGCGAGCGACCGCGCCGCCTGGTGCGCGGCGATGCTGCGCGACCGGTTCGCGCGACCGGGGGTGGTGATCGCGGCGCTGGCAATCACGGTCGCCGTGATCAACGGCCTCGGCGCGGCGGCGGGGGCGCTGGTCGGGCCGATGATGACGCCCGAGGCGAAGGCGCTGATGCTCGCGCTCGCGCTCGTGACGGCGGGCGGCACGATGTTCTTTCGCATGAAGCCGCCCGATTCGCTGCCCGATTCGCGGTCCGGCGCGGTTGCGACCAGCCTGCTCGCGCTGTTCGCATTGGGGCTGGGCGATCGGACGCAATTCATCACCTTCGCGCTCGCCGCGCGCACGCCGATGCCGGCGCTCGCCTGGGCGGGCGCGACGATCGGCGCGCTGGCGGCGACGGTGCCGGCGGTGCTGATCGGCGAACGGGCATGGCTGGCGTTGCCGCTCCGCGCGATTCGAATCGCCTGCTGTGCGGTGCTGTTCGTCGCCGGGCTCGTCATCGGGCTGGGGGCGTTGCGGTTGTTGTGAGACGGCGGAGTCCGGCTCTCCACCATCCCCTTGCAGGGGAGAATTGATTCGCCGCGATCGCTTATCTATCACGCCGCGCGGCAAAGAAATCGCGCAGCAGGGCCGCCGCTTCGGTTTCGCCGATGCCGCTGAATATCTCGGGCCGGTGATGGCAGGTCGGCTGCGCGAAGAAGCGTGGGCCGTGCGCGACCGCGCCGCCCTTGGGGTCGTCGGCGCCGTAATAGAGCCGCGCGATGCGGGCATGCGCGATCGCGCCCGCGCACATCGCGCATGGCTCGAGCGTCACCCACAGCTCGCATTCCTCGAGCCGGTCGGTGCCGAGCGCCTCGGCCGCAGCGCGAATCGCGCGGATCTCGGCATGGGCGGTGGGATCGTGGAGCATGCGCGGTGCATTGGCGGCGACCGCCAGGATCGCCCCGTCCTTCGCCACCGCCGCGCCGACGGGCACCTCGCCCGCCTCGGCCGCCGCGCGCGCGGCATCGAGCGCGGCGCGCATCGGCCTGGTCATGCTCGCGGTCATGCGCGCGCGATAGCACGATCAGCCGGGCGCGGAAGCCTCGTCGCGCAGCAATAAGAGATGCAGCGCATAGGCCATGCCCGGAATGAAGCCGAGCATGGTGAGCGCGGTCGCGATCCAGAAATCGCGGCCGGCGCCCCGCGCCTGGAATGCGCCGAGCGGCGGCAGCAGCGCCGCCGCCGCGATCGTGGCGGGCGCGTGCCTCATTGCTGCGGCGCGGCGTCGCCCGCTTTTTCGACGTTGACCGTCGGCACGGCGACGGTGCGGTTCTCCGTGCCGACATCGATGCTGCCGACATCGGCCTTGAATTGCGGCGCCTGGCCGCCTTCGATGCTGACCGACGGCAGCGTGGCGTCGCGCGTCTGGTCGATGTCGATCAATCCGAACGCCATCAGCAGCACGATCGCGATGACGACGAGGCCGAGCAGCACGAGTAGGGCACGCATCAGATTTCTCCCCTGGGAAAATCGAATCGGTCGCGTAATAACGCGTAAGCGCCACGCATTGTTGCGCGCGCCGGTTGACCGGGCGCCGCAATGGCGGTATCGGCGCACGCTTTCCGGGAACCCGAGAACACAGGATTTCAAGCGATGTCGCGCATTTGCGAGCTGACCGGCAAGGGCCGGCAGGTGGGCCACAACGTCTCCCACGCCAACAACAAGACCAAGCGCACCTTCCTGCCCAACCTGCAGAACGTGACGCTGATGTCCGAAGCGCTCGAAAAGAGCGTCAAGCTGCGCGTCTCGACGCATGGGCTGCGCTCGGTCGAGCATGTCGGCGGGCTCGACAACTGGCTCGTCAAGACGAGCGACGACAAGCTCTCGCTCAAGGCGCGCCGCCTGAAGCGCGAAGTCGCCAAGAAGCTCAGCGCGGAAGCATCGGCTTAAGCGCTTTGGTTGCGGCGCCGGCCGCTTCCACCCGAGATTCCGGTTCGGTAAGTCGAAATTTCAGCAGCAGCGATCGCTGCAGGAGCGAATCGTTGTCGTCCGATGCGATCCAGATGATCGTGTCGTCGCCCTCGCGCGTCGCCGCCACGGCCTCGAAATTGTCGTGGATGAAGGGCGGCTTGAGCGTCGCGATCTGCCGCCCGCGCACCACGCGGTTAGGACCGATCTCCGCGGGATCGATCAGCACCAGCTTGGCCGAGAAGGCGTAGGGAAGCGCGAACCGCCGAAGCAGCACGAGCAGCCTTCCGTCGGGGAGCAGGGCGGCATCGGCGGGATTGTAGCCGCCCAGCTTGTGCAGCCCGAAACGAAAGCCCTGCCGGGGCGCGGAGACGGGGTCGCGATCGAACCGGATCGCGATTCGCGCGCTGGTATGCGGCCAATGCGCCTGCTCGCCGAGGACGAGGAAGGCGCCGGACGGAAGCCGGATCATCGCCTCGGCGCCGCCGTTTTCGGGCCAATCCTCCATCGCCGGCGGCGCGGCATGGCCGAGCACCGCGCCGAAATCGGCATCGTAGCGCCAGATCTGGTTGCTGTTCTCGAACCCGACCCACGTCTCGCCCGTCATCGGGTCCACCGCGAGCGATTCGGAATCGCGATCGGCCTTGTCCCAGCCAGCGCCGGGGCCGTCGGGGAGATTGGTGAACCGGGCGTCGCCGATCCGCCAGTCCTTTCCCATGCGGAAACGCACGACGTTGCCACCGTCGCTGAGCAAGGTGAACCGATCGCCCGCGACATGCATCGCCGAAAAGCCGCCGAACGCGGGATCGGAACTGGTGAGCGCAACCCCGCCCAGCCATTCGAGGCTGCCGACCCGACGGATTTCGGGATGGCCTTCGACCAGCATCACCGGTTCGGCCTGGATATCGGCATGATTGCCGAGCAGCGGCAACCGCGCGGGGCCGGTCCAGCCCGGCACGAAGACAAGCACGAGCAGGACAGCGAGAAGGATGCGCATCGCGGCTCCTCATAGCGGCCATCATCGCGAGGGCCAGCCCGTTAACCCTTCTGAACGGCGGATAACTGAACGGGCGATAACGCGAGCATTCAGCGTCGGCTCAAAGCCGAGTCGCCATAACGGCCGGGCAGATGGGGAAAAGCGGCCGAATCGCTCGGTCTCCATCGGCAGGGGGAACGAGATGCAAGGAGAACAACAATGCTGAAGAAGCTCAAGATTCTGTCGCTCGCCGGTGCCGCCGCCGCCATGGGTACGGTTACCCTGATTCCCGCCACGCCGGCGCTGGCCCAGCATCACCGCCATTATCGCGGCGATCGTTACGACCACCATTATCGTGAAGGCCGCTACCGCCATTACGACCGCCGCTATTACAGCCGCCGCGCGCGCGAAAAGTGCAATGACGGTGACGGCGGCACGATCGTCGGCGCGATCGCCGGCGGGCTTCTCGGCCACGAGGTCGTCGGCCGCGGCGACAAGGTGCTCGGCACCATTGTCGGCGGTGCCGCGGGCGCCTTGGCCGGCCGCGCAATCGACCGCTCGGATCGCCCGAGATACTGCCGCCGCTAAGCGCGCAGTCGCGTTCCCTCCCGTAGCGTAGCGAGGGCGAGGGCCGGTTCCCAAAAGGGGGCCGGCCCTTTGTTCGTCGGGTTGGCTCTGCCGAACCCGTCCGACGGCGGCTTTGCCGTCGTCGAGTCCACAATCTGCCGTTCGTGGCCGAGCTTGTCGAAGGGCCGTTCTTCTTCTTCTTGCTTCCAGAGGAGAACGGCCCTTCGACAAGCTCAGGGCGAACGGATGTGGTTTACGTCCTGAGCGCCCACCGCAGCACCGCCCCCGCACCCTGCGCCCCCACACGCACCGCGCGCCTGCGCGACCGCGCCTTGTCCAGCCCCAGCATCGCCACCGCCCAGCCCGGCAGCAGGTCGCTCGCTGCCTCGAACGTCAGCCGCCCGAACGGTCGCGCGGCCCAGCCGCCGGCGCCCCGCATCGCCGCGAGCGCCGCCAGCATGTCCCGCGTTCGCGAATCGCACCGCAGCTCGGGCCGCACGCGCGCGAAATAGGCGGCGGCCTCGCGCCGGCTCGTCGGCACGCCGGTCGCGCCCAGCCGTTCGGCGATCGGCGCCATTTCGGCGAAATAGCGGTCTTGATCGGCACCCGAGAGCCAGCGATTGCGGTAGCGCAGATGCGCCTGGAGGAAGCACCACGTCTCCGCGACATGCACCCAGGTGAGCAGCGCCGGATCGCTCGCGTGATAAAGCGTGCCGTCGGGCAACGCGCCCTCGATCCGCTCGTGGATCGCGCGCACGCGGTCGATCGCGGCGAGCGCCTCGTCGGTGCCCGCATAGGTGGTGACGGTGATGAAGCGCGCGGTGCGCTGGAGCCGCCCCTGCGGATCGTGACGAACGTTCGAATGCTCCCACACGCCCGCGAGCGCCATGGGATGGAGCATCTGGAGCTGGAGCGCCGCGATGCCGCCGATCATCATCGCGGCGAAATCGCGATGCACCGCCCACGCGATCGAATGCGGGCCGAACAGGCCGTCATCCCCCGGCGGCCGGACGATCGGTGCGCTCCTGTCGGTGCCCATCAGTGCGCGAACCCGGCGGCGGATCGAATCGCGAATCATCGCGCTCCTTCGGCCGGCGCGCGCCGGCCCCTCAATACATATGCTGCCCGCCGTTGATCGACAGCGTCGATCCGGTGATGAACCCCGCATCCTCCGCACACAGGAAGGCGACGCCGCGCGCGATCTCCTCGGCCTTGCCGAGCCGCCCGACGGGGATTTTCGCCACGATCTTTTCGAGCACGTCGGCGGGGACGGCGGCGACCATGTCCGTGTCGATATAGCCCGGCGCGATCGCGTTCACCGTCACCCCCGCGCGCGCGCCTTCCTGCGCCAGCGCCTTGGTGAAGCCGTGGATGCCCGATTTGGCGGCGGCGTAGTTGACCTGCCCATATTGCCCCGCCTGCCCGTTGATCGAGCCGATATTGACGATCCGGCCCCATTTTCGCTCGCGCATCCCCGGAAAACACGCCTTCGCCATGTTGAAGCAGCCGCCCAGGTTGACGCGCATCACTTCGTCCCAATCGTCATGGCTCATCTTGAGCATCGTGCCGTCGCGGGTGATCCCGGCATTGTTGACGAGCACCTCGACCGGCCCCAGCTCGTCGGCGACGCGCCTGCACCCTTCCTGGCACGCTTCGAAATCGCCGACATCCCATTTATACGCCTTGATGCCGGTTCGCTCCGTGAAGGCGCGGGCGCGTTCCTCGTTCCCGGCGTAATTGGCGGCGACCGTCATCCCCGCCTCGTTGAGCGCGAGGCTGATCGCCTCGCCGATGCCGCGGGTGCCGCCGGTAACGATCGCGATGCGTGCCATTGCCCTCTCCTGATGATGCCGCTGTCGAAACGGCACGCTACCGAGGCGGGTTCCACCCTTCAAGCTCGCGCCCGAGCAATGTTTTCAACAGGGCGATGCCGGTCGCGCTATCGTTGAGGCAAGGCAGATAGGCGAAATGCGTGCCGCCCGCTGCAAGGAAGGTTTCGCGCCCGCGGATCGCGAGCTCCTCCAGCGTTTCGAGGCAATCGGCGGAGAAGCCCGGCGCCACGACCGCGGCCTTCGTGACGCCCTCGGCCGGCAGCGCGGCGAGCATTCTGTCGGTCGCGGGCTCGAGCCATTTGGCGCGGCCGAAGCGCGACTGGAAGGTGAGGGTCAGATCGCGCCCCAGCGCCTCGCCGAGCAGCCGCGCGGTTTTCGCGCAATGGCAATGATAGGGATCGCCGAGCCGGAGCGTGCGCAGCGGCATACCGTGGAAGCTCGCGAGGATCGCCTGCGGGGCGAAATCGAGCGCCGCGAGCGCGTCCTCCACTGACGATCGAAGCGCCGCGATATAGGCCGGATCGTCATGATAAGGCGGCAGCGTGCGGATAGCCGGCTGCCAGCGCATCGTTGTGAGCGTCGCGAAGGCGCGGTCGTTCGCGGTCGCGGTCGTGGCGGCGCAATATTGCGGATAGAGCGGCGCGAGCAGGATGCGTTCGCACCCGGCCTCCTTCATCGCGCGCAGCCGATCGGGGATCGCCGGATTGCCGTAACGCATCGCCCAATCGACGAGCACGTCCGGCCCGAATGCGCCGTTGAGGGCATTCGCCTGCGCCTCGGTGATCGCGGCGAGCGGTGATCCGGCGTCGCTCCACACCTGCGCATAGGCATGCGCCGATCTCTTCGGCCGCGTCGTCAGGACGAGCCCGCGCAGGATCGGTTGCCATGCGACCTTCGGGATTTCGATCACGCGCGGATCGGACAGGAACTCGGCGAGATAGCGCTTCACCGCGCGCGGCTCGGGCGCGTCGGGGGTGCCGAGATTGATCAGCAGCACGCCGATGCGCGGCAGCGGGATCGGCGGATGACCGGCCGGGATCATGCTTGGTCGAGCCGCAGCGGGAGCGCGCGGATGCGCACGCCGGTCGCCGCCTGGAGCGCGTTGGCGATGGCGGGCGCGACGGCGGGTACGCCCAGCTCCCCGACGCCGCCGGGATCGGCCTCGCTGCGGATCAGCTCGATCGTGATGTCGGGCGTATCGGCAAGGCGCGGCAGATCGAGGTCGCCGAAGCCGCGCGCGTCGCCGAGATTCTCGGTAAACCCCGTCGCCGCGCCGAGCGCGCTCGCCATGCCGAAGATCAGCCCGCCCTCGATCTGCTGGCGCACCACATCCGGGTTGACCTGCCGCCCGCAATCGACCGCCGCCACCAGCCGGTCGACGCGCGGGCGCCCGCCTTCCTCACGCGCCTCGGCAAGCACCGCGATATGGCTGCCGCGAAAGCTGTGGCAGGCGATGCCCTGCCCGCTTCCGGGAATCCCGCCCTGCCAGCCGCCGAGCGAGGCGGCGGTCGAGAGGCAGCGCGCCAGCCGCGCATCGCCGCCGAGCATCGCGATGCGGAACGACATCGCCTCGGTGCCCGCGACATGCGCCAGCTCGTCGATGAAGCATTCGGTGAAGAAAGCGGTATAGCCGTGCGCGCCCCCGCGCACATGCCCGGTGGGGACGCCGATCTCGGCCGGATGATGATCCACCGCATAATTGGGGATGGCGTAGAAGGGCTCGGCGCCTGCAACCGCATAATCGTCGCCCATTCCCGGTAAGGCGCGCGCGGCGGCGACGGCGGCATCGCCCGCGAGCAGCCGCTCGGCGAGTTGGCGGCCCGTGGCGGGCGCAGCGATCTTCGCGAGCCAGCCGATCAGCGCGCCGTTCGGCGCCAGCCGCCCCGTCATCCGTGCGGCGGCGGCGGGGCGATAGCGATCGTGGAGCAAATCCTCGGCGCGCGACCAGACGAGCTGGACCGGGCGTTTCAGCCGCTGCGCGAGCAAGGCGGCCTGCTCGGCGGCCTGATGCTCCAGATTGGCGCCGAAGCCGCCGCCGACCAGCATCGGGTGGACGGTGACGCGATCCTCCCCGATGCCGAGCACCGCCGCCGCCGCGGCGCGCGCGAGGCCGGGTGCCTGCGTCGGCAGCCATAATTCGAGGCGGTCGTCGCGCAAATGCGCGGTCGCGGTCATCGTCTCCACGGCTGCGTGGACGGAGAGCGCCGCACGATAATCGGCCGTCACCACCTGCGCGTCGCGGAAGGCGGCGGAAAGATCGCCCTGCTCTGCCATCCGCTCACCCTTGCCGTCGAGCGCGGCATCGAGCGCGGCGTCGATCGTCGCTGAACTGACGATCCCGCTCGTCGTCTCGAATCGGGGTGCGAGCGCATCGAGCGCCCGGTTCGCCGCCCACCAATTGTTCGCCGCTGCCGCGACCCAGCGCGGATTCTCGATCACCGCCGAAACGCCGCCGATCCGGTCGGCGGCGGCGCGATCGACGCGCACCAGCCGCGAATCGCCCACCGGCCCCTGCCGGATCGCGGCATAGACCATATCGGGAAGCCGGATGTCGCCCGCAAAATTGGCGGAACCATCGACCTTCGAGGGCACGTCGATCCTGGGGAGCGATTGGCCGTAGAGCCGCTCGCCCTCGCCGCCGCGCAAGGGCAGCGGATGGGGCACGTCCTCCTCTGCGGCATCCGCCGCCAATTCCCCGAAGCGCAGCCGGTCCTTGCCGTGGACAACGAACCCCGCCGCCGTGCCGCACGCCTGCCAATCGACGTCCCAGCGCCGCGCCGCCGCCTTGCACAAGGCGACGCGCGCGGCGGCGCCCGCCTGATGCAGCGCGTCCTCGAACATCCGCACCGAGGTCGATCCGGCGGTGAGCATCAGCAGCGCATGTTCGGCATGTTGCGCGCGCAGCCGCCGGGGCAGCGCGTCGAACACGCCGGCGAACAGCTCGCTCGCGGCGAGCGGGTTGGCGTAGAGCGGGTTGAGCGGCGCCGCCTCGACGCCGACGGTGCGCCAGTCTGCGCCCAGTTCGTCGGCGACGATCTGCGGCAGCGTCGTATAGACGCCCTGCCCGTGCTCGGCCTGCGGCACCGCGACGACGACATGCCCGTCCTCGCCGATCTTGAGCCACGCGCCGAAGATGTGTTCGCCATGCGCGGCAGTGAGGTTGGGCGCATAGGTGCGCGGCCACACCGTCCAGGCGACGACCAGCCCCACGCCGACGCCCCCGCCGATCAGCAGCGTGCGGCGGCTGATGCGCCCCTTGTCCTCCTCACCGGCCATGCGGACGGGGTGTAGCCGGGCGGCACGCGGCGCGCCAGACGGGCGTTCATCCCGAAGGAGACAGGCAACGCCCCCTCTTGGTCTTGCCGCCCGCGCTCTTTATGAGGGCTTGCCTTCAAGGGGAAACGCCGTTGATCCTGTCCGTTCTCGCCCAAGCCGCCGCCGATACGCAGCATATCCGCTGGACCGATCTGGGGCTCGATCCGGTGCTGCTGTCGATCGGCGGGCACGCGATCCTGCGCTGGTATTCGCTCGCCTATATCGCGGGCATCCTCATCGGCTGGTGGTATCTGCTCAAATTGCTCGAACAGCCCGGCGCGCCGATGGCGAAGCGCCATGCCGACGATCTCGTCTTCTACGCGACACTCGGGATCATCCTGGGCGGGCGGATCGGCTATGTGCTGTTCTACGCGCCGCAAATGCTGTGGAGCGATCCGCTCCAGATGCTCAAATTGTGGGACGGCGGCATGTCGTTCCACGGCGGCGTGATCGGCACCAGCCTCGCGATGATCCTGCTCGCGCGGCGCAAGGGGCTCGATTGGCTGCGCATCCACGATTATGTCGCGTGCTGCGTGCCGTTCGGCTTGTTCTTCGGGCGGATCGCCAACTTCATCAACGGTGAATTGTGGGGCAAGCCTTCCGACCTGCCCTGGGCGATCATCTTCCCGCGCACCGGCGACGACATCGCCCGCCATCCGAGCCAGCTCTACGAGGCGGGGCTGGAGGGGATCGGCCTGCTCGTGCTGCTCTGGTGGTTCTTCTGGCGGACCAAGGCACGCTACGATCCGGGCAAGCTCACCGGCATCTTCCTCGTCGGCTATGGCTGCGTGCGCTTCTTCGTCGAGTTCTTCCGCGAGCCCGACGAGCAGTTCGCGGGCACCTTCCTCGCGACCACGATCCACATGGGCCAGATTCTGTGCATCCCGATGATCCTCGGCGGCCTCTACCTGATCGTCACCGCATCGCGGCGCCGCGATCGGGTGAAGCCGGTCGTCGGGGACGAGAGCGTGGCGTGAGACAGGGGAGCAATGATGGAGAGCGAAGGCAGCCTCCCCGATCGCCTCGCGCGCGCGATCACGCTGGCGGGGCCGATGCCGCTCAGCCGGTTCATGGCCGCCGCCAACGCGCATTATTACGCGACGCGCGACCCGTTGGGCGTGGGCGGCGATTTCGTGACCGCGCCCGAGATCAGTCAGATGTTCGGCGAGCTTGTCGGCCTCGCGCTCGCCGATTGGTGGGATCGTGCGGGGCGGCCCGATGCCGCCTATGTCGAGCTGGGGCCGGGGCGTGGCACGCTCGCGGCCGATGCGCTGCGCGCGATGGGCACGGTCGGACTCGCGCCGCCGGTGCATCTGGTCGAGACCAGCCCGGTGCTGCGCAAGGCGCAGAAGGAGCGATTGCCGCACGCGACATGGCATGCTGACCTGGCGACGCTGCCCGATGACGCCGCGCTGCTCGTCGTCGCCAACGAATTTTTCGACGCGCTCCCGATCCGTCAGCTCGTGCGCGCGGGCGAGCATTGGCACGAGCGCCTCGTCGCCTGCCAGGACACCTTGTTCCTGCCCATCGCCGGCCCGCCGGTGCCCGACGCGGTGATCCCCGAGCATCTGCGCGACGCGGCGCAGGGCGCGGTGCTCGAAACCTCGCCGGCCGCCGTCGCGATGATGCGCGACCTCGCGACGCGGCTTTCGGCGCAGGGCGGCGGGGCGCTGGTGATCGATTACGGCTATGCCGGTCCGGCGATCGGCGACACGCTCCAGGCGGTGCGCGGGCATGAATATGCCAACCCGTTCGACGATCCCGGCGAGCGCGACCTCACCGCGCATGTCGATTTCGGCACGCTCGCGGCGGCTGCGTCGCACGGCGGCGCGCAGATATTCGGTCCCGTCGATCAGGGGCGGTTCCTGACCGCGCTCGGCATCGGCGCGCGCGCCTCACGGCTCGCCGCCTCCACCCCGGCGCGCGCCGAGTCGATCCATGCCGACCATGATCGGCTCGTCGCGCCCGATACGATGGGCGGGCTGTTCAAGGTGCTCGGCGTCGGCGCGCCCGGCTGGCCCGCGCCCGCGGGGATCGCATGATCGTCTATCGCGATGCCTTGCCCGTTGACGGCCCCGCGCTCGCCCGCATGGCCGCGCGCTGCTTCACCGAGACGTTCGGCACGCTCTACCGCGCGTCCGATCTCGCCACCTTCCTCGACGAGACCTTCGGCGACGAGGGGCTTCCCTCGCAGATCGGCGACCCCGATTTCACGATCCGGCTGGCGACCGAGGACGAGGCGATCATCGGCTTCGTCAAGCTCGGCCCCGTGGCCTTTCCGGGCGACTGGCCCGCCGACGCGATCGAGCTGCACCAGCTCTACGTGCTCGGCGGCTGGCACGGCGAGGGCGTCGGCCCCGCGCTGATGGACTGGGCGCTGGCGCGCGCCCGCGCCGAGGGCCGGGGCGAGATGATCCTCTCCGTCTATGTCGACAATCACCGCGCCCGGCGTTTTTACGAGCGTTACGGCTTCGAGGAGATCGGCCGATATGCCTTCATGGTCGGCGAACAGCCCGACGACGACCGCCTGATGCGGCTCGCGCTGTGAGCGTGGAGGCGCTTCGCGCCGCGGCGCTCGAAGGAGTGCCGCACGGCTTTCTCGGCCGCAAGGGCGGGGTCTCGACCGGCACCTATGCCGGGCTCAACGTCGGCACCGGCTCCGATGACGACGCCGACGCGATTGCGCGCAACCGCGCGATCGCGGCCGAGGCGGTGCTGCCCGGCGGCCGGCTCGTCACCTGCTACCAGGTTCATTCGGCCGAGGCGGTGATCGTCGGCGCGCCGGTCGTCGCGCATGAGGCGCGGCCCCACGCCGATGCGCTCGTCACTGACCGGCCCGGCCTCGCGCTCGGCGTCCTCACCGCCGATTGCGCGCCGGTGCTCCTCGCCGATCCGCAAGCGGGCGTCGTCGGCGCGGCGCATGCCGGATGGAAGGGCGCGCTCGGCGGCGTCACCGACGCGGCGATCGCGGCGATGGAAAGGCTCGGCGCCGATCGCGGACGGATCGCGGCGGCGATCGGGCCGTGCATCTCGCGCGCGAGCTACGAGGTGGATGCCGCCTTCGCCCGCCGTTTCGAGGCCGACGATCCCGCCAACGAGCGCTTCTTCACGCCCGGCCGCGCAGGCCATCTCCAGTTCGATCTCGAAGCCTATGTCGCACACCGCCTCGCCGCCGCCGGAATCGCCCGCGTCGAAGCGCTGGGCGAGGACACCTACGCCCAGCCGAATCGTTTCTACAGCTATCGCCGCGCGACGCATCGAGGCGAACCCAGCTATGGTCGCCAGATGTCGCTGATCGGCCTCGCCTGAAGGAACGCTATCCCCCGGCGAATAGTATCGTTAGATACCACCTCATCAGGACGAGGGTTCGAGGGAAGGCCATGACCGACATCACCGACGAGAACGAAGCCGCACTCACCGGCACGACGCCCCGGCGCAAGCCCAAGCCCGAGGTGGACAAAATCGCCGGGCGCAAATTGAAGCCGTCGACGCTGATGATGGGCCACGGCTACGATCCGATGCTGTCCGAAGGATCATTGAAGCCGCCGATCTTCGCGACCTCTACCTTCGTTTTTCCCAGCGCCGCCGCGGGCAAGCGGCATTTCGAGGGCATCACCGGAAAGCGTCCGGGCGGCGCCGAGGGCCTCGTCTATTCGCGCTTCAACGGGCCGAATCAGGAGATTCTGGAAGACCGGCTGGGCGTGTGGGAAGAGGCAGAGGATGCGCTGACCTTTTCGAGCGGCATGTCCGCGATCGCGACGCTCTTTCTCGCCCTGGTCAAGCCGGGCGACACGATCGTCCATTCGGGGCCGCTCTATGCCGCGACCGAGACGCTGATTGCGCGCGTGCTCGGCAAATTCGGGGTCCACTTCCTCGATTTTCCGGCCGGCGCCAGCCGCGCAGAGATCGATTCGGTGCTCGCCAAGGCGAATGGCGGCCGTGTCGCGCTCATCTATCTCGAAAGCCCGGCCAACCCCACCAACGCGCTCGTCGACATCGAGGCGGTCGCCGCGAGCCGCGACGCCATCTGGGGCGATTCGGAGGACAAGCCGCCGATCGCGATCGACAACACCTTCCTGGGCCCGCTCTGGCAGCGGCCGCTCCATCACGGGGCCGACATCGTCGTCTACAGCCTCACCAAATATGCGGGCGGGCACAGCGATCTGGTCGCGGGCGGCGTGCTCGGTGCGAAGAAGCACATGGACGTGATCCGCGCGATGCGGAACACGATCGGCACGATCACCGACCCCAACACCGCCTGGATGCTGCTGAGGAGCCTCGAGACGCTCGAACTGCGCATGACGCGCGCGGGGGAGAATGCGGCGACGGTGTGCGAATTCCTGCGTGATCATCCCAAGATCGAGCGGGTCGGCTATCTCGGGTTCCTGAAGGACGATGCACAGGCCGACATCTACCGCCGCCACTGCACCGGCGCGGGCTCGACCTTCTCGCTCTACATCAAGGGTGGGGAGAAGGAGAGTTTCGCATTCCTCGATGCGCTCAAGATCGCCAAGCTCGCGGTCAGCCTCGGCGGCACCGAGACGCTCGCGAGCCACCCCGCGGCGATGACGCACCTTTCGGTGCCCGACAGCCGCAAGAAGGCGCTCGGCATCACCGACAACCTCGTGCGCATCTCGATCGGAGTGGAGGATGCCGACGATCTGGTCGCCGATTTCGATACGGCGCTGAAAAAGGTGTGAGAGCGGCTGGTGCCGCCTCAGCAAACTCCTACTTGATCCGCCACAATCTGAGCGGCGAGCCCTTTGGTAGCGGCACCGGATCGAGCCAGTCGAACTTCTTGTTGTGCGCGAGCTGGTCGTAGAAGCCGCCGGGCGAGCGTGCGCGATAGACGGTCGATTCGGGCATGTTGGGGCAGACGAGCAGCAGCGTCGCGTGGTGCTTTTTCGCGAGCTTGCGGAACTGCTCCGGGCTGCCGCCGAAGGCATGCTGGACGTCGAGAATTGCCTCACCGTTGCGGTGATAGGGGCCAGCGACCGCGTCGTGGTGCGTGATCGTGATGAGGCGCGGGCCGAGATCTACGAAGGTGAACACCACCTGCGGCTTCAGCTTGTTCAGGGGCTTCATCGCCGGGATCGTCGGGCAGACGCGGCTCGCATGGTTGATCTTCTTCATCCGCGCGCTCGGTCGGTCGATCGGCAGATAGCTGACCATCAGGCTCGCGAAGAAGCCCGAGACGAGGACGAAGCCCAGCACCGGCCCGAGCACGCGCACCAGTATCGAGCGTTGCCGGCGGAACCAGGGAAAGGCCATCCAGGCGAGCGCGGTGACGCCGGGAACGGCGAGGAGCTGCGCGGCCGGCCCTGCGCGCACCTGCCAGAGCAGCATCGCGCAGGCGAAGGCGCCGAACAGCGTCACCGCCACCCAGCCGACGAAGGCGTCGCTCCCGCGCGCACGCCAGGTCGCGACGATGCCGCCGATCACGCCGATCACCGGCAGCGCGCCGATCGGAAAGGCGACGCGGAAGGGATGCTCGTAGATCGGCTTCGCCTCACGGACATGATCGAGCCAGGTGCGCGCGAGCTCGGGCGAGACCTGCTCGGGGCGCCCCAGGCATTGCGGGAAGACGAGCGCGAAGCCGATCGCGATCGCGGTCCCCGCGACCAGCGCGAGCACCAGCCGCGCCCAGCGCAGCCGCGGATTGACGAGCGCGAGCACCAGCAGCAGCGCGCCCGCGGCGATCATCACGCTCAGCCATACGGGCGTCAGCGCGTCGCAGCGCAGCACCTGATTGGCGTTCGACGCGAAGGCCGCAAACCCCGCCGCGCTCCCGCCGCCGAGCGATACCGCATAGGCGGCGAGCCGCGGCGCCTCCTCGCGATCCCGGATCCAGCGCAGCGCCAGGATCGCGCCCGCCATCGCGCAATAGGGCAGCATTTCGAGCCCGATCGTCAGCGACGCCGCGCTCGCGATGCCGACGAGGACACCGCCGCGCCGCCGGCTGCCATCCGCAAGTCCCGCCACCGTCAGGCTCAGCAAGGCGAGCTGCCAGCCGTGATGGTCGATCCGCATCGGCATGAACATCGGGATCGTCACGCCGCAGAAGAGCAGGAACAGCAAGGCGAGCGGCCAGCTCAGGCGATCGACCAGCCGCCGCGCGGTAAAGGCGAGCCCGCCCATCGCGAGGCTCAATGGCAGAAGCGGCGCGATCCCGCAGGCGAGCCGTTCGGCCTCGGCGGTGCCGACGAAGGGCTTCAAGAGCAGGATCAGTCCCGCGATCGGCAGATCGACGAGGCGTGACCAATGGATGTTGAAGCCGATCGGCGGGTTGAGACGATATTGGGTGAGGTCGTACCAGCCCTGCCCCGCGAGCAGCCCGCGCACCTGCATCAGCCGCATATTGTCGTCGGTATCGCCGAGCGACAGCCAGTGGATCGCGCCCCAGCGCTGCGCGATATACCAGATCGCGACCCCGAGCCACGCAATCAGCGTGAGCCGCAGCCAATGCCGGTCGAGCTCCTCGAGCGGCTTCAGGCCGCGGCGTTCCGTGTCGGTCAAAGTGCTTCCCTCGCGCTCGCACGGCCATTAGGGCGGGGGCCGCACAAAGGGCAAGGCGAACGTGACGGCACTTCTGCGGCGAGTCGAAATGTGGCGGACGAGCGGGGTGTTCGGCCAGCTCGTCCGGTTCGGCATTTCGGGCGGAATCGCGACGCTGCTCTACGCGGTCGTCTATTCGCCGCTGGCGGGCTTCGGACTCACGTCCGAACAGGTCGCCAATATCTGCGGCTATCTCGTCGCGATGGTCTCGGGCTATCTGCTTCACAGCCAATGGAGCTTTCGCGGCCACGGCGCCGCGCCCACGCAGACGAGCTGGCGCTTTTTCCTCGTCTCGCTGGTGAGCTATGCGATGAATGCCTTCTGGGTCTGGCTCCTCACCGACGACGCGGTGCTGGCCGGGCCGTGGTGGTGGCCGCTCGTGCCGGTATTGTTCGTGACGCCGCTCGTCACCTTCGTGCTCAACCGTATCTGGGTGTTCGGCTGATGGAACGCATCGTCTATGATCGCATGGCCGCGCACGATTCCACGCATTGGTGGTATCGGGCGCGGCGCCGCATCCTCGCCGATTATCTGACGCGCGTTGCCGATCTGCCCAGCGAGGCGTGCATTCTGGAGATCGGCTGCGGCACCGGGCACAACCTGCCGATGCTCGCACGCTTCGGCACCGTCGATGCGATCGAGATCGACGAGGCCGCGCGCGCCGTCGCTGCCGATCGGCTCGGCAAGCCCGTGGGCACGGCCCCGCTGCCGACGCTGCCCGGCGTCGAGCGCGGCCGCTACGATCTGATCGCGGTGCTCGACGTGGTCGAGCATATCGGCGATGACGTGGGTGCGCTCAGGGGCATGGCCGAGTGCCTTGCCCCCGGCGGCAGGATTCTGATTACCGTGCCCGCACATCAATGGATGTGGAGCGCGCACGACACGGTCAATCATCACCACCGGCGCTATTCGAAGGCGACGCTGGACGCGGCGATCGCGGCCGCGGGGCTGAGGCACAACGGCCTGCGCTATTTCAACTCGCTGCTGTTCCCCGTCGCGGTCGCCGCACGCGTCGCGGGCAAGCTCACCGGCAAGGACGACAGCGACGATTCGCCGCCCGCGAAACCGGTCAACGCGGCGTTGGAGAAGGTGTTCGGGCTCGAGCGCCATCTGGTCGGCCGGGTGCCGCTGCCGCTGGGGCTCTCGATCATCACCCTGGTGTCGAAGCCGTAACGCCTTTATCCGGCAGGCGGGGCGGGGTGCCGGCGCGATAGCCGAGGGTCGCTTCCCCTCGCACCGGCCCGGTCACGTCCGCGACGAGATAGAGCGGGCGCCTTTTGCTCTCGACGTAGAGCCGCCCGAGATATTCGCCGATCATGCCCAGCACGAACATCTGCACCGCGCCCAGCAGCACGACGACGAGCATTGTCGAGGTCCAGCCCGCGACCGCCGACCCGGTAAGCCAGCCGAACGCGATATAGATGAGGAGCAGCAGCGACGCGCCCGTCAGCAACAGCCCGGCATGGCTGGCGAAGCGCAGCGGCGCGGTCGAGAAGCCCGTCATCGCATCGAAGGCGAGCCGCAACATTTTGCCGAAGGGATAGTTAGTCTCGCCCGAATGCCGCTCGGCGCGATCATAGGCGAGCGGCACCTGGCGGAAGCCGATCCACGCCACCATACCGCGGATGAAGCGCGCCTGCTCGGGAAGCGAGAGCAAGGCATCGAGCGCGCGTCGGCTCATCAGCCGGAAATCACCGGTATCGAGCGGGATCGGCGTGTCGGTCATCCGGTCGAGCAGGCGATAGAAGGCGGCGGCGGTTGCGCGCTTGAACCAGGTTTCGCCCCGCCGCTTGCGGCGTACGGCATAGACGACGTCGGCTTCCTCGCGCGCCATCGTCGCGCGCATCTCGCCGAGCAGCTCAGGCGGGTCCTGGAGATCGGCGTCGATGATGAGGATCTGCGCGCCGCTGCACAGGTCCAGCCCCGCGGTGAGCGCGAGCTGATGCCCGTGGTTACGTGAGAGATTGATCGCGACGAGGTGCGGATCGGCCGCGGCCAGCCGCTGCATCGCCGCCCAGCTATCGTCGCGCGAACCGTCGTTGACGAGGACGATCTCGTAATCGTCGCCCACCGCCGCGCGCGCCGCCGCCGATACGCGCGCGTGAAGCGCATCGAGGCAGCCTTGCTCGTTATAGCAGGGGATGACGACGGAAAGCTGCGGCCGCTCCATGGCCGCGCTCTGTAGCGATTCGGCGTGCCCGCGTCATGCGGAGATTGCGGGTCGGCACCCTCAACGCCGCCATTCGCGCGGATCGATGCCGTGGCGCTTGAGCTTGTCGTAGAAGGTCTTGCGCGGGAGCTGGAGCGAGGCGATCGCCGCCGAGGTGCTGCCACCCGCCGCCGCCAGCGCGGCACGGAGCTGCGCGGCCTCGAATCGGGCGATCCGCTCCGACAGCGCGGGCGCCGCCTCGGCCCCGCGGCCTGCGCCGCCGTCGTCGATGCCGAGCACCACGCGCTCGGCATAATGGCTGAGCTCGCGCGCATTGCCCGGCCACGAATGGCCGCCCAACATCGCCCAGTGATCGCCGGTGAGCGCCGGCCGTGGGCGGCGATGGCGGCGGGCGGCGTCTTCGACGAAGGCATCGAACAGGAGCGGGATGTCCTCGCGCCGTTCGCGCAGCGGCGGCAGCCGCAGCGTAACGGCGTTGAGCCGGTAGAGGAGCGCGTCGAGAAAGCCGGCCTCGCGAACGCGCAGCCCGAGATCCGCACTGCTCGCCGCCAGAATCCTGAATTCGACCGGGCGCGGCTCGTTGGCGCCGAGCGGCACCACGAGACGGTCCTCGATCGCGCGCAACAGCTTGGGCTGGATCGCGCGCGGCAGCGCGTCGATATTGTCGAGGAAGAGCGTGCCGTGCTCGGCCGCCTCGATCCGGCCGATGCGCGATGCGTGCGCGCCGGGGAACGCGCCCGCGACATGGCCGAACAGCTCGCTTTCCGCCATCGCCTCCGGCAGCGCGCCGGCATCGAGCGTCACCATCGGCCGCCGCGCCCCGCTCGCGCGATGGAGGAGGGCGGCGACGAGCGACTTTCCGGTGCCGGTCTCGCCCTCGATCAGGATGTCGATCTCCGCCGGCCCGATCTGCTCGATCGTGCGCCGCAGCCGTTCGATCTCGGGCGAGATGCCGATCAGTGCGGAGGCGGCGGCGGCGCGCTCCGCCGCACGGCGAAGGCGGCGGTTGTCGAGCACCAGGCCGCGCTGATCGAGCGCACGTCCGACCGCGCGCAGCAGCACGTCCGACGCATAGGGCTTGGTGAGGAAGTCATAAGCGCCGTCCCGGATCGCCGTGACCGCGGTAGCGACGTCGCCGTGGCCGGTGATGAGGATCACCGGCAGGTCCGGATCGCGCTCGCGCAGGGCAGCGAAGAGCTGCAGCCCGTCCATGCCGGGCATCCGCAGATCGCTGACGACGACGCCGTCGAACTCCGCATCGATCCGCGCCAGCGCTTCCTCCGCCGAGCCGCAGGCGACGGGCTCGTAGCCGGCGAGTTCGATGCTCTGGACGTTGGCGCGGCGCAGATCGGCATCGTCATCGACGAAGGCGACGCGGCGGCAAGGCGTGCGCTGTGTCACGCGCGGACCAGATCGATACGGAACGCGACGCTCTCGCCGTCCGGCGCATATGAGAGGTCGCCGCCGAAATCGCGGCAGATGTCGCGCGCGATGACGAGGCCAAGCCCCAGCCCCGCGTCCTTGCTCGTGCTGAACGGCTTGAACAGGTTGGCGGCGATCTCGGGCGCGAGCGGCGGGCCGTTATTGGCGATGCGGACGGCGACGCGTTCGCCGTCGGCCTGAACCGCGATCGACATGGCGGGCGACGGCGTGTCGCGCAGCGCGTCGAGCGCGTTGCCGAGCAGGTTCATCAATACCTGCTCGAGGCGCACGCGCTCCGCCTGCACCGCGATCGGCGGACCGGGCACATGATCGACCCGCACGCCCTGGCGCGCGATGCGGCCGCGCAGCAGCAGAAGCGCACCATCGATCGCCTCGCCGAGCACCACCGGCCCCACTGTGCCGCGCGCCTTGCGCGAGAAATTGCGCAACTCGCCGGTGATCGTGCCGATCCGTTCGGTCATCGCTGCGATCGACTCCAGATTGCGGCCGGCATCATCGGCGCGGCCGCGATCGAGCAGGCGGCGGCCATTGTCTGCGTAGCTGCGGATGGCGGCGACCGGCTGCGCGATCTCATGGCCGACGCCCGCCGCGATCTGCCCGAGCGAGGCCAGCTTGTTCGCCTGGACGAGCTGGTCGCGCGTGTCCTGGAGCTGCGCTTCGCTGGCGAGGCGCTCCGCCATTTCCCGGCGGAGCCGGTCGTTGGCGCGGCGGACGTCGCGCGTGCGCTGTTCGACCTCGGCTTCGAGCGCGATCCGCTGCGCCCGGGCGTCGGCGGCGCGCTGTCGGATGTTGCGTTGCCGGCGCGCGATCAGCACGGCGGCGCCGACGACCAGTACACACAGCATCGCGACCGCAAGCCGGGCGCTGGTGGCGGCGCCGACGACCGCGTCGTCGATCGGTGCGAGCAGGTGGAGCGTCCAATCCGGCTTGCTGGCCGCCGCGACCGCCGCGACGAAACGGTCGCGGCCGAGGCGTACGATCGGTTCCCCGGCGAGCCGATCGCGGCGCAACGGCAGGAGCGCGAGCGGGGCCGAGCCGAAATCGAGGTTGCCGCGGATCGCGCGGCGCTCGGCGGCGGGAATCGGACGAAGCGTGAGGAAGCGCCATTCGGGGCGGCTCGTCACCAGCACGATGCCGCGTGAATCGGTGACGAAAGCGGGTTCGCCTGAGCGGCGCCATTCGCGTTCGAGACTGTCGAACTCGACCTTGAGCACGATGACACCAACCCGCCCATCCGCCCGGATGCGCCGGGCGATGTACAGGCCGGGGTGGCGGCTGACGGTGCCGAGCGCGAATTGTTCGTGCGCCCCGGTTTCCAGCGCGCGGCGGAAATAGGCGCGAAAGCTGTAGTTCGATCCGACGAAGCTGTCCGGCTGGTTCCAGTTGCTCGCGGCGATCGTCGTGCCGTCGGCCGCCACGAGATAGATGGCGGCGGCGTGGATGGCGTCGCTCAGCCGCTCGAGCCGCCGGTTGAAGGCGGCGAGCTGCGCCGGATCGCGGCGCACCAGCGCCTCGGCGGCGCCGGGATCGTCGGCGAGCGCGCGCGGGACGAGACGGTATTTCTGGAGCTCGCTGCGCAGCAAGGCGCCGTGGAGCGCCGCCGACGCCGCGGCCTCGTGACGGCTCTTGCCGATCGCTCGGTCTGTCGCGAGCCGCCCTGCGCCCCAGATCGCGAGCGCTGAGAGCGCCGCAACGACGAGCGCGAGCGCAATCGCCGACAGCCGCAGCCGCCGTCGGGCGGAAGTTGGCGAAAGTGTCGCGGACGCCATGCCGCGACTGTGTGTGACATTCCGCATCCCGTCCAGAGGGTGAATGCGGAATATCGCACAGGCACGGCTATTCTATTATTTACAAATAGTTACCGGCACTGTTCACATGAGGATGGCGCCGCCGGTGGGCATGTCCCCGCGCAGCGGTGCGGCGAGTCTCACCCTATGCACGCCAATGTTGCCGCGTCGATCGCGGAGGCGGCGCCGGGCAGCGCGTAGGTGTCGGCGAAGGGACGGCCGCCGCGGCTCACGCCTTCGATGCTCATGCTGCGGCCCGATCGCATCGCCCCGACGATCGCCGCGTCGGTCTCCGGATCCGGCGCCCAGGCCCGGTCGCCGCGCGCGACGAGCTCGAATCGGCGATCGTCGATGCTGAGCGTGATGCGCGCGTCCTCTCGGGCCGTGCGGCTGAGCCGCGCGCCGAACTGGTTCCGGATGCCGCGCCCGGGCCAGGTGCCGACGCTCGCATAGGCGCCCATCCGCGCCGCGGCGCTCCCCGGCACGGGCTTCGCGATCGCGTAGCAGCGCATCTCGTCGCGGAACGCGCCCCAGCCATCGTAGATGCCCACCGCCTGTGGCCCGGCAGCGAGCACCAGCGCGAGCGCGGCGAGGCTCATGCCGGCGCCCTGCCCGCGGCCCGACGGCGCCTGGGTTCGTCCTGCCGCGCGATGAAGCCCCGCCCCGCTCTCGCCTTGGAATCCATCGCCCCTCTTTCAAGCCCGTGTGGCGCAAAAGCAACGCTTTTCCGCGTTTATCTGAGGTTCATGCAACTTCGCGCGGCGCTACCCATTTCCGCTCTCCGCCCCGGCCCCCTGGGGCGAGATATGAATGGAGTTCTTATGCGTAAGCTTGTTCTCACCGCCGCCGCCGTCGCCGCCACGGGCGCGTTCGCTGCTCCGGCATTCGCGCAGGATGCGTCGACCTTCACCGGCCCGCGCATCGGCGTGATCGCCGGCTATGACGGCCTCAGCCCCGGCAGCACCGAGGATTCGGACATTGCCGGCGACGACCAGACGGCCGACGGCCTGCTCTACGGCATCGATGCCGGGTACGACATCGGCGTCGGCCGCGCCGTGATCGGCGCCGAAGCCGAGATTTCGGGCTCGACCGGCAAGGTCACCAACGAGACGGTCGATACCGACAATCTCGGCTTCGGCCGCGTCAAGGCGGGCCGCGATCTCTATATCGGCGCGCGCGCGGGCTTCCTCGCGGGGCCCTCGACCCTTGTCTATGCCAAGGGCGGCTACACCAACCAGCGGCTCGACCTGATCGCGGGCGACGAGGACACCGAGACCGGCGAGCATTTCAATCTCGACGGCTATCGTGTCGGCGCCGGCGTCGAGCAGGCGATCGGCACCAACGCCTACGCCAAGCTCGAATATCGCTATTCGAACTATGGCGATGCGCGGCTGGAGTTCGCCAACGGCGAGAATACCAACAACTTCAGTGTCGACACCGATCGTCATCAGGTGGTTGCGGGCGTCGGCTGGCGCTTCTGATCGCCGGCACGTCGATTCGTGACGATCCGGAAGGGTCGGGGCGCTTGCCCCGGCCCTTTTTTGCGTTAAGGAAAGGCTCTAAATCCATCCCCGGCCGCGCTTGCAAGGGGATCAACGGGCACGGCCCCGGGGGAAACAGATGAAGGCCACGATCGAACGCGCAATCCTGCTGAAAGGGCTGAGCCACGTCCAGTCCGTGGTCGAGCGGCGCAACACCATCCCGATCCTGTCGAACGTGCTGATCGAGGCGAGGGATGACGGCACGCTGCGGCTGATGGCGACCGACCTCGACCTCCAGATCGACGAGAGCGTGTCGGCCGCGGTCGATCAGGCGGGCGCCACCACCGTCTCCGCGCACACGCTGTTCGACATCGCCCGCAAGCTGCCCGAGGGCGCGCAGGTCGAGCTGTCGGCGGCCGAAGGGCGGATGAACATCGTCGCGGGCCGCGCGCGCTTCAGCCTGGCGACGCTGCCGCGCGACGACTTCCCGGTGATCGCGGAAGGCGAGCTGCCGACCACCTTCGAGCTGCCTGCGGAAACGCTCAAGCAGATCATCGACAAGGCGCGCTTCGCGATCTCGACCGAGGAGACGCGTTACTATCTCAACGGCATCTTCCTGCATGTGTCGGACGATCCGCAGCCGGTGCTCAAGGCCGCCGCGACCGACGGCCACCGGCTTGCGCGCGTCACCGTGCCGCGGCCCGACGGCGCCGAGGGCATGCCCGACGTCATCGTGCCGAGAAAATGCGTGGGCGAGCTGCGCAAATTGCTCGACGAGATCGACGGATCGGTCGGCGTGTCGCTCTCGAGCACCAAGATCCGCTTCGATCTGGGCCAGGCTGTGCTCACGTCGAAGCTGATCGACGGCACCTTCCCCGATTACAGCCGCGTGATCCCGACCGGGAACGACAAGATCCTGAAGATCGATCCCAGGAGCTTCGAGGAGGGCGTCGATCGCGTCTCGACGATTGCGACCGAGAAGACCCGCGCGGTCAAGATGGCGCTCGACAAGGACAAGATCACGCTGTCGGTCACCAGCCCCGAAAACGGCACCGCGGCCGAGGAAGTGCCGGGCGACTATACGTCGATGGCGTTCGAGATCGGCTTCAACTCGCGCTATCTGCTCGACATTCTCGGCCAGCTCGAGGGCGACGTAGTCGAGGTCCACCTCGCCGACGCCGCCGCGCCGACGCTGATCCGCGAGAACGACAAGGCCCCCGCGCTCTACGTGCTGATGCCGATGCGGGTTTGACGCAGGACCGACCGGCATTCAGCCCTGGCGGCCTGCAAATGGCGGCTTTTCGAGCTTCCGTGCTCACGTGCCTTGAAGCACGCTGCGCTCCGGGTCTCGAAAATCCGCCATTATCGACTCGCCGCTTCTGAATGTCGGTCGGTCCTGGGGTCTGGACCTCGGTAAGGAAATTCCTTACATTCCGGAAATGATCCACAGCCGCATCACGTCCAAGGCGCAGACCACCATTCCGCGCGCGGTGCGCGAGGCGCTCGGCATAGCGCCGGGCGACGAGTTGGCGTGGGAAATCGATGGGGATCGGGTCGTCCTGTCGCGCGCGACCCGCGCCAACGATGCCTTCGTCGGCAATCTTTCGACGTTCACCGAATGGGCGACCGACGCCGACTGCAAGGCGTTCGCCGATCTTTAAAGCAGGCGACATTGTGCGGGTGCCTTTCCCGCATGTCGAAAGCCGTCGAACCCAGATGCGTCCGGCGCTTGTCGTCAGTGCCCGATCCGTCGGCGGCCCGGGATGGCTATTCTGGGCCGTGATGATCACCAGTGCCGAGAATCGCGGCTGGCCGGACGACGTTTCCCTCGTTGATCGGTACGCCGAATGCGGGCTGAAAATTCCGTGCGTGATTCGTTGTGCGAAGATCGCGACGTTCGAAGAGACGCATGCCGGCCGGATCGGTCGGCTGCCGGATGACCTGTTGGTGGACGTCCGGACGATCCTGAACGCCATCATGGTGACTTGACGAGCCTCATTCGTCAACTTACTTACACGTCTGTAAGTAAGGACGTGACTCATGGCCAGGCTTCCCCCCTTCCCCGGCACCAGCGGCCGCCGCGACTGGCGGACGGCGTTCGATGCGATTCGCAAGCTGCTCGCGAACGGCGACGACACCACGCAGGTGTTCCGCATCATGAAGGCGCTCAACGTCGGCAATTCGGAAACCAATTATGCGCGGCTGATCGCGACCGAGGAGGGCGGCCGGCTCGCCTACGAACGGCTCGAGCTGACACAGCGCTTCGGCGACGGCGAATGGATCGCGCAATTCGCGCCCGGCACCGTGGGCGCCGCCTATCGCGACTTCCTTGAGACGACCGGCTATTCGGCCGACGGCCTCGCCGAGGTTTCCAAGGTGATTCGCGAGGACGAGTTGCCGCATCCCTATGCCTGGTTCGGCCGCCGCGTGCGCGACACGCACGATATCTGGCACGTCCTCACCGGCTACAAGGCCGACGAGAGCCTGGGCGAGGCGTGCCTCGTCGCGTTCAGCTACGCGCAGGTGGGCGGGCTCGGCTGGGCGTTCATCGGCGGCGCGGCGGCGCTCAAGAGCCTCAAGGTCACCGGCAACACGCTGTTCGCGAAGGCGGTGTGGGAAGGCTATCGCCTCGGCCGCAAGGCCAGGTGGATGTCGGGCGAGGATTACGAAAAGCTGATGGCCGAGCCGATCGACGCCGCGCGCAAGCGCCTCGGGATCGAAATGCCGCACGCGTACCTCAAGGCGCAGCGCGAGCTTGGCGCCGAGCTCGCCTCCTATCTCAGCACCCAAAAGGCGAACGCGGTCACCGCCTGATCGCGCTCGGCCGCTTTTCCCGCTAAGCGCAGGCGCGTATGCTCTCGCGCCTCGTCCTCACCGATTTCCGCAACCACGCCGATGCCGTGCTCACGCCGGCGGCGGGGTTCGTCGTGCTCACCGGAGAGAATGGCGCGGGCAAGACCAACGTGCTCGAGGCGGTATCGCTGCTCGCCCCCGGCCGCGGCCTGAGGCGCGCGAGCCTCGCCGACATGGCGCGGCAAAGCGGGTCGGGGGGATTCGGCGTCGCGGCGACGATCGGCGGCGATGTGGAGATCGCCACCGGCGTCGACCCCGGCGCCCCCGCCCGCCGCCTCGTCCGCATCAACGGCGCACCCGCGCCCGCCAATGCGCTGGCGGAATGGCTCACCATCCTCTGGCTTACGCCCGCGATGGATCGGCTGTTCGTCGAGCCGCCCGGCGGGCGCCGCCGCTTTCTCGACCGGCTGACGCTCGCACTCGTGCCCGGCCATGCCGTGCACACCACCCGCTACGAGGCCGCGATGCGCGCCCGCAACCGCCTGCTGGCGGACGGCGAGTCGCCCGACCCCGAATGGCTCGCCGCACTCGAGGCGCAGATGGCCGAACACGGCGCCGCGATCGAGACTGCGCGCGCCGCCACCGTGGCCGCGCTCGACGATGCGCTCGACGCCGCCCCCGAAGGGCCGTTCGCACGCGCGGCGCTCTCGCTCGAAAATCCCGAAGGGGCCGCGCCCGATCTCGCGCAGGCGCTCGCCGCCGGACGCCGCCGCGATGCCGCCGCGGGCCGCACGCTCGTCGGCCCGCACCGCGCCGATCTCGTCGTCACGCACCGCGCCAAGCGCCAGCCCGCGGCCTTGTGCTCGACCGGCGAGCAGAAGGCGCTGCTGCTCGGCCTCGTTCTCGCGCATGCCGGGCTGGTCGCGCATCGCACCGGCGCCGCGCCGGTGCTGCTGCTCGACGAGGTCGCCGCGCATCTCGATCCCGTTCGCCGCGCCGCGTTGTTCGATCGGCTCGCGGCGATGGCGGGGCAGGTGTGGATGACGGGCACCGAGCCCGCCTTGTTCGACGCGATCGGCGAGGCGCGCCGCTATACCGTTGCCAATGGCCGGATCGCCGCCGTCGATTGAACGCTTCAGGAGGGCTGCTGATCGGCGGGCACCGGCGTCAGTTCGTAGATGTCGATCCCCTTGCCGCCGCCGCGCGGCGCGACCAGCCGCCAGCGAAAGGGGCCGACGCGCTCGACCACGCCCGCCACGTCGCGGTCGGGATCGACGCCGTAGCCGAGCGAGACGTCGCCGGGCGCCTCCTGCCGTGCGCCCAGGAAGATGTATCGATCATCGCCGTCGGCATAAAGATAGCCTGCGGGCAGGTCGCTCCCGGTCTGCTTGGTGAAGCTCAGCCCCTTGTCCTCGTCGGCGATGTAACAGAAGCGCTTCGGAAACGAGCGGAAGCGGTCACGCCCGGCGATCTTGCCGACACGGACGACGCGGCACCAATAGGAGCCCGGCGGCAGCTCGGGATGCTCCAGTGCCGTATCGGCGTCGAGCAGTGCGCCTTCGGCCTCGACATCCGCCGCGCTCCGCTTCTTCGCTCCAGCGAGCGCATGCGCCCAGATCGAGGACAATGTGTCGAGCATCGTTCGATCGTCGGGCAGGATCGTGTCGCGCCACGCCTGTTCGGCAGGTGTCAGCGAGGGCTGCACCTCCTCCACCGAGACGACCGGACCCGGCGTTGCGGCGCAAGCGCCGAGCGCCCATAAAAAGACCGTGGCGAAAACGAGCCGCCGCATCGGATATCTCCTACGCTTACTGTTCCGACGCGGCGAATCTGGAAAGATTTGGTTAACAAGAAGTAAATTTTCGGACATTTCGGCGCGAATGCGGGGCCGGCGGGCGCACCGGCCGCGGCAAAACGCTCCAACCGCGCGGCAGCAGAGTGACCCGCATCTGAAACAAGCCGGCCGCTATCGGGTTGAGCCGAGGGCAACGAGGAGGACGGCGCATGGCCGCTGCCGACCGAACGACCGGGGGCAATGCCGCGACCGCCTGGTCGGCGACGCGCGACGAGGCGAAGGGCTGCACCCGCTGCGATCTCTATCGCAACGCGACGCAGACGGTGTTCGGCGAAGGCCCGGTCGATGCCGCGATGATGCTGGTGGGGGAGCAGCCGGGCGACCAGGAGGACCTTGCCGGCGCGCCGTTCGTCGGCCCGGCGGGGCAGGTGCTCGACCGCGCGCTTGCCGAAGCGGGCGTCGATCGCGCGCGCACCTACGTCACCAATGCGGTCAAGCATTTCAAGTTCGAGCGGCGCGGCAAAAGGCGCATCCATTCGAAGCCGAACGTCGGCGAGATCAAGGCCTGCCGCTGGTGGTACGAGCAGGAAAGCGCGCTGATCGCGCCCGACGTCACCGTGGCGATGGGCGCGACCGCCGCACGATCGGTGTTCGGCAGGGCGATGACGATCGCGCGGTCGCGCGGGCGTGCGCTCGACCTGCCCGAGGGCGGCGTCGGCTGGGTGACCGTCCACCCCAGCTACCTGCTGCGCATCCCCGACCGGGTGAAGAAGGACGAGGAATTCGCTCGCTTCGTCGAAGACCTGAAAGGCGCGGCGACGCTGCTGAAATAGCGGTCCGACGATTGGCCCCGACACGGCGACCTGATAGGCGCGCGGCATGCCCGCCGCCGCGGGTGCCGCCCCGGAACGAGGATATATGGCCGATCACCCCGCCCCCCCGCCGCCCGCCTTCGTGCTCGTGCGCCCGCAGCTCGGGGAGAATATCGGCAAGGCGGCGCGCGCGATGCTCAATTTCGGGCTCACCGAGATGCGCCTCGTCTCCCCGCGCGACGGCTGGCCCAATCCGTCGGCGGGCCCGGCGGCATCCGGCGCCGATATCGTGCTCGAACGCGCGCGGCTGTTCGACTCGGTCGCCGATGCCGTCGCCGATTGCGCCCACGTCCACGCGACGACGGTGCGCAGGCGCGGCGTGACCAAGCCGGTGCTCACGCCCGAAGCCGCGGCGCGCGACATCCATGGTGCGCCCGGCAAATCGGCGATCCTGTTCGGCGCAGAGCGTTCCGGGCTTGAAACCGACGATGTCGCGCTCGCGCGCTCGATCGTGACGGTGCCGATCAATCCCCGGTTCAGTTCGTTGAACCTCGCCCAGGCGGTGATGGTCGTCGCCTATGAATGGTCGAAAGGGGAAGCGCTCGCCTCGCCGCCCGAGGTCGATCTCGATCCGCCCGCGCCGCAGGAGGAGTTCGAGGGGATGTACGGCCAGTTGGAGGCGATGCTGGACGAATCGGGCTTCTTCCACCCGCCCGAACGCGCCCCGGCGACCCGCCGGACGCTCCGCACGATGCTCACCAAGCCCGGCTGGACGAGCCAGGAGATACGCACGCTGCGCGGCGTGCTGAGCGCGCTGGACGGGAAGAAGCCGCCGCGGGCCTAGATTTACGGTGCCGTACCCGATTCGGCCGCGCCGAATCCGATTACCGCCGGTCGAACTCGTCGAATTCGTATGCGATCGATGCCTCGATGAGTTGATCCCACAAGGCGGCGATCGCTTCCTCGGGAAGCCTGGCGGCGCGCGCATTGGCGCGGGCGTTGGCGATCACCTGGTCCTTGCGCGCTTCGTCCCGGACCTGATGGCGCTCGGGCTTGATGCGGGCGGCGGCGTCCATATAGGCGAAGCGACGGGCGAGAAGCTGCACGATCTCGCGGTCGACCTGATCGACGCCGGCGCGGACCTCGGCCATGGTCGTACAGGCCGCGCCGGGAAGGATGGGTTGAGTCATGCCTGCGCTCTTGGGCGAGCGGCGGCCGGCTGTCCAGCTTGACTCGGGCCCACCCCGCCGCTAGGCGCACGCCCTTCGCGATTGGCCCCGCACCCCGGTGAAGCGGTGGCCCTGTCCGGCACGTTCCGGCGCAGGCGAGACCGGGACCAACGTTATCGCAATTTGAGGAACAATTCATGTCGAAGCGCACCAGCGCCAAGTACAAGCTCGACCGCCGGATGGGCGAGAATATCTGGGGCCGCCCGAAGAGCCCCGTCAACAAGCGCGAATACGGCCCCGGCCAGCACGGCCAGCGCCGCAAGGGCAAGATGTCCGATTACGGCATCCAGCTTCGCGCCAAGCAGAAGCTCAAGGGCTATTACGGCGACGTCACCGAAAAGCAGTTCAAGCGCGCCTATCAGGAAGCGTCGCGCATGAAGGGCGACACGGGGCAGAACCTGATCGGCCTGCTCGAGCAGCGGCTCGACGCGATCGTCTATCGCGCCAAGTTCGCCCCCACGATCTGGGCTGCGCGCCAGCTCGTCAGCCACGGGCACGTCCTCGTGAACGGCGTCAAGTGCAACATCGCCTCGCGCCGCGTGGTGCCGGGCGACGAGGTGACGCTCGGCAAGAAGGCCCAGGAAATGGCGCTGGTGCTCGAGGCGCAGAGCCTCGCCGAGCGCGACATCCCCGATTACGTCGCGCCCGACGGCAATGCCAAGGTCACCTTCACCCGCGTGCCGACGCTCGACGAGGTGCCCTATCCGGTGAAGATGGAACCGAACCTCGTCGTCGAATTCTATTCGCGCTGATCGGGAACCGCCGCGGCGTTTCAAAAAGGGGGGCGGCCGTCGGTCCGCCCCTTTTTTTACCGGTTTAGATTCTTGTCGAGGAAAGTCGCCGCCTTCGTCAGCATGTCGATACGTGCGGCCGAATCGCGAAGCTGGTGATCAAGGTCGGGATAGACGACGAGTTCGCTCTTCTTGCCGGCCCCATGGAGCGCTTCGTCCATAGCGCGTGATTGATCCACGTCGACATTCATGTCCTTGGTGCCGTGGAACATCAGGACCGGCGCCTTGAACGCATCCACGTGCCGCAGCGGAGAGCCCGCCTCGACGATTTCCGCCCCGTCACCGATCTCGTTCAGCGCCAGCCGCGTGTTCGTATACCCCTTGTGCTCGTCACGCAGCATGCCGAGATCGGTTACCGGCGCGATGGCCACGACCGCGTGAAAGAGATCCGGATCGAGCACGTTCGATTGGAGTGCCGCATAGCCGCCATAGGACCATCCGACGATCGCGAGCCGCTCGGGATCGGCAATGCCTTGGGCGATCAGCCACTTGCCCGCATCATCGACGTCGCCGATTGCGGTTTTCCACGAGTGCCACGCATTGTCGTTGAACCAGTCGTCGCCATAGCCGGTCGATCCCCGATAATTGGGCTGGAGCACCGCGTAGCCGCGATTGACGAAGAATTGGGTCAGCCAATCGAATCCCCATTCGTCGCGCGAGGCGGGGCCGCCGTGCGGCATGACGATCGCTGGGAGATTCTTGCCGTCGCTGCCGGGCGGAAGCGTGAGATAGGCCGGGATCATCGTGCCGTCCGCCGCGGGATAGGAAATCGGCGTCATCTTGCCGAGTGGCACGCCCGTGAGCAGCGGACGTTCGATCGCGATCTGCCGCAGCTTTTTCGCCTTCTCGTCGAAGTAGAAATAGCGGCCGGCATCCACGTCTGACTCGGCATAAACCAGGTGCTTCGTGCCGTCTGCGCTCGAATCGACAATGTTTATCAGCGGCTGGTTCGGTAGCACGACTGATAGCGATGCAGTAAGTTCCTGATATTTTTGATCGAAATAGTGCGCCTGTTCGATGTCGCTCGAATAGGTCGCCGCCACGACATGCCCGCGCCGTCCCACCGTGATAACGCCCGACACATCGTATTTGCGATCGGCATAAGCGAGCTTTTCCTTCATCGAGCCGTCGAGCGCGACCTGGAACAGCGCATCGCGGCCATCAACGCGCCGAATCGCGTATGCCACGTTCGCCGATCCATCGACTGCGATTGGCGCCATGCCTTCGTCGGTCACGCTATTGTATGTCGAGAAAGGCTCCCAATCATCGCTTCCCTGTTTACGGTAGTAGAAGGTTTGGACACCTTTGGAGAAGGTGTTGCGCCGTAGCGATTCGTCAGTCTGCATGATCCGCACCGCGCCGGTACCGTCGGCGATGTACCCGCGGGCAACCGGATTGGGGCTGACGACGTGATCGACTTTCCCGGTCACGACATCGATCAGATCGACGCCGTAGCCTCGCTTGCTGTTGCCCATGCGCGTCATCGCTGCGCGCACCGGAACGTAATAGCGTTCGATGAGAACCTTGGGTGACGAACCGTCGCGCCAGTCGATCACGCGCCCATCGGAGCCCTGCGCCCAATATTGTCCGCGCTTCTGCGCGGCGACGGCGCGCGCATCGGTGCCGTCTGCATTGAGCGATGCGAGCCGGAGAAACCCCCGCTGAATGCCCTCGATCGTCGCGATTCCGTATTCGGTGCACAGAAGGCGCGTGTCCGACGCCCATCCGCACGAGATGAGCGCCAGCGGGTTGCCGTCCGCGAAATTGATCGGCTTGGACGAACCGCTCGCGACATCGGTGACGACCAACACGGTTCCCTGGCCCGGCCCCGGCACGATCGTCGCGACCTTCGATCCGTCGGGCGACAGGCTCGCGTCGAGTACGCTTTCCCGTTTCCCGAAGGCTGTGGCCGCATCCGCCGTGCTCATCTGCCGGGCGTATGCGGGAAAAGCGATTGCCGACAATGAAAGCACCGCAACACCCCAACGGGCCCCTATTGCCCACGCACGTGTCTGCATCCTGAAAATCCCCCCTGAAATCCGCCCGTTCCGACGAGGACACTAGTCCGATTTTTCTCGCCGGCGCAATCGGTGTCGTCGCGTTACACCCGAAATCGGATCGGGTGGCGATTATCCGAATGCCGGAAACCTCGCTTCGGCGGACGCGTTGGTGCGGCGCGCAGCGCCTCGGGAGATGACGAGATGGGCACCAATGGGCCAGGCAATCCGATCATGTGGGTCGTTCTCGCGCTCGTCGCGGCGTCGGTCGTGTTGTTCGTGATCGGCCTGCTGCTCCACCGCGGCGGCGCGCTCGGCTCGCGCGGGGCGGCGCTGGCATGGGGAATCCTCACGATCCTGCCGCTGTTCGGCGGCGGCGTCCTGCTCTTCGCCTGAGCCGCCCGCGCCCGCTTGCGCGGGGGGCGATCGGGTGTCACACATCGCGCATGTCGCGCCGTTCCATTCCGCTGTTCCTCGCCGCGCTGCTGCTGGCTGTTCCGGCTGCCGCACAGGATGCGCCCGCCATCTCGGTCGATACGCTGAAGGAGGTGACGCAGACGCTCTCCTCCGATGCCTATGAAGGCCGCGCCCCGACCACACCCGCCGAGGACAAGACGGTGAACACCATCGTCGAGCGCTTCGAGGCGGCGGGGCTCCAGCCGGGCAATCACGGCTCCTGGTTCCAGGACGTGCCGCTGGTCGAGATCACCGCGAACGACGTCGCCCCGATCACGATTACCGGCGGCAGCACGCCGCTGTCGTTCGATTATCGCGACGACATGGTGATCGCCACCTATCGCGTCGTGCCGCGGATCGAGGTGAAGGACAGCGACGTCGTCTTCGTCGGCTACGGCATCAACGCGCCCGAGCGCGGGTGGAACGATTATGCCGGGATCGACGTGAAGGGGAAGACGGTCGTCATCCTCGTCAACGACCCCGATTGGCAGAGCGAGGGCAAGGACGGTTTGTTCGACGGCCGCGCGATGACCTATTACGGCCGCTGGACCTACAAATATGAGGAGGCCGCGCGGCAGGGCGCGGCCGCCGCGATCGTCGTCCACCAGACCGCGCCCGCTTCCTACGGCTGGAACGTCGTGCAATCGTCGTGGACCGGCCCGCAGCTCGAATTGGACGCCGAGGGCGACCATATGGATCAGAGCAAGGCGATCGGGTGGATTCAGCTCGATGCGGCGAAGCAGCTCTTCGCGAGCGCGGGCAAGGATTTCGCGACACTCGCCGAGGCGGCGAAGCACAAGGGCTTCAAGGCGGTGCCGCTGGGGCTCAAGGCGAGCTTCTCGTTCGACAACGCGATCCGGCGGCAGGCGTCGAAGAACGTGATCGGCATACTGCCGGGCACCGAGCGGCCGCAGGAAACCGTCTTCTACACCGCGCATTGGGATCATCTCGGCCATTGCGATCCCGTCGACGGCGACGGCATCTGCAACGGCGCGCTCGACAATGCGAGCGGGGTCGCAGGGCTGGTCGCGTTGGCGGAGGCGCACGCAAAGGCAGGCCCCGCCGCGCGCACGCTCGCCTTCATGGCGGTGACGGCGGAGGAATCGGGGCTGCTCGGCTCGCGCTATTATGCGGAGCATCCGATCTACCCGCTCGGGCTCACTGTGGGGGGCGTCAACATGGACGTGCTCAACGTCAACGGGCGCACCAGGAATTTCGTCATCACCGGCTACGGCAAGTCCGAGCTCGACGATCTCGTCACACCGCTCGCCAAGGCCGAGGGGCGCCGCGTCGAGCCGGAGGCGCATCCGGAGCGCGGCGGCTATTACCGATCGGACCATTTCAGCTTCGCCAAGCTGGGCGTGCCGATGCTCGACGCGGGCAGCGGCGAGGATCTGGTCGAGGGCGGTGTCGCCGCGGGCGAGGCGGCATCGAAGGACTATGGCGAGCACCGTTATCACCAGCCCGCCGACGAATATGATCCGACCTGGGACTGGTCGGGCGCGATCGACGACCTGACCATCTATTACCGGCTCGGCCGCGAGCTGGCCGAGGGCAACGACTGGCCCGAATGGCGCCCCGATGCCGAGTTCCGCGCGATCCGGCAGGAATCGCGCGCGGCGGTGGCGCAGTAAGGACGAGGCACATGGCGCGCGTGGTGCAGCCCGCCGAATGGGCGCGGCACAAGGCGGTGTGGATCGGCTTTCCGAGCCATGCCGAGCTGTGGAAGCAGGATCTCGCCCCTGCCCGCGAGGAGGTCGCCGCCTTCGCACGCGCGGTCCATGCCGGCGGCAAGGGCGAGACGGTGCTGCTCGTCGCCGCCGATGCCGAAGCCGCCGCGGCGGCGCGCAAGGCGGCGCCGTTCGCCGAGGTGATCACCGAACCTTTCGGCGATATCTGGCTGCGCGATACCGCCCCGATCCTGTTGTCGGACGGGACGGCGCGCGATTTCGCGTTCAACGGCTGGGGCGGCAAATACGATCTGCCCGGTGACGACGATATCGGCGAACGGCTCGCCGCCCGGCTCGGGATCGAGCCCGAACCGTGCGGCTGGATTCTGGAGGGCGGCGCGATCGACGGCGACGGCACCGGGCTCGCCGTCACCACCGAGCAATGCCTGCTCAACCGCAACCGCAATCCCGGCCTGTCGAAGACCGACATCGAGGAGCGGCTCCAGCACGATCTGGGTTTCGTCGACGTGCTGTGGCTCGGCGACGGGCTGGTCAACGATCATACCGACGGCCATGTCGACAATCTCGCGCGGTTCGTGGGGCCGGCGCGGCTCGCCGTTCCCGAGCCGGTCGAGAACGATCCGAATTGGCAGGTCTATCAGCGCGCCGCCCAGCGCGCGGAGCAGTTCGGCCGCGTCGAGCTGGTGCGGCTGCCCTCGCCGGGGCGCATCCTGCACGACGACGAGATCGTGCCTGCGAGCTACATGAACTTCTACATCGGCAACGCCGCGGTGGTCGTGCCGCAATACGGCGCCGCCAACGATGCGGCCGCGGTCGCCGCGATCGGCGATCTGTTCCCGGGTCGCGAGGTTGTCGGGCTGCGCGCCGACCACATCCTGACGGGCGGCGGCAGCTTTCACTGCATCTCGCAGCAAATACCCGGCTGAGAGCGGAAGATGGCGAAGGTTGTGCAGAAACGGCCTGAGCGCAGATCGTTTCGATAACGAAACAACCATGTTGGGTTAAGCAGATCGCAACGGTTCGTTCCTATGGCAGCGGCGGGGTTTTGCACCGTCGGGCGGGGACATGGACACGCGGATCGCCTTCGGGCTGGGCATCTTGATCGCCGCCACGTCATGCGTGGGCGCGGCGCCGCGCGAGACGGCGCGCGTGACGATTCCCGTGCCGCCCCCCGCGCCCATGCCAACTTCCGCAGTGCCGCCGGGCCCGTCCGAGGCGTTGCTGGCGCATGCGGGGGCGCCGACGCTGCGCGACGCGGTTTCGGTGATGCCGGCGCCCGCCTTTCTCGACACTGCCGCAAGCGCCGGCGACGCCGCCCGCGCGCTCGATTGCCTGACCCAGGCGGTCTATTACGAGGCGCGCTCGGAGCCGATCGAGGGTCAGCAGGCGGTGGCGCAGGTGGTGCTCAACCGCGTGCGCAACCCCGCCTTCCCGAACAGCGTGTGCGGGACGGTCTATGAAGGCGCGTCGCGCAGCACCGGCTGCCAGTTCACGTTCACCTGCGACGGCTCGCTCGCCGCGCGGCGCGAGCCCGCGGCGTGGGAGGAGGCGCGCAAGGTGGCGGCAGCGGCACTGGCGGGGTTCGTCTATGCGCCGGTCGGATCGGCGACCTTCTATCACACCAAGGCGGTCCATCCCGGCTGGGCCTCGCGCGTCACCAATGTCGGCTCGGTCGGCGAGCACATCTTCTATCGCTTGCCGGGCGCCTGGGGCGGGTCGCTCGCGTTCCGGCAGGATTATGGCGGCGTCGAGCCCGGCGTGCGCCCCGGCGTCCGCTTCGCCGAGAAGGCGACCGAGGCGGTGATCGAGGCGATCGAAGCCGGAGTGCGCGTCCATCGCGGCAGCGGCAGCGGCATCGCGACCGCGGACGCGGCGACGAAGCAGGAAGCCGCCACCGCGGCGGCGCCCGTCAACCGCAGCTTCGGCGTCTGCATCCATCGCGGCCCGGAGGCCGCCGCGCCGGTGCAGCATGGCGTGACGATCCATTCGGGCACGCCGCCGGCGATGACGGAGGCCTGAGCGCGACATTGCCGCCCGACCGTTGCTGCTTATGAGTCCGGACCCTAGATAGCGGCGCATGACCGAGATCACCGTCGCCGCGCTCCAGCTCGCTTTTTCGGACGACACGGCCGCCAACATCGCGCGCGTCTCCGAACATGTGCGCGAGGCCGCCGGGCGGGGCGCGCAGGTGGTGCTGCCGCCCGAATTGTTCGAGGGCGAATATTTCTGCCGCGTCGAGGACGAAGGGCTGTTCGCGACCGCGCGGCCGACCGCCGAGCACCCGTCGGTGATCGCGATGCAGCGCCTCGCCGACGAGCTGGGCCTGTGGATTCCGACCAGCTTCTTCGAGGCCGACGGGCCGCACCATTACAACAGCCTCGCGATGATCGAGCCGGGCGGCCGGATCGCGGGCGTCTATCGCAAGAGCCACATTCCCGACGGGCCGGGTTATGAGGAGAAATTCTATTTCCGCCCCGGTAACACGGGCTTCAAGGTCTGGGACGGCCCCGGCGCCAGGCTCGGTGTCGGGGTGTGCTGGGACCAATGGTATCCCGAAACCGCGCGCGCCATGATGCTGATGGGCGCGGAAGTGCTGTTCTACCCCACCGCGATCGGCAGCGAGCCGCACGACGAGGGGCTCGACACCGCGCGGCTGTGGCGGCGCGCGATGGTGGGGCATGCGGTGTCGAACGTGGTGCCCGTGGTCGCCGCCAACCGGGTCGGCACCGAGGGCGGCCAGACCTTCTACGGCACCAGCTTCATCTGCGACGAGCGCGGCGACATCCTGGCCGAGCTGGACCGCGAGGAGGAGGGCGTGATCACCGCGACGCTCGACCTCGATCGCGTGAAGCGCCACCGCGCCGCCTTCGGCTTCTTCCGCGACCGCCGGCCCGAGCTCTACGGGCGGCTGGTGGAGGACAGATAGCCTCGACGCCCGGACGGCCGCGCGCGTCGAACCGTCATCGGCCCCGCACCCGCGCGATCAGCGCCTGCGCGGCGGCGGGCGCGCGGACCTTGGCGCCGTTGATGCAGAAGACGAAAATGTCGCGCGGGCGCTCTTCGGGCGGCACGGCCTCGACATAGGGCAGGCCATCGGGCGCGCCGCCCGCCGCCCAGATGCGCGCGGCGGCGGCCCAGCGGTCGAGGTCGGCGGGGGAATAGCCGGCGGGTTCGTCTTCGACCGCGTTTTCGAGCCGCGCATAGGCGAAATCGGCGGTGACGTCGGCGATCGCGGGATAGGTATCCGATTCGGCGAAGACGATGGCGATGCCCGCCTTGCGCGCCATCGCGACGAATTCGGGCACCGCGAAACTTTCATGCCGCACCTGGATCGCGTGGCGCAGCGGCACGCCCGCATGTTTCTCCGGCAGTAGGTCGATGAACGCCTGCATGTCCTCGGCATCGAACTTCTTGGTCGCCATGAACTGCCACAGGACGGGGCCGAGCTTGTCGCCCAATTCGACAATCCCCTGCTCGACGAAGCGGGTGATCGAGTCGCCCGCCTCGGCGAGCACCTTGCGGTTGGTGCAGTAGCGCGAGCCCTTGACAGCGAAGACGAAGCCGTCGGGTGCGGCCCTGGCCCAGGCGGCGAAGCTTTCGGGTTTCTGCCGCCCGTAATAGGTGCCGTTGATCTCGATCGCCGTCACCGCGCGGCTGGCGAAGTCGAGCTCCTTCTTCTGCGGCAGCCCTTCGGGATAGAAGGTGCCGCGCCATGGCGCGTAGGTCCAGCCGCCGATCCCGATCCTGATCATTCGCGTGTTCTAGACGTTGTTCCGCTCGCGCGGAAGCGGCGCCGGCCCACTCCCCCACCCCACCACAAGACATTATGTTGACTGGGTGGTGGGGTGGGGGAGTGGGCCGGCGCCGCAACAAAATCAGCGATCCAGCCCCGTCATCTGCTTGAGGCTCGCAAGGTGATGCTCGATGGTCGGAATCGCGCTCCGCGCCGCCTCGCGCAATGCGGGCGTATCGCCGTTCTGCGCATAATTGGTCATGAGCAGCAGCGCCTTCTGATGCGCGGGAAGCTGCTGTTCGGCATAGGCGACATCGAAATCGTGCCCCGTGAGCGAGGTGAGCGTTTCGACCTGCTGCTGCTGGTCGGGGGTCATTTCGGGCGTCGGCGCGGAGAGGCCGGCCTTCTTCGCGGCGTCGGCCACCGCCTGCGTCGTCCTGGTATGATCGGCGATCATCGTATCGGCGAATTCCTTGACCGACGGATTCTGCGACTTGTCGATCGCCAGCCGGGAGGACTGGATTTCGTAGAGGTCGCTCGCCCCGGCGGCGGTCATGAACCCTTGCGCGTCGGTGGGAAGCGCGGCCGAGGCCATCGCGTTGCCCGTCATGTCGTTCGACACAGTATCGATCGCGGTGTCGTTGGTGGCCGGCATGGCGTTGCCGGTCTGATCGGCCGGTTCGGGCGTGCAGGCGCCGAGCACACAAAGCGACGCGGCGGCGGCGAAGACGAGGGTGCGCATGACGGTCTCTCCTGATGCAGTGCCCGAAGGCGTTACACGGCGGAAATCCGCGGATGCGGCCGTTTGTTCCCGTCGGCGCCCGCGCGCTGCCGGCTCAATGGCGCGCCAGCCGTTCCGCCCAATCGTGATGCGCGGGCACGTGTTCGTCGAGCCATGCCTCGTCGAAGGCGCTGTCGAGATAGCGTTCGCCGGGATCGCAGATCAGCGAGACGATGCTGCCGGTTTCGCCGCGCGCGGCCATGTCCTGCGCCAGATCGAGCACGCCGACGAGGTTGGTGCCCGTCGAGGGGCCGACCCGGCGGCCGAGGCGCTCCGAAAGAAAGCGCGTGGCGGCGAAGCTCGCCGCATCCTCGACCTCGATCATCCGGTCGATCACATGGCGCTGGAACGAGGGCTCGACACGCGGGCGGCCGATCCCCTCGATCCGGCTGCGCGCCTCGGTGGTGAGATCGGTGCGCCCGCTGCGCCAGCTTTCCGCGAACACCGAGCCTTCGGGATCGACCACCGCGAGCAGGGTGCGCCGGCAGCTCGGGCGGTGATAGCGCACGTAGCGGCCGATCGTCGCCGAGGTGCCGCCGGTGCCCGCGCCGACCACGATCCAGGTCGGTACCGGATACCGCTCGTGCGCCATCTGCTCGAAGATCGATTCGGCGATGTTGTTGTTGCCCCGCCAGTCGGTCGCGCGCTCGGCATAGGTGAACTGGTCCATGTAATGGCCGCCCAGCTCCGCTGCGAGGCGTTCGGCGGCGGCATAGATGTCGCTGCCTTGCGCGAAATGCGTGTCGCCCCCCAGCCGCTCGATCTCGGCGAGCTTGGCGGGTGCGGTCCCGGGCGGCACTACCGCGATGAAGCGCAAGCCCAGCAGGCGCGCGAAATAGGCCTCCGAAATCGCGGTCGAGCCCGACGACGCCTCGATCACCGGCGTGCCCTTGCCGATCCAGCCGTTGCACAAGCCATAAAGGAACAGCGAGCGCGCCAGCCGGTGCTTGAGCGAGCCCGACGGATGGGTCGATTCGTCCTTGAAATAGACGTCGATCCCCTCAAGCCCCGCAAGCGGCACCTTGATGAGATGCGTATCCGCAGACCGCATCGCATCCGCCTCGATCTCGCCCACCGCCCAATGCAGCCATTCGCGGCAGCCGGAATCGGTTCGGGCGCGGTTTTGGAGGACGTCGTTCATCGGCTCGGCATTCTTTCGCAATTCGTGACCCGCCTCGATAGCGGCGGCATGGCGATGGGGCCAGCCGCGCGCGCGTCGAGAGGGTTCGCCATGGCAGGACCCTGCCGGGACCGCTGCCGTGTCTCGGCACCTGCGACCGCGGCCGCAGACCCGAGCCCTGCGCGGCCTCGCATCCAATCTCAGGGCCGATCGACATTCGCCAGAGCTGAATGTCGATCGGCCCTAGCGCAGCACCGCCTCGGCATCGACGAGCTGCACGTCGTGCATGTCGTCGAGATACGCCTCCAGATAAGGCTTGTGCGAAGCGCCGACGATGACGAGCGCGCGCATGCCCGGATCGGCGCCCAGCATCTCGCGGATGTTGGCGGCCATGCGCAGGTTGCGCGTTTCCCAATAAGCGAGATAGCGTCTTCCGAACCGCTGCGGCGAGGGCTCGTTGAGCGCCGCACCGAAATCGCTCTCGAAGATGAGCGGCGGCATGTCGGGCGAATTATAGCTGCGATACATGGCAAGCACGGCATCGCCCGTGCCGAGCCGCGCCTCCAGCCGCTCGCTGATCGCCTTGCGCCGGGCTGTCGCGGGATTGTCCCATGCCTTGGTGATCGCCGCGGCATAGGCCTTTTCGTCCGAAACCGGCGCGTCGGCGGTGTGATCGTCCATCGCATGGACGCGATCGAGCCCGAGCCGTGCCGCGAGCGGTGCGGCGATGAGCGTCGTCTCGTTGCGCCGGGTCCTCAGCGCCTCGAGCGAGGCGACCAGTGCTGCGTCCAGCCCGTCGCCGGCATGGCGTTCGGAGGCGGGCAGGCGCAGCCATTGGACGAGCGCGGATGCCGGCTCTCCGCCGGCGAGGAACACGGCCGCGAGGTGGCGGCGCTGCGCGGGCGTCGGATCGGCGGGCCAGTCGGCGAGCAGGCGATCCGCCTCGGCGGTGGCGGCCGGCACGTCGAGCCCGGTTGCGGCGCGCGCCGGTGCGGGATCGCGGCAATAGGCGGCCACCGTCTCTTCATACCGTTCGGGATAGCGGCGCAGCGCGTCGCATTGCGTGCCCGACAGCGCCTCGATCGCGATCGCCTGCGGATGCCACGCGGCGAGCCGATCGAGCAGCGGCGCGAGGTCGGCCGGATCGAAGCGATCGGGAAGCGCGCGAAGGTGGGGCGTGCCGAGGATCAGAACCTGGTTGCGTTCGCCGCCGCGCGGTCCCTTGAGCGCGCCCGGATCGAAGGCGGGACGATAGGTCTGCGCGGCGGCCGCCCCGACCAGCCACGGCACGCCCAGCAGGACCGCGATGATCGCACGCAGCATCCCGATCGACTCCACCTTCCGGCATCAGCAAGTGAGTTATTGGTATAATACACTTAGGGGAGGTGTCCAGCCCGGCCGCCGCGGTGATGCGGCGGCCGGGCTGGCGGGCATATCAGGCCCGCGCGAGATCGAACCGGTCGGCGTTCATCACCTTGGCCCAGGCGGCGACGAAATCATCGACGAACCTGTCGCCTGCGTCGGCCGCCGCATAGACTTCGCAGATCGCGCGGAGCTGCGCGTTCGAGCCGAAGACGAGATCGGTGCGCGTCGCCGTCCAGCGTTGCGCGTCGGTCCGGCGGTCGGTGCCGACGAAGACCTCGTCGCCCTCGTCATCGACCTCCTTCCACGCCGTGCCCATATCGAGCAGGTTCACGAAGAAGTCGTTGGTGAGCTGCCCCGGCCGATCGGTGAGCACGCCATGCGCCGACCCGCCGTGATTGGCGCCGAGCACGCGCAGGCCGCCCACCAGCACCGCCATTTCGGGCGCGCTGAGGCCGAGGAGCTGGGCGCGATCGACCAGCAATTCCTCGGTCGGCACGCTGAAGCGGACCTGGAGGTAGTTGCGGAAGCCGTCGGCCCTGGGTTCGAGCGGCGCGAAGCTCTCGGCATCGGTCTGCTCGGCCGAGGCGTCGCCGCGGCCCGACGCGAAGGGCACCGCCACGGCATGGCCGGCATCCTTCGCCGCCTTCTCGATCCCGACGCAGCCGCCGAGCACGATCAGGTCGGCAAGGCTGACCTCGCCGTCGAAACCGGCGCGGATGCTTTCATAGATATCGAGCACTCGGGCGAGTTCGGCAGGCTCGTTGACGTCCCAGTCCCT